>NZ_JBVJAB010000002.1:429572-695421 GCF_055591025.1 Streptomyces sp. NPDC041784
GGGGGGGGGGGGGGGGGGGGGAAAGGGGGGGGGGGGGGGGGGGGGGGGGGGGTGGGGGGAGGGGGGGGGGGGGGGGGGGGGGGCCGCCCCCCCCCCCCCCCCCCCCCCCCCCCCCCCCCGACACCACGGCTCACCGCGAGTAACGCATGAGCGCCCGCACCATGTGACACGTCGTGTCCGACGGCGGGTGCACGCCGATCAGCTCCGCCGTGCTGCGGATCTTCTCGTTGCGGGCCTGGTTGGGCATGTGGACGCCCAGGTCGAGCAGGGCGATCGCGAGCCGCATCGCCTTGAGGCGGCGGTTGTGCGTGACGTACCACTCACGCGGCCGCCCGGGCGGCAGCGGCCGCTTCTCCACGGGCACGTACGGCAGGTCGAGTTGGACGGGGCGCTTCGCGGTGGACTGGGTCGGCAACGGCTTCGACTCGAGTGCGGCAGCGGGCACGGACATCCTCCTGTCGCGGTCAGGGCCCGGCCCGGAACGTCCGGCGGAACCCTCGAACACTGCTTCTATTCTACCGCCCCCCACTGACAAAAGCCCCTGGCCACAAGGGCATTCGGCGCCTCGGAGCGCTACCGTGAGGCGCATGGAGATCTGGATCAACCCCGCCTGTTCCAAGTGCCGCAGCGCCCTCACCCTTCTCGACGCCGAGGGGGCCGACTACACGGTCCGGCGCTATCTGGAGGACGTCCCGAGCGAGGACGAGATCAGGGCCGTCCTCGACCGTCTCGGGCTGGAGCCGTGGGACATCACCCGCACCCAGGAGGCCGTCGCCAAGGAGCTGGGCCTCAAGGAGTGGGCCCGGGACGCCGGCTCGCGCGACCGGTGGATCGCCGCCCTCGCCGGGCACCCCAAGCTCATCCAGCGCCCGATCATCACCGCCGACGACGGCTCGGCGGTCGTCGCCCGCACGGACGAGGCCGTACGGGACGCTCTGTCCCGATAGTCAACGGTTCGTCCGCCGAGGGGAGTTCGGGCCGCGCGCGCTGTTACCCTCCGCCGCCATGACCTTCGGTGATCAAGGACTCCCCAACGGCATGCCCGGCCCCGGCGAGACGCCCGGCCCTTACGGAACGCCCGGCCCGTACGGTGCGGACGGAACGCACGACCCGCACGGCGCGCACGGGGCACCCGACCCGTATGGAGCGCCCGCCCCGTACGGAGCACCCGGTGCCGGCGGAGCGCCCACGCCGTACGGAGCGAGCGCCCCGTACCCGGCACCCGACCCCCACGCCCAGTACGCGGCCGAGCAGGAGCGCATACGCAGACGCCGGCGCGACCGGCGCGTGGCGGTGGCCGGGACCGGTGTCGTCCTCGCCGCCGCGCTCGCGGTCGGTGCCGTGATGCTCGCCGGGGCGGACGACGACGGCGCGCCCGCCTCGGCCGCCGTCCCCGCCACCGCCTCGGACCCGGCCGGCGGCCGCTCCGCCACCACCCCCGCCGTGCCCTCCGTCGAGGTCGGCCTCCCCTCCGACGCGCCGAGCGCGCTCCCCTCCCTGCTCGCCCTGCCGGTCGTCCGCCCCGAGCAGGCGTTCCCGGAGAAGAGCGTGCGCCTGGAGGACGGTTCCCGGTTCACGCGCGTGGACCTGGCCACCACCACCGACTGCGCCCGGGGGATGTCCCCGGAGCTGGCCGAGCTGATCACGCAGGGCGGCGCGTGCTCCCGGCTGACGGCGGGTCTGTTCACGGACACCGACCGGCGTTCGCAGGTCACGGTCACGGTGCTGAGCTTCGAGCGGGTCGAGGACGCCTCGCGGGTGTTCATGATGGCCTCGATGGACCCGGTGACGTATCAGGTGGTCTCGCTCGACCCGCCGCCGGAGGCCGGGATGCCGACCGTGCCGCCGGGTTCGGCCGGGGTCTTCCGGCGGGTGATGACGGTCCGTTCGGTGGTGTTCGCCAACGGGCAGTGGGGCGACGGCTCGGAGACGGGCGAGGCCGAACTCACCGGCCAGACCGAGGGGTTGCTCGGGTACGTGAACGACCGGGTGGTGGCGCACGAGGAGGGAAGGACGGGCTGAGCTGCCCTCGACCCCTGTGTGACGCACGCCACCTGAGCCGACTCCGGTGACGCCTGAGTAACTCCGTTCGGTATCTCGTACATAGCGGCGAACGCTCCCCCTACTTCCCAGGAGGCGTGCATGTCGCGCAGGAGAACCCTCAGCACGAAGAAGAAGCTCGCCCTGCTGGTGAGCGCCGCGACGGTGGCGGGAGGCGGTGCCTTCGTCATGGCCGCCACCTCGAACGCCGCGTCCCCGCAGACGGCCGCCCAGTCGACCGTCTGCCAGGGGCTGGCCACCGCTCTCGGCAACAACCAGAAGTTCATCGACGGCCAACGGGCCAATCCGGACGCGCAGTCGGCGGCCCGGATCGCCAACCGCGAAGCCGTCATCGCGCAGATCAAGGTCCAGCAGAAGGCGTCCGGGTGCGTCGTTGGGGAGTCGGCTCAGGACTCCCAGGCGACGCAGCCCTCGCAGGCCGCGTCCGCTCCGGCGGCCTCCGCTCCGGCCGGAAACACGGGCAACGCCGGTAACGCGGGCAACGCCGGTAACGCGGGCAACGGTGGCGGTGCCGCCTCCGGCCAGCAGGTCTGCAACGGCTCGACCGTCACGCTCTCCGGCGAGGCGGGCGCCCCCGCGGCCTCCAGCAACCAGTTCCCGGCGGGCACCAAGCTGAAGGTCACGAACCTGGACAACAACAAGTCCACGGTCGTCGAGGTGACCTCGGTCTCGGGCAGCTGTGTGCTGCTCAACAACGCGGCTTTCGAACTGGTCCGCGAGCCCGGCAAGTTCCTGATCCGCCGCGCCGTGATCGAGAAGGTGGGGTGAGCCTCAGCCGAGAAAGTCGATGAGGCGGCGCCCCAGGTCCGAGGGCGCTCCAGGGGGCAGGCCGTGGTGGGACACGTCCGGCAGGACGACCGTCTCCACGGCATCCCCCAGCAGCTCCTGAGCCCGGGACGTCACCGCGTGCGGGTCATGGGTCCTGCTGTTCGCGGCCACGAGCAGCAGGACCCGCGCACGCAGCCCCCTCAGCGCGTCCGGCGCCGGACGCGGGCCGGTCACCGGCCGTCCCGCCGGAAAGCCCGCGGCCGCCTCCTGGAGCCGGAGCCAATCGGGGTCCAGCTCCGCTCCCCCGGTCTCCCACGCCAGGAACGACCGCACCCGGCGCGGCGTGGGCCGGAGCAGCATCGGCAGGGCACGCAGCAGATACGCCGTCTCGAACCCGGCGAAGCATCCGGTCGGGTCGAGGAGGAACAGGCGGCGTATCCGCTCGGGGGCGCGCAGCGCGTGGTGCAGGGCGATCCAGGCGCCGTAGGAGTGCCCGCCGACGTCGGCCCGCTCGACGCCCAGCCCCGCCAGCACCGCGTCCAGCCAGTCACCGAGGTCGGCGACACTCCGCACCTCACTCCCGCCGCTCCGGACCCCATCCCCGCCGGCCCGCGCCCCACTCCCGCCGACCCGGCCCCCGTTCCCCGTCGTCCGCCCCGCCGCCCCGACCAGGTCGAGGGCGTACACCCGCCGGACCCGGGCGAGGTCGGCCACCTGGGCGAACCAGGACGCCGAGGTCGCTCCCCCGCCCCCGGGCAGGAGCAGCAGCGGAGGCGCCTCGCGCGGGCCGCAGACATTGACATACGCCGTACCGAACGGGGTGGGGACCCGGACGGCCTCCCGGTCCGCCGGCCACTTGGCCATGACCTTGTCGTAGGCCGCCTGGAAAGCACCGTCGTCGTACGCGCCCATGGAGTCCTGCCTTCCGATATCATCTCGCCGAGCGAGAGAGTCGCCGAGCGAGATGATATCCGGAGGAGCGCCGCCGTATGCCTGCCGATGGCCAGGAACTGGAGACCGTCCACCTGCTGCGCGCGGTGACGGTCGAACTCGGGCTGCACAGCGCCCGGTTCGCGAACCGCAACGGCATGCACCCGACGGACGTCCGCGCGCTGATCGTCCTCATGGACGCCCGGCGGGCGGCCGAGGAGATGACCGCCGGGCGGCTCGGGGCGGCGCTCGGGCTGAACTCGGCGGGCACGACCGCCCTCGTCGACCGGCTGGAGCGGGCCGGGCACGTCCGGCGGGTGCGCGGGGCGGCGGACCGGCGCAAGGTCGTCGTCGAGGTGGACGAGCGCGCGGTCGAACTGGGCCAGGCCTTCTTCGGCCCGCTCATCGGACGGGTGGTCGAGCTGCTCGGCGGCTACGACGAGCGGGAGCGGGCCGCGATCCACGGCTTCCTGGAGGGCGTGCGCGAGGCGGCGGCCGAGGACGGCTGACGCCACGGATGCCCTCTTCCCGGCCGGCCACTCCCATCGCATACGAGACACCGCCCGCCCCGCGTCTGCTCCCGCGAACGGCAACGGCCGGCGCGGCCGGGGCCCTCACACCGTGAGCCGCGCCACAGAACCACCAGGTAACACGGGGTTCACATTCGAGCAATGATCGGGAAATCGCCTGTTGACAGGCTGCCGGGCAGACAACCGCGGCGCCCCAGTGCCGCAGCGCCGCAGCACCCGCAAGTGCGTCAGACACACCCCGAAGGAAGTGGCCCGTGACCTTCAAGGCTGAGTACATCTGGATCGACGGCACCCAGCCGACCGCCAAGCTCCGCTCCAAGACCAAGATCATCACGGGCGAGCCCGTCGGTCTGGACGCGCTGCCGATCTGGGGCTTCGACGGGTCGTCCACGAACCAGGCCGAGGGCCACTCCTCGGACCGTGTCCTCAAGCCGGTCTTCACCTGCCCCGACCCGATCCGCGGCGGCGACGACATCCTCGTCCTGTGCGAGGTCCTCAACATCGACATGACGCCGCACGAGTCCAACACCCGTGCCGCGCTGGTCGAGGTCGAGGCGAAGTACGGTTCCCAGGAGCCGATCTTCGGCATCGAGCAGGAGTACACGTTCTTCCAGGACGGCTACCCGCTCGGCTTCCCCAAGGGCGGCTTCCCGGCCCCCCAGGGCGGCTACTACTGCGGTGTCGGCGCCGACGAGATCTTCGGCCGTGAGGTCGTCGAGGCCCACCTGGAGAACTGCCTGGAGGCCGGTCTCGGCATCTCCGGCATCAACGCCGAGGTCATGCCCGGCCAGTGGGAGTTCCAGGTCGGCCCGCTCGCCCCGCTCGAGGTCTCGGACCAGCTGTGGGTGGCCCGCTGGCTGCTCTACCGCACCGCCGAGGACTTCGGCATCGCCGCGACCCTCGACCCCAAGCCGGTCAAGGGCGACTGGAACGGCGCCGGCGCGCACACCAACTTCTCCACCAAGGCGATGCGCGAGGGCTACGACGCGATCATCACCGCGTGCGAGTCGCTCGGTGAGGGCTCCAAGCCGCTCGACCACGTCAAGAACTACGGCGCCGGCATCGACGACCGCCTGACCGGTCTGCACGAGACCGCCCCGTGGAACGAGTACTCCTACGGTGTCTCCAACCGTGGCGCCTCGGTCCGTATCCCGTGGCAGGTCGAGAAGGACGGCAAGGGTTACATCGAGGACCGCCGTCCGAACGCGAACGTCGACCCGTACCTGGTGACCCGCCTGATCGTGGACACCTGCTGCGCCGCGCTGGAGAAGGCCGGCCAGGTCTGATCCGCCTCGCACCGCTCGCGAAGGGGCGCCCACCGTTCTGGTGTGCGCCCCTTGCGCATATCGTGCGCCCTCATGGGGATGGAGAACGGTTCGACGGGACCGGCACGCGCGTACGGTCTGGCGGGGGACGTACCCGGGCTGCTGCGGACGATGGACTCCGAGGACGAGGGGGTGCGCAAGGAGGCGCTGGCCTGGCTGGGCTCCCTCCTGTGCCACCGGGACGAGACGCGCACGTCACCCGCCGTGCCGCCGCTGATCCGGCTCGCCCTGCACGGCCCCGGCCACCGGGCCGAGGTGCTCCGGCTGCTCACGGACCTCGCGAACTGGGCCGGCCCCGGCGACGAACAGGAGCGGTGCCGGCGGGCCACGGCGCGGGAGTTACCGTCCCTGCTGCCCCTCACGCACGACGCCGACCCCGCCGTACGCGAGGCGGTGGTGCTGCTGATCGCCGCGTGCGGACAGGACGCCGACCCGGCGCCCACGCCGCGGCTGCGGGACCGGCTGGCGGAGGAGACCGACCCGCTGGTGCGCGCCCGGATCGTGACGGCGCTCGGCCTGCTGGAGCCGGGCGACGGCGGCTGGCGGCACGCCCTGCTGACCGACCCCGAGCCCCGGGTCGTCCTCGCCGCCGCCGAGGACCTGCTGCGCACCACCGCACCGCCCCTGCCGGACGCGCTGGTCGACGCCTGCGCGCGGGCGTACACCGCCGAGCCGCAGGAGGAGTCGGAGGGCCATCTGTGGCCGCAGCCCCACCGGACGTACACCGACCGGCTGCTGGCGGAACCCCCGGCCGCGCTGCGGGCCCTCTCCGGGGGCATGCCGCTCGCCTTCGAGATCACCGCGCGCTGGCGGGACCGCGAGGCCGACGTGCTGCCCTGGGCCCTGCGCGAGACGGAGGGCGAGCCCTGGCAGCTGTACCAACTGGCGCAGCTGACCTGCGCGCTGGCACCGGAGCTGCACGCGCGCGTGGCGGAGCAGGTGCTGCCGTTGCTCGCCGAGGACGACCCGGCGGTGCGGGCGAAGGCGGTCGCCGTGCTGGCACGCGCGCACGTGCCGGTCGCCGTCGAGGAGGCGGTGCGGCTGATCGAGGAGGCGCCGGGCGCGTACGACACCTACCGCACCGTCCGCGCGGTCGCCGAGGAGTTCGGGGCCGACGCGCTGCCCGTGGGGCGGGCGGTGGCCCGGGGCCTGGGCAGCGGCCACTCGGACCTGGTCAAGGTGCTGACCTGGTTCCCCGAGGTGGCGGCGGACTCCGTCGGCCGGCTCGCCGAGCTGCTGACCCGTAACGGCACCGGACACCCGCCGGCCGCGGTCGCCGTGCTGGAGGCTCTGGGGCCGGCCGCGGGTGACGTGGGCGAACGGGCGCTGCGCGACTGCGTGTCGGCGGGCGTGCACTCCTCGGTCTCGGCGGAGGCCGCGGTGGCGCTCCACGCCGTCGCCGGCGATCCCGGGCCGGCGGTGACCCTCCTGCGGCGGGAACTCGGCACCGGGGCATCGGCCTGGGCGACGATCCTCGCGGGCCGGCTCGGCCCCGCCGCCGCCCCGCTGCTGCCGTTGATCGAGCCGCTCCTCGCGCCCAACACCCCGCCCATCACCCGGGCCGCCGCCGCGCTGACCGTCTGGCGCGCCACCGGCCGGACGGAGGACACCGTGGAACCCCTGGCCCGACGGGCCGTCGCCTGGGAGCGGTTCTCCCCCGGCCCGCCCCACCCCGTGGTGACACTCACCGAGGTGGGCCTGCTCCCCCGCTTCGCGGTGGCCCCGCTGCGCGAGGGCGCCGAGACACCGCGGCGGATGATCCGCGACCTCCTGTACGGCGACGGCCGGCACCCGGACGACGTGGTGCGCGACGCCGTCCGCACCCTGCTGGCGACCGCAACGGTGGTCGACTGACGCCCCCTTCGCGTCAAGGACGCGTCCAAGCTGTGAGAGGAGTCTGCTGCCACGGGCGGGTGTCTGCTTCAATAGGGCCATGGCCAGCTTCCAGAAGAACACCGCGACGGGTCGCCATGACCTCGAGCCCTTCTGGCCTTCCCGTCAGCACCACGACTTCGACCGGGTGTGTTGCCGCGCGACGAACGCGCCGGCCCTCTAAAGCCGTACACCCCGGCCTTCGGCCAGCGCGCACGACGTACGTCCCTCGGCGAGCCCGACCACGCATCGCGGCCGCCGTCCTCCCCGACGGACTCTCGCGCGAAAGAGCTGACCTCTCATGGCGACCACTCGTTCTCTCTCCACCGCTCCCCTCGCACCCGCCCCCTCCCCCGCCTCCCCGACCGCTCCCGCCCGGCACCGGCTGCGCGCCGTGGGCCAGGACGAGGTCGTGGCCGTCGCGGACTTCCTGCCGCCCGGCGCCACCTGGCTGCCCGCCCCGCAGCACACCCTGCCCACGCTGCCGGGACAGCCGCCGATGGTCGGCTACCTGGTGCTCGTCCCCGCCGACCAGCGGCCGCCGTTCCTGCCCGTGGCGGTGGCGGACCGGCCAGGCCCGGACGCCGCCGACCCGCTGGTGCGGATCGACGCCGGGCAGCGCACCGCCGCCGTGGACGGCCGCGCACTCGACCTCACCTACCTGGAGTTCGAGCTGCTCGCCCATCTGGTGGCGCACCCGAACCGGGTGCACACCCGCGACCAGTTGGTGACCACCGTGTGGGGCTACGGCCATGTCGGCGACGGCCGCACGGTCGACGTCCACATCGCCCGGCTGCGCCGCAAGCTGGGCGCCGAGCACCGCCGGACGATCCAGACGGTGCGCCGGGTCGGCTACAAGTACACCCCGCCGACCGGCCGCTGAGCCCCGGCTCTGCCCTGAGCAGAGCAGGTTGTCGTGGTGCGCCCCGGCCGGGCAGAGTCACCCGCATGAGACTTCTGGTGCTGGGTGGTACGGAGTTCGCGGGACGGGCCGTCGTCGAGGCGGCCCTCGGGCGGGGCTGGGACGTGACGGTCCTGAACCGGGGACGGCACGCCCCCGTCCCCGGGACCCGTTCGCTGACCGGTGACCGCACCGCGCCCGGGGGCGTCGACGCACTGGCCGACGGCGAGTGGGACGCGGTCGTCGACACCTGGTCGTCCGCGCCCCGCGCGGTGCACGAGACGGCGCGGCTGCTGCGGGGCCGCGCCCGCCGGTACGTCTACGTGTCGAGCTGCTCGGTGTACGCCTGGGCCCCGCCCGCCGGCTACACCGAGGACGCGCCCCTGGTCGAGGGCGCCGAGCCGGACGCCGGACCGACCGACTACCCGCGCGACAAGCGGGGCGGCGAGCTGGCCGTCGTCGGCGCGTTCGGCGCGCGGGACTCCGTGCTCGCACGGGCCGGGCTGATCCTCGGCCCGTACGAGAACGTCGGCCGGCTGCCCTGGTGGCTGAACCGGATCGCCCGCGGCGGCCCGGTCCTCGCCCCCGGGCCGCGGGACCTGCCCCTCCAGTACGTCGACGTCCGGGACCTCGCCGAGTGGATCCTCGGCGCGGTGGAGCGCGAGCTGAGCGGGCCGTACAACCTGATCAGCCCTCAGGGACACGCCACGATGGGCTCGTTGCTGGAGGCCTGCGTGAAGGCCACGGGTTCGGACGCCGAACTGTGCTGGACCGAGCCGCAGGTCGTCCTCGACGCGGGCATCGAACCGTGGACCCAGCTGCCGGCCTGGGTGCCGCCGGGCAGCGACATGCACGACGCCCTGCACGCGGCCGACGTCTCGCGGGCGGTGGCGACGGGGCTGTCCTGCCGTCCGGTCGAGGAGACCGTCGCCGACACCTGGAGCTGGCTGCGGTCCCTCGGCGGCACCGCCCCCATGCGCCCGGACCGTACGTCCAAGGGGCTGGACCCGGAGGTGGAGGCGCGGGTGCTGGCCGCCGTCCACGGCGCCGGGGGTGTATCCGGCACCACCCTCTGAGCGGGGGCTTCGGGCCAGTGCCCGCCCGCCGCCGGTCGGCCGGACCGGCGGCATGAACACCGACACGACGGGCGGCAGCGGCGGTTCGCGGACACGGACCGTCGTACTCGCCGCCGTACGGGGGCTGGTGCCGGCGCCGGCGGTCCTGCCGTGGCCGTGCTGTGCCTCGTCCTGACCCTTCTCTCCCTCGCGCTGATCCCCCTCGGCGTCGGCCTCGTCGCGACCCCGCCGGTCCTCGCCGTGGTGCGGACCCTCGCCGACACGCGGCGCGGGATCGCGGCCGGGTGGTACGGGATGCGGATACCGGCGGTGTACCGGCCCGTCCCGGCGGGCGCCCGCCCGTGGACGCGCACCGCCGCGCTGCTGCGCGACCCGCAGACCTGGCGGGACGTGCGGTGGCTGCCGGTGGACATGACGGCCGGGTTCCTGACCGCGCCGCTGCCGGCCGTGCTGCTGCTCTACCCGCTCGAGGGGTTCGCCGTGGCCGCCGGGCTGTGGCGGGTGCTCGCCGACGGCGGGACCTACTGGTACGGCTTCGTGCCGGTCACCGACCAGCCGACCGCGCTGGGCGCCGCCGCCACCGCCGCGGTCCTGCTGGTCGCCGCCCTCCGGCTCACCCCGGGGCTGCCGGCCGTCCACTTCCGCCTCACCCGTGCCGCCCTCGCCCCGCCCCAGCAGGAACTGGCCGAGCGCGTACGGGTGTCGACCGAGACCCGGCGGGACGCCGTGGACACCTCCGCCGCCGAACTGCGCGACCTGGTGCGCGGCATCCACCCGCCGGTGCCGGCCGAACGCGGACTGGGCGACGCCGTAAGGGCGTTGGCGCTGCGGCTGCCGGTGCCGGCCGAGGTCGAGGTGGACCTTCCGGGCCGGGCCGACGCCCCCGTGGAGTCGGCCGGGTACTTCGCGGTGAGCGAGCTCCTCACCAACGCGGTCAAGCACTGCGGCGCCGGCCGGATCCGGATCGACCTGCACCACGCGGACGGCCGGCTGCGGATCTCCGTCACCGACGACGGCCGGGGTGGCGCGGTGATCGGGGCCGACTCGGGGCCGGCCGGGGACGCGGAGCAGTTCGTGGACGCCGTACGACGGATCGCGGCGGGCAGTACGGCGATGGACCCCCAGGTGATCCAGCAGCTGTCGGCGCGGCGCAGCGGCGACGACCAGAGCCCTGTGAGCCGCCTCACATCGTGCGAGCGGGAGGTGCTCGAACCGATGGCGCAAGGCCGGTCGAACACCGCGATCGCCGGCAAACCGGTCGTCACCGACCGGGCCGTCGCCAAGCACACCGCGAACATTTTCTTGAAGCTCGGGTTTGGAGGTCTCGGACGACGACAACCGCAGGGTACTGGCGGTGCCGGCCTCTCTGGACCGGGACCGGCGACCGCCTCAACTCGGGTGAATTGTGCGGTTGTTGGGGTCGTTTTGTCGTACGGGTCTCTCACCAATTCCTGAGACCGCTGAACACCTCTGGGACAGCACGCGTAAAGGAGGGAGCAGCTTCACTCCTGTCGGGCGCCTCGGTGCTGCCCCGCAAGGAAGTCAGAGGAGTTCCATGGGACGCAACACACGTAAACGCCGTTCGTCGATGGCCACGAAGGCCGTGGCAGCATCGGCGGCCCTAGCGCTCGGTGGGGGCGGGCTGATCTGGGCGAACTTCTACGCTTCGGCGCACGAGTCGAAGTCGGGCCAGAACTCGACCAAGGCCGCCACCGCGGCCGCACAGGTCGCCACCATCTCCTGCCCGGACGTGGGGCAGAAGCTGACGAACGTTCCCAACGGGGCGCGCCAAGGCGTCGCCACCGAGCTGGCGAACCTCGACAAGCAGATCACCGAGGCCTACACCCGGCTCGCCTCCACGCGCCAGGCGCAGTCGCAGGACTCCGGGTTCGTGCAGAACGCGATCGTCGGCCCCCTCAAGGAGAAGCGGGCGGCCACGATCGACCGCATCCGGATCAACATCCAGCGTGCCGGTGGTCAGTTCAACACCCAGCTGAGCCAGCTCGCCGCTTGCACCACCCAGACCGCCAACACCAACGCCGGCCAGGCCGGCGGCGGTCAGCAGCAGGACGGCGGCCAGCAGAACACCGGCGGTCAGCAGCAGAACGGCGGCCAGCAGAACACCGGTGGCCAGCAGCAGAACGGCGGCAACGGCCAGCAGCAGAACGGCCAGGGCGGCAACGGCCCGGTCGCGGCGGACTTCGTGGACATCACCAAGGTCCAGGGCAACGCGCAGCTCGGCGTCGGTGCCAACGGTCTCGCGGCCAACGGCAACGGCGGCTCGCGCGGCACCTTCACCACGAAGTGCGGCACCAACGGCAACGACAACCACAACACGGACAACGTGATCGTGGCCCCCGGTGTCACCAACGGCGCGCACCACCTGCACGACTACGTCGGCAACCAGAACAACGACGCGTTCGCGAGCGACCAGGAACTGGCGGGGGCTCAGACCAGCTGCCAGAACCAGGGCGACAAGTCGTCGTACTTCTGGCCGGTGCTCCGTCTGCAGAACGGCAAGCAGGACTTCGACCAGAACAACGACGGCGGCGGCAAGGAAGGCAACGTCGGCCAGATCCTCCAGCCGGCCCAGGCCCAGCTGAAGTTCGTCGGCAACAAGAGCGGCAAGGTCGTCGCGATGCCGACCGCCCTGCGCATCATCACCGGTGACGCCAAGGCCTTCGTCAACGGCAACGCCAACGCCAACGTGAACTGGAGCTGCACCGGCTTCGAGAACAAGGTGCAGCTGAAGGACAAGTACCCGATCTGCCCGCAGGGCAGCCAGGTGGTCCGTACGACCAACTTCCAGAGCTGCTGGGACGGTCAGAACATCGACAGCGCCAACCACCGCACGCACGTGGCGTTCGTCCAGGCGAACGGCACCTGCGCCAACGGCTTCAAGGCGATCCCGCAGCTCCAGGTCCGGCTGGTCTACAACGTCCCGGCCCCGAAGCTCCAGAACGGCACGGTCGTGAACCCCTACGCGGTCGACTCGTTCCCGGAGAACCTGCACAAGCCGATCACCGACCACAACGACTTCATCAACTTCTTCTCCACGAACACGATGAACAAGCTGGTCAACTGCATCAACACCGGCAAGCGGTGCCAGTGACCCCGGTGGCCCGGTGATCCGGGTCCGGTGAACCACTGAGAAAGCCGGCGGTGAGGATTCCTCACCGCCGGCTCTTCCGTGTGCCGGGCCGGTCAGTGACCGGAGTGCGTGGCGCCCTCGGAAGGGTCGCCCGACACGTGCGCGGAGTGGTCCGTGCCCTCCTCGATGTCACCGCCGAGCGTCTCGCGCAGCGCCGTCACGGTGCTGGTCTCGCCGACGGCCACCCATTTGCGGCCGACCAGGTAGTGGCCGCCGTAGTCCTTGGCCCCGTTGATCCACTCGCGCTGGCCGCGGTCCGTGGCGAAGGTCGCCAGGATGAACTTGCCGTCCGCGTTCTTGCAGATGGCCTGGCGGATCTCGTCCGCGTCGGTCTGCATGTTCGGGGTGCACTTCACCTCGGCGGCCAGGTGTTCCAGGCTGCCGGTCGCCGTCGTGGGCACGGATGCTTCCTCGGAACCCCCGTCGGAGCCGCCACAACCGGTCAGCACCAGCGCCGCCACGGCGGCCGCCGCCACGAGCATCGGTCGGGTCACCTTCATCTGTCCTCCCTGCGAGAGCCTCGTCCTGGATACGGCTCCCGGGCACGGTCCGCTCAAAATACCGGTGTCACCGCCCTGCACACCCGTGCGAAGGTGGGCCGGTGAACCGAGACTGGGAAGACCGCGTGACCGCCGCCTGGGCCGGCTTCGACGACTATCCGGAGGAACGCGCGGCCGACTTCCGGGCCGTCGTCGACGCGCTCGTCGCCGAACTCCCCGAGGACAGCCCGCTGGGCCCCTTCGAGCGGGCCTGCGCCTGGGACTCGACGGGTCACAGCGACCGGGCCGTCCCGCTCTACCGGGAGGCGCTCGCCCTCGGCCTCACCGGCTACCGGGGGCGGCGCGCGAAGATCCAGCTCTCCAGTTCCCTGCGCAACGTCGGGCGGGCCGAGGAGGGCGTGAAGCTCCTGACCCCCGAGCTGGACGCGCCGTCCGACGAACTCGACGACGCCGTACGCGCCACCCTCGCGCTGTGCCTGTCCAGCCTGGGCCGCGACCGCGAGGGCCTGGCCCTGGTGCTCGGCGCCCTGGCCCCGCATCTGCCGCGCTACCAGAGGTCGATGGCGAACTACGCCCGCGCGCTGGTCGACCCGCGGGGGTGACTCACCCGGGCGGCCGGTGACCATCGCCCGTTGCGCTCGTTGCGCTGGACGTGCAGTCACAGGATGTCGCCCCGCGCCCCGCCGATGGTCCCGCCGCCGACCGGATCGTCGACGTCGAGCAGGCCGAGGCCGCGCTCGTCGAGCACTACCCGCGCCTCGTCCGGCTCGCCTACCTGGTGCTGCCGCCGGGCCTCGGCCGGGGCCGCCGCGTCCTGACCGCCCACGCCCTCGCCCAGCGCGCCCTGCCCCGCCGCCGCACCTCCGCCCCGGTCATCCCGGCCCAGTCCACCGGCCGCGACGGCGACCCCGGCTACGCCTACGTCCGCCTCCAGGTGGTCCGTACGGCGCTGGAGGCCGGCCTGCCGCTGCGGCGCAGGGCGTGGCCGCAGCGCGCCCAGCTGCCGCCGCTGCTCCCCCAGGTGTGGGGCCTCAGGCTGTTCCCGCGCTCGGGCGGCGCCGACGAACTCGCCCTGGACCAGCACCTGTCCACCCTCCCGGGCCCGGCCCGCGCCGCCTGCGTCCTGCGCGGGCTGGAGAAGCTGCCGGACGGCGATGTGCGCAAGGTGCTGGCCGAAGCCGGTGTCGAGGACGTCGACACCGCGCTGCGCGAGGCCGACACCGTCCCGGCCAAGCGGTACGCGCTGCTGGACTCCCCCGAGTTCGACGCCTGCGTGCTCCAGGCCCGGCCCACCGATCTGATGCGCCGCCGCCGGCACACCAGGGCCGCGCTCGCCGCCGCTGCCGCGCTCGCCGTGTGCGGCGCCCTGGTCGCGCTGCCCGGCGACGGCTGGGGACCCGACGGCGCGGCGGCCCCGGCGTACGCGCGCAACCCGGCCGCCGAGGCCGCGCTGGACCCCGGCCGGCTGATCAAGGTCTCGCCGGTCGCCTGGAAGACCTCCGCCCGCCTCGACTTCTCCGCCTGGCCCGCCCGCGGTGACCTCGCCCGCGACACCGCGCTGCTGCGCCGCGCGCTCGCCGTCTGGGCCCGCCCCGGCGAGACGGTCCAGGTCTCCGCGACCCCCGAGACCCCGTCCGGCGGCCCGGCCGGCCCGCCCCAGCTGCTCTACGCGGGCGACGTCGACAGCGCGCGCGTGGTGATCCTCTACGACGGTCTGCGCATCGCCCGGTACGCCGAGCCGAAGGAGGGCGCGGCCGGGGCGGCGCTCGACTTCGCGCGGGTCGACGGCGCGACGCGTGCCGAGTCGGGCGCGCTGGTCCTGGGCCGTGCCGACGGCAACGTCCGCTATCTCACGGCTCCTTGGATCACCGCGGCCGGGGAACGGGACCTGTCCAAGCCGGGCGCCGGGGTGATGGACCTGACGCTGACCGACGGCATCACCTCGCCGCTGGCCAGCCCCGCCACCCGGACCGGTACCTGTACGACCTGGAACGTCCTCCAGCTCACCGACGCCACCGGCAGCCAGCTGCTGACCGACCTGGGCGAACTCGTCCCTGCCCGGCTCACCGCGGGCAAGCCGTCCTCGATCAAGGGCGCGACGGGCGCCGAGGCGCTCAGCACCTGGGCGCCGTTCGCCTGCTCGCTGGCCGATGTGCGCGGACACGGCGTGCGGACGGTCAACGCCTGGCCGTACGCGCGGCAGTCGCTGCCCGACGGCAGCGGTGCGGCGTCCTGGGTGTGCACGCGCGCGGAGACCTGGCGCGGCGACGGCAGCCGGGTGCTGGCCCAGTTCCGGACGCCGGGCGGGCTGTTCGGGGCGGCCGTGGCCAAGGCCGGGGACGTGCCGGCCTGCGGTCCGCGCGAGCCGCATGTGCTCGCCGGGGTCCTGTGGAAGTCGGAGGGCGGCACCTGGTATCTGCTGGCCGCCGGTGACCGGAGGACGCGGTCGGTGCGGGCGAGCGGCGGGGTGAACGGGTCGGCGCAGGGGAACCTGCTGGCCGTACGGACCGAGCGGGGCGCGAAGGCGAGCCTGAAGGGCACGCTGGCGGACGGGGGTTCGATCAACGGGCTCGGGTGATCCGGGCATGGCGAACCGGGCATGGCGAACCGGCCTCGGGTGATCCGTGCACGGGGCTTCACCCCCGGCCGATCCTGCCGATGCTGCGGGCGCTGCCCGAGGGGACGGACTGGCGGCTGGTGTACGTCGGCCGGTCGCGCGCCTCGATGCCGTTCCTGGAGGAGATCGAGAAGCTGGGCGGGGGGAGCGTCACCGTGCTGGCGGGGCGGCCCGGCCTCGACGCGCTGCCGGCGGAGGTGCCCGAGGGGACGGCCGTCTACTGCTGCGGTCCGGAGGGGCTCATGGCGGCCGTGGCCGAGCGGGTACCGGCCGTGCGGGTCGAGCGGTTCGGGGCGCGGGCCGGCGCCGGTGGCCCCTTCGAGGTCGAACTCCGGCGCACCGGGCGGGTGGTGCCGGTCCCGGCCGGCTCGTCCGTGCTGTCCGCCGTGCGCGCCGAACTGCCGGGCACCCTCTACTCCTGCGAGCAGGGTTTCTGCGGGACGTGCAGGCAGCGGGTACTGGAGGGCGAAGTGGATCACCGGGACGAGCTGTTGACTGACGCCGAGCGCGCCGACTCGATGCTCATCTGTGTGTCGCGGGCGCGAAGTGATCGTCTGGTGCTCGACATGTGAACATCCATGGCCGGTCCGGGCCGTTCGAGGCCTGAATCGATCGGTAAGGTGTTCGCATGAGTACCGGGGTTCGCCGCAGAATGGGAGTCGAGGAGCGGCGGCAGCAGTTGATCGGCGTCGCCCTCGAACTGTTCGCCAAGCGCTCGCCCGACGAGGTCAGCATCGACGAGATAGCGGCGGCCGCCGGTATCTCGCGCCCCCTCGTCTACCACTACTTCCCCGGCAAACTCAGCCTGTACGAGGCCGCGTTGAAGCGTGCCTCGGAGGATCTCGCGAGCCGGTTCGTCGAGCCCACGGAGGGACCGCTGGGGTCCCGGCTGCTGCGGGTGATGCGGCGCTTCTTCGACTTCGTCGACGATCACGGCCCCGGCTTCTCCGCCCTGATGCGCGGTGGCCCGGCGGTCGGTTCCTCGACCACCAACGCCCTCATCGACTCCGTACGCCAGGCCGCCTACGAGCAGATCCTGTCGCATCTGGGGGTCACCGACCCGCCGGCCCGGCTCGAGCTGGTCGTGCGCTCGTGGATCTCGCTCGCCGAGTCGACCGCGCTGATCTGGCTGGACGGGCGGCGCATCCCGCGCCAGGAGCTGGAGGTGCAGCTCGTGCACGACTTCGCCGCGCTGACCGCCGTGAGCGCGGCCTACGACGACGAGATGCGCACGCTGCTGCGCCCCATGCTCGGCGGCGAGCCGGCCGACGGCCCCTTCGGAAACCTGGCCACCCGGCTCATCGCCCTCGCGTCGTAGACGTTTCCCGCTGTTGCCGGCGTTTCTGGCTGGTGCCGGCGTTTCTGGCTGGTGCCGGCGTTCCTAGCTCTCGTACTTCCGGTACGACGGGTCCAGGTCGCGCACCTCCGCGGAGGCGTGCAGCACGAACCCGTCGTCCGCCACGTGCTCGCGCAGCAGCTCCAGGACGGCCTCGGTCAGCTTCGCCTTGGTCTCGTCGGTACGGCCGGCCAGCAGTCCGATGGTGACGTGCACGATCGCGTGGCCCCGCTCCTCGGGGTCCTCGTAGCCGAAGGCCGTGAAGTCGGCCTGGCGGAACAGGGTCTTGCAGGCCTCCGGCTTGGCGGCCGCGATCTCGACCACGGAGGTGTGCAGGGCCCGTGCGAAGGCACCCCGGTCGAAGGCGGGGCTCATCGCACCGGAGTGGTCGACGGTGATCTGCGGCATGGGCACTCCTGTTCCAAGGCGGCTTCAGGGCTCACCCTAGCCGCAGCGCCAAGCATGGCGATGTCGTCCTCCCGGTCCTGGCCGAAGCGGCCGAGCGGTTGCCGGGCGTCTCCCGGCGCCTTCGGAGAACAACGTGAGGGGGCGGCCCCGGACCGGGACCGCCCCCTCGACCTGCTCCCCTGTCAGTCGGTCCGGGAGAAGACCGCGACAGTGCGCCCCGGAACGGCGAACGTGCCGGATGCCCGCTCGTACGAGGCGGACTTGACGGTGGAGTCCGCCCCCACCGCCTGCACCGGATGCAGTCGGTATCCGGTTCCGGAAACAGAATCGATTCGCTGCTCCTGTGCGTCCGGCGTCGCGTTGAACACGACGACCAGGTCGCCCAGCCGCATGGTGATCACGCCGGGTGTCTCGTCCTTGCCGGACAGCGGGAAGGAGAGCGCCGACTGCACCCGCGCGGCCGTGCCGAGGGAGAACGCCTTCTCCGTCGTACGGATCCTCAGCAGGTCCTGGTAGGCGGCGGAGGCCCCGGTGATCTGCGGGCAGCCCACCTGGACGGTGGTCAGCAGGGGCTTGGCGTACGGCCACTTGGCGGCATTGTCCGCGGCCGGCGGAAGACCGGTTCCGAAGCCGTTTCCGGCGGCGCAGTTCCAGTGGATCGCGTTGAACCAGTCGCCGCTGTCGTAGGAGTTGCGGTCCAGGGACTTCGAGCGCAGCAGGTCGCTGCCCGCCTGGGAGAGCGCCGGGCCCTGGGAGAGCGAGGCCGTGGCCATGGCGAGGACCTGCATCCGGGCCCGGTCGGCGGCCGAGGTGTCCTTCGGCAGCTTGAAGGCGAGGGCGTCGAACAGGGACTCGTTGTCGTGCGCGTCGGCATAGGCGAGGGCGTCGCCCGGGGCGTCCGCGTACCCGGCGGGCTGGCCGTTGTAGTCGACCTGGGCGCCGGTGACCTCCTTGCCGTCGGTGTCGGTGAAGCGGTATCCCGCCAGGTTTCCGGAGAGCCCGACCTTGATCAGGTCCTGGTAGTGCAGCAGCCGGGACTTCTGCTCGGCCTCCGTCCCGTTCCCCGTCGAGGTGTTGGGGTCGGTGTAGAGCCCGGACGCGAAGCCCTGGATGCCGGGATCGGCGTCGAAGGGGCCACCGCCGCGCACGGCGTCACGGGCGCGGTCGGAGAACGTCGCGACACCGGTTCCCGCCATGTTCTTCTGGGTGGCCTGCACGAAGCGGGCGTCGTCGGCGACCTCTCCGAAGTTCCAGCCCTCGCCGTACAGGATGATCTTCTTGCCGTCCACGCCGTCCTTGGCGAGGGTCAGCGCATCCAGGGCCTTGCGGACCGCCACGATGTTGGCCTTCGGGTGGTGGCCCATCAGGTCGAAGCGGAAACCGTCGACCTTGTACTCCTTGGCCCAGGTGACGATCGAGTCGACGACCAGCTTGCCCATCATCGCGTTCTCGGTAGCGGTGTTGGCGCAGCAGGTGCTGTTCGCGACCGAGCCGTCCGCGAGGAGCCGCTGGTAGTAACCGGGGACGACCTTGTCCAGCACGCTGGTCGTCGCCTGGCCGGAGGCGGCCGTGTGGTTGTAGACGACGTCCATGACGACCCGCAGGCCGTCCTCGTTGAGCGCCTTCACCATCTTGCGGAACTCGACGTTGCGGGTGGTGCCGTTCGGGTCGGTGGCGTACGAGCCCTCGGGGACCGTGTAGTGGTACGGGTCGTAGCCCCAGTTGTAGGCGTCCTTCGCGGCGATCGCGGAAACGCACTCCTGCTGCTTCTCGGAGTCGGCCGGGGAGGACGCGAGGTCGCAGTCGGTGGTCGCCTGGTCGGCCTTCTTCTCGGGGATGGTGGCGATGTCGAAGGCCGGCAGGAGGTGGACGTAGGAGGTGCCGGCCTTCGCCAGCGCCTTCAGGTGCTTGGAGCCGTCGCTGTTCTTGTCGGTGAAGGCCAGGTAGGTGCCCTGGTCCCGCTTCGGGGTCGTCGGGTCGGCGACCGAGAAGTCCCGGACGTGCAGCTCCTGGATCTGGGCGTCCTTCAGCGGGACGGCCCGGGGCTTGGTGTACGTCGACCAGCCGGCGGGGGTGAGGGAGCGGTCGGCGAGGTCGACGACCAGGCTGCGCGCGGAGTCGGCGGTGAGGGCGACGGAGTAGGGGTCGGTGACCTTGTTGGTGACGACCTTCCCGACGCTGGGCGCCCACACCTTCACCACGTACCGGTAGGCCTTGCCCTTCCAGGACCGGGGGCCGGTGACGGACCAGACGCCGGTGCCAGCGTCGCGCCTCATGGCGACGGTGGAGCCGTCCAGCTCCAGCTTCACCGACTGCGCGGTGGGCGCCCAGACGGACAGCGTGGGGCGGCCCTGGCGGAAGACCGGCCCGAGCTGCGCCTTCGTCGCGGCCGGGTACAGGTCGTCGAGCACGCCCGCGATCTGCACCCCGGTCGCCGCGAGCACGGCGCCGTTCACGGCCCGCTGGGAGGCGACGACCTGGCCGCTCAGGGCCGCGCGCACCCGGTCGCGGTCACGCGGGTCGACGGACCAGGCGGTGTACGCCTTCAGGTGCGGGAACCTCGCCTTCTGCGCGTCGGTCAGCTCGGTCCTGGTCAGCCGGAGCCATCGGGCGTTCCCCGTGAGGGAACCGTTCTCCACCGCGATCGCGCCCTCCCGGCTGTAGAGCAGCTGGGTGGAGGCGGCCGCCTCGGAGCCGTTCCAGGCGACCGTGTTCCGGTCGATCCAGACCGCCTTGGAGGTGGTCAGGTCGAGGGCGGCGGCGGAGCCGGCCGGCTGCGGCAGCAGGTACTTCTCCTGGCCGCCCAGCATCCACACTTCGTAGCCGTTCGCCCGCAGATCCAGCGACTGGTCCGCCGGGAGGTCCTTCTCGTCGCCCTTGTGGACGATGTAGCTGAGGCTGGTGGCACCCTCGGTCAGCGGCACCTCGAACACCGCGCCGTAGGCGTCGGTCCGCACCGGCCGGAGGGGGCTCGACCAGTCGGTGGGCTGCGCGGCGCCGGTCCAGGTGTGCAGACCCCAGCCGTCGTAGTTCCCGTCGGCGCGGTGGTAGTGCAGGACGGCCTTGGTCTTGTCCTGGGCCGGCTGGTCGGGCCGTTCGGTGCGGACGTCCTCCTTGCCCTGCTCGATCCAGACCTCGCCGGTGCGGGTCACGTCGATCGTGCGGTCGGCGGAGACGTCCTTGGTGCCGTCCTTGTCGATGACGAGGAAACCGACGGACGAGGCACCGGGCTTGAGCTTGACGTAGGCGAAGGCGCCGTAGGCGTCCCGGCCGGTGAAGGGGTGGCTGTCCGGCCAGTTCGTCGCCTCGCCGTCGGCGAGGTCGCCCCAGGCGTACAGGCCCCAGTCGTCGTAGTCGCCGTCGGCGCGCTTGTAGTGGACGATCGCGTAGTCGCGGGAGGAGGCGGTGGGGGTCTCCTCGGCGGGCGGGGTGCCGGTGGTGGAGGCGGCGGTGGCGCTCGCCGTGCGGCCCGCCGAGTCGACGACGACCGCCTTGTAGCGCAGGGCCGTTGCGGCGGGTACGTCCTCGCCGATGACCTGGCGGACCTTGTACGGGGCGTGGTCGGCGGAGCCGAGCGTGCGCCAGCGGCCGTTGCCGGTCTGCGCGGCGAAGACGACGCGGTTGAGCTGTCCGCCGTCGACGTCGGCGCTCAGCTCGACGGTGCCGGTGGCGCCGGCGGCAGGGGCCTTCAGGGTGATCGTCGGCGCGGTGGCGGGCCGGGTGAGCCGGCCGGCCGCCTTCAGGACGATCGCCGAGCCGGCCGGGACCGTGACGGTGATCTTCTTGTCGGCGCCGGAGGCCGCCGTGTCCTTGGTGCCGTAGATCCCGCGGAAGGACATGTCCGCCGAGCCGGTCGCGAAGGTCGCCGACTGCGCCGTGGCGGCGTTGTTGAAGGCGACGACGTACTCGGTGCCGGTCTTCGCGTCGGTGCGGGAGAACGCGTAGACACCGGCACCGTCGGCGGCGTACCGCTCGGTCTGCACGCCGTCCGTCAGCGCCGGGTTGGCGGCGCGGAGCTTGGACAGGGCGGCGATCCGACGGTACAGGGGCGCGCTCGTGTCGTAGGCGTCGCTCGCGTGGGTGCGGTCGGTGCCGATCTCGTCGTCGTCGAGGTAGTCGGCGGTGCGGGAGGCGAACAGGGTCTGACGGGCGTCCTTGTCGCCGCCGGAGCCCGTGAAGCCCTGCTCGTCGCCGTAGTAGACGACCGGGTTGCCGCGGCTGAGGAACATCAGCTCGTTGGCGAGCCGGTCCTTGGCGAGGAGTTCGGCGTCGGTGGCCTTCGGGTTGTCCTGGTTCAGGAAGTACCCGATCCGGCCCATGTCGTGGTTGCCGAGGAAGGTGACCTGCTCGTACGCGTTGGCCTTGTCGGTCGTGTACTTGTAGTCGTCGGCGAAGACCCGGGACAGCGTCTGTGCGCTGCCGCTCTGGGAGGCGTACTGGCGGGCCGCCTCCTGGAAGGGGAAGTCGAGGGTGGCGTCGAGGCGGCCCTCGGTGACGTACGGGGACGTGATGTCCGTGTCGGCGGAGTAGACCTCGCCGAACATGAAGAAGTCGTCCCGGCCCTTCTTGGCCGCGTAGGCGTCGAGGGCGGTAGCCCACTGCGTCCAGAACTCCATGTCGACGTGTTTCACGGTGTCGATCCGGAAGCCGTCGATGTCGAAGTCGCGCACCCAGCGCTGGTAGATCTTCTCCATCCCGCTGACGACCTCGGGACGCTCGGTCCACAGGTCGTCGAGGCCGGAGAAGTCGCCGCTCTCGGAGCTCTCACCGGCGAAGGTGGAGTCGCCCCGGTTGTGGTACATCGTCGGGTCGTTGAGCCAGGACGGGACCTTGCCGGCGCTGGTGACCGTCGGCGTGCGCGGGAAGGAGTCGGTGTCGACGGCGGGGAACGGCTTTCCGCCGGCCGCGTAGTCGGCGTCGTCGAAGGGCTCACCGTCCTCGGTCAGGTAGGGGAAGGCGCCCTTGGAGAGGTAGTCGTAGGACTTCTCCTCGTAGTCGACGACGTCGGCGGTGTGGTTGGTGATGACGTCGAAGAAGACCTTCATGCCCTTGGCGTGCGCCTTGGAGATGAGGGTCTCGAGGTCCTTGTTGGTGCCGAAGTGCGGGTCGACCTGGGTGAAGTCGGTGATCCAGTAGCCGTGGTAAGCGGCCGAGGCGTTGGCGCCGGTGCCCTGCACGGGCCGGTTCTTGAAGATCGGGGCCATCCAGATGGCGGTGGTGCCCAGGCCCTTGATGTAGTCGAGGCGCCGGGTCAGGCCCTTGAGGTCGCCGCCCTGGTAGAAGCCCTT
Organism: Streptomyces sp. NPDC041784; assembly: GCF_055591025.1. NCBI lineage: Bacteria > Bacillati > Actinomycetota > Actinomycetes > Kitasatosporales > Streptomycetaceae > Streptomyces > Streptomyces sp. NPDC041784. The sequence goes on from NZ_JBVJAB010000002.1 coordinate 452,336, forward strand.
GTCGGTGGGGTCGTAGCCGGTGGTGAGCCGTGAGCCGGTCAGTCCGCCCCGGTCGTTCGCCCGGTCGCCGTTGGCGAAACGGTCCGGCAGGACGAAGTAGAACTGCTCGCGGGTGGCGTCGTGCCGGGCGGGCGCGGCGGCTAGTTTCGCGTCAGCGGGCGGCGGGGGCGGTGCGTCGGCGCGCGCGGCCAGGGGCTGGACGAGGGCCGCGGCGAGCGCGGCGACGGTGACGGTCGCGACCCGTCCGGCTTGAGCACTGCGGCGCGTCGGCGGCGCCGGCCATCTCGGTATCACAGGCGTGAACTCCTAGCGATTACGGCTCTCTTGGGTCCGACCCCTACGCCGCGGCATGGCCTGATCGGCTTCGTTGCCGGGCGCCCGCGCGACCGTATCGCTAACGAAAGGTTTACAGCAAGAGGCTTGAAACCGATGGCAAGAACTTTCACACGTCACGAAGGGCGGCTCCGGGAACGTGACCTGGGAGTCCAGAACGAACCGCCCGTACACGACGGGCGGTTCGTCCGGCTACACCGCGAGCGACACCTGGAAGCAGCGCCAGGAGCGACGGTGTCCGAGTCCGCCGTCGCTCAGCAGCTCGACTTCCCGGCGTAGATCGCCAACGCCGTGTTCGCGCCCAGGGTGGCGGTGAACTGCCCGCTGGAGTTCACCGTCACCGTCGTGTTGCTCTGGACGTTGCAGTACGTTCCCGCCGGCAGCGAGGTCTGGTACGTGCGGGTGAGCGAGCCGCTCTCGTGGTTGATGGCGACGTACCCCTTGGCGCCCCGGCCGAAGGCGATCGCGTCGCCCCCGTTGTCCCACCAGTCGCCGACCGCCGCGCCGCGGGTGGCGTTGCGGAAGGCGACCATGCGCTGGATCTCGGGCCAGGCGTGCTGGCACTTCCAGCCGTCCTGCCAACAGGCCGTGACCGCACCGCCGTTGGGCGGGCCCGCGTCCACGTCGGACCACTCGTAGCCGGAGTTGACGTCCGGGGCGCCGTAGGGGTGGGCGAGCATGAAGACGTTGGCCAGCGTGTAGTTCGCGCCGTCCTTGTAGTTCAGCGTGGAGCCGTTGCGCTCGGTGTCGTGGTTGTCGACGAAGACACCCGCGACCGAGCTGCTCATGTACCCCCAGCCCTCGCCGTAGTTCTTCAGGTAGGCGAGGTTCTCGTTGTTGAAGACCCGCTTGAGGTCGTAGGCGTACCGGAACTCCTGCACGTCCCCGTTGCCCGTGTACTCGGTGGGCTGGACGGCCTCGCCGGAGCCGTAGATGACCTCCTGCTTCCAGTAGACGCCCGGGTCGGTCAGCCGCGACTTGATGTTCGCGAGGTCGGCGGTGTCGATGTGCTTGGCCGCGTCGACGCGGAAACCGTCGACGCCGAGCGTCAGCAGGTCGTTCATGTACCCGGCGATCGCCTTGCGGACGTACTCCTCGCCGGTGTCCAGGTCGGCCAGGCCTACGAGTTCGCAGTGCTGGACGTTCCAGCGGTCGCTGTAGTTGGTGACCTGCGAGGTGCAGTCGTCGAAGTCGTAGGAGGAGTACAGGCCCGGGTAGTTGTACTTGGTGTACGACGACCCGCCGGTCCCGGTGCCGCTGCCGGCCGCCATGTGGTTGACGACGGTGTCGACGACGACCTTCACACCGGCCGCGTGGCAGGTGTTCACCATGTTCTGGAAGGCCGTACGGTCGCCCAGCCGTCCCGCGATCCGGTAGCTGACCGGCTGGTACGAGGTCCACCACTGCGCGCCCTGTATGTGCTCGGCGGGCGGGGAGACCTGGACGTAGCCGTAACCGGCCGGGCCGAGGGTGTTGGTGCACTCCTTGGCGACCGAGGCGAAGTTCCACTCGAAGAGGACGGCGGTGACGTCCTTGGTGCCGGGCGGGGAGGCGTACGCGGCGCCGGGGGCCATGAGGACGGCCGTCGCGGCGGTGAGGGCTGCGGCGCCTGAAGCGATTCTGCTGCGTGCCATGTGGGGTTCCTTCGTCGTTGAAGGCTCTTGCTGAAATCTTTCAGAAACCTTGCGGTGGCGCGATGTTAAGGGCCCGTGACCGAAAATGGCAGCGGTCGGGCGTGAAAGATTCGCAAGAAGTTACGGGTGACGGTCCGTCAACTCATAACAGCGGCGGACGAACCGCCCCTCACCGACGGCGGCCCCGCCACTCGTAGACCCCCGGCGCGGATTCCATGACCTCGCTCGGCCACTCCTGCCGCACCCGCGCGAGCAGCGCGCGCTGCTCGTCGATCCAGCTGTCGCCGAGACTCATGGGAAGCGTTACCGACACACACGAACCGCTCAGGTCCTCCACCCGGACGACGACGGCCTCGTGCTCCTCGTCGTACGGCCGGATCCTGATCTCCGGACTGTGGTCGTCGTCCCGCCAACGGATGTCCCGACCGGCGGCGAGCAGGTCCAGGGCACGCGACCAGTCCTCGAGATCGGCGGGGAGGAGGGACATGGCCAGCCGGCCGCCGACGAAGGAACTCGTGACCAGGACCTCCGCGTCGAGCCGGTCGTGGAGGTGCAGCAGACCCGGCGATCGGCGCCCCAGCACACGCACCCGGAAGGCGTTGTCGCCGTCCGCGAGATTGACCAGATTCACCGCGCGCCCTCCCCTCCGCCCGCCCGCGCACCGGGCGGCTCGACCGCCCATCATCGCGCGGCGGTCCCCGGCCGGCGACGGAAGGACGCACGAGGGGCCGCCGTTCCCCCAAGAACGGCGGCCCCTCGTGACGGATGGTCAGGCCGTGGTGAACCAGACCGTCGTGTCGGCCGGGAGCTTCGCCTCGCCGTCGACCTCGGCCACCTCGCCGCTGGCGAGCAGGACACGGCCGTACGCCGGGATCCGCGCCGACTCGCCCGAGGTGTTCGCGACGCACACGAACTCGCCGCGGCGGAAGGCCAGTACGCCCTCGGGAGCCTTCAGCCACTCGACCGAGTCGCCCGCGCCCAGGTCGGGCTGGGAGCGGCGCAGGCCGAGCGCCGAGCGGTACAGCTCCAGCGTCGAACCGTCGACGCCCTCCTGGGCCTCCACGCTCAGTTCGGCCCAGCTCGGCGGCTGCGGCAGCCAGCTGCCACCGCTGCCGAAGCCGTACGACGAGCCCTCGCGGGTCCACGGGATCGGCACCCGGCAGCCGTCACGGAAGCCGTCCTGGCCGGCGCCGCGGAAGTACGCCGGGTCCTGGCGCACCTCGTCGGGCAGGTCGACGACGTCCGGGAGGCCGAGTTCCTCGCCCTGGTAGACGTACGCCGAGCCGGGCAGGGCCAGCATCAGCAGGCTGGCCGCCCGCGCGCGGCGCAGCCCGAGTTCCCGGTCGCCCGCCGTGCGGATCTGGGTGCCGAGGCCGGGCGGGTTGGCGAAGCGGGTGGCGTGCCGGGTGACGTCGTGGTTCGACAGGACCCAGGTCGCGGGGGCGCTCACCGGGCGCATCGCCTCCAGCGTGCGGTCCACGACCTCGCGCAGCTCCTTCGCGTCCCACGCGGTGCCCAGGTACTGGAAGTTGAAGGCCTGGTGGAGTTCGTCGGGGCGGACGTAGTTGGCCGTGCGCTCGACCGTGGGGGTCCAGGCCTCGGCGACGAAGATCCGCTCGCCCGAGTACTCGTCGAGGATGAGCCGCCACTGGCGGTAGATGTCGTGGACGCCGTCCTGGTCGAAGAACGGCATGACATCGTTGCCCAGCAGTTTGAGCTGATCGTGGGAGCCGAGGTCGGGCAGACCGTGCGCCTTCACCAGGCCGTGGGCCACGTCGATGCGGAAGCCGTCGACGCCCATGTCCAGCCAGAAGCGCAGGATGGAGCGGAACTCGTCGCCGACGGCCGGGTGCTCCCAGTTGAAGTCGGGCTGCTCGGGGGCGAAGAGGTGCAGGTACCACTCGCCGGCCGAGCCGTCCGGTTCGGTGACCCGCGTCCACGCGGGGCCGCCGAAGATGGACTCCCAGTCGTTGGGCGGGAGTTCGCCGTTCTCGCCCTTGCCGGGGCGGAAGTGGTAGCGCTCCCTCAGCGGCGAGCCCGGGCCGTCCGCCAGCGCCCGCTTGAACCACTCGTGCTGGTCCGAGGAGTGGTTGGGGACGAGGTCGACGATGATCCTGAGCCCCAGTTCGCGGGCGTCGCGGATCAGGGCGTCGGCGTCGAGGAGGTTGCCGAACATGGGGTCGACGGCACGGTAGTCGGCGACGTCGTACCCCGCGTCGGCCTGGGGGGAGGCGTAGAAGGGGCTGAGCCACACGGCGTCCACGCCGAGGTCGCGCAGGTACGGGAGGCGGGAGCGTACGCCTTCCAGGTCGCCCATGCCGTCGCCGTTGCTGTCGGCGAAGCTGCGCGGGTACACCTGGTAGATCACCGCGTCCCGCCACCAGTCGCGGCGCTTGGCGACGGTGACGACGGCCGACGCGGAGGTGGGGGTCGGGGCCGGGGCTGCGGAGTGCTGCTGGCTCATGGCGTCCTTGATACGTAACGGGGTTGTGTTCATGGGCTGTCGGGTGGGGGCCGGGGTGGGTGCGGTGGCCTGGACGTGGCGGGATCGGGTGCGGGATCGGGTGCGGGGTGATGAGGCGGCCGCGGTGTCAGCGGGGTCGGATGGACACCGCGGCCGCCACCCGCGCGGTCAGGCGCGCGGGAGTCTTGTCACCGGAGCACCGGAGCACCGGAGCACCGGAGCACCGGATTACCGGATCACCGGATCACCGGATCACCGGATCCCGGAGAACCAGGTCACCGGCAGGGCGTCACCCCTTCGTGCCGCCCGCGGTGAGACCGGTCACCAGGTTCTTCTGCACGAGGTAGAAGAACAGGGCGGCCGGTATCGCGATCAGCACCGCGGTCGCGGCCATCAGGTTGCGCTGGGCGTCGTGCTCGCTGACGAAGGACTGCAGGCCGACGGCAAGGGTGTACTTGTCGTCGCTGAGCATGAACGTCGAGGCGAAGGCGACCTCGCTGAAGGCGGTGAGGAAGTTGTAGAAGGCGGCTACCGCGAGGCCGGGCTTGGCGAGCGGGATGATCAGCCGGAAGAAGGTGCCGAACGGGGTGAGCCCGTCGACCCGGCCCGCCTCGTCGATCTCGAAGGGGATGGTGTCGAAGTACCCCTTGAGCAGCCACGCGCTGTACGGCACCACGGTGGTGCAGTAGACGAGGATGAGGCCGAGGTAGTGGTCGATGAGCTGCAGGTCCGAGAGGATCTGGTACATCGGGACCATCAGCACGGCGACCGGGAACATCTGGGTGACCAGCAGTACCCACATGAACTTCTTGTAGCCGGGGAAGCGCATGCGGGAGACCGCGTAGCCGGTGGTGGCGGCGATCAGCACGCCGATCACCGTGGTGCCCAGGGTGACGACGAGCGAACTCTTCAGCCAGTTGAAGAACTCGGTGTGCTCGAGGACGAACGCGTAGTTGTCGAACGTCATCTTGCCCCAGATGCGTCCGGGGTGCAGGTAGTCGTCCTTGTCCGGTCCGAGGGACAGGTAGACGAGCCAGGCGATCGGGAAGAGCGCGATCAGGCTGGCGGTGACCAGGACGCCGTGCGAGGCCAGGGAGCCGGCCCGGCTGTTCTCGCCCCGGCGCCGGACCTTGCGGGGGGACCTGGCGGTGCCGGTCCCCTCGGTGACCGCGGCGGAGCTCTCGGCTGTGGTGGTACTCATGGGAACTCCTGCCTCAGATCGCGAGCTGCTGCTCATTGCGGTTCAGCCAGCGGCGGTAGAACGAGGTGAAGACGATCAGGATGGCCAGCAGCAGGATGCCGTAGGCGGCGGACTGGGCGAAGTCACGCGGCTGCTGTCCGAAGCCGAGGTAGTACGCCCAGGTGACCAGGATCTGCGCGTCGGGCGCGGTGTTGCCGAACAGCAGGAAGATCACGGCGAACTGGTTGAAGGTCCAGATGATGCCGAGGAGTACGACGGTGGAGCTGACGGACCTCAGGCCCGGCAGGGTGACGTACCGGAAGCGCTGCCAGGCGCTGGCGCCGTCCATCTCGGCGGCCTCGTACAGGGAGCCGTCGATGGCCTGGAGGCCGCCGAGCAGCGAGATCATCATGAACGGCACACCGCACCAGGTGTTGACCATGATCGCGGCGAACCGCTGCCAGAAGGTGTCCTCGAGCCACAGCGGGCTGGGCAGGTGCAGCGCGTCGAGCGCGGTGTTGATGACACCGCCGTCGGCGAGCATGAAACGCCAGCCGAAAACGGTGACGAACGTGGGCACGGCCCAGGGCAGCACCAGGATCAGCCGGTAGAGGGTGCGGCCGCGCAGCTTCTGGTTGAGCAGCAGGGCGAGGCCGAGGCCGATGGTGTAGTGCAGGGTTACACAGGCCGCCGTCCACACGATCGTCCAGATGAAGTGCGACCAGAAACGGTCGTACGCCGTGGGGCCCCACAGGATGTCGGCGTAGTTGTCGAGGCCGATGAACTGGTAGGTGGCGTCGATGTGGTTGGCGCCGATCGTGCGCGCGGTGTTGAGGCTGTTGGCGTCGGTCAGGGTGAGGTACAAGCCGTACGCCAGCGGGTAGAGCACGAGGACGCCGAGCACGACCGCCACCGGGGCGATCATCACATAGGCGTACCAGTGTTTCCGGTAGCTGCGCTTCAGGCGCCGGCCCAGCCCGGGCCGTGGCTCGTGGTCACCGCGACGCTTGCCGGTCGCGCGGTCGATGGCGACTGTCATTGGTTCGACAACCTTCGTGAAGTCCTGTGGGTCAAAGGTGTACGGCTCGCAGGCCGACAGGCCGTCGGATCTGTCCCCCCTACAAGGCAGATCCGACGGCCCGCTCGGGGCTTACTTGCTGAAGTCCGGCACCAGCTTGGCGATGGCGGTCTCAGCGGTGCTCAGGCCCTTGTCGAGGGACTCCTTGCCGCCCGCGATCTTGGGCAGCTCGGTGTCCAGCGGACCCCACAGGGAGCTGTACTCGGGCAGCGCCGGGCGCGGCTGGGCGGCGGACAGGACCGTGCCGTAGCCGGCGATGCCCGGGTCGGCCTTGACGGCGTCGGTGTAGGCGTCGTCACGCGTCGGCAGGGTGGAGTTCTTCTGCGCGATGGTGGCCTGGGACGTCGCGGAGGTCATGAAGTTGAGGAACTTCAGCGCGGCGGCCTGGTGGGCCTTGTCCGAGCCGGCGTAGACCGAGAGGTTGTGGCCGCCGGTCGGGGCGCCCGCCTTGCCGGAGGAGCCGGCCGGGACGGTGGCGATGCCCAGGTTGTTCTTGTCGGTGAAGGCCGAACCCTTGTAGAAGTTCGTGATCTCCCACGGACCCTGGACGATCGCGGCGACCTTGCCGTTGACGAACGCGTCCTGGATGTGCGCGTAGGCGTCGGCGGTCGTGTCGGCCTTGTGCAGACCCTTGCCGTCGAAGAGGTCGAGCCAGGTGCCGTACGCCTTCTTCGCCTCCGCCGAGTTGACGGTGATCTTCTTGGCGTCGGCGTCGACGGTGTCGGTGCCCTCGCCGTAGAGGAAGGACTGGGCGTAGTAGGCCTGGGTGGAGCCCCAGTAGCCGTCGACGCCGGTCTTCGTCTTGATCGTGGCGGCGGCCTTCTTCAGGTCGTCCCAGGTCTTCGGGGCCTCGGTGATGCCGGCCTTCTCGAAGAGCGCCTTGTTGTAGACGAGCGCGAGGGTGTCGGTGACGATCGGCACGCCGTACGTCTTGCCCTCGTACTTGGCCTGCTCGATCAGGTTGGACTTGAACTTGGCCTGGTCCGCGAGGGCCTCGGTGCCGTCCAGCGGCAGGAAGTAGCCCTTCTTGGCGAAGGCGGGCGTCCAGCCGACCTCGGAGCGCAGGACGTCCGGGGCGCCGGAGGCACCGGCGGCCGTGTCGAACTTGTTCTGCGCCTGGTCGAAGGGCACGTTGACGTACTTGACCTTGATGTTCTTGTTGGCGGCCTCGAACTCCTTGACCAAGGCCTGGTACGTCGGCGCCTCATTGGTGGCGTTGGAGGTGTCCCACCAGGTGATGGTCACCGGGCCGTCCGACTTGTCACTGCCGCTGTCGTCTCCGCCGCAGGCCGTCGCCGCGAGGGCGAGGGACGCCACCAGCGCAGTGGCCGCTATGCCACGCCGCATGAGTTTCTCCTTGAGGGTGAAAGCCCGTATAGCTACAGGAGGCGGTCCCGCCCGCCAATCCTGTCGACTTCTGCCGACCGCGCCGTTGCCGCCGCCGGGCGACGTGAACGTAACAGCGATGTAAGCGTTGCGAAAGACCTTGCAGAAAAAAAGTGCAAGAGGTCTCCGAAGTTATCCGTGCGTGACCCGACAGCGACCGCCGTGAGACGCTTGTTTACGCCCGTCGAACACTTGGGGACGGCCTGTGCAAGACTCTGCAAGCTCTTGCCATCACTTACATGAGGGACCACGAGGGAGCGCAATGACGCAGCAGCCCGGGCGCGGCCGGTCGGTAGGTCGCCCACGGCGTCCGATTGGTGTGCAAGGCGACACCTGGCCGGTACAGTCCACCTCTGTGACCACACGGCTTGCCGACATCGCCGCCCAGGCGGGGGTGAGCGAAGCGACCGTCAGCCGCGTCCTCAACGGCAAGCCTGGCGTCGCCGCCACCACCCGTCAATCCGTGCTCGCCGCGCTGGACGTCCTCGGGTACGAGCGCCCCGTCCGTCTGCGCCAGCGCAGCGCGGGGCTCGTCGGCCTCATCACGCCCGAGCTGGAGAACCCGATATTCCCGGCCCTGGCCCAGGTCATCGGGCAGGCGCTGACCCGCCAGGGCTACACCCCGGTCCTCGCCACCCAGACCCCGGGCGGCTCCACGGAGGACGAGCTGACCGAGATGCTGGTGGACCGCGGGGTCGCCGGCATCATCTACGTCTCGGGCCTGCACGCGGACACCACCGCCGACATGCAGCGCTACGAGCAGCTGCGCGCGCAGGGCGTCCCCTTCGTCCTCGTCGACGGCTTCTCCCCGAAGGTCCAGGCGCCGTTCATCTCCCCGGACGACCGCGCCGCGATGAACCTCGCGGTCACCCACCTCGCCTCCCTGGGCCACCTGCGGATCGGCCTGGCGCTGGGCCCCAAGCGGTTCGTCCCCGTGCAGCGCAAGATCGAGGGCTTCGTGCGCACGATGCAGGAGCAGCTGGGCCTGAACGCGGAGGTGATCGAGTCCGAGCTGGTCCAGCACTCCCTCTACACCCTGGAGGGCGGCCAGGCGGCCACCACCGCACTGATCGACCGCGGCTGTACGGCGATCGTGTGCGCCAGCGACATGATGGCGCTGGGCGCGATCAGGGCGGCCCGGCAGCGCGGACTGGCGGTCCCGCGGGACATCTCGGTCGTGGGTTTCGACGACTCCCCGCTGATCGCCTTCACCGACCCGCCCCTCACCACCGTCCGCAAGCCGGTCCCGGCGATGGGTCAGGCCGCGGTGCGCACGTTGCTGGAGGAGATCGGCGGGACTCCGGCGCCGCACAGCGAGTTCGTGTTCATGCCGGAACTGGTGGTACGCGGTTCGACCGCTTCGGCCCCTGGGGACCGGAATCGTCCCTAGGACGGAGAAGCCGGGGTTTCCTCCCCTGCGCCGGTAGGAGACGATGAGGTCTCCTCGCCGTAGAACGTGCGGGGCGAACCCGCCCGGGGGATGATCGGGGGGACATGGCTTTTCTGGCAGACTCTGTGCCCATGGGTGAACAGACCGTGACGCCGAGGGAAGGCCGTGACCAGGCCGTCCCGTGCCCCGTCACGGCCAGGACCGAGGCCGGGCCGGAGCCCCGCCGGGGCCGGCTGGCCGGACTGCGGACCCCGCGCCGGCCGCGCCTGTGGTTCGAGATCCTCCTGATCGCGGTGAGTTACTGGACGTACTCACTGATCCGCAACGCGGTCCCGGAGCAGCGCTCCGCGGCGCTGCGCAACGCGGACTGGATCTGGCGGATGGAGCACCACCTCGGGATCGCCTTCGAGGAGTCGGTCAACCACGCCGTGGACTCGGTGACGTGGCTGATCGTCGGCATGAACTACTACTACGCGACATTGCACTTCGTGGTGACGCTGGGTGTCCTGGTGTGGCTCTACCGCAGCCATCCGGGCCGGTACGCGGCCACCCGCCTGGTGCTCTTCGCGACGACGGCGGTGGCCCTGGTCGGCTACTACCTGTATCCCCTCGCGCCGCCCCGCCTGATGACCGGCGGCGACTTCATCGACACCGTCATGGTCCACCAGACGTGGGGCTCGATGGCCTCCGGCGACCTGAAGAACATGTCGAACCAGTACGCCGCGATGCCGTCCATGCACATCGGCTGGTCCATGTGGTGCGGCCTGACGATCTTCGCCCTGGCCAGGCTGCCGTGGGTGCGGATCCTGGGCCTGCTCTACCCGGTGGCAACGCTGGTGATCATCGTCGCCACCGCCAACCACTTCTGGCTGGACGCGGTCGGCGGCCTCCTCTGCCTCGCCTTCGGCTTCGCGGTCGCCCGCGCCTGGTACGGCACCCTGCCGTACGCGCTGCCGAGGATGGTGCCGGTGAAGGGGACGGGTGGGCCACTGTTGCCCACGAAGGCGTAGGGGTTGCTTTCGGAAGCGGTTGCCGCGTTCTCGGACGGTCGCCGTTTCGGAAGGGGTTGCTGTTTCACAACCGGTTGCCGTTCTGGATGGGTTGCCCTCCTGGGGCCTCCGGTCCCGTCAGCCCGGCCCGCGCCGCGGCGGCCCCCCGTGGCGCACGAGCGGTGGCCAGGACGGCTCGGACGTCGTAGGGGGCGATGGGCCGGCCCGAGCCGAGGGCGACCGTCGCGCCGGCGTCCCGCAGCCCCGCAGCCCCGCAGCCCCGCAGCCCCGCAGCAGCCAGCGATGTCCCGCCCGCCCGGCACCCAGCCGCCGGGACCGCTCGTCGGTGCCGCCGGCTCGCGTGTGCACGGTGTGCGGGGGCTGCATCGACGCCGCCGCTCCCAGCTCCGCGAACCGGGACAGCAGCGCGTCCGGCGCGGTCTCGATGTGCTCGACCCGGTGCCGCCGTACGGCGGCGGCGTACGCGTCGGGATCGGGCCGGAACGCCTCCGTCCCCTGCCCGTGGCAGTCGGCGTGCTCCAGCCAGGCCGTACCGCCCCCGACGGTCCTGGACTCCGCGCCGGAAGCCTGGGCCCGCTCCTGCCGCGCCGCGTTCCCCGCACCACTTCCCACGGCGATCCCGCGCCTGATGCCCCCCCTCCCCCGGTCCGCGCGGACCGGGGGTTCGGGTCGGGCCTGGCCGACTTCCTCCGCCACGCGAGGACCCTGCGCACACCGGAAACCGACCGGTAGGGCCCTTCACTCCCCTCCGACGACCTCCCGCAAGGCGTCGACGAACGCCCCCAGTGCGGGCTGCTGCGGCACGCCCGTCTCCCGTACCACGGCGTGGATGGCCCGCACCGGCGCCGGATCACGTACCTCCCGGACCACGACCCCCGGATGCCGGCTCCCCAGTCCGAGCCTCGGCACCAGGGCGACCCCCAGCCCGGCCGCGACGAACCCCTGAGCCGTCACATAGTCCTCGCTCTCGACCACGAACCGCGGCCGGAACCCGGCAGCCGCACACGCGTCGAGCTGCGCGTCGAGACAGGGGCCCGGCCACTCGCTGCCCACGAACGCCTCCTCCGCCAGTTCCCCGAGGCGCACGCTCCGCCGCCCCGCGAGCCGGTGCCCACGCGGCAGCACGGCGAGGTACGGATCGTCCAGCAGACGCACCAGCCGCACCCCGCCCTCCTCCCGACCGGCCCCGCGCACCACCAGCGCCAGATCGGCCCGCCCCTCGACCACCTCGGCCAGCGGATCCTCCGCGTCGGCCGTCAGCTTCAGCTCGATCTGAACCCGCGGAAGCCGCTCCCGGAACAACGCCACAGCCGGCGCGACCAGCCCCGCCCCCGCCGTGGCGAAGTACCGCACCGCCAGCCGCCCGGTCCGCCCCGCGAGCAGATCGGCCAGCGCGGCCTCCGCCTGGGCGACCTGCCGCCCGATGGCGTCCGCGTACTCGGTGAGCAACAACCCGGCGGCGGTGGGCCGCACGCCCCGGCCGACCCGTTCCAGCAGCGCGACCCCGGCCTCCTTCTCCAGAGCGGCGATCTGCTGACTGACCGCGGACGGCGTGTACCCCAGCCGGGAAGCGGCACCGGTCACCGACCCGACCCCCACGACGGTCCGCAGCACCTGCATGCGACGCACATCAAGCATGTAGTCCAGCTTAACGAACCATCCAGAACTCTTCACTTGTCCTGACAAGAGGTCTCCCCCACCGTAGAGACATGTCGCCCTCCTCGACGCTCCGCATGGCGGCCCTGGCCCTCCTCTGGGGCTCCGGCTTCCTCTGGATCAAGCTCGCCCTCAACCACGGCCTGTCCCCCACCCAGATCACCGTCGCCCGCTGCGCCCTGGGCACATTGACCCTCCTGGCTCTGGCCCGCGCGGCCGGCCAGCACCTCCCCCGCTCCCTGACCGCCTGGGGCCACCTGACCGTGGCCGCCCTGTTCTGCAATGCCGTCCCGTTCGCCCTGTTCGCGCTGGGCGAGCAGACGGTCGACTCCGGCATCGCGGGCGTCCTCAACGCCACCACCCCGCTCTGGTCCCTCCTCATCGGCGTCCTCCTCGGCACCGACCGCGCCCTGCACCCCGTACGTCTGACCGGCCTCCTCGTGGGCTTCGCCGGCACGCTCGTGATCTTCGCCCCCTGGCACCAGGAGGGCCTGCTCACCTGGGGCGCCCTCGCCCTTCTCACGGCCGCCGCGAGCTACGCCGTGGCCTTCGCGTACATGGCCCGCCACCTCACGGACAAACAGGCCCCGATCGCCATGTCCACCGCCCAGCTCCTCATGGCCACCGCCTGGACCACCCTCGCCCTCCCCACCGCGGGCCCCGTCCACACCGACCTCACCGGCATCCTGGCGGTCACCGCACTCGGCATCCTCGGCACCGGCGTGACCTTCTACCTCAACTACCGCCTCATAGCCGACGAGGGCCCCACAACAGCCGCCACCACCGGTTACCTGCTCCCGGTGATCTCGGTGGCCCTGGGCGCCCTCTTCCTCGACGAGAACGTGGGCCCACGCGTCTGGACAGGCATGGCGGTGGTCCTCGTAGGTGTGGCCCTGACCCGCGCCAAGCCCCGGCGCACACCCCAGGGACCGGAGAGCCGCGATCCGGCGGGAGCGGGCCGTCGCGGTGCGTCGCAGCCCGTCGCGTAGCTCGTCACTGCCCCGTCGAACCATGGCAACAGGCAGCAGTACGCCCAACGCGCGACGGGCTCGACGCACCGCGACGGCCCCGACCCACGACGGCGGTCGGGCGGCCGACACCACCCACTCCCCGCACCCACGTCGGCAATCAGGCGCCCCCCTCCCGAAGGGTCACCCCCCGTAGAACAACTCCTCCACAACCCCCCGAGCCCGCCGAGCAGTCCGCCGATACCCGTCCAGCAACTCCCCCACATGCCCGGGCCCGTACCCCAGATACCGCCCCACCGCGGCCAACTCCCGGCTCTCGGAAGGAAACGTGTCCCCGGCCCGCCCCCGCACCAACATCACCGCGTTGCGCACACGCGTGGCCAACACCCACGCCTCGTCGAGAATCCCCGCGTCCTCCCCGGAGATGAGCCCCGCCGCACACGCCGCCGCCAACGCCTCCCGCGTCCGCGTGGTCCGCAGCCCCGGCTCCGCCCACCCGTGCTGCAACTGGAGCAGCTGCACGGCCCACTCCACATCGGACAGCCCGCCCGGCCCCAGCTTGGTGTGCAGCTTGGGATCGGCCCCGCGGGGCATCCGCTCCGACTCCATCCGCGCCTTCAGCCGCCGGATCTCCCGAACGGCCTCGTCCCCCAGCCCCTCCGCCGGATACCGCAGCGGATCGATCAGCTCGATGAACCGCCGCCCCAGCTCCTCGTCCCCCGCGACCGCTTCCGCCCGCAGCAACGCCTGCGACTCCCACACCAGCGACCACCGCCGGTAGTAGGCCGCGTACGACGTGAGCGTGCGCACCATCGGCCCGGACTTCCCCTCGGGCCGCAGATCCGCGTCGATCAGCAACGGCGGATCGGCACTGGGGATCTGCAGCAACCGCCGCATCTCGGCGACGACCCGGTTCGCCGCCTGACCGGCCTCCCGCTCGTCCACCCCGTCCTGCGGCTCGTGCACGAACAACACGTCCGCATCGGACCCGTAGCCCAGCTCGTGCCCGCCGAACCGCCCCATGGCGATCACGGCGAACCGCGTAGGAAGCGTTTCCCCCCATCCGTCCCGCACCACGGCCCGCAGTGTGCCCGCCACGGTGGCCGCCGTGAGGTCCGACACCGCGGCCCCCACCCGGTCCACCAGCGCCCCTTGATCGGGCTCGGCAAGCCGCGTCTCGGTCCCGTACGAGCTGACGATGTCCCCGGCGGCCGTACGGAACAGCTCCCGCCGCCGCACCCCGCGCACCGCGGTGACCGCCTTCTCGCCGCTTTCCGCCCGCCCGACGGCCGCCAGGATCTCCTGCTCCAACTGCGCCCGCCCGCGCGGCTGAAGTCCGCCGCCACCGTCACCGTCGCCGTCGCCCAGCAACGCGACCGCCTCGGGCGCCCGCATCAACAGATCAGGAGCGAGCCGCCCGGCGGAGAGGACCCGCGCCAGATTCTCCGCGGCGGCACCCTCGTCCCTCAACAACCGCAGATACCAAGGCGTCTTGCCGAGCGCGTCCGACACCTTGCGGAAGTTGAGCAGCCCCGCGTCCGGATCGGCGGAATCGGCGAACCACCCCAACAGCACGGGCAGCAGCGTCCGTTGGATCGCGGCCTTGCGCGTGACCCCCGAGGCCAGCGCCTCCAGATGCCGCAGCGCGGACGCGGGATCGGCGTACCCCAGGGCGACGAGCCGCTCCCGGGCCGCCTCTGCACTCAACCGGGCCTCTCCTGGCGCGAGTTGAGCGACCGCGTCCAGCAACGGCCGGTAGAAGATCTTCTCGTGCAGCCGTCGCACGACGGCCGCATGCCGCTTCCACTCCCGGTTCAGCTCCGTCACCGGATCGGCCCGCAGCCCCAACGACCGCCCGAGCCGCCGCTGATCGTCCTCGCCCTCGGGCACGAGGTGCGTCCGCCGCAGCCGGTACAGCTGGATCCGGTGCTCCATGGACCGCAGGAACCGATAGGCCTCATCGAGCTGGACGGCGTCGGCCCGCCCCACGTACCCGCCGGCGGCCAGCGCCTGAAGCGCCTTCAGCGTGGTCCCGCTTCGCAATGACGCGTCCGCCCGCCCGTGCACCAGCTGCAACAGCTGTACGGCGAACTCGACGTCCCGCAGCCCCCCGGGCCCGAGCTTCAGCTCACGCTCGACCTCGGCGACGGGAATGTTCTCCACCACCCGCCGCCGCATCTTCTGCACGTCGGCGACGAAGTTCTCCCGCTCGGCGGCCTGCCAGACCAGGGGCTCCACGGCGGCGACGTACGCGGCGCCCAGCTCCAGGTCCCCGGCCACCGGCCGCGCCTTGAGCAGCGCCTGGAACTCCCAGGTCTTGGCCCACCGCTGGTAGTAGGCGAGATGACTGCTCAGCGTCCGCACGAGCGGTCCGTTGCGCCCCTCGGGCCGCAGATTGGCGTCGACGGGCCAGATGGAACCCTCGACGGTCGTCTCCGAACAGACCCGCATCATGTGCGAGGCCAGCTTGGTGGCGGCCCGGAGCGCCTTCCCCTCGTCGGCCCCCTCCACGGCCTCCCCCACGAAGATGACGTCGACGTCGGACACGTAGTTGAGTTCGTGCCCGCCGCACTTCCCCATGGCGATGACGGCGAGCCGGCACAGCGCGGCGTCCTCGGGCGCGGCCGCCCGCGCCAGCCGGAGCGCGGCCCGCAGCGTCGCGGTGGCCAGGTCGGCCAGCTCGGCGGCGGTGTCGGCGACATCGGTCGTCCCGCACACGTCCCGCGCCGCGATCGACAGCAGGCAGCGCCGGTACGCGACGCGCAGCGCGACCGGTTCCGCGGCATCGGCGAGCCCACGCTCGAACTCCTCCACCCCGGGGTGGAGGTCCCGGGGCTCGTACATGACGAGCGCCTCCCAGTCGCGGGGGTGGCGGGCCAGATGGTCGGCGAGCGCGGCGGACGCCCCGAGCACGCCCAGCAACCGGTCTCGCAACGGTTTCGCCGCTATCAGCGTGTCCAGCAGTTCACGGCGCGCGGAGGGACCGGGCTGGGCCTCCAGGAGCCGGACGAGGCCGTGCAGCGCGAGATCGGGATCGGCGGTCGCCCCCAGCGCCTCCAGTAGAAAGGGGTCGTCCCGCACCGGCGACAGCTCGGGCCCGTCCAGGAGCCGCTCGGCGGCGGACGGGTCCGTGAAACCGTGCCGCAGCAGCCGTGTGAAGGTACTGCTCCTGCGCCCCGGCGCCATCATCCCCGGCCTCCCGTCGGACCATCGGATCAAGGTCGTACTGCTGCCCCGAGCCTAACCGGAGTGCCTGGCAGAAGCGCCGGAGCGGCCGCCGATGAGTTCGCACGCCCGGCGGGGTCCTGTAACCGTAGAGACATGGTGCGAGCCGCAAGGAGGAACCATGCGGGAACCCCGGGGCGAGCTGGACGCCCGGTACAGCAGCGAGGGAGCCACCGCCCCCGACTGGGCCGAGGTGGCGGGCCTGCTCGGTGAAGCGGAACTGTTCTGGATCTCGACGGTACGGCCCGACGGCCGCCCGCACGTCACCCCGCTGCCGACGGTCTGGGCGGACGGCGCGCTGCACTTCGCCACCGGCCCCGCCGAGCGCAAGGCCCACAACCTGGCGCGGAACCCGCAGGTGGTGCTGACGACCGGCACGAACACCTGGGCAAAGGGTTACGACGTCGTGGTCGAGGGTGAGGCCGTGCGGGTGTCGGACGACGGGCGGCTGCGTGGGCTGGCGGCGGCCTGGGAGGCGAAGTACGGCAGCTTCTGGCACTACGAGGTGCGGGACGGCTTCTTCCACCACGGTGCGGGACACGCGTTGGTCTACGCGGTGGCGCCGCGGACGGTTTTCGGCTTCGGTAAGGGGGAGCCGTTCAGCCAGACACGGTGGCGGTTCGGCTGACGGGGCGGTGGGCCCGACCGACCGCACCGGCCCGACTCCGTAAGAGGCGACCGGGAGGACCAGCACATGCTCTACACGCTCGAAGTGATCCCGCTGCCCGTCAGCGACATCGACCGGGCGCGGGACTTCTACCGCGACCAGGTCGGCTTCCATGTGGACATCGACCAGGAGGTCATGCCGGGCATGCGGATCGTCCAGCTGACGCCCCCGGGCTCCGGCTGTTCGATCGCGCTCGGCGACACGATCTGGGAGACGATGGACGGCCCCCGCCCGGCCCCCGGCTCCTACCAGGGCCTGCAACTGTGCGTGACCGATATCAAGGCGGCCCACGCGGAACTGGTCGAACGGGGCCTGGAGATCTCCGACCCGGTCCAGCACGCCCCCGACGACGGCGCCACCTTCATGTACTTCAAGGACCCCGACGGCAACGGCTGGGCCGTCCAGGAGTACCGCCGCCGCGCCACGGAACCGCTGCACAAGGTCCTGGCCGACCTGGCGGCGGGGCAGGCGTGAGGTAATCGGCACAGCACGGCGCCGGCGCCCGACCCCCTCCCGCCCCCGCCCCCGCCGCGCGCCGCCCGAGCAAGCACCGATCATATTTTCCTTCAATAGAAGAAATAGATAACGCGACCGTGCGACTGCTTTCGATGGGCAGATCAGTCACCCTTTATCGCTTGGCAAGAGACGATGGCATGTGACTAAAATCGCCGCATGGTCACCTTGGGGGAGGCAGGTCGTTCGGCGACCAGCACCTATCGCGGACTCCGTGCAATCCAGCGCATAGTACATCTGCGGGCGATTCTGACAGACATTCGATATCGAGCTGTCGTCGACGCAATTCATCCCGGCCGGAGAAGGGATGAACCGACACCTCCGGAAGTCGCACAAGCCGCCAGAATCCTCTGCGACGAACTCGATCACACCCCGGTACCCGGGGAAAGAACCCGCGGGATCGTACGAGCCACCACACGTGCGACCCGCGAGCACGTGGTGCTCGGCGTTCGCTTCCCGGAGTGGCGCAACGGCATGAACGCCACGTTCCTGAACCGGTCCGCGCTGTGGGCGTCGAAGGCGGCGGCCGGCGACAAGGGCGCCGAGGCCCTCGACATGGTCGGCCTGGAACGCACCGAACAGCGGGACGCACTGTTCGGGGCCAGATTCGCCGCCGCCGTCCAGGGGCTGCTGCTGGAACCCCGGGGGACGTCGGAGAGCCAGGAAGCGGTACGTGTCGACCTGGCCAACGAGATCGCGCACGGCATCTCGGACGAGGCCCGCCTGGCCCGCTACCGACTCCTTCAGGACGGCGTCAACGCCTTCGCGGCAGGCCTCGGAACCTTCGTCACGAGCTATCTGGGATTCGGCCAGACCCTTCAGGACGCTCTGGAATTCGGCAGCGCGAGCTTCGCGGTGGCCGCCGGTGTCGGCGTGGCCCGCCAGTTGGGCATCCAGTTCCTCGGCGAAAAGCAGATCGAGGCGCGCAGGCAGGCCAAGTACTGGCTTTTCTCGCTGCAGGCGTGGATGGTCGGCTACGTCGTATGGGGGCGGGACGCGCTGGGAGCGGGTGAATACCATGGACTCGACCAGCTCGTCTATATCGCACGGGCGCTCAGCGACAAGCAGGCGGACATTCCCGAACTGCCTCGGGATCAGAATATCCAGGAAGATCTGGCACTGCTGATCGAAAATTCCGAGAGAGCGGCGGACGGGGAGTTGACCTCAGCCCTGATGCGCCTTCAGGGAGTCCTCCGCTGGCGCAGCGAACAGCTGGGGCCGGCCATCGGCAATCTGGTCGCGCTGGTGCAGAGCATCCCCGACTCCGGCGAGGACCCTCATGCGCCTGTCCCACTGCCGAACGGCGGCGCGGGCCCTCCCCTGCTGCCCGGAGCCCGGCGAAATCCGGACCCGGACCCGGACCCGGTCCGGGGACCGGCACCGGGACCGGGACCGGGCAGAGGCGAACCCGACTCCTGACGACCTCTCCTCGGCCACTCTCCTCGGCAACCACCCTCGTGAACGAAGGGGCCGACGGTGCACAGCACCGTCGGCCCCTGTACGTCTCACCGGCTACAGCACCGGCAGGTTCTTCCGCAGCTCGAACGCGGTCACCTCGGAGCGGTACTCCTCCCACTCCGACCTCTTGTTGCGCAGGAAGTGAGGTCGGCCCGGAGCGACCTCGGGCGATCGACGTTGACGCGGCACTGACCTGCGATTGAGCGGTCGCCATTGGTCGTTGCTGGTCGTCGTGGGCCGCCCTTCGACGGCCCACAGACGGCCCCGCCCTTAAGCGCGGCAGATCTACAGCGGGCCGTGTCCCTCATCGGTGACCTGCGCTTCTCCTCGCTCCTGTCGCTGCTGGGGGACGTGTGGGGGAAAGCGGCCCGGTTCTCCCCGTTCCTCGCCGGGGCCCATCTTGCCGATCGGCGTCCGGTAGGCGTAGGAGATCACCGTCAGGTCTTCGTCCTGGATGGCCCATGGGCTGGTGCAGTGCAGGACGCCGCCACTGGTCGCCGGTTCATCTCCTGTTCGGTCCAACTGGATCGAGTGAACGACGACCAGCGCGTTGTTCGGGTGATACTCGCGCTGCTTCTCTACCTCAGCACGCGTGAGGATTACGTCCGTGCCCGAAGAGGTAGTGCCTTTTACCTCGGCGCGGCATCGTTCGTCACCTCGCGACAGGAGAAGGTCGAAGGACTCTCTGGCGCCGACGTCCTTGACCGACCACCCTTGAGCCTTGAAGTACTCGGTGGCCATGCGCACGCTGTGAAGCTCGATGGCCCTACGTTCGCCAGCTGTGAGCAGGAAGCCCTGCCCGGAGCGGCGCGGCCGTGTCCCCTTTGGTGTGCGACGGCCTGCGGTTCGGGCCGCACTCTGTTCGGCTTCCAGTACCTCAGGCGCAGGATCCCCCGGGATGTGGGGGGCAAGGCGTTCTTCCTCGTACAGAGTCCGCAGGAGCCCCGTCATGAAGAGTAGATCCGCCAGCAGTACATCTTGTCCCGGGATGTTGTCGCGCTCGTAGGCAATGGCCACGACGTTTCCCGGGCCGTAGCCCCGGCCCAATGCGGTCCTGGCATCCAACTGGATCGTCTCGTGAAGGTCCTGGCGAGTAGCCATCGCCTCTGCCAGAAGCGGACGGGCCCAACCGACTCGGGCGTGGAGGTCTTCAGCCTTGCGGGCCTTATAGTCGCCCCCTGTCCAAATGGTCGTGCCCTGGTTCAGCGACAGGTAGACCCGCTGGCCCGATGCGCCGAAGAGGTACACCACGTACCAACCGCCGGTCGCGCTGGGAGACTGCTCACGCCCGAAGACGCGAACCCACGGCACCTCGGTCTTGAGACCCGTTCCGTCCCGTCCCTCTATACCCAGCTCATCAGGCGCGGCACCTAGAGCATGCGCCAGAGCCGCCCCGTGCTCTCGCAGGGAGCCAGGGATCTCCTGCCGGATGGTGACGCCACGGGTCTGCATCTCTTCGGTATTGATCGACGTCCAACTCGGCTGCAGATCAAGGACCTTAATCAGAAGATCTTCCACACGCGCAGAGTAGGCCTGGCCACTGACACCCACGCACCCGCCAGGGAGCGGTTTTCAAGAACGTCACGCTGACAGTACCAAGACCAGTCCGCCGACGCTGTTCATTACAGTGTCCTCGCCCGGCGCATCAACCGCTCTGAACGGCGTCGGGCGGGGTGAATGAGGCGGAGTGCTGCCCCACTGACTTACGTCTCTGCCTTGGTCGTCAGGGGGGGGAGGCTTCCAAGCGTGCGATCACAACCGTAGGGTCTCCGTCGTACAGCAGGTGGGGTTCGTCTGCCTGAGGGGGGACGAATCGCGTGCGGTACCGCTGGAGGTCGCTCTCGGCGAAGTAGATCGAGTTGGGATCGTTCGCGTGGAAGTCGTTGCGCTTGCTGATCCTCGCCCATAGCTCATCGTGGCTGGCTGCGAGGTAGACAAGTACCGGCGTGGCACCAGCATCGATAGCAATGCCTCGCCACTTCGCCCGGTCCTCCGGTGTCCAAAAGCCGTGGTCAACAACGACATCGCGCCCTGCCTTGAGCTGCTCCCCAAGGTCGACCGCCACGTCTTCGAGGACCGGCCGCTCAAGGGTGGGGAAGACGCCTCGAGGAAAGTCCACCCCATATACGCCGTGCCGGCGGAACATCTCTTCATCCGGGCACAGCCGTACGAACCCGCGAGCAGTCAGAGCGCGGGACAAAGTCGTCTTGCCGGAGCCAGGCAGTCCGGCCATCAGGACACAGAATGGTGGGCGTGGGGGCATCAGTCTCGTCATGGTTCGAGAGATGGCGGCCACCTCCGCTTCGGCGTTGGGCGTGATTGTGCCAGCCCTGCGAGCAGCAAGTAGTGCATCTAGACGGTCTTCGAGCACGCTCACGAGCGTGTCATCCATAGTGGGGTGGGGGGCGGCGGTGCACCCGGGCCGTGCCCCGTCGCGGCGGACGCCATGACGGACCATCACGGGGACACCTCCGATTCTGTACGCCAGGTCCGGCCGGGCCCCCCAAGGTCCACACCGTATTCCACGATGGTGCCCTCACTGTCGACGAACTTCGCTGTCATCACAACTACCGGTTCCGCTGGCAGGTTGTCAGGGTCCAACTCCAAGAGCCGCGCGTACTCCGGCGTCAGTAGGCGGGCTGAGGCACTGTCGATGCGATGGCTGATCGCGTGGCCGGTTGCCTGGGCAATGAGCTGGAGCGAAGTGCCCCCCGCCAGACGCTCACTCGCCGCAAGCTGAGGGATCAGCTTCCCGTACCGAGTGGGAATCCAGGACGTGCTGTGGGCCACGATGCCGTGTCTGTCCCTGTATACGCGACTACGGCGGATGACGTCCGAGCCAGGCGCAATGTCCAGTGCTTGCGCCACTTCGGCGGGTGCGGACACTACGGCCGCCTGGTGCGAGTCGGACCTTTCGCCTGCTCCCCAGCTAGATCCGGTGCGGCGCCCCCGGTCCTGGCGCTGGGACCCCGAAGACATCGGCGCCGGCTGGTCCAGGACCTCCGTCCCGATCCCATGGATCCCCCGCACAAGACCCTCGTTACGCAGCTTACGCAGCGCCTTTTCAGCCGTCGCGGTGCTCACCTTCCACTCCTCCGCGAGGTTCTTGATGCTCGGCAAGAGCGTTCCCGGCTCTAGCTGACCAGAGGTAATCAGCTCCGCGTAGTGGGCGGCAATCTTCGCGTACGGGGCCCGATTGTCGGCCTGGCCTGCCATGTCGCCTGCTCCCTTTCGCCACTTCCCTGAGGTTCCCTAGCTTACCGCTTGACACCGCAGGGAACCCTAGGGAACCTTAGGGATGTGGCCGCCGGTCACTTTGGGGAACGGCGGTCGCTGAACCTCGGCACATCTATGCACAAAGCGGGTGTGAACCGAGGGTTGCGCCAACGCCCGGAGGGCTCCGTGAAACGGGCTCGAAGGAAGCGACAGCAGTTTGAGAACTCAACAGCGTGCCTGGGAGGCCGTCCCTCCCCTGCCAGCAAGAGGACGGATACGTACGGGTGCGCCCCGTACGCGACTGAACGACCAGCCTCCGCGGCGCTTCGCTGCGGCCGGTTGCCTCCGCTGCACGTCTCGCACGTGCAGCGCTGAGGGGAGCCGGATCTTCCGACTTCAACGGCGCGCGGCCCCGGTGCTCGAACACCGGGGCCGCTGTTCGGGCCGTTCCTGTGTGAGAGGAACCACGACCCAATGAAGAACATCGTGACTGTTCAGGACGCTGTTACCGCGTTCGCCGACTGGATGGAGCCGACCGACGCTGAGCTGGACGCAATCGAGGCGGAGATGCCTGCGGTCCTTGCGGACATCGAGGCGCTGGACGTGCAGATCGCCCTGTTGGAGCAGGGACCGACGGAGCTGGACCAGCGGCGCGCGCGCCGCGACCGGCACCGGGTGCTCGCGGAGCGGGCGACGCTCGCCAACCGTGCCATCGCCGGTGAGGTGGCGTGATGGCTCGGGAGCTGCTGGCGCAGTTGTCCGCGAGCCAGGGCGGCTGGCGCCTGTTCGTGGTGCTGCGCGGTTCCGTCGACCCGTGGCCGGAGTACAGCTTCGGGCCGGGCGAACGGGTGCCGACGTTCACGGAGCGCGCCCGAGCGCTCCAGGCGCTGGGATTCGTTCAGGCGCCGGTGGCCGAGTGGGAGTGGACGGAGTTCAGCACAGACCCCGCCGACCCCGCCTCGCCGGTGTGGCTGCTTGCTTCCACCTGGGTGGACTCGCGGGCAGGGAGTGGCGCGTGAACGCTGTTCAGATCCGTTCAGCGGAGCGCGCGCTGTCGGTGGGCACGTGGCTGATCGTGTGCGGCGCGATGCTGTACTCGGTCCTGACCGTCACCCCGCTCATGGCCTCCCACACTCCCGCCCGGTGGGCGTGGACGGCCCCGATCCTGCCGCTGGTCGTTGACGCGGCGGTGGTCATCGTGGTCCGTCTTGACTCGGTCCTCGCCCGCTTAGGCGGGCACGGCGGGCGGTGGCCGGTGGCGCTGCGGTGGATGACCGGCACGATGACGCTCGCTCTGAACACCGCCGACTCTGCCCTGGTCAAAGACCTGGTCGGGGTCGCGGTGCATGCGGTGGCGCCGCTGCTGCTGATCGTCACCGCCGAAACGGGACTGGCCTACCGCCGCGCGATCACCGCCGCCGTGATCGCGCTGGAAGCGAAGCAGCGGGCCGAGCGCGAGGCGGCCGGGCAGGCGGCTCGCGAGCGGGCGGAGGCCGCGCGTCGGCAGGCGCGGGAGGAGCGCGAGCACGCCGCCCTGTTGGCGCGTGAACAGCGTGAGCACGAAGCCCGCCTGGCCGCGGATGCGACGGAGCGGGAGGACCGCCGGCGGCGGGAGGAGCGCGAGGAGCGCGCCGCCCGTGAGGCGGCGGAGCGGGTGGAGCGTGAACGCCGTGAACGCGAGCGTGAACAGCGCGAGCGGGAGCGTGAACACCATGAACGTGAGGCCGCCGAGCGGGCTGCACGGGAGGCCCGTGAGCGTGCGGAAGCCCAGCGGCGTGAACATGCCGCGCTGCTGGACGGCCCGCCCGTGAACAGCAAGCTGCCCGAGGACGACGCCCGGCGGATCATCGCCGCCGCAGTGGCCGAGTGCGTGTCCGTGCGACGCGCGGCGGATCTGTGCGGCTGGTCGGTCGGATGGGTCTCCGCCCGCTACGCCGAGCTGCGCGACCCCGGCCACGGTGGCGCCGAACTCGCGATCACGAGCCGCTGATGGCTGCGATACCGGTCTACCCCTGGCGCCTCGCGCCGGAAGGCTATGCCACCCGCCGTCAGCTCCGCGCCCGCGGTCTGCGGCCGGGTGGCCAGGACGTGGCCGCGCAGATCGAACGTCCCCGCTACCGGCGCCCGCCGCTGGTCGCCTACCTCTACCGCGTGGATGCCGCCAAGCCCGTGCGGCCCATGACGCCCGCGAAGCGCGCGGCGTTGGACAAGGCGAACGCCGCGCGCCGCACCTGCCCGCAGTGCCACACCGATGCGGGCTACGTCATCCCCGCGGAGCTGGGCGCCTGCGTGCTCTGCGCCTACCCCGACGAACAGTGCGCCGCCTGAAACCCCAAGTCAGCAGGCCCGACCGCAACTTTCCAGGGTCACCGGTCGGGCCCGACTCCCGTGAAGGAGTGCGTTCAGCATGACGGAAGTCATCACCGAACCGGTAGCCGTCCCGGCTGCCCCCACCGCACCACCCCCTCCCCCTCCCCCTCCCTCGCAGCAGCCACCCGCCGCGGCTGCTGCGCAGGTGGACCACACGCCCGGCGGGTGGCCGGTCCTCCCGCTCGCCCTGTCCGGGGCGAACACCACCGTCGGCGCGCTGTCCGCCGCCTGTCTGGTCGGTGGTCCGATCGCCGCGGCCGTCGCCGGCACCGGCATGCTCGTGCTCGGTGTCGCCGCGGCATCCCGCAACCGCAAGCCCAGCCCGCGGCGCGAGGCCCGCCGCAACGCCGCCCGTACCGCCAGCCGCCAGACGGCCCGCGGGGCGAACGGCCACCGCCCGACCCGTTCCACCAGCGCGTCCGGCCGGATCCCCGGCCAGTCCTCCCGACGCGGGGCGAGCACGTCCCGCAGCGGCTCGCCGGGCACCGCGTCGGGCGGCGGCACGGCCAGCTCACGCAAGCAGCCCACCGGCGCCCGCCACGGATCCGCCGGGGCCGCAGGCAAGGCCGCGGGGCGGGCCGGCCAGGTCCGGGCGCTGCGGGCAGCGCAGCAGGCCGCAGGCGAGTCTCGGGCGCGGCGGCGGGCCCAGACCACGGCCGAGCGCCGTGCGGTCGCCGACGCCCGCCGCAACGCCAACAACCGCTCCAACAAGCACGGTTCCGGTTCATCCGCCGGCCGGGGGCCGGTCGGGCGGCTGCTGGGCGGCGCCGCAGGCAAGGCGCGGGCCGCGCAGAAAACGGCGATCGCCAAGCAGCGCAACAAGCACGACGCCAAGACCGCCGACCAGGTTGCCGCGAAGCGCAGCACGGTCCGTAGGGCGCCCGCCCGCAAAGCTGCCCGTAAGGAGCTGCGGCGCTCCGCCGCGCGGTTCCACCGGCGTCGGCTGCTGGCCGCGCTGGTGGCTGGGCCGCTCGGTGTGCTGGGGTTCCTGACCAGCCCGATCGGGCGGAAGTACAACCTGCCCTGGCTCGTCCACCCCGGCCGCCGCCTCTACGCCCGCCTGACCCGGACCGCCGCCGAGGAGCGCGCGGTGCGGGACGAAGCGATCCGTGAGCGGCTGAGCGAGAAGGAAGCCGCGGCGGACACCGACGGCACCGAGGGCGTCGCCGACCGCGTGGAGCGGCCGGCACCCCACACCCCCACCCCTGGCCCCACGTCCGATCGTTCGGGAGGACCGCTCGTGTCCACGTCGACATCAGGTTTCAAGTTCGAGGACCACGCCACCGAGATGCAGGCCGCGGCCTGGCTCTACCAGCCCGACGGCTGCATGGAGATCCTGACCATGGTCGAGGGTCTGCCCGAGGCGCTGAAGATGGTCGCGCACGTCATGCAGATCCTCGCGGAGCGCTCGGACATCGAGTTCCCGCTGGAGAAGGAAGTCGCCGACGGCTTCAACGACATCTACGAGGCGCTGCGCAAGGCGGCCGAGAGCGCCGAGGAACTCCCCGCGATCTTCCGCCGGGTGCACGAGCAGGACATCGCCCGGCACGAAGAGCCCCGCAACGGCACCGAGGCCGAGAAGGGCTGGAACGTCTGACCATGGCCACCACCGCCACGAAGCAGCAGCCCAGTGGCCCGGTGCTGGACTGGGCGGCCGGTCACGGACCCGTGACCGGCGCCCTGTCCGCCACCACCGGAGCCTTCGCCGTCGCCGCCACCGGCGCCGCCACATCCATGCCGCCCGGCTGGGTGCTCGCCGCCGGCGCGGCCGGGGCGATCGGCCACACCGTCGCCGGTCTGCGGGTGCGCAACGCCGGCCGCACTCTGGCCACCCGCGCCGCGTCCTGGCTCGTCGGCGCGGGCTGGACCACGTGGGCCATAACCCACGGCCCGCTCACCTGGGCCGCTCTCGGGTCCCTGGCCACGGTCGGGATCGGGATCGGCGCCGCCGCCCGCTCCGCCGCCCTGTTCGAGGAAGCCCGGGAAGAGGAAGCGCTCGCCACCGCGCAGCGCCAGGTGGCCGCGGAACTGTCCGCGGAGCGCCGGGCGATCGCGGCGGAGTGGGTGGAGCGCATCAAGCGGATCTGCTCGATCACCGTGCGGGTCCTCGGGGTGGAGCACTGGCCGACCGGGGCCGGGTACTCCCTCGACCTCGAACCCGAGGGCGGCATCACCCACCACCGCATCGCGCAGGACTCCGCGCGCCTGTCGGCGGATGCCCGGCTGCCGCACGGCTGCACCGCCGTCGCCTCCCCCGGCATCCACCAGGGCCGCGTCATCCTGGACGTGACCACCGTCAACGTCCTGATGGAAGAGCGCACCTACCCCACCGACTACGGCACCCTCTCCCTGCTCACGGGCATTCCGTGGGGGTACCGGACGAACGCCGAACACATCCTGGCCTACCTGCGCGAACAGTGCGCCCTGGTCGTCGGGCCCACCGGGTCAGGCAAGACCAACATGGTCCACACGATCCTGGCCGGCTTCGCCCGCGCCGAGGACGTCCTGACCTGGGTGATCGACCTCAACGCCGGATCCGCCGGCCTGCCCTGGGTGCTGCCCGCCCTCACCGGCCAGCTGACGCGGGAGGACGGTAAGCCGATCCGGCCCGGGGTGGACTGGCTCGCCGGAACGTACGACGAAGCCGTGGTCATGCTCGACACCGCAGTGCGTGTGGCGAAGCATCGCAAGACGGCGTATCAGGATCTGCTGGCCAAGGCGAACACCGATCTACTGCCGGTCGGCCCGTCGATTCCGCAGATCATGCTGGTGGTCGACGAAGGCGCAGAGATCCTCGCCAGCAGCGACCGGAGCATGCGCAAGCTCGCGGAGAAGATCCTGGAGGTCATCCGCATCGCCCGCGCCATGGGCATCCGGACCGTCCTCACCGCCCTCGGCGCCACCGGGTCCGTGCTGGGCAACCTGATGATCCGCCGCGAGGCCAAGGTGCGCGTCGCCCTCACCGGCGGCGAGACCGAGGGCATGGACCTGGGCAAGATGTTCCCCGGCACCCGCGGCCTGCGGGTCGAGCAGGCCCCCTACAAGGGCGCCGGATTCATGGGCACCCCTGAGTCACCGGCCGGGCTGTTCAAGGCGTGGCGGATCCTGCCCAACCAGATCCGCGACATCATCACCGCCACGTCCGACCGCCATCCCACCCTCGACCCTCACTCGCTGAAGGCCGCCGGGCCCGCCTACGCCCGGCGGTGGGACGCCGACCGCACCGCGTGGATGCTCGACAACACTCACCAGCCCGCCGAACCCGAGGGCGGGACGCGGGCGGAGCAGCCGGCCGGACCGGGACTCAAGCTGTCCGCACTGCGGGAAGCACCGACGCGGGATGCGGTGCCGGACGCCGAGGAGGAACTGGCGCGCAGGTTCCGGGCGGAGATCGACGCCCACTTCCCCACCGCAGCCGAACCGAACACCCCCGGCACTCCGCCGGACCGGCCGGGTGGGCTGAACCTGTCCGCGCTGCGGGGCGAGCAGGACAGCCCCGCGCAGCGCGCCGCCCTGAACGTCCTCCTCGCCGCCGGCCCCGACGGCACCGGGGCCTCCGCCATCGCCCGCGTCCTGGCCGACGACTACGGCACGACCCGTCAGACGGTCGTCGGCTGGCTGAAGACGTGGGTGGAGGACGGCACCGCGGTCCGGGTCGGGGAGGGCACCAAGACCCGCTACGTCCACCGCCGCAACGCCCCTCAGCAGCCCCCGCAGGACTGATCGGCTGTCGCTTGTCGCCCCACCCCGGGCAACAGCCGCCCGTCGCCCTTCAGAGGGCCGGAAGCGGTGTCTGACCTGGGAGGCGACAAGCGACAAGACAAGACAAGCGACAAGCCGCACGACAAGAGAGACGACAAGCACCACGACAAGTCACACCCCATCCGCACGGGCCCGCGCCATCTTCGGCGGGGGCCCGTCGCACACCCTGAGGGGGAGCCCCGATGAACCACCACACCGGGCCCGGGAACATCGCCCCGCACATCCCCGCCGACGCCTACCGGCGCACGCAGGACACCGGCCAGCCCGTCGTGATCGTCGTCCACGACACCCCGGCCGGCCTCCAGTGGCGGCGCCTGCTCATCCCGTTCGCGATCGCCGGCGCGACCGTCGCCGGCGGCTGGGGACTGGTCGCCGCCCTGTGCTTCCTGCTCGACGCCGCGGCCCACACCTTCACCGTCATCGCCGGCGCCGCCGGACCCATCGGCGTCGGCGGCATCACGTTCAAGCTCTTCGGCAAGCGCTGACCGGGCATCCGTCGTGGACGGGCGCCGATACGGTCCGCCAGCTGGCGAGCGGGAATGGGCCCGGCTGCATGCCGAGATGGCCCCGCGCGCGAGTTGGCGGTACGAAACCGATGAGCGCATCGGACTCGGTCGCTTCAGCGACTACCGGCCCGTCATGCCCACCGCGGCCCAGTCACGGCTGACAGTGGAGCGGCGAGGCCACACCATCACGGTGGACAGCCAGGGTCTGCTCATCAACGGCCGGCGCGTCAGCAACCGGCCGCTCGCCAAGAGCGAAGCCAAGGCGGTCACGGACCCCTACGCCAGTCCCGCCTTCCAGGTCACCGATGGCGGCGCGGTCGTCTTCCACGGCCGCATCGTCGCCGCCCTGCAACGAGGCAACCCACCGCAGATCTACGGCCCGGACGGGCCCTGCTGGGCCCGCGGCGCCGGTCACACCGTCGTCGTCGACCACCACGCCATCTACGTCGACGGCCGACGCGTCCACACCGCCCCGGCGGGCCCGGTACCGCCCGGCAACCAGCCCCTGTGGATCGCCCACGACGGCCGCGTCTTCTACGGCGAACGCGAGATAGCCCGCGTCCACCCGGACAAGGACGCCGATCACACCACCTTCCCCACCACCGCGCCATCCGCGCCGAAGCAACCGCCCGCGCGCAAGCCCCGACGCACCGCCGCCAAGACGGCCGCCACCGAGCCGCCTGCTCTCTTCACCACCGACACCCAAGCCGCCTGACCAGGCAAGGAGACAGCACATGTCGTCCGGAGAGACCCCAATCACCCTCGTCGGCAACCTGACCGACGACCCCGAGCTGAAGTTCACCGACAACGGCGCCGCGCTCGCGAAGTTCACTATCGCCGTCACCCCCCGCATGTTCGACCGCACCGCGAACCAGTGGAAGGACGGCACCACCGCCTTCTACCGCTGCACCGCATGGCGCACCCTCGCCGAACACGTCGCCGAAAGCCTCCGCAAGGGCTCCCGCGTCGTCGCCGCTGGCCGGATGCGACAGCACGACTGGACCACCCCCGAGGGCGAGAAGCGCTCCATGCTCGCCGTCGAGATCGACGACATCGGCGCCTCCGTCCGCTTCACCACCGTGAGCATCAACGGCAAGCGCGCCCCGCAATCCGGCCCGGCCGGCAACGACGCGTGGAACACGGCGGGCAACCCCGCGGAACCGGGCAGCGAACCGCCGTTCTAGACCCGCCCGGGGCGGGCGCACGTCTCGGCAAAGATCCGCGCCCGCCCCGGCTTCCAGCACCCATGCAGAGAACTGGAGACCACCCAGCATGACCCAACACACCGACATCGGGCGAGCCCCCGGCTTACCGCCCCGGGCCGTCGCCCTGTGCGCCGGCTACGGCGGGCTCGAAGAGGCGATCCACGCCGGGATCGGCGCCCGGCCGGTCGCGTTCGCGGAGAACGACCCGCACGCGGCGGCCGTGTTCGCCGCCCACCACCCGCACGCGCCGAACCTCGGGGACATCACGGCCGTGGACTGGCAGCGCGTCCGCGACCTGTACGCGCCCGACGTGATCGGCGCCGGTTTCCCCTGCCGCAACATCTCCAACGCCGGACGAAGGGACGGGATCAATGGCCAGTGGTCGCGAGTCTGGAAGAACGTCGCTGAGGCTGTGGGCGTCCTTCGACCGCGCTACGTCTTCCTGGAAAACGTGGCGGCGCTCCGCTCGCGGGGGCTGGACGTCGTCGCCGCGGACCTGGCCGCGCTCGGGTATGACGCGCGCTGGACATGTCTACGAGCTGGTGACGCCGAAGTCGGCGCCCCGCACCCGCGGGACCGCTGGTTCGCAATTGCCCATCCCGCTGATGCCGACCCCCACCACCTCGGACGGCACTGGCGGCCCCGGAACCAGCCCGAAACGGCGGGGCGGGATGAACCTGCGGACCGCGGTCACGAAGCTTCCGGCGCCCCCAGAGGAGTGAGCCTGCTCCCCACGCCCACAGCGGCCGATTCGAGGGGAACTGCGAATTTTAGGGCCGACGGAACACCGTACGGAAACGGGTACGGGAGCACCCTGACGGACGCCGTCCGCAGCCTGCTGCCCACCCCGGCCGCCCGGGACTGGAAGTCAGGTGCCTCGAACCTGCTCGGCAGGAACGCGCGCCCGCTGGACGAGGTGGTCATCAACCTGCTGCCCACGCCGAAGGCGTCGGACGGGCCGCACGGCGGGCCGAACCAGCGGGACACGTCAGGCCGGTACTACCTGCCCGGCCAGGCCGTGCGGCTCGACGACCGGTGGGTGGCCAGTGACGGCACCGACTACGGACCGGCCATCCGTCGGTGGGAGCACGTCACCGGCCGTCCGGCGCCGTGCCCGACCGAGCCGGGCACCCGCGGCAACCGACGCCTGTCGCCGGCGTTCGCGGAATGGCTCATGGGCATACCCGCCGGATGGGTCACCGCCGTGCCCGGCATCCCCCGCAAGGAACAACTCAAGATCCTCGGCAACGGCGTGGTACCCCAACAGGCCCACCACGCCTACGGCCTGCTGCTGGGAGCCCACACGGCCGCGCGGCCGAACGAGAGGGCCGCGGCATGAGCAGTCTCCCGCTCGCCAACCGGCTCGATATGCCCACCGCAGACCCGACCGGCCTGCACCTGCTCGCCGCCGCCCTGCGCTCCGCCGAACGCGGCTGGCCGGTCATCCCCCTGCACCCCGGCAGCAAGCGGCCCGCCGGACACCCGGAACGCGCCTGCCCCCGCACGGGACGCTGCGCGGGCGGTCACCGCACCCCCGAGCAGCGCGCCACCACCGACCCCCACCTGATCCACGCCGCATGGGCGCGACACCCGTACAACGTCGGGATCGCGACCGGCCCGGCCGACCTGCTCGTGGTCGACCTGGACGTGACGAAGGCGGAAGAGCCAGAAGGAGCGCCTGACGGCGCCACTTCTCTGGCAGCGCTCTGCGAGCGCGCCGGCCAGACCATCCCCACCACCTACCAGGTGCGGACCCCCAGCGGGGGCCGCCATCTGTACTTCACCGCCCCGCCCGGCCGCCAGCTCCGCAACAGCGCCGGCCAGCTCGGACCGCACATCGACACCCGCGCCTGGGGCGGCTACGTCGTCGCCCCCGGCAGTACCACCCCCCAAGGCACCTACGCGATCCACGACGACGCCCCCGTGGCCCCCCTCCCCCACTGGCTCACCGCCCAGCTCATCGAACCCGCACCCCGCCCCGCCAAGCCGGTGGCCATCACGCCGGTACGCGACGGCTCACGGGCCGCTCACGTGGCACTGGAACGCGAGACGGCCGCCGTCCGCGGCACGTCGGAGGGTGGCCGGAACACCCGCCTGCTGACCGGCGCCCGCGCGCTGGGCCGGTTCGTCGCATGGGGCGAGATCCCCCGCCACGTGGTCGAAGAGGCTTTTCAGGCGGCGGGCGAGACGGCTGGACTGTCTGTGGCCGAGTGCCGGGCCACCATCCGTAGCGCTCTCGACTGGTCCATCCGCACCTGCCGACCGCAGGAGACCGCGTGAGCACCCACCCCCCGCCTGAAAAGCCACTCACGCCCACGTCGGACCGCAGGCGCCCGCCGGCACCGGGCAGGGACGACAGCCGTGGCACGAAGGATGACGGCCGCAAGGCCGTCCTTTCAGCCCTTCCCCACGCCCCGCGTCATCCCCGCACCTTCCAGATCACCCAGGAAAGGGGGACCACCACATGACAGGCACCCCGCCCACAGCACCGCCCGTCGACGGCACCGCCCTGCTCAAGGAAGTCGAAGCCTTCCACCGCCGCTTCAACGTCTTCCCCACCGAAGCCGCCTACGTCGCCGTCACCCTGTGGGACGCCCACGCCCACCTGATCGACTGCTTCGAGACCACGCCCCGGATCGCGTTCCTGTCCCCGGAGCCCGGATCGGGGAAGTCGCGGGCGCTGGAGATCGTGGAAACCCTCACGCCCCGCCCGGTCGCCACGGTGTCCGCGTCCGCCAACGCCCTCTACCGGCTGGTCGACTCCGCCGAGGGACTGCCCACCGTGCTGTTCGACGAAGTGGACACGATCTTCGGCCCCAAGGCCGGCGCCGATGAGGCTCTGCGCGGCTTCCTGAACGCCGGATACCGGCGCATCGGCGGCGCCCTGCGCTGCGTCGGTGAAGGCTCCAACCAGAACGCGCAGGTCTTCGGCTCGTACTGCGCCGTGGCCATGGCCGGGCTCGGCTGGCTGCCGGACACCGTACTGACCCGCTCGGTCATCATCCGGATGCGCAAGCGCGCCCCCAACGAGAAGGTCGAGCCCTACCGCCAGCGCATCCACGAGAAGCAGGGCCACGCCCTGCGCGAGCGCCTCGCCAAGTGGGCCGACACCGTCCGCGACCAGGTCGCCGAGGCGTGGCCCACGTTGCCTGACGGAGTCTCGGACCGGCCCGCGGACGTCTGGGAGCCCCTGCTCGCCGTCGCGGACGCGGCCGGCGGCGACTGGCCCAAGCGGGCTCGCGCCGCCTGCCTGGAACTCATCCGGGCCGCCCACGACAACGACGAAGCCTCGCTCGGGGTCCGGCTGCTGACCGACCTGCGGGACAAGGTGTTCTGCGGCATCGACCGGATGCCGACCGCAGCGATCATCGAGTGCCTGCTGCGCATGGACGAGAGCCCGTGGGGCGACCTGGACGACAAGCCCATCAACGCCCGCAGCCTCGCCCGGATGCTCGGCCAGTACGTCACCCCCGGCAACAAGCCGATCAAGCCGCGCGGCATCCGCACCCCGTCCGGCTTCCCCAAGGGCTACTACGTGGAAGACCTCACGGACGCCTGGACCCGCTACTGCCCTCCGTCCCCCGGAGAATCCGCCACGTCCGCCACGTCCGCCACACCGCAGGTCAGCGGGGGTGGATCCGTGGCGGATACCGCCACAGCGATCCGCCACACGGCCGAGGAAGCCGCCACACAGCCCGCCCTCGCCGGCTGACCGAACAGGCGCCCCTGGTGCCGCCGCATCCTGCCAGGTGTGGCGGCACCCATCCGCCACAAAACCGCTATCCGCCACACGATCAAGGCTCTGACCTGCGACGTGGCGGCGTGGCGGACGTGGCGGATCCCCCAGAAGAGAGAGCCCCCAACGGACCTGCCACCCCGGAGGACGCAGTGACGCTCCACATCCGGGAGGAAACCGACCCCCGCGCCACCCTCCGCGGCGGTCTTCCCGACCGGTACCTCAGCCCCGACGACATCGCCGAGATCTTCGACGTCCCCGTAGAGACCGTCTACCAGTGGCGCAAGAAGCGCACCGGCCCACCCGGCTTCCGCATCGGCAAGCACCTGCGCTACGACCCCGCCGACGTACGCGCCTACGTCGAACAGCTCAAGGCCGCCGACGCCGCGGCATAA
Source organism: Streptomyces sp. NPDC041784 (assembly GCF_055591025.1). NCBI lineage: Bacteria > Bacillati > Actinomycetota > Actinomycetes > Kitasatosporales > Streptomycetaceae > Streptomyces > Streptomyces sp. NPDC041784. The sequence continues at coordinate 486,488 of NZ_JBVJAB010000002.1, forward strand.
GCCAGCACCCACCGCACCGAGCAGGGAGAGCCGCGCCGGCGGCTCTCCCTGCCGCATGTCGAGAGGACAACTGCCATATGGCAGGCCACATCCAGGACCGCTGGTACAAGACCGAACCTGACGCGGCGGGAAAGCCGCGCCGCGTGCGCACCGACCGCTACGGCTCTGGGATGCGCTACCGCGCCCGCTACATCGGCCCGGACGGGACCGAGAGGAGCAAGTCGTTCCCCGACGGACAGAAACGGCTGGCCGACAAGTGGCTGGCCCACATCGAAGCCGACATGTCGCGCGGTCAGTACGTCGACCCTGCCGCGAGCCGTGTGACGTTCCGGCAGTACGCAGAGAAGTGGCTGAGCACGCAGACCACCGAAATGACGACGCGGGAGACTGTCGAATCGTCCCTCAGGGGCCACGCGATCCCCTACCTCGGGCCGCGCCCGCTCGGCTCCTTCAAGCCGGAACACATTCGGGACTGGCTGAGCAAGCTGGAGTCGGCTGTACCCGCGTCGTCATACCGACGCGTGATCTACAACAACGTCTCGACGGTCCTGAACGCCGCCGTCGACGACGGTCACCTGACGAAGAACCCTTGCCATGCGCAGTCTGTTCGGCCCCCTGCCCCTGGAACAGGCCGCATCGTGCCGTGGACCGCTGAGCGTGCTTTCGCCATACGGGCGGGCCTCCCCGAGCGCTTCCGCGCAACGGTCGACCTCGGAGGCGGATGCGGACTCCGACAAGGTGAGATCTTCGGTCTTCCCGCCGATGGGGTCAGGTTCGACTCAGGATGGCTGCACATCGCCAACCAAGTGAAGGTGGCCAGGGGGCATCTCGTGTTCGCCCCGCCCAAGCGGAACAAGGAGCGCGACGTCCCCTTGCCGGACCGTGTGGCAGAGGTACTCAAGCAACACATGGAAGCCTTCCCGCCGGTCGACGTCACCTTGCCCTGGCTTCGGCCGGACGGTCCGCCCGTCACGAAGCGGCTCGTGTTCACCCGCCTCAACGGCGCCGGCGCGGTGCGACGGACCGACTTCAACGTTCGCGCGTGGAAGCCCGCGCTCGTCGCCGCGGGCGTTATCCCGAAGCCCAAGCCGGGCGAGCGGCACCAGGCGGCCCGCGAGCACGGCATGCATGCCCTCAGGCACTTCTACGCTTCCGTGCTGCTGGACGCCGGCGAGAACGTTAAAGCGCTGAGTGCCTACCTCGGACACAGCGATCCCGGGTTCACGCTCCGGGTCTACACGCACCTCATGCCGAGTAGCGACGCACGGGCCCGGCAGGCTGTGGACGGCCTGTACGAAAAAGCGTCGTTTCGACGCCACCCGCATCCTGAACCTGCTGGAAAGGAACCCCCGTCCGTCAAACGAACGGAGGCTCACGGGCACCTCGATGCGAACTACGGGCGGGGAGGTCGCTGAGGTCTCCCGACCTGACCACGGGGATGTTGGCGGCTCGGGACGGTCGCCTGTAGTCGCCGCGGTTGCTGTACTTCTGTGCTGTACTGCAACGCCCGGGGGTCTCCAGGTGTGCCTACGTAGGTACATCTCCCCTTGGCCGGACGCGAGGACACGTGCACTGGCCACCACCCCCAGCAGGACAATGGTGCGGCCGAGAGCTTAGAAGTCGCTGGACTACTTCTCGGGTCACGTACCTGTGACCTGAACGTACGACTCAAAGAACGCCCGTAGGGAGCAATTTTAGACGCGCGTTCGACAGGGTGCGGTAGGGCCAGCCCTCGGTGGTGCGTCGGTGGTGCGTCCGAGCACGGGGCGAAGCGTCGCCGATAAAACCGTTCACCTAGAGATCTTCATTCAGGACACTGCCACTCAATCTAGAATAACCCAGCGTTCTTACCCTGCGACCGATAATAAGTCAAGGTCCGGGAAGTCGTCGGGCCCGAAGCGGCATCGGCCTCTATTCTTGCTCCTTCATTCACCCTTGGGAGGGGATCTATCCTTCCAATCGGACCAGCCCCGGATGCATCGATCCCCTAAGTGTGCATGGATGGCGGTAACAGGTAATCCGCTAGAGATCCCTTAGGGCAGGAGCAATGACAGAGGATGTAGCTCTGAAGCTACTGCACGACCTCCCGGCTTGGCGAATGCGTGCCATCGAGCGAATCGAACTCTCAAGCGCACTATGGGCGGATAGAGATCGAGAGATCCATGTCAAGCCACTTGAAAAGGTGGCTCTGGTACCCCCCGGGAATCCGGGCCATGTACCCGGTTTGCATGCAGCGCTGGCCCGCCTGCCTAAAGATGAAGATGGCAGAGTCGAATTGATTCTTCCGATCGCAGAGCACCCAAAGGTGCCCGTACTTGATTTACATATCACAGTCGCCGGAGAACAGGTCTACCGGATTCCTCTTGACCAAAGCGCACAACTCCAGGCGCGCTACATGAAAGTTCTCGCTGAAAAAGCCCACCTCGATCAAATCGATTTCGCGGGCGGGCTACTAGAGTTGCTGGCTGCTATCTTCTTTCTGCCGACGAGCCGATATGCGGCGATCTGGAAAAATTACCACCAGATCTCCTTTGACCCCCGCAGCTGGTACCGCAGTGTCTTGACGAGCGTCGGCCGAAAGGATCCGCTACGCATCTTCCTCGACGATCGCCGTTTCTTGGACTTCGAGGTCAAGAATCAGGTTTACCGCGAATGGAATGCAATTGGCGACGACATTAGAGAATACGTCCTCCAGGAGGCGATGCATGATGAACTAAATGGTGCCGAGAACCCGCTAATTTCGCTACCTCACATGTTTCAAGAGGCGAAACGACTAAAAGGCGAGGTGTTGGATGAGCAACAGTGCAGCACTCGGCTCCGAAACCTGCGTGACCTCCTCAGAGAAGCGCATGCTCAGGCAGCACATAAACAAACAGAAGAAGGGAACGCGGCGCAACAGTTGCTCTCGATGTACGCTGCGTACGGCTATCGATGGATGACATTTGCGAGATGCAGTGTCCCGCTCAAAGAGCCATTCATTATTGACGTAAGGGAGCGGCGATCTGTTTATTTCCAGTGCAAGCGAAGCAAGGAATATAGGAGCATTAGAGCAATTCCCGTGGGGGAGCACCTTGGCAAGACAGCTTGGAAAGCGGTCAATTTTGCCGATGCAGACACCAACCATGTTAGCATTCGACTAGCGGATAGCACCTCTGCTCGACTGCACCCTAGATGTGAAACTATGAACGAAAAGGGGGAATCCTTCAAGGTGGAGCTGGACGAGGAAGCGGGAACCTCCGAGCTTTACCTGCGCCACGACTCCACCCCTGGTCGCCCGGCGCGGATCTGGATTAAATGCCACTTGCGGCTTCCGCGACTGCTTTCACTCTTCCTCTACCTAACCATGGTAATTACGGCATGCGCCGTATATCTGCTCATCTGGCGAGGCGTGTTCGAATCAAAAGGCGCTGGCGATGAAGTGCACGGCCTGACTGCCAAAGATTCCACCGTAATCCTTATCCCTGTCGCCTTTGTGGCCTCTTTTTTGCTAGTCAAGGATAATTCAACACTGGTCATGCGCCTCCGAAGGTTCCGCCAGTCATTTCTTTTGATTGAGTTGTTCACCTTGCTGGCTACGGCGTTCTTCCTGTATGTATTTCACCAAATTCTTGCAGTCCCATAACTTCGAGAGGTGATCCGTCGGTTGAGGACGACGCCGCACGGTATACAGCCCTTGAGGTTTGACCTCATCCTTATCAGGTCGATCCTTGTCGTCCGGTGCACCTGTAAGGCCGCAGCCGGGCCGCGTCAGGCCGGTTGCGGGAGTCCGTCTTGGTGCGCACCCGTCCGCCGCTGTTGGTGTCAGCCACTGGTGTCAGACATCGGTCGCGGTGGGCCCGGGACGGGTGCCGTGCCGGAGGGTGTCGTACGGGAGCGTGAGCCGCTTGACGGTTGCCCCGACAGTGAGTACGGAGCACTTGGCGTACCTCTTCGACTGGGTGCTGCACGAGATCGAAGCGATCGGTGGACGCACACAGCTCCGAGTCCCGGTTCACGCGAAACGCCCGTTCGATTGCGCCTAGCCACGACCTCCAGGTCGTCGCTGCGCACCCGTATCGACTCGAAGAAGCTGACCAACGAGGGCGGCGACGACTCTGTCCTGCTGCACTCCCTGTGGGAGATCATCGACAACTCCGTCGACGAGACCCTCGAGTCAAGCATCTCGGTCATCGTCGGGCCCGAAGTCGGCCTGGCCTGCGCCGAAATCGCCATAACCGAGCTGCACGCTGCCGGCAAGCTCGGGCAGAAGTTGCTGCGCTCCGACTAGTACAGAGGCCCTCCCTGACGTGGTCGTATTCGTCGTGATGGACCTGGCAGGGAAGCCCAAGAGGATCGACGTCAGGAAGGGCAGAGGCGCAGCGCCGGAAGTACAAGTCGCCTGTCATGCTGGGGCAGTTCCTCCCGTACACGCAGCAACTGCCCGGTTAAGTGCACGAACGGGCTCCCGTTGCCCCCTATTTGAGGGGGAGGCATGACCTGGCTTGACCCCGAGAGGCACCTACTGTCAGTGCCGTGCGTCAGACTGTTCTAGCGCGGTCACAGGCCTCCGCCAGAAAAGGCGGCGGCCCCCTGGTCCTACGCAGGAGGCCGCCATCACCATCTGGGACGTCAACCAAAGGAGGCCAAGATTCCCAGCTATAGGAAGTGTAGGTGCCGGGTCCGACAATGCCCCACTGCGAAGGCTCTTCAGCCTGCTCGCTCGCGGAGGCGCATGCGCGCTGAACTGGAGCAACGGTCGGCACAGCATCATTTCCGCCGTCTCATGAACTCCGCCACGGATGAGCTCATGCGTGTCGGCGTGAAGGCCAGTCTGAGTGGGGTCGGAGCGCTGGCGCTCTACTGGTGGAATCACCACCGCTGAGAGCCCTGGGCCTGTGCTGCGACCCTACTCCCCGCAGCACAGGCCACCCAGAACAACCCACCACTCACCCCAGCTTCCATCCCGTCCGCCGTCGACCCACACACCGTGGAGCGGGCGTGGTTCATGGCGTCCAGGTGGAGCACGGCGCTGTACGAACAACCTGGACGCCATGCGCCGCGTCTGCTCGGCTCTGCCTGGGTCGACGGTGGACGGGATGGAAGCACCCAGCGCACACCACTACGAACCGCAGCCCGGAACGGCGCCCCTCCATCCCGGTGCCAGCCGATCCCCCGCCGGAGGCACCGCTTGTGCCCGCGGTCGCGTCACGCGGTGATCACCTCATGGCCGTCGGCCCTATCCACATGTGGCGCGCGTCGGCGCAGCGTGCGCGGAGCCGGCCGAAGGCAGGAGCGCAGCGCGCAGCGGAGCTGAGCGCGCCCGGCGGAGCGGAGCGGAGCGGAGCCGGGGCTTGAGCTAGGAAGTGAAAGCTGTAACGGCTCCTACTTCCAGCGAGCACCCGAGGTGCGCATGAAGCGTGAGATCCGCGCTGACGGCCCACAGACGGCCCAGGGGCAGCGACACGCCATGGGGCCGACGATCCACGACCGTCGGCCCCACTAGTCATCACAGCGGAAATACCGCCCTGACCTGCCCCTACAGCACCGGCAGGTTCTTCCGCAGCTCGAACGCGGTCACCTCGGAGCGGTACTCCTCCCACTCCGACCTCTTGTTGCGCAGGAAGAAGTCGAAGACGTGCTCACCGAGGGTCTCGGCGACGAGGTCGCTGCGCTCCATCAGGGTGAGGGCCTCGCCGAGGTTCTGCGGGAGGGGCTCGATGCCCATCGCGCGGCGCTCCGCGTCGGAGAGGGCCCAGACGTCGTCCTCGGCGCCCGGGGGAAGCTCGTAGCCCTCCTCGACGCCCTTGAGGCCGGCGGCGAGGAGCATGGCGTAGGCCAGGTACGGGTTGGCGCCGGAGTCGAGGGAGCGGACCTCGATGCGGGCCGAGCCGGTCTTGCCGGGCTTGTACATGGGGACGCGGACCAGGGCCGAGCGGTTGTTGTGGCCCCAGCAGATGTACGAGGGAGCCTCGCCGCCGGCGCCCGCGGTGCGCTCGGAGCCGCCCCAGATGCGCTTGTAGGAGTTGACCCACTGGTTGGTGACGGCGGCGATCTCGGCGGCGTGCTTCAGCAGGCCGGCGATGAAGGAGCGGCCGACCTTGGAGAGCTGGTACTCCGCTCCCGACTCGTAGAACGCGTTGCGGTCGCCCTCGAAGAGCGACAGGTGCGTGTGCATGCCGCTGCCCGGGTGCTCGGAGAACGGCTTGGGCATGAAGGTCGCCTGCACGCCCTGCTCCAGCGCCACCTGCTTCATGACCAGGCGGAACGTCATGATGTTGTCGGCCGTGGAGAGCGCGTCGGCGTAGCGGAGGTCGATCTCCTGCTGGCCGGGGGCGCCCTCGTGGTGGGAGAACTCGACCGAGATGCCCATGGACTCCAGCATGGTGATCGCCTGGCGGCGGAAGTCCATGCCCACGTTGTGCGGGGTGTGGTCGAAGTAGCCGGAGTTGTCGGCGGGGGTCGGGCGGGAGCCGTCGGTCGGCTTGTCCTTCAGCAGGAAGAACTCGATCTCGGGGTGCGTGTAGAAGGTGAAGCCCAGGTCGGAGGCGCGGGCCAGGGCGCGCTTCAGCACGTAGCGCGGGTCGGCGAAGGACGGCGAGCCGTCCGGCATGAGGATGTCGCAGAACATGCGTGCGGTGCCGGGGGCCTCCGCGCGCCAGGGCAGGACCTGGAAGGTGGACGGATCCGGCTTGGCGATCATGTCGGACTCGTAGACCCGGGCGAAGCCCTCGATCGCGGAGCCGTCGAAGCCGATCCCCTCGTCAAACGCCTGCTCGAGCTCGGCCGGGGCCACGGCGACGGACTTGAGGAAGCCCAGCACGTCCGTGAACCACAGCCGTACGAACCGGATGTCGCGCTCCTCCAACGTCCGGAGCACGAACTCCTGCTGCTTGTCCATCTTCCGCTTCCCCATCCTTGCTGGTCAGGCCGCCTGTCTCCCGTCCCACGGAGAGGCGGTCGGGCACCTGAGCATCCCACCACAACACCATTTCGTGCGCGTTGCGGACCATGATCGCCTCGGCGACCTCGCCCTGAACGCCTCACGTCCGGCCGGTGTACAGCTCTGCCGCCCATCTTGCCTGCTCGGACGGACATCCGTAATGCCCGGCCCCCTCCGGCTCCCCGCACCCACTTAATTTGCATCTCAGATGCAAGTTTAACTACCGTGCCGGACAGGTCGAGCGCAGCACCCCGCGCGCCGACGAGCCCGAGGAGGCCCGATGCTGTCCGAGCAGTCCGCAGCCACCGTCCGCGCCACGCTGCCTGTCGTGGGCGCGGCGATCGGCGAGATCACCGAGCGCTTCTACGCCGGTCTCTTCGCCGCACGTCCCGAGCTGCTGCGGGACCTCTTCAACCGCGGCAACCAGGCCGCCGGCACCCAGCGCCAGGCCCTGGCCGGCTCCATCGCCGCCTTCGCCGTCCACCTCGTCGACCACCCGGAGACCCGCCCCGACGCGATGCTCACCCGCATCGCCCACAAACACGCCTCCCTGGGCGTCACGCCCGAGCAGTACCCCCTCGTGCACGAGCACCTCTTCGCCGCCATCGCCGACGTCCTCGGCGAGGCGGTCACCCCCGAGGTCGCGGCCGCCTGGACGGAGGTCTACTGGCTGATGGCGAACGCGCTGATCGCGATCGAGCGGCGGCTGTACGAGGAGAGCGGCGGTCCCGAGTGGCGGACCTGGCAGGTCGTGGAGCGCGTCCCGGAGACCGAGGACGTGGTCACCTTCCGCCTGCGCCCGCTCGACGACGACCCCCGCCCGGTACGGGACTTCCGCGCCGGCCAGTACGTCTCCGTCCGCGTCGAACTCCCCGACGGCGCCCGCCAGATACGCCAGTACAGCCTGTCCGGCGCGCCGGGTTCGGCCGTACGGCAGATCAGCGTCAAGCGGGTCCTCGGCGACCCCACGACGCCGGAGGGCGAGGTCTCGAACCACCTGCACGCGCGTGTGCGTGAGGGCAGCGTGCTTCAGCTCTCCGAGCCGTACGGCGACCTCGTCCTCGACCGCACCGACGACGCGCCGCTGCTGCTGGCCTCGGCCGGTATCGGCGTCACCCCGATGGTCGCGATGCTGGCCCACCTCGCGGACACCGGCCACCGCGCTCCGGTCACGGTCGTCCACGCCGACCGCTCCCCCGCCGACCACGCCCTGCGCACCGACCACGAGATGTACGCGACGAAGCTCCCGGAGGCGTCCGTCCACCTCTGGTACGAGCGGGAGGCACCGCAGGGTGCGGGAACGGGCCTGGCCGACCTCACGGACGTCCCCGTACGGCCGGGCACGCGCGCGTACCTGTGCGGGCCGCTGCCCTTCATGCGGGCGGTGCGGGGTCAGCTGATCGAGAAGGGCGTGGCCCCGGCGGACATCCACTACGAGGTGTTCGGACCGGACCTCTGGCAGGCGGGGGCCTGATTCCGGCACCCCTCTGACGCGCCCGACGTCGGGGGCCGCCGCACCGTGCGTCTACGGCTCCCGGAACAGCGGGTCGTACGGCTCGTTCTCCGGGGTGAAGACCAGGACGTGTTCCCGGCCGGGGCCGGGCCCGAGGGCGACCTCGCGCAGGCGGTTCAGGACGGTGGCCTCGTCGGGGAGGTCGAGGCCCAGGGTGGCGGCGGCGCGGTCGCGGGCGGGCGGGAGGTCGGGCATGTCCGCGAGGTACTCGGCGGCGGATTCCCGGCTCTCCTCGACGGTGAACGTCCGGCAGTCGCGCCACCAGGGGACGACCAACAGGAGTCGCAGCAGCTCGGGCAGCCCGATCGCGACCAGCGCGGCGCTGCCCTCGGAGTCGGCGTACAGGACCGGCCGTTCCTCGCCGCCCTCGCCGCAGAAGAACCAGGTACCGCCGGCGCCGTCCCCCGCGAAGCCCTCCAGCGCGGCGCCCGAGGCGAGGTGGACCTCCTCGACGTGGTCACCCCGGTCCAGGTCGAAGTCCCCCACCCGGCCGAGGTGGCGAGCGGTCTCGTCGTGTGCGCGTATGGCGGCGATCAGCGAGGTCACGGGGGGAGGGTAGCGGGGGGGAGGGTAGCGGGGGTGCGGGTGAGAGACACCCCCGTGATCACGCCGGCTTCGAGATCCCCAGCAACAGCGGCCCCGTGGGTTCCGCCACGATGTCGGCCACCGTGATCGGGTCCAGGGAGGCGAAGAACGCCTCCTGGGCGCGGCGCAGGGCTCCGCGGAGCCGGCAGCCGGAGTTCAGGGGGCAGGGGGTGGAGCCCTCGCAGTCGACCACGTCGCCGTCGCCCTCGAAGGTGCGGACGAGGCCGCCCACGGAGGCCGTACGGCCCTTCTCGGTCAGGGCGAGGCCGCCGCCCCGGCCGCGGCGGGCCTCCAGCAGGCCCAGGTGCTGGAGTTCGGCGACGACCTTGGCCGCGTGGGTGTAGGGGACCGCCATCGCGGCGGCCACGTCGCGGGTCGTGGGCGTGGTCTCGCCCGCCACCGCGAGTCGCATGAGGACACGCAGGGCCAGGTCGGTGGATCGCAGCAACCGCATGAGAGAAGCGTAGATAATACGCATCTGTCCTTCAAATTATCCCGCGGCGGCGGCCTTGGCTGTGACCTGTCTACGACATTGCCCACCTCCCCCATTACGATCAGCTGACCCGAACACCCCGACCGTCCCGCCCCTTTCCCCCAGAAGGACAGGCCTCATGGGTTCCGCCGATCAGACCAGCAGTGCGGCGCGCAAGGCGCGCATAGAGGAGATGCGGCGGGCCGAGAAGGCCCGCGAGCGGCGTAACCGGTTTCTCGTGATCACCGGCAGTGTCGTCGCCGTGGTGGCGCTCGTCGTCGGCGGTGTGTTCGTCGTGAAGTCGCAGTCGGGCGACGACGACACCACCACCGCGTCCGACTCCAAGGGCTCGGGGAAGTTCGTCACCGGCTCGGACGGGGTGAGGACGTGGAAGGGGACGCTGGGGCGCACCCACGTCACCAAGACCGTGAACTACCCGATGGAGCCCCCGGTCGGCGGTGACCACCACCAGGCCTGGATGAACTGCAACGGGGACGTCTACACCAAGGCCCTGAACAACATGAACGCCGTGCACTCCCTGGAGCACGGCGCGGTCTGGGTGACGTACAACAGCAAGGCCGACAAGGCCGATGTCGCGGCTCTCGCGGCGAAGGTGAAAAAGACGCCGTACTCGCTCATGAGCCCGGACGACGACCAGGCCGACCCGATCATGCTGACCGCGTGGGGGCACCAGCGGACGGTGACCGGGGCGAGCGACCCGAACGTGGACGCGTTCCTCGAGAAGTTCGTGCAGGGCGAGCAGACGCCCGAGCCGGGCGCGGCGTGCACGGGCGGTCTGGCGCAGTGAGGTACGCGGGAGTCGCGGTAGCCGTGGCCGGGGTGCTCGTCGCGGCCGGTGCGATCAGTTATTCCGTCGCCGAGGACGGCCGGTCGGGCGTCGAGCCGCCCGCCGTCGAGTCGGCCGACGCCGGGTTCGCCCGGGACATGGCGGTGCACCACCAGCAGGCCGTGGAGATGGCGTACATCGTGCGCGACCGGACGGACGACGAGGACGTCCGGCGGCTCGCCTACGACATCGCGCAGACGCAGGCCAACCAGCGCGGGATGATGCTGGGCTGGCTCGATCTGTGGGGGCTGCCGAAGGTGTCGTCAGACGAGCCCATGAGCTGGATGGGCATGGCCGGGATGGCCGACGGCGAGGACGGCGCGCTCATGCCCGGCATGGCCACCGACACCGAGCTGAAGAAGCTCGGCACGCTCAACGGCAAGCAGGCGGAGGTCTTCTTCCTCCAGCTGATGACGGACCATCACAAGGGCGGCATCCACATGGCCCGGGGGTGTGTCGAGAAATGCACCGTCGACGTGGAGAAGCGGCTCGCGCAGGGCATGGTCGACGCGCAGGAGTCGGAGATCCAGCTGATGACGGACATGCTGAAGGAGCGGGGCGCCAAACCCTGAGAAACCTGGGGTGGTCCGTTCCGGCTCGGAGCGTGAGGTGGACGACACCGCACGCCACCCCCATCGCGTCGCATTGACGATTACACTGGGCCCGTGCCTCAACTTCGTCTCGCTCTGAACCAGATCGACTCGCGCGTCGGCGACCTCGTCGGCAACACCGAAACGATCCTCCGCTGGACCCGGCACTCCGCCGAACAGGGAGCGCATCTCGTGGCGTTCCCGGAGATGGCGCTGACCGGGTACCCCGTCGAGGACCTCGCCCTGCGCTCGTCCTTCGTCGAGGCCTCCCGCACGGCGCTGCGCACGCTCGCCGCGCGCCTCGCGGAGGAGGGCTTCGGCGAGCTGCCGGTGGTCGTCGGCTATCTCGACCGCGCCGGGACCGCCCAGCCGAAGTACGGCCAGCCGGCCGGCGCGCCGCGGAACGCGGCGGCGGTGCTGCACGGCGGTGAGGTGGTCCTGTCCTTCGCCAAGCACCACCTGCCCAACTACGGCGTCTTCGACGAGTTCCGGTACTTCGTGCCCGGTGACACCATGCCGGTGCTGCGGGTGCGCGGGGTGGACGTGGCCCTCGCGATCTGCGAGGACCTCTGGCAGGACGGCGGCCGGGTGCCGGCGGCGCGTTCCGCCGAGGCGGGCCTGCTGCTGTCCATCAACGCCTCGCCGTACGAGCGCGACAAGGACGACACCCGGCTGGAGCTGGTGCGCAAGCGCGCCCAGGAGGCGGGCTGCACCACCGCCTACCTCGCCATGATGGGCGGACAGGACGAGCTGGTCTTCGACGGCGACTCGATCGTCGTCGACCGGGACGGCGAGGTCGTGGCGCGGGCGCCGCAGTTCTCCGAGGGATGCGTGGTCCTGGACCTCGACCTGCCGGCGGCGTCGGCGAACGCGCCGACGGGCATCGTGGACGACGGTCTGCGCATCGACCGCGTGGTGGTGTCCGAGGAGCCGGTGGAGGCGTACGAGCCCACCCTGGCCGGTGGGTACGCGGAGCGGCTGGACGACGACGAGGAGGTGTACTCGGCGCTGGTCGTGGGCCTGCGGGCGTATGTCGCCAAGAACGGTTTCAGGTCTGTGCTGATCGGCCTCTCCGGCGGTATCGACTCGGCGCTGGTCGCGGCGATCGCGTGCGACGCGGTGGGCGCGCAGAACGTGTACGGCGTGTCCATGCCGTCGAAGTACTCCTCGGACCACTCCAAGGGGGACGCGGCGGAGCTGGCGCGGCGGACCGGGCTGAACTTCCGTACGGTGCCGATCGCGCCGATGTTCGACGCGTACATGTCCTCGACGGAGCTGACCGGCCTGGCCGAGGAGAACCTCCAGTCCCGGCTGCGCGGCACGCTCCTGATGGCGATCTCCAACCAGGAGGGCCACATCGTGCTGGCCCCCGGCAACAAGTCGGAGCTGGCGGTCGGCTACTCGACGCTGTACGGCGACTCGGTGGGCGCGTACGGCCCCATCAAGGACGTCTACAAGACGTCGATCTTCCGCCTGGCCGAGTGGCGCAACCGGGCGGCGGCCGAGCGGGGCCAGACCCCGCCGATCCCCGAGAACTCGATCACCAAGCCGCCGAGCGCGGAACTCCGCCCCGGCCAGGTCGACACGGACTCGCTCCCGGACTACCCCGTCCTGGACGGCATCCTCGAGCTGTACGTCGACCGGGACCAGGGCGCGGACGCGATCGTCGCGGCGGGGTACGACCGTGATCTGGTCGTGAAGACCCTGCGCATGGTCGACACCGCCGAGTACAAGCGCCGCCAGTACCCGCCGGGCACGAAGATCTCGGCAAAGGGCTTCGGCAAGGACCGCCGCCTCCCGATCACGAACGGCTGGCGCGAGTCCCTCTGACCCGGCTCGACGTCGGGGAGCACCTCGACGTCAGCGACGCACGCCCGTCTCCGCGCGCAGGGGCGTGCTCACGGCCACCACGCGCTCCCGGCCCCGACCGGGGGCCCGCCGTACGTCCACGGCGTACGCCACACCCGCAACGCCCAGCCCCAGCACCGCCAGCGCCGCCCCCGCCACCGCCGGGGAGGTCGCGCCGAAGCCGGCTGCCAGGGTGAGGCCGCCGATCCAGGCGCCGCCGGCGTTGGCGAGGTTGAAGGCGGCCTGGTTGGCGGAGGAGGCCAGGGACGGGCCCGCGGAGGCCCGTTCCATGACCATCAGGTTGAGCGGGGTGCCGGCGACGAAGGCCGCGACGCCGAGGAGGACGACCGCGAGGGCCCCGCTCCACTGCGCGCGCATCAGCAGCGGGAAGAGGGCCAGCACCACCGCCAGGGAGGTGAGGCCGCCGAAGAGCGTGGCGCGCATGGCGTGGTCGGCGAGGCGGCCGCCCAGGAGGTTGCCGATCGTGGCGCCGACGCCGAAGAGCGCGAGCAGCACGGTCACGCTGGAGCCGGCGTACCCGGCGGAGTCCATGAGCATCGGCGTGATGTAGCTGTACGCCGAGAACAGCGCGCCGAAGCCCGCGACGGTCGTGCCCAGGGCCAGCCAGACCGGGAGCGACCGCAGCGCCGCCAGTTCGCCGCGCAGGCCGGTGGCGGGCGCCGCGCCCGGCAGGTCCCGGGGGATCAGGAGGGCGAGCGAGGCGATCGCCGCCACGCCGATCACGCTCACGCCGAGGAAGGTCGCGCGCCAGCCCAGGTGCTGGCCCATGAGCGTGGCGACCGGGACGCCGGCGATGTTGGCGACGGTCAGGCCGAGGAACATCAGCGACACCGACCGTGCCTTGCGCTCCGGCGCCACCAGGGTGGTGGCGACGACCGCGCCCACGCCGAAGAAGGCACCGTGCGGCAGACCGCTGAGGAAGCGGGCGGCGAGGAGCCAGCCGTGGTCGGGGGCCAGGGCCGACAGGGCGTTGCTGGCCACGAACAGGCCCATCAGCGCCATCAGGACCGTACGGCGCGACCTGCGGGCCGTCACCGCGGCCAGCAGCGGCGCGCCGATGACGACGCCGAGCGCGTACGCGGAGACCAGGTGTCCGGCCGTGGGGATCGAGGTGTGCAGGTCCGCCGCCACGTCGGGCAGCAGGCCCATCATGACGAACTCGGTGGTGCCGATGCCGAAGGCGCCCACGGCGAGGGCGAGCAGGGCCAGAGGCATGAGGGGGCTCAGCCTTTCAGGTCGGGGGTTCCGTACAGCATATGTTCAAGTACGGAACAAACTCTCCCCGGCCTGATATTCCAGGACTGTTCCAGGGGGTTGAGACCCGGTTGCGGGGCCCTTTCAGGAAGCGGTTGTGTCGACTTTCACACGCGCCGCGACGGGCAGGTGGTCGCTGCCGGTCTGCGGGAGGGTCCACGAGGTGACCGGCTCCACGCCCTTCACCATGATCTGGTCGATCCGCGCCATCGGGAACGACGCCGGCCAGCTGAAACCGAAGCCGCTGCCCGCCGCGCCCTGCGTGGAACGCATCTGGGAGGTCACGGCGTTGAGCGAGCGGTCGTTCATCGTGCCGTTGAGGTCGCCCAGCAGCACCACCTGGGTGAGCTTCTCGGCGGCGATGGCCTCGCCCAGCGCGTCCGCGCTCTTGTCGCGCTGCCGGGCGGTGAACCCGGCCTGGAGCTTGACCCGCACGGAGGGCAGGTGGGCGACGTAGAACGCCACGTCGCCCTCGGGCGTCGCGGCCGTGGCCCGCATCGCGCGCGTCCAGCCCAGCTTGATGTCGACGGGCTTCACCCCGCTCAGCGGGTACTTGCTCCACAGCCCGACCGTGCCCTGCACCGAGTGGTACTCGTACGTCGCGGCGAGCGCCTCCTCGTACACCGGCACCGCCGTCGCGGTCAGTTCCTCCAGCGCCACCACGTCCGCGCCGGACGCGGCCACGTCCCGGGCGGTGCCGGACGGGTCGGGGTTGTCGGCGTTGACGTTGTGCGTGGCGACGGTGAGGTCACCGCCGCTGCCGGTCTTGTCGGTGAGCAGCCCGCCGAAGAGGTTCAGCCAGACCACCGCCGGCAGGACGACCGCGATCAGCGCGGTCGCCGACCTGCGCACCAGCGCGAACAGCAGGAGCAGCGGGATGAGCAGCCCGAACCAGGGCAGGAACGTCTCTGTCAGACTGCCGAGGTTGCCGAAGCGGTTGGGGATGCGCGAGTGCACCAGCATCACGAGCGAGAGCAGGAGCGCCAGTGCCGCCAGGACCAGGCCGCGGCGCCAGATCCTCGGGTCGTTCCGCCAGCCCGCCGACAGCCGTTCGGCCAGGCGTGCGATCAGGCGCCGGAGCCGGGCTCCCCGACGCTCGGGTCCCGAGCCGCCGTTGCCGTCCGTCTCCGTCATGTACGCCTGCTGCGCCATACCGTCGCCTCACTGCCTGCCGTGCACACCGTACGTCCTCCGCGGGTACGACCCTAGGGGATGATCGGCTTGGTTCTCGCCGTCCCGTGACGGCCGTACGGGCACGAGGACGACCGGTGCGGCGCCGGGGGTTCCGGCTCTGGCCCGAGAAGCGCGGTCTGTGACGAAACGCGCACATTCATGCCGTCCGGGAACGGGCCGCAGCGTGAACTTGACTGCCTCACCCGCTAACTGACGGGCCGTAGTCCGCCGAGCAGGGTGTCGACGATACGTTCCGCGAGGTCCTCCTCGGTGAGGTCGGCGTCGGGACGCAGGACGGCGCGGACGAGCATGGGGCCCACGAAGATGTCGTTCACCAGCTCCAGGTCGAGCCCGGCGCGCAGTTCGCCGTTCTCCTGGCCGCGACGCAGGACCTCCAGGCCCATCCTGCGCCGGGGCGCTATCACCGAGCTGTGGTACGCCGCCCAGATCTTGGGGCTGGTCTTCATCTGGGCGTGGACGTTGTGCAGGATCGCCGAGGAGCGGTTGGCGAGGCCGCGCCGGCGCAGGGTGTCCAGCAGGACGACGAGGTCGTCGCGCAGGGAGGTGCCGGGGAGTTCGGGGTCCTCGGGTTCGGCGGCGCGCAGGACGTCGACGAAGAGTTCCTCCTTGCCGCTCCAGCGACGGTAGATGGTGGCCTTGCCGACGCCGGCGGTACGGGCGATGCGCTCTATGGAGATCTCGGCGAGCGGAACGCCGTCCTCCAGCAGCTTCATCGTCCCCTCGATGATGGCCCGCTCCACGGCCTCGCTGCGGGGCCGCCCCCTGGCGGGCTGCTCCGGAGCGGTTCCACGGTCGACGAGGCTCACGTCCATCGATCCTTTCGTTGGCCGGCGCGGCGTTGCCCGGTGGGGAGATTGTCTCGCGCGCCTACGACTCCACGCTCGCCAGCTCCCCGTCCCCCGCCTCCCCGGCGTTCTCCCGGTCGGCCTTCGGCCTCCCCGGCAGGAACAGGCCGACCACGACCGCGCCCACGAGCGCCACCGCGGCTCCTCCGACGGCGGTGACGTGCATGGCGTGCAGGAACGCCTCGTCGGCGGGCCCGACGAGCGCCTTGCCCTGGTCGCCGAGTTTCGCCGCGACGCCCAGGGTCGCCTCGATGGACTCCCCCGCGGTGTCCCGCAGCCCCGGCGGCAGCGCGCCCAGCTTGTCCTCGATGCCGTTGCGGTACGCCGTCGACAGCACGGAGCCGAGGACGGCGATGCCGAGCGCGCCGCCGACCTGGCGGAAGGTGTTGCTGAGCGCGGAGGCGGAGCCCGCCTTCTCGCGGGGCAGCGCCTGCATGATGACGACGCTGGTCGGCGTCATGACGTGGGCCATGCCGGCGCCCATGGCGAAGAACACGACCTCCAGGAGCCAGATCGGGGTGTCCGTGTCGAACGCGGCGAACGCCAGCAGGCTCGCGGCGAGGACGAGCATCGCGACCGTGGTCGTGGCTCGCACGCCGATCCGGTCGACGACCAGCCGGGCGCGCGGCGCGAAGATCATCTGGGCGGCGGCCAGCGGCAGCAGGAGCACACCGGTCTGCAGCGGCGAGTAGCCGCGCACGCTCTGGGTGTAGAAGACCGAGAAGAAGGTCACGCCCATCAGCGCGAAGAAGACCAGGGTGATGACGGCCATCGCGGCCGAGAACACCTTGTTCTTGAAGTAGGTGACGTCGATGGACGGGTGGTCGCTGCGCGCCTCGAAGACGACGAAGGCGGCGAGGACGGCCAGCCCGGCGACGATGGGCGCCAGCACGGTCGGGGCGGTGAAGTCGGCCAGTTCGCCGCCCTTGATGATCCCGTAGACCAGCAGGACCAGGCCGACGACGGACAGGACGACGCCGACGGGGTCGATCCGGCCGGGCTTCGGGTCGCGGGAGTCGGGCACCAGCCAGATCATCAGCGCGATCGCGATCAGCACGATCGGGACGTTGACCAGGAAGACCGAGCCCCACCAGAAGTGGTCGAGGAGGAGACCGCCGGTGATCGGGCCGATCGCGATGGCGATGCCCACCCCGCCCGCCCAGACGCCGATCGCCTTGGGCTGCTCCTCGCGCTCGAAGACGTTCATCAGGACGGCGAGGGTGGCCGGCATCACGAACGCGGCGCCGACAGCCATCAGCGCGCGGAAGGCGATCAGCTGGGCCGGGGAGCCGGACTCGGCGGCGAGCGCGGAGCCGATACCGAAGACGACGAGACCGCCGAGGAGCACCTTCTTGCGGCCGACGCGGTCGCCGAGGAGACCGGCGGAGAACAGCAGGCCCGCGAAGACGAGGGTGTAGGAGTTTATGGCCCACTCCAGCTCGCTCTGCGTGGCGCCGAGGCCGACCGGGGCGGGAGTGGAGATCGTCTTGATGGCGACGTTCAGGATGGAGTTGTCCAGCACCACGATCAGCAGGCTCAGCATCAGCACGCCGAGGATGGCCCAGCGGCGCCGGTGCACCGCTTCGGGGATCCGCGGGGCGGCAGGAGTAGTCATGGGCCGAGGGTAGGACAATTCCAATACGGAACCGTCTCGTATCGGAATCCTTTACGGAGACCTTACCCATAGGGGGGTGGTCTGGCCCCGGGTGGCACGAGGTGCCACCATGGTGGTGGTCCGGGGACGCCGTGAGGGCGCCTCGAGATGACGTAAGGAGCCGTTGCAATGACGCAGCTTTCGGCTGCCCAGACTGCATCGCAGAAGCCCACCGACGGCAGCAAGGCGCTGTACGGGGGGAAGGGCACACGCCGTATCACCGTCCGCGACATCGCCCTCGCCAAGGAGCGGGGCGAGAAGTGGCCCATGCTCACCGCCTACGACGCGATGACCGCGTCCGTGTTCGACGAGGCCGGCATCCCGGTGATGCTCGTCGGCGACTCGGCGGGCAACTGCCACCTGGGGTACGAGACGACCGTGCCCGTCACCCTCGACGAGATGACCATGCTGTCGGCGGCCGTCGTACGGGGCACGCAGCGTGCCCTGATCGTCGGCGACCTGCCGTTCGGCTCGTACCAGGAGGGTCCGGTGCAGGCGCTGCGCTCGGCGACCCGACTGGTGAAGGAGGCCGGGGTCGGGGCCGTGAAGCTGGAGGGCGGGGAGCGCTCGCACCGCCAGATCGAGCTGCTCGTCGAGTCCGGGATCCCGGTCATGGCCCACATCGGGCTGACGCCGCAGTCCGTGAACGCGATGGGCTATCGCGTGCAGGGGCGTGGCGAGGAGGCCGCCCAGCAGCTGCTGCGGGACGCCAAGGCCGTGCAGGACGCGGGCGCGTTCGCGGTGGTGCTGGAGCTGGTGCCGGCGGAGCTGGCGGCCGAGGTCACGCGCGTGCTGCACATCCCGACGGTCGGGATCGGGGCCGGTCCCGAGACGGACGCGCAGGTGCTGGTGTGGACCGACATGCTCGGTCTGACCGGCGGGCGCGTGCCGAAGTTCGTCAAGCAGTACGCCGATCTGCGCCGGGTCATGGGTGACGCGGCGAAGGCGTTCGCGGAGGACGTCGTCGGCGGAACGTTCCCGCTGGACGAGCACAGCGTTCACTGAGCCAACTCCGCGCACAGGGCAGCCCGCCGATCTTCCCCCGTCGGCGGGCTGCCGCGCGTTTCCCTCGCCCCCGCCGGGCCCCGGCCCCGGACGCCGACGCGCCGACATCGACCGCCCCCTGCCTGTCGGCGGGGTGTCGGCGCGATGTCGGTCGTTTGTCGGTGGGGGTTGGGAGGGTTTCTGTCATGACGCGAATCGACACGAAACCCAGTGGCGCCGGAAGCGCCGTGACCGTTCGGGGGCTGGTCAAGCACTACGGCGAGACCAAGGCACTGGACGGTGTCGACCTCGACGTACGGGAGGGCACCGTGATGGGGGTGCTCGGCCCGAACGGGGCCGGCAAGACCACCCTGGTGCGGATCCTGTCCACGCTCCTCGCCCCCGACGCCGGCCGGGCGACCGTCGTCGGCTACGACGTCGTACAACAGCCCCGGCAGCTGCGCCGGGTGATCGGGCTGACCGGGCAGTACGCCTCCGTCGACGAGAAGCTCCCCGGGTGGGAGAACCTGTATCTCATCGGGCGCCTCCTCGACCTGTCCCGCAAGGACGCGCGGGGGCGGGCCGACGAGCTGCTGGAGCGGTTCTCCCTCACCGAGGCGGCCAGGCGGCCGGCGGGCACGTACTCCGGCGGTATGCGGCGCCGACTCGACCTCGCCGCGTCGATGATCGGCCGGCCCGCCGTGCTGTTCCTGGACGAGCCCACCACCGGCCTCGACCCGCGCACCCGCAACGAGGTGTGGACCGAGGTGAAGACGATGGTCGGGGACGGCGTGACCGTCCTGCTGACCACCCAGTACATGGAGGAGGCCGAGCAGCTCGCCTCCGAGCTGACCGTCGTCGACCGCGGCCGGGTCATCGCGAACGGCGGTATCGAGGAGCTGAAGGCGAAGGTCGGCGGCCGGACGCTGCGGATACGCCCCGCCGATCCGGTCCACCTGCGCCCGCTGGCCCGCGCGCTCGACGACCTCGGCATCACCGGCCTCGCCACCACCGTCGTGGACACCGAGCGCGGCTCGGTGCTGGTGCCGGTGCTGAGCGACGAGCAGCTGACCGCCGTCGTCGGCGCGGTCACCGCGCGCGGCATCACGCTCTCCTCCCTCACCACCGAACTGCCCAGCCTGGACGAGGTGTTCCTGTCGCTGACCGGCCACCGTGCCAGTGCGCCGCAGGACACCGCCCCCGCCGACACCCGCGAGGAGGTCGCCGTATGAGCGCCCCCACGATGACCCCCGCGACGGCCCCCGCGGGCACCGCCCCCACCGCCGTCGCCACCGCCGACTCGCGCATCACGCTGCGCAGCCATCTGCGCCACACCGGCGCGCTGATCCGCCGCAACCTGCTGTGGATCCGCCAGGACCCGGAGTCGATGTTCGACGCGGTCCTGTTCCCGGTGATCTTCACCCTGCTCTTCGTGTACGTCTTCGGCGGCTCGATCGGGCAGTCGCTGGGCGGCGGCCAGGAGGCGTACGTGCAGTACGTCATCCCCGGACTGCTGGCCATGATGGGCATGAACATGGCCCAGGGCGTGGGCACCGGATTCAACCAGGACTTCAACTCCGGGGTCATGGACCGCTTCCGGTCCCTGCCGATCGGGCGGGGCTCGGTGCTGTTCGCCAAGATCGTGGTCGAGCTGATGCGCATGCTGGTCGCCTGCGTGATCCTCATGGTCGTCGCTGTGCTGATCGGCTTCGACATCACCCACTGGCCCGGCCTGTTCGCGGCGATCGGCCTGGCCACGGTGTTCGGTTCGGCGCTGATGTGGGTCTTCCTGACCCTCGGTGTGACGATGAAGAACGCGCAGTCGGTGCAGGCGATGGGCTTCCTGGTGCTGATGCCGCTCCAGTTCGGCTCGTCGATCTTCGCGCCGACCGCCTCGATGCCGGGGTGGCTGCAGAACTTCACCGAGTACAACCCGCTGTCCTCGCTCGCGGACGCGGCGCGCGGACTGATGGTGGGCGGCCCGGTCGCGCACGGCCTGTGGGTGACCCTGGCCTGGTCGTTGGGGCTCACCGCGGTGATGGCGCCGGTCGCGATCCACAAGTTCCGCACCAAGACCTGAGCGGACCCGCGCTCACACCAGGGCGGCGGCCTCCTCGTAGGAGAGGCCGCCGCCCTCGGCGTACTCGGCCTCGAACCCCTCGTCGCCGAGCGCGGCCCGGGCACGGGTGGTGGCCAGCCCGTGCGCCTCACGCTCCAGGCGCACGGCGACGTGGCTGGCCGGGAGCAGGGCGTCGGCGGCGCCCAGGCAGCGGGCGGCGGCCGCGGCGCGGCGGCCGCCGTCGGCACCGGCCAGGACGACGGCGGCGATGGCGAGATAGAAGGGGCGCATGTGCGGGGCGATGTTCGTGGTCAACCTGTCGCCGGCGCGTTCCAGGGCCTGGCGAACGGCGGCCAGGGCTTCCTCGTACCGGCCGTCGAGTGCGTCCAGCCAGGCCTCCGCGCCGAGGATGAAGGCGTCGAAGACGACGAAGTGCGCGATGGCGAACTCTTCGCGCAGCAGCCGGAGCTGCTCACGGGCCTCGGTGCGGCGGCCGGTGAGACCGAGCCAGCCGGCGAGGAAGAGGCGGGCCGCCGGCATCGCCTCGTTGGCGTGGCCCCACTGGCTGTCGATCACCTCGCGCAGCAGGCGCTCGCCGCGCTCCGCGTCCCCCGCCTCCAGGAGCGCGCTGCCCAGCCGGGCGCCGAGCACCGCCAGCTGGTGGCGGGCGCCGAGCCGTTCGGCGTGGACCATGGCCGACTCGTAGTCGGCGGCGGCCTCCCGGTAGGCGCCCAGCCGCTCGTTCGACTCGGCGCGCGCGGAGAACGCCTCGGCCGCGCCCCAGGAGTCGCCCAGCCGCTCGAAGATCTCCAGGGCCTCGTCGGCGTCCCGGCCCGCGTCGCCGGCCCAGTCGGCGCGGTTGGCGAGGAGGTTGGCGCGCATCTGGAGGCAGGTGGCCAGCTCGTGCTCGTAGCCGGGGGTGGTACGGCACGTCTCGACGTTGGCGTCGCTGATGGTGCGGATGCGCTCCATGTCGCCGGTCAGCATCACGGCGTAGAACCAGAGCAGTCCGGGGGCGCGGCAGGTCTGCGGGAGGCCGGGCATGTAGGTCTCGCTGATGACCCGCAGCTTGTTCTGCGCGGCGGGGTTCTGCCAGTCGTCCAGCTCCATGTCCATGCAGGCGAGATGGGCGAGGTGGACGCCGCGCCGGGCCTCCAGGAGGACCTCGCCGGTCAGGGGCGGCGGGGCGTCGATGACGGGCTCCCGAACGGGGGCGGCCGGGCGGACGGGGTCGGTGAAGGGGTCGGGGCCGAGGTCCATGACGGCGCGGGACCAGGTGCGGGCCTCGATGCGCAGGTCGCGCATCTGCCAGTAGCCGACCAGGGACAGGGCGAGCATCAGCGCCTCCTGCTCGTCGCGGGCGGCGACGGCGCGGCGCAGCGCGGTGCGAAGGTTCTCGTACTCGACCTGGAAGTGTTCGATGGCGGCGAGCTGCCGGGAGCCGCGCAGCAACGGCTCGGTGGTGCGGGCGAGTTCGCGGTAGTACGTCAGGTGCGCGCGCTCGGCGTCGGCGCGGTGGCCGGACTCGTCGAGCCGTTCGGCGGCGTACTCGGCGACGGTCTCCAGCAGCCGGTAGCGCATCGCGCCGTCGGGTGCGGGGGCGGCGACGACCAGGGACTTGTCGACGAGGGAGGCCAGACGGTCCAGCGCGTCGGCGACGGCGCGGCCGCAGACCGCCTCGACGGCGGCGAGGTCGCAGCCGCGGGCGAAGACCGACAGCCGGCCCAGGACGTCGCGTTCGTCCTCGTCGAGCAGGTCCCAGGACCAGTCGACGACCGCGCGCAGGGTCTGCTGGCGGGGCAGCACGGTCCGGCTGCCGGAGGTGAGCAGCCGGAAGCGGTCGTCGAGACGGTCGGCGATCTGCCGGGGGGTGAGCATCCGCAGCCGGGCGGCGGCCAGCTCGATGGCGAGAGGCAGACCGTCGAGCCGCCGGCAGATCTCGGCGCACGCCTCCGGGTCGTCCTCGGTCCGGAACCCCGGCCGGGCGGCCGCGCCCCGGTCGGCGAGCAGCCGCAGCGCGACGGGCTCCGGCAGCGGCTCCACGGGCCGCACCAGCTCGCCGGGCACACCGAGGGGTTCCCGGCTGGTGGCGAGGACGGTGAGGCCGGGGCAGCGCTCCAGCAGCTCCGCGACGAGCCGGGCGGCGGCGCCGACCACGTGCTCGCAGTTGTCGAGGACGATCAGCATCCGGCGGCGCGCGCAGTGCTCGACGAGCCGCTCCACGGGGTCGTCGAGCCGCTCGCCCACGGCCCGCATCTCCTCGGCCCCGGCCCCGTACAGGACGGTCTCCCGCGCTCCTACGGCGGTCAGGACGGCCTGCGGTACGGCCTCCGGGTCGGCGACGGGGGCCAGCTCGGCGAGCCACACGCCGTCCCGCAGGAACCGCCGTACGGCCTCCCCGACCTCCTGCGACAGCCGTGTCTTCCCGGCCCCGCCGGGCCCGAGCAGCGTGACGAGCCGCGCTCCCGCCAGGTCCTCCCGGATCACCTCGATGTCGGCCTCCCGCCCGACGAAGGAGGTGAGCCGGGCGCGGAGATTGCTGGGGGGAGGGGCGGTGCTGTCCAGGGGCGTCTCGGTGGCGGAGACCGCGGGCGAGGTGGGGCGTGCGGAACCGAGGGCCGACGGGACGGAGCCGTCCGGCGGCGGCGCGGGCGAGTGGCCCGGCGACGCGCCGACCGGTGCCGTTGGCCGCATGGCCGGTTCCGTTCGCCGCGCGACCGGTTCCGTTCGTCCCGTGGCCGGTTCCGGACCGGCCGGGCTGAGCAGTTCGGCGTGCAGGGCCCGGAGGTGGGGGCCGGGGTCGGAGCCGAGGCGGTCGGCGAGGAGGCGGCGGACGTCGTCGTAGGCGGCGAGCGCCTCGGCGGGTCGGCCGGTGTCGCGCAGGGCGCGCAGCCGGAGGGTCTGGAGCGGCTCGTCCAGGGGGTGGGCGTCGCAGAGGGCGGTGAGTTCGGGCAGCGACTGCTCGGCGTGGCCGAGGGCGAGCGCCGCGGTGTGGCGGGCCCGTACCGCGTCGAGGCGGCGGGTCTCGCGGCGGGCCGCCTCCGCGCTGCGGTCGGGCAGATCGGCGAGGGCCGGCCCCTGCCAGAGGGCGAGGGCGTCGTCGAGGAGGGTGGCCGCCTTGGCGGGGTCGCCGTCGGCGAGGGCGCGCAGTCCGTCGGCGGTGAGCCGTTCGAAGCGGTGCAGGTCGACCGCGTCGGGCGTGGCGGCGAGCCGGTAGCCGCCCGCCGCGGAGGCGATCGCGTCCGCGCCCAGGGCCCGCCGCAGCCGCCCGATGAGCGCCTGGAGCGCGCCCGGCGCGTCGACCGGCGGGTCCCCGGCCCACACCTCGTCCACCAGCGTGCCCGCGGGCACGCTCCGTCCGGCCCGCAGCGCCAGCACGGTCAGCAGGGCACGCAACCGCGCCCCGCCGACGGCGACGGGGGTGCCGTCCGGACGGAGCGCCTGGGTGGTGCCGAGGATGCGGTAGCGCACGGGGTCCATTCTGTCCGGTGGCGTCCGGGGCGGTCACGGGGATCCGTCCGCCCGGGGTGGTGTCGTGTCCGGCTCCCCACCCTTCCATGGAACCCCGGGCCCACCGCGAGACGTTTTCCCCGTACGCCCGGTACGGTCGGGCCGGTCCGAGCGTGCGCACGAGTCCCCGGGGGAGCCCCATGACCACCGCCACCACCCGCCGCGGCGAGCGGCAGATCAGTCCCGTGTTCCTCGGGATCCTGGCCGTCACGGCGGTCACCGGCTGGGCGACCTGGACCGGGTTCGCCGAGCAGCCCGGTGTCGCCGTGTTCCTGTTCGTGACGGCGGCCTGGATCGTGTCGCTCTGTCTGCACGAGTACGCGCACGCGCGCACCGCCCACCACAGCGGGGACATCTCGGTCGGCGCGAAGGGGTACCTCACGCTGAATCCGCTGAAGTACACGCACGCGCTGCTCAGCATCGTCCTCCCCGTGATCTTCGTGATCATGGGTGGGATCGGTCTGCCGGGCGGCGCGGTGTTCATCGAGCGCGGGCGGATCCGGGGCCGGTGGCGGCACAGTCTGGTCTCGGCGGCCGGTCCGCTGACGAACGTGCTGTTCGCGGTGGTGTGCACGGCCCCGTTCTGGCTGGACGCGCTGGACGGCGTGCCGCCGGACTTCCAGTACGCGCTCGCGTTCCTCGCCCTGCTCCAGGTGACGGCGGCGCTGCTGAACTTCCTGCCGGTGCCGGGCCTTGACGGCTACGGCGTGATCGAACCGTGGCTGTCGTACGACGTGCGGCGCCAGGTGGAGCCGTTCGCGCCGTTCGGGCTGCTGTTCGTGTTCGTGCTGCTGATGGTGCCGGGGGTGAACCGCGAGTTCTTCCAGGCGATCTACTCGATCCTGGACGCGCTGGGCGTCGACGGCCTCGAGCGTTACTGCGGCGAGAACCTCTACCGCTTCTGGGAGGGCACGAGCGAGTACTGCTCGGTCAGCCCGTGACGGACTTCCGGGCCTTGTCCCGCTTGACGTAGTACCAGGTCATGTTGGACGACAGGCCCGCCAGCAGCACCCAGACGACCCCCAGGAAGCTGCCCTGCACGAAGGAGATCACGGCGGCGGCCACCGCGAGGAGACAGACGGCCAGGGTGTAGATGGCGAGGCGGGGCATGGGGGCGTTTCTCCTGTCGGTCCTGTCCGGGGACACCGGCTCCTGTCCGGGGGACACCGGCTTGTGCCGTCCAGTGTCCCCCATGCGCTCAGACGTCCGTGACCCGCAGTCCCGCGTGGGCCTTGTAGCGGCGGTTGACCGAGATCAGGTTGGCGACCAGGGACTCCACCTGGTGGGCGTTGCGCAGCCGCCCGGCGAAGACGCCCCGCATGCCGGGGATACGGCCGGCGAGCGCCTGCACGATCTCCACGTCGGCGCGCTCCTCGCCGAGCACCATCACATCGGTGTCGATCTCCTCGATCTCCGGGTCCTGGAGGAGGACGGCGGAGAGGTGGTGGAAGGTCGCGGTGACCCGGGAGTCCGGCAGCAGGGCGGCGGCCTGTTCGGCGGCGCTGCCCTCCTCCGGCTTCAGCGCGTAGGCGCCCTTCTTGTCGAAGCCGAGCGGGTTGACGCAGTCGACGACGAGCTTGCCGGCCAGTTCCTCGCGCAGGGACTCCAGGGTCTTGCCGTGGCCCTCCCACGGCACGGCGACGATCACGAGGTCGCTGCGGCGGGCGGTCTCGGCGTTGTCGGCGCCCTCGACGCCGTACCCGAGTTCCTCGGCGGCGGCCTCGGCGCGTTCGGCGGCGCGCGAGCCGATGATCACCTTCTGGCCGGCCTTGGCCAGGCGGTAGGCCAGCCCCTTGCCCTGCGGGCCGGTGCCGCCGAGCACGCCGACGACCAGTCCGGAGACGTCGGGAAGGTCCCAGGGGTCCTTGGCGGGGGCCTTCGCGGGAGCGTTCTGTGCACTGTCGGTAGAGGTCATGGGCCGACTTTACGT
The DNA here is from genome assembly GCF_055591025.1 of Streptomyces sp. NPDC041784. Taxonomy (NCBI): domain Bacteria; kingdom Bacillati; phylum Actinomycetota; class Actinomycetes; order Kitasatosporales; family Streptomycetaceae; genus Streptomyces; species Streptomyces sp. NPDC041784. Next base: position 512,713 of record NZ_JBVJAB010000002.1, read on the forward strand.
GGGGGTCGCGGGGGTCCCTTCGCCGTGCCGGGTGAATGCGGCGCGAACCGCCCGCCCCCGGTGGCCGATTGGGGCAGGATGCGGCCGCATGGACGCCGTACGGGTCGCGCTGCTGCGCGAGGTGCTCGCCGGGACGGAGTGGCTCGGGGCCACCCGGAGGTTCGCCGCGGTGCTGCGGGGTGCGGTGGTGTCGCACGGGGGCGGACTGCTGCTGGTGGGGTCGGCGCGGTACGAGCCCTGGCACCTCGCGGCACATCTGGTGGACGAGGCCGCCTGGTCGGGTACGCCGGAGCTGGCGCCGACGCTCGTACGGCATCACGCGCGCCCGTCGGACCCGGCGCACCTCGCGGTGGGCCTGGGCCGGATCGAGGCGGCCCGGCGGGGCGAGACGCTGCTGGTGGCGTCGCCGGAGGGCGATGCGGCCCTGCTGGAGCGGGTGTCCGACGCCCGCCGGGCCGGGGTGACGGTGCTGGCGCTCGGGCCCGGCGAGGGGGAGCTGACGGCCCTGTCGCACGAGACGCTGGCGGTCCCGGACGGCTCGGAGCTGGACCTGGACACCGTGCAGCACCTGGTGAGCGCGGCGGCCGGCGAGAACGCCCGCCCCGGCCGATCGCGCCGGACCCTCCGCGCCCGCCTCGCCGGCCTGGCGGAGTCCCTGACGGCCCCGCCCCCTCCCCCCTGGTGATGCCGCGGGTGATCAGTCCTCGTCCGTGGCGCGGCCCGAGGGCGCGTCGTGCCACTTGGGGTCGTTCTCCCACTCGAGGTTGCGCTCGCGGGCGTTCTCCATGGCGTGCTGGGCCTCCTCGCGGGAGGCGTAGGGGCCGAAGCGGTCCTTGCCGGGACAGTCCGGCCCCTCCTCGACCTTCTTGTGCTCCAGGCAGTAGTACCACTCGCCCGGTTTTCCGGTGACGCGCCTCTTGAACAGCGGCATGGCCGGCTCCTCTCGCCACCCCACATGTTCCCCCACGGTCGCTCGATAGACTCGGCGGCATGTCTGGCCAGTCGCTGCTCGTTCCAGGGGAGCTGTCCCCCACCCGTTCCGTGCCCGGAAACATCCGCCGGCCCGAGTACGTCGGCAAGCCCGCGCCGACGCCGTACACCGGACCGGAGGTGCAGACGCCCGAGACGGTGGAGGCGATGCGCCGGGCCGGGCGGATCGCGGCCCGGGCGATGGCGGAGGCCGCGAAGCTGATCGCGCCGGGGGTGACCACCGACGAGCTGGACAGGGTGGCGCACGCGTACATGTGCGACCACGGTGCCTACCCCTCGACGCTCGGCTACCGCGGTTTCCCCAAGTCGCTGTGCACCAGCGTCAACGAGGTGATCTGCCACGGCATCCCGGACTCGACGGTGCTGCGCGACGGCGACATCGTCAACCTGGACGTGACCGCGTACATCGGTGGGGTGCACGGCGACAACAACGCGACGTACCTGGTGGGGGACGTCGACGAGGAGAGCCGGCTGCTGGTCGAGCGGACCCGTGAGTCGCTGGAGCGGGCGATCAGGGCGGTCAAGCCGGGCCGGCAGGTCAACATCATCGGCCGGGTCATCGAGTCGTACGCGAAGCGGTTCGGGTACGGGGTGGTGCGGGACTTCACCGGGCACGGGATCCACTCGTCGTTCCACTCTGGGCTGATCATCCCGCACTACGACAGCCCGCACGCGACGACGGTGCTGCGGCCCGGGATGACCTTCACGATCGAGCCGATGCTGACGCTCGGCACGCACGAGTACGACATGTGGGACGACGGCTGGACCGTGGTGACGAAGGACCGCCGGCGGACCGCCCAGTTCGAGCACACGCTGGTGGTGACGGAGACGGGCGCGGAGATCCTCACCCTGCCCTGACCGTTCCCGTTCCCGTCCGCGCCCGCGAAAGGCCCGCTCTCCACGGAGAGCGGGCCTTTCGTATACCCGTTTGCCGTCCCAGGTGGGCATGGCGCGAAATCCGGGTACGGTTTTACCGACAGAGAGTCGGCAAAGCGTTGACTTAGGTAAGCCTAACCATAGAAAATCTGCCCTATGGACTCGTTCTCGACACTCATCCGTACGGCGTCCCACGAGCAGCACGTGGAGGCCGAGACCTCGACGTTCATGAGCGACCTGCTCGGCGGCAAACTCGGGGTCGACGCGTACGCGCGCTACACCGAGCAGCTGTGGTTCGTGTACGAGGCCCTGGAGGCCGGCACCGAGCGGCTGACGTCGGACCCGGTGGCGGGTCCCTTCGTCCAGCCGGAGCTGTACCGGCTGGACGCGCTGGAGCGGGACCTGGCGCATCTGCGGGGCCCCGCCTGGCGGTCGGGGCTGTCGGCCCTGCCGGCCACCCGGGCCTACGCCGACCGGGTGCGCGAGTGCGTCGAGCGGTGGCCGGGCGGCTACATCGCCCACCACTACACGCGCTACCTCGGCGACCTCTCCGGCGGCCAGATCATCCGCGACCGGGCGGAGCGGACCTGGGGCTTCGAGAAGAAGGGCGACGGCGTCCGCTTCTACGTCTTCGAGGAGATCACCAACCCGGCCGCGTTCAAGCGGGGTTACCGCGAACTGCTGGACGGGGTGTGGGCGGACGACCTGGAGAAGCAGCGGATCGTGGCCGAGTGCAAGCGCGCCTTCGCGCTGAACACGGCCGTCTTCCGGGCGCTGGGCGAGGAGTTCCGGCTCTCCGCCTGATCCGGCCCGATCCCGCTGATCTCGCCGATCCCTCCGATCCCGCCGATCCCACGCGGGGCATCCCGGGACACTTCCGGGCCCCCTCCCCACGGCGAGAGGGGGCCCGGTACGGATCATCAGAAGCGGTCGCAGTGTTCGCCGGCCCAGAACAGGTCGCTGGAGGACGTGTCGATCCAGCCGATGTACGGGCTGCACACGTCGCCGTGCTCGACGCCGTGGTGCCGGGGCTCGCCGTAGCCGCGGTGATCCTCGTCGGCGGTGGCGCTCGTCGCGCCGGCGGCGGCCAGGGCGATCCCCAGAACGGCTGCGGCCAGGGCAGATCGGATACGCATGGTGCTCCTCTTCACGGAGGCGGAGTGGTCACGCCCAGAGGTCCCCGTTCGCCCCGGCGCACACACGCGGGACCACCCGTACGGCCGCCCAGAAGATCGCGGAAGCCCGCGCACGGCCGTACGGTCAGCGCTCCAGGAACACCCGTCCGCCGATCTCCACCCAGCCGTAGGGCTGGGGTGCGGTGAGGATCTGGGAGCCGGCGCCCTGGGTGATGTTCAGGGCGCGGCCCAGCTGTTCGGTGAGCAGCAGGGCCGCCGCGCCGGTCGCCTCGTCCTCCTCGATGCCGTCGTCGCGGCCGGGGAAGCCACGGGCACGGATCCGGCCGGCCGGCTCGTCCTCCCAGGCCCAGGCGTAGATCCACTCCCCGGGCGGCGGTACGGGCAGGGCGTCGACCTCGGCGGCCCCGGCGTACTGACGCAGCGTGCGCGGCGGGGCCCACTCCGCCCGCGCCTCGATCCAGCTGAACTCCCCGTCCAGGCGGGCGCCGACGACTCCCGCCGGGGTGACCAGCTCGGGCACGTCGAGCAGCCAGGCCGTGCCCACGCAGGGGTGGCCGGCGAAGGGCAGGCGCAGGGTGGGCGTGTAGATGTCGATGACCCCGCGCTCGGGATCGTCGACGAACACCGTCTCGCTGAAGCCGAGTTTGGCCGCGAGGTCCTGGCGGTCCTCCCGGCGGGGCAGGACCGAGCCGTCGCGGACCACGCCCAGTTCGTTGCCGTAGCCGCCGTTCGGCGCGCAGAAGACGCGGAGCACGTCGTAATCAGTCACCCGGGCATTGGAACATGGCCGGACCAGCGCCCTTGATATAGGTAAGGCTAACCTAAGGTTTCCCAATGACCGTCCTGGACACGCAAGTCGAAACCGCGGCTCCGGCAGCCGCGCCCCGCGGCAGACGCGCCACCGCCTGGCTGCTCACCGCCGGGCTGGTGGCGGCGCTGCTCGTGCTCGTGCCGGTGGCCGGGGCGCTGGGCGCGTACCCGATCCCGGTCGGGGACGTGCTCGCCTCCGTGCAGCACCGGATCGGGCTCGGCGGGGCCGAGCTGGACCGGGTCGCCGAGTCGGTGCTGTGGAACGTGCGGTTCCCGCGGATCGTGCTCGCGCTGCTCGTGGGTGCCTCGCTGGGGTGCGCGGGAGCCCTGATGCAGGGGGTGTTCGGCAACCCGCTCGCCGAACCCGGCGTCATCGGGATCTCCTCGGGCGCGGCGGTCGGCGCGGTCGCCTCGATCGCGTTCGGCATCACCTTCCTCGGCAACTGGACCGTGCCGGCGTTCGCGTTCCTCGCCGGGCTCGGCACGGTGCTGGTCGTCTACGCGCTGTCGCGGTCCGGCGGGCGGTCGGAGGTGGTGACGCTGATCCTCACCGGGATCGCCGTGAACGCCTTCGCGGGGGCGCTGATCGGGCTGTTCCTGTTCTTCGCGGACACGGCGGCGATCCAGCAGATCACCTTCTGGCAGCTCGGATCGCTCTCCCAGGCGACCTGGCCGAAGGTGCTGGCGGTGCTGCTGTGCGCGGTGATCGGGCTGGCGCTGGCGCCGCTGTACTCACGCCGGCTGGACCTGCTGGCGCTCGGGGAGCGGCCGGCCCGGCATCTGGGCGTGGAGGTGGAGCGGTTGCGGATCGTGCTGATCCTGGTCATCGCGCTGCTGACCGCGGCGGCGGTGAGCGTGTCCGGGATCATCAGTTTCGTGGGGCTGGTGGTGCCGCACCTCCTGCGGATGGCGGCGGGGCCGGGTCATCGTTTCCTGGTGCCGGGGAGTGCGCTGTTGGGGGCGTTGGTGCTGCTGGCGGCGGATCTGGCGGCCCGCACGGTTGCCGTCCCGGCGGAGCTGCCGTTGGGTGTCCTGACGGCACTGCTCGGGAGCCCCTTCTTCTTCTGGCTGCTGCGACGGACTCGGCGACGGCAGGGTGGTTGGGCGTGAGCGGTCGCCGTGCGGTTCGCCGTGCGGCGGGCGGTGCGACGGCCGGTGCCGCGCCGTCGTGGCCGGTCGCGCAGTTCCCCGCGCCCCTGGGCGGTTCGCCATGCGGCGGGCGGTGTGACGGCGGGTGCGGCGCCGTCGTGGCCGGTCGCGCAGTTCCCCGCGCCCCTGGAGGGCCGGCCCTTCGGGCCCTCGCGGTTCGCCGTGCGGCGGACGGTGCGACGGCCGGTGCCGCGCCGTCGTGGCCGGTCGCGCAGTTCCCCGCGCCCCTGGAGGGCCGGCCCTTCGGGCCCTCGCGGTTCGCCGTGCGGCGGACGGTGCGACGGCGGGTGCGGCGCCGTCGTGGCCGGTCGCGCAGTTCCCCGCGCCCCTGGAGGGCCGGCCCTTCGGGCCCACGCGGTTCGCCGTGCGGCGGGCGGTGCGACGGCCGGTGCCGCGCCGCCGTGGCCGGTCGCGCAGTTCCCCGCGCCCCTGAAGGGCCCGGCCCTTTCAGGCCCACGCGGTTCGCCATGCGGCGGACGGTGCGACGACCGGTGCCGCGCCGTCGTGGCCGGTCGCGCAGTTCCCCGCGCCCCTGGGGGCCGGCCCTTCGGGCCTCGCCCCCCAGCCCTACTCCCCCCAGCCCCACTACCGACTCCCCCCGCGCCCCCTCCCCTTCCCTCCCCTCCCCCCTCAAGGAGCCCCGCATGAGACTTCTCCGTGGTCGTCCTATGCCTCCCGGTGCTGTCGTGGCCGGTGATGTGATTGCCGAGGCCGTTGGGGTTCGGGTGCGGCTCGGGGGGCGGGAGGTGCTTCGGGGGGTGGACATCGGCGTCCGGGCCGGGGAGGTGCTCGCGCTGGTCGGGCCCAACGGGGCCGGGAAGTCCACGCTGCTCGCCGCGCTCGCCGCCGACCTGCCGGCGGCCCAGGGCACCGTACGGATCGACGGTCGCCCCGCCTCACAGTGGTCCGCTCCGGAACTCGCCCTGCGGCGGGCCGTGTTGCCGCAGGCGGCGGCGTTGTCCTTTCCGTTCACCGTGGCGGAGGTGGTCCGGATGGGGCGGGCGCCGCACGACTCCTCGCCCGCCGAGGACGAGTTGACGATCGCCGAGGCGATGGCCGCGACCGAGGTGACCGCCTTCGCCGGGCGGCCGTTCTCCGCGTTGAGCGGCGGCGAGCGGGCCCGGGTGGCGCTCGCCCGGGTCCTCGCGCAGCGCGCCCCTTTGCTCCTGCTGGACGAGCCGACCGCCGCACTCGACCTGAAACACCAGGAGTTGGTGCTGCGGCTGTGCCGGGACCGGGCCCGGGAGGGCGACGCGGTCGTGGTCGTCCTGCACGATCTGGGGCTCGCCGCCGCCTACGCGCACCGGGTCGCCGTCCTGCACGCGGGGCGGGTCGCCGCGGACGGGCCGCCGGCCGAGGTGTTCACCGAGCGGCTGCTGTCGGAGGTCTACGACCAGCCCGTGGAGGTGCTGCCGCACCCCCGGACCGGAGCACTCCTGGTGACTCCCAAGCGGAACCTTTGAATCTCCTTTGACCATTGCTTGGCGTCCGTTTTGAGTCACCGTGATCGAGTCGTGCTCTTACAGCGTCTATGAGAGGTGAATCACTGCACGGCAGGGTATTACGCAGGTAAGGCTTGGATAAGTTAGGCGAGCCTCACCGAACCGTGTGAGCCCTGTCACGTGATTTTTCAGCCACCGCCGGGAGCGCGCATGCGAGCCGCCAGACTGTCCGCCGTCACCGCCGTCGCCGTTGTGTCGGCCCTCACCGCCGTCACCGGCTGCACCGAGAAGAGCGACGCGAAGAGCGGCGACCGGGTGATCGCGGTGACCGCCACCGACTCGAAGTGCGACACCTCCACGAAGGAGATCTCCGCCGGGCACGTCGAACTGGCCATCGAGAACAAGGGCTCGAAGGTCACCGAGGTCTACATCCTCTTCCCGGACGACCGTGTGGTCACCGAGCGCGAGAACATCGGCCCCGGCACCAAGCAGCGGGTCACCGCCGAGGTGAAGGCCGGCACGTACCAGATCGCCTGCAAGCCCGGTATGAAGGGCGACGGCATCCGCCAGGACCTCAAGGTCACCGGCGGCAAGGTCGCCGCGCGCGACCCGCGGCTGGACAAGGCCGTCGCCGCCTACCGCAGTTACGCGCAGGAGCAGGCCGACGCCACGCTGCCGCTGGCCAAGACCTTCGCCGAGGCGGTCAAGTCCGGTGACCTGGAGGCCGCCAAGAAGGCCTACGCCCCCTCCCGCATCGGCTGGGAGCGCACCGAGCCGGTCGCCGAGTCCTTCGGCGACATCGACCCGAAGGTCGACGTCCGCGAGGACGGCCTGGAGGAGGGCCAGGACCCGGCGAAGGACTGGACCGGCTGGCACCGGCTGGAGAAGTCCCTCTGGCAGGACAAGAAGATCACCGCCGCGGACAAGGCCCTCGCCGACCAGCTGATCACCGACCTGACCGACTGGCAGAACCGGGTCGGCAAGGCCGAGATCACCCCGACCTCCATGGCCAACGGCGCCAAGGAGCTGCTCGACGAGGTCGCCACCGGCAAGGTCACCGGCGAGGAGGAGCGCTACTCGCACACCGACCTGGTCGACTTCAAGGCCAACGTCGAGGGCGCGCAGGAGTCGTACGAGCTGCTGAAGCCGGTCGCGAAGGAGAACGACGCGGCCCTGGTCACCGAGCTGGACAAGCAGTTCGCCGCGCTGAACGCGCTGCTGGACAAGTACCGCCCGAACACGTCGTCGTACGAGTTCACCTCCTACGACAAGGTCGGCAAGGCGGACCGCAAGGAGCTGTCGGACGCGGTCAACGCGCTCGCGGAGCCGCTGTCCAAGCTCGCCGCGGCCGTGGCGAAGTAGAGCGGGGGACCAGGGACATGACGGAGATCCAGAGCGGCAGCCCGTCCCGGCGGGCGCTGATCGGCTGGGGCGGTGCCGGGCTCGCGCTCGGCGCCGCCGCGGCGGGCGGCGCGGTCGCGATGACCCGCACCGGCGACGACCTCGACCCGACCGCCGCTGAGACGGGCGCCGCCATCGCGTTCCACGGCGCGCACCAGGCCGGCATCGCCACCCCGGTCCAGGACCGGCTGCACTTCGCCGCGTTCGACGTGACCACCACGGACCGCGCCGAGTTCGTCCGCCTGCTCAAGGACTGGACGGAGGCGGCACGCCGGATGACGGCCGGGAAGGCGGTCGGGGAGGGCGCGTACGGCGGTCTCCCGGAGGCCCCGCCGGACGACACCGGCGAGGCTCTGGGGCTCAAGCCGTCCCGGCTGACGCTGACGATCGGGTTCGGGCCGTCCCTGTTCGAGAAGTTCGGGCTCGCCGACCGGCGGCCCGACGCGCTGATCGACCTGCCCAAGTTCGCGGGGGACGCGCTCGACGCGGCCCGCTCGGGCGGCGACCTGTGCGTCCAGGCGTGCGCGGACGACCCGCAGGTCGCCGTGCACGCGATCCGCAACCTGGCCAGGATCGGCATGGGCAAGGTCGTCATCCGCTGGTCGCAGCTCGGCTTCGGCAAGACCTCGTCCACGACGCCCGAAGCGCAGACCCCGCGCAACCTGATGGGCTTCAAGGACGGCACCCGCAACATCGCGGGAACGGAGACGGACCGGCTGGCGAAGTTCGTGTGGGCCGGCGAGAAGGACGGGTCGCGGTGGATGGCCGGAGGCTCGTATCTCGTCGCCCGGCGGATCCGGATGCACATCGAGACCTGGGACCGCACCTCGCTCCAGGAGCAGGAGGACATCTTCGGCCGGGACAAGGGCGAGGGCGCACCCGTGGGCAAGGCCAAGGAGCGCGACGAGCCGTTCCTGAAGGCGATGCTGCCCGACGCGCACGTCCGGCTCGCGCACCCCGACTCCAACGGCGGCGCGACGCTCCTGCGGCGCGGCTACTCCTTCACGGACGGCACCGACGGCCTCGGCCGGCTGGAGGCGGGGCTGTTCTTCCTCGCCTACCAGCGCGATGTGCGCGAGGGGTTCGTGCGGGTCCAGCGCAACCTCGCCACCGATGCGCTCAACGAGTACATCCAGCACGTGGGTTCGGCCGTCTTCGCCGTCCCGCCGGGCGTCCGTGACAAGGACGACTGGTGGGGCCGGACGCTGTTCTCCGAGGAGGCGTAGCCCGTGTTCTCCAACTACCTGATCGGACTGCGGGAAGGGCTGGAGGCCTCGCTCGTCGTCTGCATCCTCATCGCCTACCTGGTGAAGACCGAACGCCGGGACGCCCTGAAGCCCGTGTGGGGCGGCATCGCCATCGCGGTGCTCCTCGCCCTCGGGTTCGGCTGCGTCCTGGAGTTCGGGTCCCAGGAGCTGACGTTCCAGGCGCAGGAGGCGCTCGGCGGCTCCCTGTCGATCCTCGCGGTCGCCCTGGTGACGTGGATGGTGTTCTGGATGCGGCGCACCGCCCGGCACCTGAGGTCCGAGCTGCACGGCAGGCTCGACGCGGCCCTCGCGATGGGCACCGGCGCGCTGGTCGCCACCGCGTTCCTCGCCGTGGGCCGGGAGGGCCTGGAGACCGCCCTGTTCGTGTGGGCGTCCGTGCACGCGGCCGGCGACGGCAGCCCGCGCCCGCTGATCGGCGTGGCGCTCGGTCTGGCCACCGCCGTGCTCCTGGGCTGGCTGTTCTACCGCGGCGCCCTGAGGATCAACCTCGCGAAGTTCTTCACCTGGACCGGCGGCATGCTCGTCGTCGTCGCCGCCGGTGTGCTGGCGTACGGCGTCCACGACCTCCAGGAGGCCGACTGGGTACCGGGCCTGACGGACAAGGCGTTCGACATCAGCGGCACGATCCCGCCGGACAGCTGGTACGGCACCCTGCTGAAGGGCGTGTTCAACTTCCAGCCCGATCCGACCGTCGTCCAGGTCACGGTGTGGCTGCTGTACCTGGTCCCGACGCTCGCGCTGTTCCTCGCCCCGGTAGGGTTCGCCTCCGGGAAGGGGAAGGTGAAGACACCTGATGACGCACCTGAGGACCAGGGATCGCGGCCCTCGAACGCTCCGCAGGCTTGACCGGAGCGCACTGATAGCGGCCTCGGCGACCGTTCTGTCGTTGACGGCGAGCGGGTGTGTGGTGGTCCACGGGGAGCGCGAGGTGCTTCCCGGGGCCACCCGCGCGGAGGCCGCGAAGGCGCTGGAGCAGTTCACGACCGCGTACAACAAGGCGGACGCGGCGTACGACGGTTCCCTCGACGCCGCGCACACCACCGGCGCCCTCGGGGCGATCGACGCGGCCCGGCTGAAGGCCGGGCAGGTCAACAACCCCGGCGGCAATCCGCAGCACACGCCGCTGGTGCTGTCGGACGTGACGTACACGATCCCCAAGAAGGCGGGCTGGCCGCGCTGGTTCGTCGCCGACGCCAAGTCCAACAAGGGCGGCGGCTCCCGCTGGGTGCTGGTGTTCACCCGCGGTGATCTGTCCGAGCCGTTCCAGGCGGCCTATCTCACGCTGGTGGCGCCGGGCGCGCTGCCGGAGTTCACCAAGGACAAGGACGGCTGGGCGGAGGCCGTGCCCGCCGACGCCGCCGGACTGGCCGTCGCGCCCGAGGACTTGAGCCAGGAGTACGCCTCCTATCTGAAGTCCGGCGGCGACGGGTTCCAGGACGGGGCGTACACCAGCACGCTGCGGGCCACCCGGGCGAAGAACTCCTCGAAGCCGGGGCTGGTGCAGCAGTACATCGACGAGCCGCTGACGAACGGGGACTTCGCGCCGCTGGCGCTGCGCACGGCGGACGGCGGCGCGCTGGTGTTCTTCAGCACGCACCACTACGTCAAACAGACGGCCGCGGCGGGCGCGGCGGTGCCGACGCCGAACAAGAGCGTGAAGGCGCTGACCGTCGGTGAGGTCAAGCAGTCGCTGACGATGGAGTTCGTCGCGAACGGGATCGCGATGGATCCGGCCGCGGCGGGTACGGGGCAGGTGTCGATGCTCAGCCGGCTGGAGGGGCTGACCGGCGCGAAGGGCGAGTAGGCGCCGGCGCCCTCCGGAAAGGGCCCGGCGCCGCGGCGCGAGGTCGCCGTACCGGTCGCGGCTACCGCACGTCGACGTAGTCGGCGGCGGAGGTGGCGGGACCGGTGGTGACGGTGCCGGCGAAGGACCAGCGCCAGTACCCGTCGGCGGTGGCGGTGGCGGTGGCGTGGCCCTGAGGGCCCCGTCGGCGCCGCCCTTGACGGTCCTGACGGTGGTGTAGGTGCTGGCGCCCTTCTTTGCGGAACTGGAGCTTGACCGACTGGTTGGTGTTGCCCAGGTACGCGCCGGTCTCCCAGTTCGTCCCCAGCCGTACTCGTCGGAACCGGTCAGCCGCGGGAACCGGTCAGCCGCGCAGCGGCCACGCCCCCGCGGCGTGGTCCTGGTCCTGGCCCGCGTGCCGTGCGCAGGCGTCCGTCAGGGGCTCCAGGAGGGTCAGAGGGTCCGGGAGGGGGTGTTCCGGGCCGCGCAGCCAGTGGACGGTCCGGCCGTCCTCGCCGGGGAGGCGGGCGGGGGGCACGAGGACGTAGGAGCCGCGGCAGTGCCAGCGCATGCCGGGGTGTTCGTCCATGGTCTCGGGGTGGCAGTCCAGCGCACAGGGCCACCACTCGTCCTCGTCCTCGGGGGTACCCCGGGTGAGGGTGAAGAACAGCATGCGGCCGTCGTCGCTCTCGGCGACCGGGCCGACCTCGACGCCGGAGCCGAGGAGCTCTTCCAGGGCCTCCCGGCCGGCCTCCAGCGGGACGTCGAGGACGTCGTGGGTCATGCCGGTCGCGGTGATGAAGTTGGCCTGCGGCTGGTGGCGGGCCCAGCGTTCGATCTGGGCGCGGTCGGTGGTGGACTGCGTCTGCCAGGCGAAGGACACCGGGTGCCGGGCGGGGGTCGGACAGCCGACCCGGTCGCAGGAGCAGCCGTAGCCGGCGGCGGGGTGGGCAGCGGGCGCGAGGGGGAGTCCGGCCTCGGCGGCGGCGACGAGCAGGGCCTCACGGTCGCCGTCGCCGGCGGCCTGCGTCGGGCGGCTTCCGCGCAGCCACCGGGTGAGTCTGCCCCGCAGGCCGGTCGGGCCGCCGAACTCCGCGCTCATCTGTCCCCTCGCCTCGCTGTGGTGCGGACAGCATGCCTCATGGTCCCATCATCCTGCGCATCGGGGGTGCGGTACCCCCAAACGGGGCAGGTGGGGCGGATGGGTCCGCAGGGGTCAGCGGGGGGCGAGACCGTACAGCGCGTAGTCGACGAGGGTGTCGGTGTAGTCGTAGGAGATCGGGCCGGTGTGCTGGAGCCAGCGCTGGGCCAGCGGGGAGATGAAGAACTCCAGGGCGATGCGCGGGTCGATCCCGGGGCGGACCTGGCCGGCCTCCTGGGCGGAGCGCAGCCGGTCGACGTAGAGCTGGATGTTCGGTTCCATGAGCGCGCTGGTGAACCTCCGGCCGGCCTGCGCGTCGACCACGCCCTCGGCGGCCAGGGCCCGGGCGGGCGCCTCGAACCTGGGGTCCTGCAGCTGGTCGACGGTGGCCCGCAGCACGGCCTTGATGTCGGCGGCGAGGTCTCCGGTGTCCGGGAGGGCGTACGGCCCCTGCTCCGAGGCCCCGGCCTCGCGCGCCGACTGTTCGCCGAGGTCGAGGAACGCCTCCAGCAGGACGTCGGCCTTGGAGCCCCACCAGCGGTAGATGGTCTGCTTGCCGACGCCGGCGCGCGCGGCGATCCCCTCGATGGTGGTCCTGGGGTAGCCGACCTCGCCGACGAGGGCGAGGGCGGCTTCGTAGATCGCGCGGCGGGACTTCTCGCTGCGGCGGGCGGTGTCGGGGGCGGCCTTCGCCGGCTTGGTGACCATGCGTCGACGGTACCAAGCCGATGAGACGCCCCGTCTCGCCAGGTCCGGGGCAGCCTCAGCAGGTCCGGGGCAGCCTCAGGCGGGCTCCCCCGGGTAGCGCACCCCGATCCGCCGCCGGACCGCGTCCAGCGTCCGCATCACGGCGAGGGTGCCGTCGAGCGGGACGAGCGGGGACTCGGTCTCGCCGGCCCGCAGCGCGCGCATGACCTCGCGGGCCTCGTGCCGGAAAGTGGTGCGGGGGCCGTCGGCCGGGTCGGCGGTGAACTCCTCGGGGTCACGCCCGGCGCGGTGCAGCACGAACCGGTCGGGGTGGAAGAACCCGGACGGGATGTCGATCCGGCCGCGCGAGCCGGTGACGGACGCGGTGGTGCCGGTGCCGCCGCTCACCGAGCAGTGCAGGGCGGCCAGCGCGCCGGAGTCCCAGGACAGGGCGAGGGCGGTCTGGAGGTCGACGCCCTCGGCGGAGAGCACGGCTTGCGCGGAGATCCCGGCCGGCTCACCGAGCAGCAGCTGGGCGAAGGAGACCGGGTAGACGCCCAGGTCGAGGAGGGCGCCGCCGCCCTGCTCGGGGTCGCGCAGCCGGTGCGAGGGCGGGAAGGGGCCTTCGAGGCCGAAGTCGGCCTGGACGGTGCGGACCTCACCGATGGCGCCGTCGTCGATCAGGGCCTTGAGCCGGCGCACGACCGGGCTGCAGTACATCCACATGGCCTCCATCAGGAAGCGGCCCTCCTGGCGGGCCAGCGCGACGAGTTCCTCGGCCTCGCGCGAGTTCAGCGTGAACGGCTTCTCGCACAGCACGCCCCGCCCGGCCTTCAGGCAGAGCCCGGCGGCGGCCCGGTGGGCGGAGTGCGGGGTGGCGACGTAGACGACATCGATGTCCGGGTCCTGGGCGAGCGCCTCCCAGTCGCCGTAGGCCCGGGAGATACCGAACCGCTCGGCGAACGCCCGCGCGGAGGTCTCGGTGCGCGAGGCGACCGCCACGACCTCCGCGTCCGGCAGGTCGATCAGGTCCGCCGTGAACGCGGCGGCGATCCCGCCGGTCGCCAGGATTGCCCACCGCACCGTGTCCGTCGTCATACCCTGCCCGTCTCTCGTGCCGTACCAGCAGTCCGTTCGAGCTGAGAGCATAGGTGGCGCTGATGTCGGTGAGGGAGGGGCGAGCGGATGCCCGAGGGCGGGGCGATACCCGAGGTGACCGAGGCCGCCGTGGCGGCGCCGTCGCGCGCGCGACGGCGGACCGGGCTGCTGGTGACCCTGATCCTGGGCGGGCTGACCGCCACTCCCCCGCTGTCGATGGACATGTACCTCCCGGCGCTGCCGGAGGTCACCCGCCATCTGCACGCGCCCGCCGCGACCGTCCAGCTGACCCTGACGGCCTGTCTGGCCGGGATGGCGCTCGGCCAGCTGGTGGTGGGCCCGATGAGCGACCGGTGGGGGCGCCGGCGGCCGCTGCTGGCCGGGCTCGCGGTGTACGTCCTGGCGACCGCGCTGTGCGCCCTCGCCCCGACCGTGGAGCTGCTGGTCGCGTTCCGGCTGGTGCAGGGACTCGCGGGCGCGGCCGGGATCGTGATCGCGCGGGCCGTCGTCCGCGATCTGTACGACGGCGTGGCCATGGCCCGGTTCTTCTCCACGCTGATGCTGATCTCCGGGGTCGCGCCGGTGGTGGCACCGCTGATCGGCGCCCAGATCCTGCGGACGACGGACTGGCGGGGGGTGTTCGTGCTGCTCACGGCGGTGGGGCTGGCGCTGGCCGGGCTGGTGTGGGCGCGGCTGCCGGAGACCCTGGACCCCCGTGACCGGCATGCGGGCGGGGTCGGGGAGGCGCTGCGCTCGATGCGCCGGCTGCTGGCCGACGCGCGGTTCACCGGCTACATGCTGACCGGCGGCTTCTCCTTCGCGGCGCTCTTCGCCTACATCTCGGCCTCGCCGTTCGTGGTGCAGGAGATCTACGGCGCCTCCCCGCAGACGTTCGGTCTGCTGTTCGGCCTGAACTCGGTGGGGCTGGTCCTGGTCGGGCAGATCAACGGCAAGGTGCTGGTGGGCCGGGTCCGGCTGGACCGGGTGCTGGCGGCCGGGCTGACGGTGATCACGCTGGCCTCGGCCGCGCTGCTGCTGATGTCGGCCGGGGTGTTCGGCGAGGTCGGGCTGGCGCCGGTGGCGGCCGCGCTGTTCGTGCTGATGTCCGCGATGGGCGTGACGCTGCCCAACGCGCAGACGCTCGCCCTGATGCGGGTGCGGCACTCGGCCGGTTCCGCCTCCGCGCTGCTGGGGACCACGTCGTTCCTCATCGGCGCGATCGCCTCGCCGCTCGTCGGGATCGCCGGGGAGCGCACCGCTGTCCCGATGGCCGTCGTCCAACTGGCGGCGGCACTGGTGGCGCTGGCCTTCTTCGTGGGAATGTGCCGTCCCTGGACAGCGGCGGGGGCGGAAGGAGCAGGGAGCTGAGCGCACCGAGACTGCGCGTCGACACCCCGGAACGGGCCGGGCTCGACCCCGAGGAAACGCGCCTCCTGGTGCGCGATGTGGTGGACCTGACGGCCGGCGACCGGCCGTGGGCGGCGGGCGCCGTGGTGGTCGCCGGGCGCGGCCCGGTGATCGCCGTGCAGGAGGCGGTGGGCTGGGCCGTGCGCTATTCGGCCTACGACCCGCGGGCCGACGAGGGCGTGGAGCTGCCGGCCGCCGAGCGGGTGCCGATGACCGTCGACACGCCCTTCGACCTGGCCTCTCTCACCAAGCTGTTCACGTCCGTCGCGGCGGTGCAGCAGATCGAGCGCGGCACGCTCGGCATCGACGCGCGGATCGGCGCGTATCTGCCGGACTTCCGGGCGGCCGCCGCCCACGACATCACCGTGCGACAGCTGCTCACCCACACCTCCGGGCTGCGCCCCGAGCTGCCGCTGTACTCGTACGCGGACGACACGGAGCGCCTCGACGTGCTGCGCGCGGAGGCGCCGGTGGCCGAGCCGGGCGGCTACCGGTACTCCGATCTGAACATGCTGCTCCTCCAGCAGCTGCTGGAGCGCCTCACCGACCGCACCCTGGACGTCCTGGTGCACGACGGGATCACCCGGCCGCTGGGCATGACGGCGACCGACTTCGGGCCCTGCCCCGGCGCGGCGGCCACCGAGGACCAGCGGCGGCCGTGGGCCAAGGCGGACCGGGGGATGCTGCGGGGTGTGGTGCACGACGAGAACGCCTGGGCGCTGGGCGGGGTGGCCGGGCACGCGGGCCTGTTCTCCACCGGCCGCGATCTGGCGGTGTTCTGCCGCACCCTGCTCGCGGGCGGCTCCTACGGCCCGGCCCGCATCCTCGGCCCCGACTTCGTGGAGCTGCTGCTGGCCGCGCCGGGCCTGGGCTTCGCCGTGGACCAGCCGTGGTTCATGGGCGAGCTGGCGGGCGAGGGCGCGGCCGGCCACACGGGCTTCACCGGGACCT
Source organism: Streptomyces sp. NPDC041784 (assembly GCF_055591025.1). Classification (NCBI taxonomy): domain Bacteria; kingdom Bacillati; phylum Actinomycetota; class Actinomycetes; order Kitasatosporales; family Streptomycetaceae; genus Streptomyces; species Streptomyces sp. NPDC041784. The sequence continues at coordinate 528,852 of NZ_JBVJAB010000002.1, forward strand.
CGCTGGTCCTGGACCCGGCGACGGACACCTTCGTGGTGCTGCTGGCGAACACGGTGCATCCCGTCCGCCGACAGCCGGACAGCGCGCCGCGGGCCCTGGTGGGGACGCGGATGGCCATGGCGGTGCGGTGATGGGGGTCGCGCGGTGCCCGGGGCCTCGTAAAATCGCCAGGTGAACGTCTCCGTATCCGCCGCCGAGACCCTGCGCACCGCCCTCGGGGAACTGCTCGACGGGCTCCCGCCCCGGCAGGCCGCGCAGGCCGTCGAGCGGCTCATCGCCAACTATCGGGGGGCCACCCCGACCGACGCCCCGATCCTGCGCGACCGCGCCGACGTGGCCGCGTACGCCGCGTACCGGATGCCGGCGACCTTCGAGGCGGTGCGGTCGGCGCTGGAGGCGTTCGCGGACGCGGTGCCGCGGTGGACGCCGGGCAGCCATGTGGACGTCGGCGGCGGCACCGGCGCGGCGACCTGGGCGGTCGGCGCGACCTGGGAGGGGACGCGCCCGGTGACCGTCCTGGACTGGGCGGAGCCGGCGCTGGCGCTGGGCCGTGAGGTGGCTGCCGCGAACCCGGCCCTCAAGGACGTCCGCTGGCGGCGCGCCCGGATCGGCTCGTCCCTGGTGCTGGAGAGCACCGACCTGGTGACGGTCTCGTACGTGCTCAACGAGCTGTCCGCCGCCGACCGCGCCGCCCTGGTGGACGCCGCCGCTGCGGCCGCGCAGGCCGTGGTGATCGTCGAGCCCGGCACCCCGGACGGCTACGCCCGGATCATCGAGGCCCGCGACCGCCTGATCGCGGCCGGCTTCCGGATCGCCGCGCCCTGTCCGCACAGCGCGGCCTGCCCGATCGCGCCCGGCGCGGACTGGTGCCACTTCTCGGCGCGGGTCAGCCGTTCCTCCCTGCACCGGCAGGTCAAGGGCGGCTCCCTGCCGTACGAGGACGAGAAGTTCGCCTATGTCGCCGCCGCCCGTTTCCCCGTCTCCCCCGCCCCGTCCCGGGTGGTGCGGCGGCCGCAGATCCGCAAGGGCCAGGTGCTCCTCGACCTGTGCGAGGCCGAGGAGCGGCTGGAGCGGACGACGGTGACGAAGAAGCACGGCGACCTGTACAAGGCGGCCCGGGACGCGGCTTGGGGCGACGCCTGGCCGCCGGCCGACTAGCCGGTCCCTGGACGGGCCCTGTACGTGCCTTGCACGTGCCCTAGACGGGCTGGAGGCCCTGGTCGCCGATCTCCGTGACGAAGGACGCGGCCGTGCCGATCGGGGCGCCCTGGGTGGTGACGTACGGGACGGTCTTGAAGTCCGCGCGGGCCAGGTCGCGGCCGAGGGCGACGGTGACGTAGCCGCGCCGCCCGTTGTAGAACTTCATGTGCGGGTTGGCCGTCATGTAGGTGTTCCAGTTCGCGGGCTTGTCGGAGCCGTTGCGGCCGCTGGCGATCGAGGTGGCCACGATCTCGGTGCCGAGGGTCCGGGAGGCCGGGTCGTCGAAGTCGTCCTTGAGGTCGAAGGCGTACCCGACGTGCACATCGCCGGTGAGGACCATCAGGTTGTCGACGCCGGCGGCCCGCGCGCCCTCCAGGATCCGGCGGCGGGAGGCGCGGTAGCCGTCCCAGGCGTCCATCGACAGCTTGGCGACCGGGTTCAGGTCCAACTTCCGCTGGGAGAAGGTGACCTGCTGCGGGACGACGTTCCACAGCGCCCGTGAGGCGTGCCAGCCGTCGAGCAGCCACCGTTCCTGGCCGGCGCCGGTCATGGTGCGCGCCGGGTCGTCGATGTCGGGTCCGGGCAGCTGCGCGCCGTCGCCGTAGGCCTGGTTGGAGCGGTACTGGCGGGTGTCGAGGACGTCGAACTGGGCGAGGTCGCCCCAGTGGAGGCGGCGGTACAGGCGCATGTCGGGGCCGTCGGGGAGCTGCGGGCGGCGCAGTGGCTGGTTCTCCCAGAAGGCGCGGTAGGCGGAGGCGCGGCGCAGCAGGAACTCCTCCGGCGGGACGTCGTTCTCGGGGAGGTCGCCGGCGTAGTTGTTCTCGGTCTCGTGGTCGTCCCAGGTGACGACGAAGGGGTGCGCGGCGTGCGCGGCCATCAGGTCGGGGTCGGACTTGTAGAGGGCGTACCGCAGGCGGTAGTCCTCCAGGGTCACGGTCTCCCGGTCGAACAGGTCGGGGAGGGTGCGGTCGGTGTAGTTGCGGTTGTTGCCGACCGCGTTGATGGCGTACTCGTACAGGTAGTCGCCGAGGTGGAAGACCACGTCGACGTCGTCCTGGGCGAGAGGTGGCCGTAGGGCGTGTATTGACATGCTCCTCGCCCTGAAGGGCGAGGATTCTGGCCTTCTCGACTGGTTGCTGTGCCGCTACGCGGCACGGTTTCCGGTCGGGAATCCGTGGCTTCCTGTTTCTTCGCGCTGTGCCGGGATTACTCCCGGTCTTACCGGCGCTCCGCAGGCCGATACCGCCAGTCCGGCGGCCATCTTCACGTTGATCGCGGCATTGACGTCCCGGTCGTGGACCGCGCCGCAGGCGCCGCACGTCCACTCCCGCACGTTCAGGGGTTTGGGTCCGTCCACGGCGCCGCAGGTAGAGCAGGTCTGCGAGGTCGGTGTGAACCGGCCGATCGTGACCAGGGTGCGGCCGTACCGATCCGCCTTGTACGTCAGCATGCTGGTGAACGAGGACCATCCGGCATCGTGCACGGACTTGGCCAGCCTCGTGCGGGCCAGCCCCGCCACCGACAGGTCCTCCACGGCGATCCCTTGGTTCTCGGAGATCAGCCTCGTGGAGAGCTGGTGGTGGAACTCACGGCGTGCGTCGGCGACCTTCGCATGGGCGCGGGCGACCTTGAGGCGGGCCTTGGCCCGGTTCCTGGATCCCTTCTGCTTGCGGGACAGCTCCTTCTGCGCCTTCTTCAGCTTCTTCTCCGCCCGGCGCAGGAACCTGGGAGAGTCGATCTTCGTGCCGTCGGACAGGACGGCGAAATGGGTCAGGCCCAGATCGATGCCGATGGTCTGGTCGGTTTCGGGCATCCGGGTCGCGTCGGCGGCGGGGTCGGTGTCGATGACGAAGGACGCGAAATACCGGCCAGCCGCGTCCATCACGACGGTGACCGAGGCGGGGGTGGCGGGCAGCGCGCGGGACCACTTCACCTTCACCGCGCCGATCTTCGGCAGGTTCAGACGGCCGCTGCCGGTGATGCTCCAGCGGGCGTTGGCGGTGAACCGGACCGACTGCCGGGTGTCCTTACGGGACTTGAACCGGGGTGCACCCAGTTTCGGACCCCTGCGGGTGCCAGTGAGGGAAGCGAAGAAATTGCGGTACGCACTCTCGGCATCCCGCAGGGACTGCTGCAGGACGACCGCGGAGACCTCGCCCAGCCAGGACCGTTCCGCTGTCCGCTTCGCCTCCGTGACCAGCCTCCTCGACAGCTCTCCGGCCGTCGGAAACGACTGCCCGGCCCGGCGGGCGTCCTCGCGGGCACGCACCGCGTCGTTGAACACCACCCGGGCGCACCCGAACGCCCTGGCCAGCGCAGTGCGCTGGCCGGCATCCGGGTACAGACGGAAGCTGTACCGGAGCTGCATGACGATCACATTAGGGAGGTCGCACACGCGTCACCAGAGAGAACATGCGAACGAATCATCACCCTGACTCTCTCGCCTCCCCTCCCCACCGCAGCGTCCGGCTCCGCCGGAACAATGCCGCGACGCTCCGCGTCGCCGTCATCAGATTCGCTTCACCCCCGGCCTGAAGGCCGGAGCACTGCGAATGAATCCCGGTAGCGTCGGCGTACGCCTGGCAGGAGACGGCGGCGAGGGTGAGGGCCGAGGTCCGGGCGTGCGGGGCCGGCGCGGTGCGGGTGCGGCCGGCGGGGCTGGTCCAGGCGCCGGTGCGGAAGCGGTAGTGGTAGACGCGGCCGGGGGCGAGAGGGCCGACCTCGACGTGGACGGTGTGGTCGAACTCGGGGTGCGCGGTGGCGGTGCCGCGTCTGACGATCCGCCGGAAGTTCTCGTCGTGGGCCAGTTCCCAGTGGACGGCGACGCGTTCGGCGGGCAGGCCGCCGTCCGGCTGGTACGGGGCCGGGGCGAGGCGGGTCCACAGCAGCACGGAGCCGGGCAGCGGGTCGCCGGAGGCCACGCCGAGGGTGAAGGGGTCGTCGGTGATGCGCGCGGGGTCGAGTTCGGCGGCGGCAGCGGTGCCGGCGGCCGGCAGGTTGACGGCGAAGGCGAGCGCGGCGGCCGCGCCGGTGACGGTGAGGAAGCGGCGGCGGCCGATCCGCCGGGCCGCCTCGCGGAGTTCGGGGGCGTGCTGGGACTGGCGTGCTGCGGGTGTCATTCCGGTCCTCCCCTGAAAATGGATGCAGGAGGCATTGGAGTGGCCGGGAACGACACGGGAGCATCCCCCGGTTGGCGCGTACACGACAGTCGAATGACGGACCGACATGTTCCGCATGGCGGACGGCGACTTCCGGCGCCTGACGTACGCTGCGAGCCCATGGACGCGTTGAGGAACACGAAGGTCGCGGTGGTCACGGGCGCGGGGTCGGGCATCGGCCGCGCGGTGGCGGTGGAACTGCTGCGCACGGGCTGGTCGGTGGCGCTGGCGGGCCGGCGGGCCGCGACCCTGGAGGAGACGGCCGCGCTGGTGCCCGAGGGCGCGAGTCTCGCCGTACGGACGGACGTCTCACGGCCGGAGGACGTCACGGCGCTCTTCGCCGCCGTCCGCGACCGCTTCGGGCGGCTGGACCTGCTGTTCAACAACGCCGGGACGTTCGGCCCCGGCGGGGTGCCCTTCGAGGAACTCCCCTACGACGCCTGGCGGCACGTGGTGGACACCAACCTCAACGGGGCGTTCCTGTGCGCGCAGGCGGCGTTCCGGCAGATGAAGGAGCAGGAGCCCCGCGGCGGACGCATCATCAACAACGGCTCGATCTCGGCCCACACGCCCCGCCCGCGCTCGGCGCCCTACACGGCGACCAAGCACGCCCTGACCGGGCTGACGAAGTCCCTCTCCCTGGACGGGCGGGCGTACGGCATCGCGGTCGGGCAGATCGACATCGGCAACGCGGCCACCGACATGACGGCCCGGATGGAGACGGGCGCGCTCCAGGCCAACGGCGAGATCGCGCCGGAACCGGTGATGGACGTCGCCGACGTGGCACGCACGGTGCGGCACATGGCGGAGCTGCCGCTCGAGGCGAACGTGCAGTTCGCGACGGTACTGGCGACGGCGATGCCGTACGTGGGGCGGGGCTGAGGCGGCCCCACAGGTCGTCAACCCCTCAACCTACACAAGCGGAATTTGGCCATCCGTACCATTGCGGCCGGTAGCGGACTTATGCTCAACTCTCCTCCACAAGAACTTCACACTTGGAGCGTGAGCGCTCCGCTCCGTGGACCACACCGAGGGGGGAGGGGCAGCCGTCCCACGGCACCGGGTGGGGGTGGCCCTCGCAAGGGACCGCGAGGTACACACCGGGGCCGTGGGACGGCTGCCGCACACGTCGGCGCGGGGGCCGGGGCCGAGGGCCGGGGCCGGGCAGTCAACCCGCCCCACCTGGGAAGAGACCCTCCACAGCTGAGGAATCAGCTGTCTGACGGAATTCTGATCCGGGAGCCTGGAAAGGGCCCGCATTCTCAGTCCTTACACATCCTTCACTCAGTCCGACTCAAAGGTTCCTCCCTAGTTTTTGGGCCGCGCCCACAGCGGGCGTCAAGAACCTTCGAGGAACGGGATGTTTGGCATCTATCTCAAGCGCGAGCTGGGCCGGCGCAAGAAGGCGGCCCTGGTCATCGCACTGGGTCTGGCGCTCGGTATCGCCCTGGTCATCACCGTCAACTCGGTGTCGGCCGGCATGACGCAGGCGCAGGACAAGGTCCTGCAGTCGCTGTACGGACTCGGCACGGACATGACCGTGACCAAGGCGCGCACGGCACCCACGGACAACAGCTCGGGCGGCCCGAGATTCGAGTTCGACGCCTCCTCGGAGGACGACGACACCGAGCAGAGTTCGGACCGGGTGATGACTCAGGGGGGTCAGGCCCTGAAGTCCTCGCTCGTGACGAAGGTCGCCGGGCAGAAGGGCGTGGCGAACGCGGTCGGCGCGCTCACCCTGAACGTCACGAAGGTCGACGGCTCCTTCACCCAGGGCCGCGCGGAGAGCTCCACCGGAAGCAGTGGCAGCGGCAACAGCGGCCAGGGCGGTCCCGGCGGCGGCCAGAACAGCGGCTCCACCGCGGCCCCGCAGGTGCAGGGCGGCGGCGCCTCCTTCGACGTGAACTCCTACTCCGTCGCCGGTGTGGACGTCACCGACCAGGGCCTCGGGCCGCTGGCCGGCTCGAAGATCACCTCGGGCAGGACGTTCACGTCCGCGCAGACCAACGCGAAGGTCGCGGTCGTGGCCAAGTCGTACGCCAAGGAGAACGAGTACAAGGTCGGCTCGACCCTGAAGATCTCCGGCACCAAGTACAAGATCATCGGCATCGCGACGCCCGAGAGCAGCGAGTCCACCACCGACGTCTACCTGCCGCTCAAGCAGGCGCAGACCCTCGCCGACGCCAAGAACCAGGTCACCACGATCTACGTCAAGGCGACGGACTCGAAGCAGATCGACACCGTCAAGGCGGCCATCCAGAAGAACATCTCCGGTACGACGGTGACGACCTCCGCCGATCTGGCCGAGACCGTCTCCGGCTCCCTCTCCACCGCGTCCAACCTGGCCACCAGCGTCGGCAAGTGGCTGTCGATCGCCGTGCTCGCCGCCGCGTTCCTGGTCGCCGCGCTGCTCACCTCCTCGGCGGTGTCCCGCCGGGTGCGTGAGTTCGGCACCCTGAAGGCGCTGGGCTGGCCGAGCCGCCGGGTGACCCGGCAGGTCGTCGGCGAGTCCATCGTCAACGGTCTGCTCGGCGGCGCCCTCGGCATCGCGCTCGGCCTGGCGGCCGCGTACACGGTGACCGCGATCAGCCCCAAGCTCACGGCCGAGCTCGGCAGCGGCGCCGGCGGCGGCGGTGGCGGCGGCGGCGGTGGCGGTGGCGGCATGGGCGGCGGCCCCGGCGCCGGCGGCGGTCCGGGCCAGCAGTCGGCGTCCAGCACGATGGAGATCGCCCTCTCCGCCCCCGTCTCCGTCACCACCATCGCCCTCGCGGTGGGCCTGGCGGTGGCCGGCGGTCTGATCGCCGGCGCGATGGGCGGCTGGCGGGCCTCCCGGATGCGGCCGGCGGACGCGCTGCGGAGCGTGTCGTAACCCACCCCGCGCGGGGGCCCCTCGAACAGGGCCACTCGAGCAGGGGCGTCGCGTACCCCCTCCCCCCGGCACGCGGCGCCCCGTCCCTCTTCTTTCTCTCTACGCGGCTACGGAGCTGGAGCTACCCATGTACAGACTGACCGGCGTCACCAAGCGCTACACACGGGGCAAGGAGACCGTCGAGGCGCTGCGCGGCATCGACCTGACCATCGAGGACGGCGACCAGCTCGTCATCCAGGGCCCGACCGGCGGCGGCAAGTCGACGCTGCTCCAGATGATCGGCGGCCTGGACCGCCCGACCGAGGGCAGCGTCGAGCTGGACGGCGTCGACCTCGCCCGCATCAGCGAGGCGAAGCTGACCCGGATGCGCGCCGAGAAGATCGGCATCATCTTCCAGTCGTTCAACCTCATCCCGACGCTCACCGCGCAGGAGAACGTCGAGACCGCCCTCGTCCCGCTCGGTGTGAAGCCGGCCGAGCGGCGCGAACGGGCCGCGGAGGCCCTGCGTTCGGTGGGCCTCGGCGAGCGCCTCGGGCACGCGCCCTCGGAACTCTCCGGCGGCCAGCAGCAGCGCGTCGCGATCGCCCGCGCGCTGGTGAAGAAGCCGAAGGTGCTGCTCGCCGACGAGCCCACCGGCAACCTCGACGAGGGCACCCGCGACGACATCATGGGCCTGCTGGAGGGCCTGTGGCACGAGTACGGGCTGACCTTCATCATGGTCACCCACGACTCGTCGATCGCCCGCAAGGCCCCTCGTCTGGCCACCATCAAGGCCGGGCAGATCACGCTGACCGAGCAGGGCGGGGCGCGGGCGTACGCCCAGCAGCAGGCGCGGCCGCCGTACGCCGGGTACGGCGCGCAGGGCTACGGCACCGAGGGCTGCTGAGCCGACGCGTGGCCGGTTGCCCGATCGCCCGATCACCCGATTGGGGCCGGCCGGTTCGAGGCCGGCCGGTCTACGCCTGGCCGGTCTCGAACCGGGAGATGTGCCCGTCGTCCGTGATGTCGAAGTGCCACCGGGTGCGCATCTCGCCCCAGGTGTCGTTGCGGTAGTCGACGACGAGGTCACGGCCGCCGTTGGACTCCTTGACGACCTCCATGTGGCCCCGGGAGGAAAAGATCTCCTGGTCGACCCACTGGGTGAGGTCACGGTCGGAACCGTCGTCCGACATGGTCGCGTCCGGGGTGAGCAGGTTCTGGAAGCCGCTCTCGTCATGGGCGTTGACAGCGCTGACGAAGGCCCGGACGGCCGGGTCGGTGAGTTTTCCGGTCTGGATCGTCATACGGGTCAGCGTCACACCGCCTCCCGGCCCCCGCCACCCGAACGGCGCCCAGGAGGGGCTGGTCCGGTGGGGGAGGTGCGACGGTGGAGACATGTGGGGGTGTTCCTGCTGTCATCTGCTCAGGGAGTCACCGTGACCTGTTACGACCGACGTGATGTGGGCCTGCTGCTGCTCCGGCTGGGCGCCGGCGGAGTGCTGGTCGCCCACGGCACACAGAAGCTGTTCGGCTGGTTCGGCGGGCACGGCCTGGAAGGGACCGGCCAGTTCATGGAGTCCGTCGGCTACGCCCCCGGCAAGGCCAGCGCCACCGCGGCGGGTCTGGCGGAGGCGGGCGGCGGCACGCTGCTGGCGCTGGGCCTTGCCACCCCGGCGGCGGGTGCGGCGGCGGCCGGCGCGATGGCGGGCGCGTCCGCCGTCCACGCGCCGAACGGCTTCTTCAACCAGGGCGGCGGCTACGAGTACGCCGCCACCCTGGGGCTGACCGCCGCCGGCCTCGCCATCACGGGCCCCGGCCGCCTCTCCCTGGACCACGCCCTCGGCCACTCGGTCGACCAGAGCTGGATGGTCCCGACCTCCCTCGGCGTGACGGCGGCGGTCACGGCGGTGGTGGTCGGGATGCGGAACCTGCGCCTGCGGAAGCGGGAGGAGGGGGAGCAGGAGGCGCTGTTCGACTAGTCGTCGCCCGGTGCCGGGCCGCGCCGCAGGGCAGGGATGGCAGGCATGGCAGGGATGGCAGGCATGGCAGGCATGGCAGGCATGGCAGGCTGCCGGTATGACCGCCGCCTACGACGCCCAGGCCCCCCGGCCCGACTCCCCCGGCCCCGCCCCCGTCCCTGTCCCCGTCCCTGTCCCCGTCGCCGACCTCTGGCCCACCGTCGACGCCCTCTGGGCCTGGCTGGAGGCCGACCAGCCGATCACCGGCCGCGAGGGCCTGCTGCTGCGCATTCTGAAGCTGTCGGAGGAGGTCGGCGAGGCCGCCCAGGCGGTCATCGGCGCCACCGGCCAGAACCCCCGCAAGGGCACCACCCACACCTGGGACGACGTCCGCTCGGAACTCTGCGACGTGGCCATCACGGCCCTCGTCGCCCTGCGCACGTTGACGCCGGAGGCGGAGGGGGTGTTCGCGGCGCATCTGGGACGGGTGAGGGAGCGGTCGCTGGGGCCGGCCGACGGCCCGGCATGTCGTAAGTAAGTGGCGTATGGGGATGTCGACTTGAAATGATCAGGGTGCCCCAGAGACTGACCGGCGCCCGTCCGAGCGGACGGGCGTCTTCCTGTGCAGAGGACACCCCCATCCCGTGACCGAGAACGCGCCCCAGGATCCCGGCGCCGCCTTCCCGCCCCCGCCGCCCGCCGCACCCTTCGCCGCCGCCCCGGCCCCGGCCCCGGCCCCCGTCCCGGGAACGGCCCCGGTACCGATACCGGCCCCGCTCCCGGCCGGCGCCCCGCCGCGCCGTACGGCCCGTCGGGCCCTCATCGCCGGCGCGGTCGCCGTCGTCCTGCTGGCCGGCGGAGGTGTCACCTGGTGGGCGCTGTCCGGTGACGGCGACGCCCTGAGCCATGTCGAGGTCTCGGGCGGCAAGCTCGTCGAGGGCGAGAACACGCTCCTCGACGAGGACGAGGAGTGCGACGACACCGACGAGTACTCCTACAACGACTGTGACGCCGGCACCGTCTACCAGTACATCTACAAGATCACCAACAAGGGCGACGAACCCGCCAACTACTCCGTGATCGTCAACGGCTTCGACGAGGACGGAGACTTCGTCGGCCAGGCCTACGCCAGCGTCGCGCACCTGGGCCCCGGCAAGACCGAGGCCGACACCGGCGACTTCGACGAGTACACCGAGTTCGAGGGCGACCACGACCTGTCGGACATCGCGTCCGTGAAGGTCGCCCACGTCGAACGCGTTCCCCTGGCCAACTGACGCCGCCCTCGGCGGGAAACGGGTGAGCCCCCGGCGCCGTGCGGCGTCGGGGGCTCACCCGTTCAGGCCCGAAGGGCGATCAGGTCACCCGAAGGCCAGCTTGTCGTTCCAGCCGGACCCGATGACGGTCTTCACCGGGGGGTTGGTGTTGGTGGTGGACGGGTGGTAGACGGACATGTGGCCGTCGGACGCGAAGCGGGCCCAGATGTCCGGGATGCCGTCGTCGTTGATGTCCGGGATGCCGATCGCCGTGCTGACGTTGGCCTCGGTCCAGCTGGTGCCGAAGGGCTCGTCCCCGTTGACGGCGTTGGAGGCCAGCATCAGGGAGTTGAGGTCGACGCTGCCGGTCACCGCGCCGGGCTTGCCGCGGCGCAGGGACATGGTGCCGGTGTCCAGGTTGCGCCAGAGCAGGTCGGGCGTGCCGTCCTTGTTCATGTCGGCCAGGTTGACGATGTCACGGCGGGCCCAGGCGTCGGGGTTCATCATGGTCGCGGTCTGGATGCTGCCGCCGGTGTAGCCGGAGAGCACCCAGAAGCCCGTGGCGGTGCGCAGCACCAGGTCGGGCAGCTTGTCGCCGGTGATGTCGCCGAGTGCCTTCAGCTGGGTCCAGGTGGACGGCGCGGGTGCGTTTGCCGGCAGGCGGATCTTCATCCGCTGTCCGACGTCGAACGAGCCGTAGCCGTCACCCGGGTAGAGCCAGAAACCGCCGTCCGGGGTGCGGGCGAACAGGTCCGTGGTGCCGTCGCCCGGGTAGGTGTCCTGGTAGTGCGCGATCAGCGCGGCCTTGTTGCCGATCGTGGAGGCGGCGTCGTACCAGTGGCCCGGCGGGTTCAGGGTCGCCTTGCCGTCGGCGCCCCTGAGGTACGACGAGGTCAGCTGGCCGTACAGCTCGCCGCCCGGCTGGCCCGGATACGTCCGCAGGACACCGGTGGCGTCGATGACGAGCAGGTCGGGCGTGCCGTCGCCGCCCGTGTCACCCGGGGTGTCGGCGTTCTCCTTCGGCGGGACGTACGTCGTGTAGTCCGTTCGCGCGCTCGGGTTGCCGAGGCTGTCGTAGGCGTAGACCTGGAGGGTGTTGGGGCCGGCGTTCGGCGGCTGGAGGTCGGGGACGGTGGCGTTGCCACTGCTGTCGGCGTTGACCGGGACCGGGGCGACGCCGCCCCAGGCCCACGTGAACTTCTTCGCGCCCGGCGACGAGAAGGCGATCGGTCCGGTCTCGCCGAAGTTCACCTTCGCCCAGGTGGCGCCGTCCGGGGTGGACTTGAGCCACACGTCACTGGTGACGACCGGCGGCGGCGGGCCGGAGCCGTCGATGGTCACGGCGCACGGCGTGGTGCCGGGCGGGAAGTAGGTGGAGACCGCCGAGGTGGGGGTGTCGGAGTCCTCCGCGCGTACGTCCCAGTAGTAGGTGGCCCCGTCGACGAGGTCGGCCGCCTGGATCTCGTGCTTGGCCCAGCCGCTGCTCAGGTTGGTGCCCATGACACCGGTCGCCGGGGCGGTCGTGTCCTTCTTCCAGAAGCGGAAGCGCAGGCCCTTCAGGTTGCCGTCGGGGTCGTAGCCCTTCGCCTTCAGGGTCAGCAGGCTCTTGCCGACCGTGCGGCCCGGGGAGCCGACGACGCAGTCGCCGCCGGGGACGGTCTCACCGTCGGTGGGCTCGTTCGGCTTGCGGTTGTAGACGGCCTCGACGGTCGCGGAGGTCGCCCTGAACTTGCGCCAGGTCTGGGTGTCCGACTCGCTGGTGGCCCGCATGCCGAGGGTGAGGGTCGAGTGGCCGTTGGTCGTGGCGTACTGGGCGGCGTCCTTGACGTTGAAGGCCTCGTACTCGTCGGGGCAGGAGCTCGACGACCAGCCGTGGGCGAAGGACTTGCGCTGGAGCTCGTCCGACCAGCTCGGCTGGGCGTTCCACGTCGTGCCGGACGAGATCGGGCCGGTGCGCCAGATCTGGAACTCGCGGGTCGTGCAGGACCAGGAGTGGTTGTTGAGCACCTTGAAGGTCGCGGACTTGATCTCCGCGCCCTTGATGGCGCTGGACCAGTCCATGCGCCAGAACGAGCGGGCGGTGCCGCCGGTGTCGCTCTCGTGGCCGACGCGGGCGTCGGAGGTGCCGGAGGAGAAGTTGGTGCCGTTGAAGAAGCTCGTGCTCGGGTACGGCTTGTAGGCCACGGTCCAGGCGTCCCAGCCGGGGTTCAGCGGCGGGTCGACGAACAGCGGGTAGGTGACGCCCTCGCGGTCGGCCAGACCGGTGGCGGCGAAGCCGAGTTCCAGCCGGGTGGTGCCGGTGCTCGCGCCGTCCAGGCCGATCGGCAGGGGCGCGGACTCGGCGCCGGGCTCGATGCCGGTGAGGCCCGACAGCTTCAGCACCTCGGCCGGGGTGCCCACGGCCGTACGGTGCGGGGCGCCCTCGGGCAGTTCGGGGTCACGGCCGCTGGAGTCCCACGCGAACGGCGTGGGGATCGAGCCGACCTCCTTGCCGTTGTCGTCCAGGACCTGGACCCGGCTGGCCTTGGTGTCCTTCCGGAAGACGGCGGTGTCCGAGCGCAGCCCGTACGTGACGGTGGCCAGCGCCTTCTGGCGTGCCGCCTCAGGGGTCTTGACGATCAGGACCTGTGCCATGCCGCCTTCCTCGCGGGCCACCAGCAGCAGATCGACGCCCGGCAGGACCTCGGAGTAGAGCGCCCGGGGACCGTCGAGCACCGGCTCGGGCAGCGGGCCCGGCCAGGTGTAGGCGACGGTGTGACCGCCGAGGTCGACCTCGGCGAGCACGGTCTCGCCCGGGGCCTCGGCGCGGGTGAAGGAGCGGTCGGCGCGGGCCTTGCGGGCGTTGCCGCTCGCGAAGCGCACCGGAACGGCCGGATTCGCGGGTGCGATGCCAAGGCCCTGGGGAGCCCGGGCCGTTCGCTCGAGGGTGTTGTCGATCGGGGCCCACTCGCCGTCGGCGTTCTTCGCCCGGGTCGGCGCGGCCGTGATCCGGGTCTTCAGCCGGCCGCTGGGCAGTGCCCAGGTCAGCGTGGTGGCCGTGGTGGCCGTGTCGACGAGCACCTGCTTGCCGGTGCGCAGGGCCTGGGCCATGGCGGCGGCCTCGTCGCGCGGGCCCGTGGAGGCTGGGGTGGCGTCGGTGGCGCCGGCCCTGGCCGGGGCGGAGCCGCCGGGGTGCCACCACGGCAGCAGGGCGGCGGTCAGGGCGGCCAGCACGAGGCCGAGGGTCAGGGACAGCCGTGTGCGCGTGCGCACGAAGGGGCTGAGATATCGGGGCGGCGCGGTCACGGCGGTCTACTCCCGTGGGAACCAAGCGGATTGAGGACAGCACAGACAGCCCCGTTCGGCAGGCCGCGGGGCAGAAGGCGGGCACACGATCACACATGCGCAGGATCACGTCTATCTGTGAGGAAGTTGTGAATCCGTTACGCAAATGCCGATCCGACATGACGGTGCGTCAACTTGGTCCGGTTCAGGGCTTTTCCGGTGTCATATGAGTCGTGATCAGATGATTCCCCCGATCAGCCTGATGGGTCGTCAACAGAATGGTCTGATCCGTTTCGCCCCGTGACGCAGATCATTCTTCAGGCTGTTTCCGGCCATCGGCCGATCTTGAATTCTGCGGCGGACATGACAGAGAGTGCGCACGCACGCGCCTGAGCCAGACGTGTGCCCTTTGGTGTTTGCGCACCTCGTCCGTTGAATGATGAATGATCCGCCAGGGTGGGAGTCGCCGCGTATGCGTGCTTCAGGTCCGCTGTCATGGCTGGGGCGGAGACGCCCAGCCTTGACGGAGTCACAACGAAGGCGCCGGCGGCTATGCCGCACGGCGACCATTCTTCTGCTGTCCTCGACACTGACCGTGACCAGCCTGGGCGGGCAGGCGCTGGCCATCCCCGACCCCGGTATGAGCCGCGAGGAGTCGATCGCCAAGGTCGACCTCCCGGACCTGCCGGAGGCCACCGAGGTCGAGGGCGACGAGGCCGCCGACAAGACCCTGACCCTGGCTCCGGAGAACCCGGTCGCCCCGTACACCCCCACGGCGACCGCGGCGTGGACCTCCGGCACCGGTAACGCCACCCTCTCCGCGACCAGCGAGCCCGGCACCACCGTGCCGGTCACCAACAACCTGCCCGTCGCCATCGGCGTCCCCGAGGGCGGCGACGCCACCGCCCTCGCCGGCGACTGGACCGTGGGCGTGGCCCCGCAGACGACCTCGCAGGACGCGGGCGTCTCCGGCATCGTCATGAAGCTCACCCCGCCGGCCACGGTCGACCCGGCCGCCGAGGTGGCCATCAGCATCGACACCACGGGCTTCGCCGACCTCTACGGACCGCAGGCCGCCGACCGCTTCGGTCTGATGCTGCTGCCCGAGTGCGTCTACTCCTCCCCGACCACGGGCGACTGCGCCGACGGCGGCGGTGTGACCACGATGTCCGTCCCCGCCGGGGACAAGGACGTCAAGAACGGCAAGAAGAATTTCCAGCGGCTGCGCAGCACGGTGGAGACCGTGCCGGCCAAGGACGCGCCGACCAGGACCAAGACGGCCAAGAACGCCAAGACCCGCAAGATCCTCGGCGGCACCATCCCGGTCTCCAGCCTCGTCGGCGAGGGCTTCGTCCCCTCCGAGGCGACGAAGGCCTCCTACCGGGACGGCGTCCAGCCCGCGGTCGCCGCGAACGGCGGCGCCGCCATCGGCGGTCTCGACACCGGCTCGTCGGTGTCCGGTGACTTCACGGCCTCGCCGCTGCTGTCCTCCGGCTCCTGGTCGTCGGGCTCGTCCTCGGGCGCCTTCACCTACTCGTACCAGGTCCAGGTCCCGGAGACCGCCGGCGGCCTGATGCCGAAGGTCGGCCTGGCGTACTCCTCGCAGTCCGTCGACGGCCGCACGTCCTCGACGAACAACCAGGCCTCCTGGATCGGCGACGGCTGGGACTACAACGCGGGCTCCGTCACCCGTACGTACGCCAACTGCCGTCAGGACTCCAAGAAGGCGGGATCGAACAACTCCACGCACCGCACCGCGGACCTGTGCTGGGGCTCGGAGAACGCCACCCTCTCCCTCGGCGGCATGACCACCGAGCTGGTGTGGGACAAGACCAAGAGCAAGTGGTTCACGGCCAACGGCGACGGCTCCACCGTCCAGCTGATCAAGGGCGAGGCCACCGGCAACGGCGCCAAGGACGGTGAGTACTGGGTCGTCACCACCAAGGACGGCATCAAGTACCACTTCGGCAAGAACAAGCTCCCGGGCTGGTCCGACCACGGCACCGCCGCCGACGACCCGACCACCAAGTCCGTCCTGACCGTCCCGGTGTACGGCAACCACGACGGCGAGGACTGCTACAAGGGCCCCACGACCACCGACTGGACCAACTCCTGGTGCACCCAGGGCTGGCGCTGGGGCCTCGACTACGTCGAGGACGTCCACGGCAACGCGATGTCGCTGTGGTGGGACAAGGACCAGAACTACTACGCCCGGAACTTCAACTTCAAGGACCCGGTCGTCTACGACCGCGACGGCTGGCTCAGCCACATCTACTACGGCCAGCGCAGCGACAGCATCTTCACGGCGACCGCACCGGCCCGGGTCGGCTTCACCGTGGCGGAGCGCTGCTACACCGTCGAGGACGTCACCTGCTCCGAGACCAACTTCACGTCCAAGGACCCGCGCAACTACCGGCCCTGGTTCGACACTCCGGCCGACCTGCGCTGTGAGGACGACAAGAAGTGCTGGAACGCCGGTCCCAGCTTCTGGACCCGCAAGCGCCTCGACAAGATCACGACCTCGGCCCAGCGGCGCACCGACACCGCCGCCCGCCAGGTCGTCGACGAGTACCAGCTGAAGCAGAGCTTCGCCAAGCTGAAGACCGGCCCGAACACGGCCCTGTGGCTGGAGTCCGTCCAGCGCACCGGCTACGCCCGCAACGGCTCCACCGACGCGAGCGTGAAGCTCAACACCGTGCGGTTCGAGCCCAACACCGAGGACATGCCGAACCGCGTCAAGGCGGTCCACGCGGAGCGCCCCGGCTTCTCCCGGCTGCGCATCGGACGCGTCGTCAACGAGTACGGCGGCGAGACCGTCGTCAACTACAAGCCGATCGAGGGCGCCTGCCTCACCGGCGACCTGCCCGTGCTCGACCAGCGGGAGGGCGAGGACCGGGCGACGGCCATGGCCCGGCTGCAGGCCCAGCTCAAGGTCAACGACCGGCTCTGCTACCCCTCGTTCTGGAACCCCGACCCCGAGGTCGAGGACATCGACTGGTTCCACAAGTACGTCGTGGACACCATCGAGGAACTGCCGAACATCGACGGCGCCTACACCGTCAAGACGGCGTACAAGTACAAGAACCCGGCGTGGAAGCTCGCCGAGGCCGAGTTCACCAAGAAGTCCCAGCGCACCTACTCGCAGTTCGCGGGCGTCGAGCAGACCACCGTCCTGACCGGCCCGGACGACGAGAGCAGCGCCGCCAAGCGCTCCAAGTCCGTCACCCGCTACTTCCGGGGCCTCGGCGACACCGTGTCCGTCAAGGACATCACCGGCGCGGAGATCGCCAAGGACGAGGAGCCGTTCGCCGGCCGGATCGCCGAGGAGCTGACCTACACCGACTCCACCAAGGCCGACACCGACTGGCTGAGCCGCAGCGTCACCAAGCCGGAGGCCACCGAACTCGGCAAGCGCGACCGTGACGACGGCCTGAGCCCGCTGCGGGCCTGGCGGGTCACGGAGCCGGAGGAGATCGCGTACACCAAGTCGTCCGGTACGAACACGGACGACACGCGTCCGGTGCGGTCGGTGAAGACGACGACGACGTACGACCCGACGTACGGTCTGCCGACGCTGGTGGAGTCCCTGGGCGACGCCGCCGCCACCAAGACCGGTGACGAGTCCTGCACCAAGCTGGAGTACCTGCACCACCAGGGCAAGAACCTCATCGGTCTGTCCAAGCAGGTCCTGACCTCTCCGACGACCTGCGCGAACGCCGACTGGTCCGACCTGAGCACGCTCACCGGCGCCAGCCGCACCGCGTACGACGGCGCGTCCTACGACACCCCGCTCGCCGGCACCACCCGAGGCCTGGCCACCGAGTCGTGGTCGCTCAACGGCACGGGTACCGGCTTCCAGACCAACGGAACGACGGGCTTCGACGAGATCGGCCGAGTCGTCCGGCAGACCGACCCCGACGAGCTGGCCAAGCCGACCCCGAAGGCCTCGACGGTCACCTACGCCTCCGTGGGACCGGCCACCGGTCAGGTCTTCAAGGTCACCTACACCAACCCCCTCGGCCACAGCCAGATCATGGAGTTGGAGCCGGGCCGCTCGGTCACCGTCCGGACGACCGACGCCAACAACCACGTCAGCGACGCCGTGTACGACCCGCTGGGCCGGCTCTCCGAGGCCTGGGCCCCGGGCCGCACCCCGTCGGCGTCGTCGGTGCCGGACTTCCGCGCGGTCTACACGATCCCGCCGGAGGAGACCGACCCGGCCGACCCGAACATCAAGATCCGCAAGCCTCCGTACGTCACCACCTACGCGCGGGGCTACGAGAACCGGATCGAGACCTCCGTCACCCTCTACGACGGCCTCGGCCGCGAGCGGCAGACGCAGGAGGAGGCCGACAACGACTCCGGCTGGCTCGTCACGGACACGCTGTACAACAACGCCGGCGACGTCTACCAGACCAACAACGCCTACCTGAGCCAGGAGGTCAAGCCGGGCGAGCTCTTCACCCCGGTCTCCGACACGGCCGTCCCCAACATCACCCGCTACACCTACGACGGTCTCGGCCGCGTGGTCCAGGAAACCCCGTACCTGAAGTACGTGGACCCGACCACCCAGGAGAGCAGCTCGAAGGCGTACCCGGAGCGGGGCGTCCGCTACGAGTACGGCGAGGACTGGTCGAAGGTCATCCAGCCGCAGGGCGACTCGTCCTACCGTGTCTTCACCGACGCGACGGGCCGGACCGTCCGCGCCGACACCTTCAACCCCGCGGCACCCGGCGGCTTCACGTCGACGCGCTACGAGTACAACGCGAAGGGCCTGGTGTCGAAGGCGATCGCCTCGGCCGACCCGACGCACCCGTGGTCCTGGACGTACGACCACAACGGCCGGATGGAGACGGCGACCGACCCCGACGCGGGCACGAGCCGTACGGAGTACGACGCCCGCGGTCGTGTCCTCACGAGCACCAACTCCCGTGGCATCAAGGTCTGGAACGCCTACGACGAGCTGTCGCGGCCCAAGCAGCAGCGCCTGAACGACGCCAACGGCACCGTGCTGGCCGACTTCACGTACGACACCGCCCCGGGCGGCAAGGGCATGCCCGCCACCGCCAAGCGGTACACGGACTTCCTGGCGTACACCCAGACGGTCGACGGCTACACGAAGGACTACCAGCCGACCTCGACCACGCTGTCCCTGCCGCAGACCATCGTCGACACGTGGGGGCTGAAGAAGGACTACACCTACAGCTACTCCTACTCGGACACGGGTGCGCTGGAGGAGAGCACGCTCCCGGCGATCGGCACGTTCGACGCCGAGAAGCTGGTCGTCCGCTACAACAAGGACGGCAAGCCGCTCTCCGTCTCCGGCAAGGACTGGTACGGCTCCGAGACGCTCTACGACCCGTACGGCCAGGTCCTGCGCTCCACCCTGGGCGCCCAGCCCTACCGGGTGTGGACGCAGAACTCGTACGACGAGTCCAGCGGTGAGCTGAAGGACCAGCAGGTCTACCGCGAGAAGTCGGGGGCCACCGCGGACAACTCCGTCGTCGGCGGCAACCTGGTCTCCAACCGGGCGTACACCTACGACCCGGCGGGCAACGTCACCTCGATCGAGGAGAAGTCCGTCGGGATCGAGGAGCGGCAGTGCTTCGTCTACGACCCGATGGGTCAGCTGAAGTCCGCCTGGACCTCCAAGGTCCCGACGCAGGGGTGCACCACTCCGAAGAACGCCGACGGCACGCCCAACGTCGCCGCCGGCAAGGACGACTCCGGCTACTGGCAGGAGTACGAGTACGACCTCCTCGGCAACCGCACCAAGCTGACCGAGAAGGACCTCACCGGCAACACCGCCAAGGACGCCACGACCGACTACGCCTACGGCAAGGCCGACGGCAGCCAGCCGCACACGCTGACCAAGGTGTCGAAGACCTACACGACCCCCGCGGGTGCGCAGGTCAAGGCCGAGGCCACGCGTCTGTACGAGCTGACCGGCGAGACCAAGTCGATCACCTCGATCCAGAACGGTGACAAGCAGGAGCTGACCTGGACCTACGACGGCAAGGTCGACCGCATCAGCGGTCAGGGCAACGGCGGCAAGACCCCGTACGTGGGCCTGGCCGACAAGTGTCTCGACCTGAAGTCCGGTGCGGCGGCCGCCGGCCAGCCGATGCAGCTCTACGCCTGCAACACCTCGGTGGCGCAGAACCTCAAGTTCACGCCGACCCCGGCTCCCGTCGGAGGGACGCAGAACGATCCCAACCGGGGCACCCTGTCGCTCTACGACACCTGGTGCCTCCAGCCCACCGCGAACGCGCCCGGGTCGGCGGTCCAGATCCAGAAGTGCGGCACCACCCCCGTGCAGGTGACCGCCCAGGAGCTGAGGCGGAACGCGACCGGGCAGCTCATCCACATGGACTCGGGCCTGTGCCTGACGGTCCAGGGTGCGAACTCGGCCAACGCCACGCCGATCGTCCTGGCGACCTGTGACGGTACGTCGGCCGCGCAGCTCTGGCAGCCGCAGAACGAGACCCGTCACATCTACGGCCCCGACGGGGAGCGTCTGCTGACCGTCAAGGGCAAGCAGGCCACGCTGTACCTCGGCGAGGCCGAGGTCACCGTCCAGCAGGGCGGTGTCCTGGTCAACACCCAGCGCACGTACGCCGCTCCCGGCGGCGCGGTCATGCGCTACGCCTACGGAAACGGTTCCGAGACCCTGGTCGCCCAGACCACGGACCACCAGGGCAGCGCGTACACGGAGGTCGCCCTCTACGGCGGCATGTCGGTGCGCATCCGCAAGCAGGACCCCTTCGGCAACGAGCGCGGCACCGCCGGTGCCAACCTGCAGAACCACAAGGGATTCCTGGGCAAGACGCGGGACGACGCCTCCGGCTTCCAGCCGCTCGGCGCGCGTCTGTACGACCCGGTGGTCGGACGCTTCCTGTCCGTCGACCCGGTGCTCGACCTGAACGACCCGCTGCAGGCCAACGGGTACGCCTACGCGCAGAACAACCCGGTCACGTACTCCGACCCGACCGGTCTGGCGATCACCCTGACCGCCTCGGAGAAGGCCGCGGCCCTCGCCGGCGCAGGTCTGTCCGCGGCGCAGGTCGCGCAGGCACAGTCCACCATGGGCAAGTCCCTGACCTCGGTGATCCTGGCCGTGGCCTGGGAGACGCTGAAGGACTTCATCGGCATCAACGACGCCATGGCCTGCTTCGGCGGTGACATGTGGTCGTGCGGCAGCATCATCCTGGACGCCATTCCATGGACGAAGCTGGGCAAGATCCCGTCGGTCCTGAAGGCGATCAACCGCACCATCGACGCCATCTCGGCCTTCAAGGCCGCCAAGAGAGCCGCGGAGGCGGTCCTGAAGGCGGCCAAGGCCGCCGAGGCGGCCGCGCTACGGGCCAAGAAGGCGGCCATCGAGAAGGCCAAGAAGGAGGCCGCGCAACGGGCCAAGAAGAAAGCCGCGGAAGCGGCCAAGAGAAAGGCCGACGCGGCGGCCGCCGCGAAACGCAAGACGGGTAACCCGACACAGAAGCAGGCCCAGGCCAAGGCCGCGCCCAAGTCCTCTTCCCACCCCTCGTCCGGCAAGGGCGGCGGAGGCAAGAGCAGCGCGGGCAAGAGCTCCGGAAACGGCGGTGGCGGCGGCAAGTCCGGCGGCTCCGCCCGCAGCAACGGCGGCACCAGCGGTAGCGGCGGCTCGGGCAAGGCCGAGGGCAGCGGCGGCAGCGGCACCTGCAACAGCTTCGTGCCCGGCACGAAGGTGCTGATGGCCGACGGCTCCACCAAGCCCATCGAGAAGGTGAAGACCGGCGACAAGGTCGTCGCGACCGACCCGAAGACCGGGGGGACCCGCGTCGAGACGGTCACCGCGGAGATCAAGGGCCAGGGCGTCAAGCACCTGGTCAAGGTCACGATCGACACCGACGGCAAGCTCGGCTCGAAGACGGCCCAGGTCACCGCGACCGCCGGCCACCCCTTCTGGGTCCCCGAGCTCGGCGCGTGGACCGACGCCACCGCTCTGAAGCCCGGCCAGTGGCTCCAGACCAGCGCCGGCACCCGCGTCCAGATCACCGCGATCCAGCGCTGGACCGCCCAGGCGGCGACCGTCCACAACCTCACCGTCGGCAATACGCACACCTACTTCGCGTTCGCCGAAGCCGTACCGCTCCTGGTTCACAACGACGGTGAGTCCTGCCCGACCGCCGGCCTCGCCACGCTGCACTACCACGGCCAGGGCAACCACTTCAGCATCGAGGTGACCGACGGCGAGGAGCTGGCCCACACCCACCTCATGCCGCACGGCGGCGAAGCCGTCGTCGGTCCCTACTCGGGAGACCCCGGAATCAGGACTCACACGTTCGAGATTCCGGATGCCCGGGGCGCGCTGGACTTCCAGCGGGACAACCAAGGTGGCTGGGGTACCTACACGGAGTTGAGCAACAACTGTCTCAACTACTGCATGCAGGTCCTGCGCGCGGGCGGACTGGACGTACCCGAAGGCCGGGCGGCCATCCCGTGGGCGACCAGACTCCTGGGTGGCGGTGGCAGGAGAAGATGACCGCGCTCCTGTACGACCAAGAGAGGCAGAACATGGCTGCGAGAAACTCCGAGGCACTCGACGTGCTGCTGAGGATCGCCGGTGACGGCAGAGTCACGTGGCAGGCCGTGAAGATCGCCGGAAGAGGCATCTCCGCGGACGCCGCCGCGACGCTGTGGATGCTCGCCGACGGCAAGGCGTCGACCCCCGGGCTCGAGCTGGCCGACATGCTCATCCGCCAAGGGGAGCTGGTGGACGAACTCGTGGAGCTCTGGGAGCTCTTCGAGCGCGGAGAGACGACCTCCGCGGGCTTCGAGGCACGCCTCGAAGAGATCGTCGCGGCACTCGAGCGGTGGCCTGCCTCCTAGCCGCGTACACCTGAAGGATCGATAGACCGCTCTGAGCGAGGGCCCTGTCGGAGAGACTCTCCGACAGGGCCCTCGCGCGTACGCACTCGCCGGCCGGGCGAAGTCGGGGCCCTGCGCCCAGGCCCCCACTTTCTCCCCTCGAGGAAGGCGATGATGACGGACACCGACGAGTGGTCCTTCACGGTGGACGAGGACGGCATGGTCTTCGTCGTCGCACCCTCCGGTGTGCCGGAGAACGTGCGGCTCGCCGTCGAGACCGTGCTGATTCCCTTCGGCGACTCTCCCGACTCCGTGGAGAGCTATCTGCGCGAGTGGCGGAGGATGGCGGAGGAGTTCGGCGACGACCATTCCCTGGCGACCACGAGCGCGCAGGTCAGACGCGTGGGGCGGGACGAGATCGAACTCGGGGACAGGTACGGGCAGTTCGAGGACTGTCGGATGAGTGCCCACGAGTTCGAGAGGATGCTCGGACAGGTGATCGACTTCCTGAAGTCGATCCAGAGGTCGAAGCAAGAGTGATCGCGGGAGTTCCCGGAGGGTTGTGCCCCTCCGGGAACTCCCGCTGCTCGTGGCCGCGCGAACCGTCCGACGGCTGAAAGGAGCGTCCTGGTGAGACGGTCGGCAGAGGCCGTCCGATTCCTGAACGAGGAAGTACGTGCCCCTCGTGGGCTTCCCGAGGTCGGCTCGAGTTCATCCGCATCGCGGAGAACCAGGACGCCCCCTACGCGATCGTTCTGCGTCGCGACGGGAGGGTCGGAGTGTCCTGGAGCGGCGAATATCTGGACATGCTCGCCGACTTCGCGGAGTTCGTGGAGTTCGTGGAGTTCGTGGAGACGGTGACGCTCTGGTCGACGCTGCGGGAATTGGACGGCCATGACGAGTGCCGGACTCCGGTTCTCCGATGCCGTGGAGGTCATCTCCCGAGGGCGGCCTCACCCGGTGACAGGTGGGAGCGTCACCCGATGGGTTCGCTTCGACGACGCGGTCGTGGTGGCGGAGCCGTATCTGACCGACTCCCCCGGCCGCCCGCCACGGATTCATGTCGTCGTGGCGGACCCCGAGCTGCCGGCCCGGTCCGGATTCGTCGCATCCGATCCGTACGCCAAGGTCTCGACGGTCGGCCGGGGGTTCCCCGAACTCCCGGCCCGCTGGGTCTGAGACCTGCCCCTGAACGCATGACCCGACGGGCCGGTCCCGGAGGGTGAAACCTACGACAAAGGCCCCTGACCTGCGATTTCGCTGGCCAAGGGCCCTGAGGGGCAGACGAGTCGGGCTGTACGCCGGGTTCTGTCGCCCGGTCGCCTCGCGGCGGCCGGGGAGACGGCCATCCATCTAGGACCGGTGTTGCCACCGGCCTCGTGCGGTCTACCCGCGGACTCGGGCGGGCAGCCCTCGAACGTCCGCGCAGAGCGCTTTTCACGGCGCTCCTTTTGACCTTGCTCCGGGTGGGGTTTACCTAGCTGCCCAGGTCACCCTGGGCACTGGTGGTCTCTTACACCACCGTTTCACCCTTACCGAGGACCGAGGTCCCCGGCGGTCTGCTTTCTGTGGCACTGTCCCGCGGGTCACCCCGGGTGGCCGTTAGCCACCACCCTGCCCTGTGGAGCCCGGACGTTCCTCGGGAAGCCCCCTAGGGGGACTCCACGCGGCCGTCCGCCCGGCTCGTCTGCCGTGTCGACCATGGTACCGGGCGCGCGCCCTTCTTCCGTCCGGCGGCCGGGCCCGACGCCGTCGCCAGGACCGAGCCCGCCAGGATCAGCGCGAAGGCCGCCAGGATGCCCGCCGTGAGGGGTTCGTCTAGGAACAGGGCGCCCGCGGCCACGGCGACCGCCGGGTTGACGTAGGTGATGACCGTGGAGCGGGTGGGGCCGATCTCCTTGATCAGTTCGAGGAAGGCGACGAAGGCCACCGCCGTGCAGATGACGCCCAGGGCCGCGAGGGCCGCCAGTACGGAGGGGGCGGGCAGCTCCGACGGCCGGGTGACCGCCGCCGCGGGGGCGTAGACCAGGGCCGCCAGGGTCAGGCAGGGCACGATGAGCTGGAGGGTGGGGACGTCCTTGAGGCGACGGGCCGCTATCAGGGGGGCCGTGGCGTAGCCGACGACCGTCACGAGCACCTCCGCCAGCGACCGCGCGTCCCCTCCCGTGAGGTGCGGCAGGGTCAGGACCGCCACGCCGGCCAGGCCCAGGGCCAGGCCCGCGATCCGGCGGACGCCGAGGGCCTCCGCGTCGCCGACGAAACGGGCCGCCAGGACGCCGACGATCGGGACGCCCGCGATCAGCAGGCCCGCCGTGGAGCTGGACAGATGGCGTTCGGCGTCGGTCAGGGTGAACCAGGGGCCGATGATCTCGATGCACGCGAAGGCCAGCATGGGCGCCCAGTGCGCCCGGACGGTCCGCACCAGGCCGCCCTGGCGGATCGCGAAGGGGAGCAGGAGCAGGGCGCCCAGCGCACAGCGCGTGAACACCACCGTGGAGGTGGAGAGGTCCGCGTCCACCGCCACCTTGATCAGCAGATAGGGGATGCCCCAGACCACTCCCATCAGGGAGAACAGGAACCAGCCGCGTGCAGTCATACGGCGAGTGTCGGCCCGGTCAGTACCGGGTGTCTTGAACGCTGTTGCGGTACGCCGCCGGGGTCACGCCCAGCACGCGGCGGAACCAGCGGGTCAGGTGCGCCTGGTCCGCGAAGCCCACCAGGGGCGCCACCTCCGCCGGGCGCAGTCCGGCCTCCAGCAGGCCCCGGGCCCGGGTCACCCGGTGCTGGGCGAGCCAGGCGTACGGGGGGATCCCCATCGTCGTACGGAAGGCGCGGAGCAGCTGGTAGCGGGAGAGGCCCAGGTCGGCGGCGAGGTCGGCGAGGGTGGGGGGTGCGAGGAGTTCGTCGGCGAGGCGGTCGCGGACCGCGAGGGCGATGCGGCCGGCGCCGGGCACCACGTCGTCGGCGGGGCGGGCGGTGGAGTGGCGGCGGGCCAGGGCGGTGAGCAGCCAGGGCAGCCGGGACTCGGCCTCCAGCGGGTCGGGGCAGGTGCTGAGGTCGGTGTGGGCGGCGCGCAGGGCGGCGGCGAGTTCGGGGTCGTCGATCAGCGGCTCGCGGAAGTGCGGCGGGCCGCCGAGGGTGCCCTCGGTGAGCAGGGCGGGGCCGGCGTACAGGGCGCGGTAGGCGTAGCCGTCGGTGTCGGTGGCGGGCCCGCCGGTGTGCATCTCGCCGGGGGCGAGGACAACGATGGCGCCGGGGCCGTTGCGGATGTGGCCGCCCCGGTAGTCGATGATCTCGGAGCCGCTGACGCAGACGCCGACGGTGTACTCGTCGTGGGCGTGCGGGGCGTAGACGTGCTTGTCGAAGCGGGCGGTCAGCAGGTCGAGGGGCGGACCACAGCGGCCCAGCCGGGCTCTCGTCCACAACGCCTGTTCACGGCCCGCGCCGCTCATCCCGCACCCCCTGCTGTGTTCCTCAGGGTGGAACGCCGACGGGATCGATTCCATGCCCCGGTCCGCAGGTCGTGCAGCGATTCGTCGTGCAGCGATGCGAAGAGGTCGCGCCGACCGGACGAGCGGACCGGCATGCCCCAGCCCTGGAAGGGCCGCAGTCATGAGCGGGCTGCGGCCCTCGTCGTGCGGTCAGCGGCCCGGATCGTCTCGGGCATGCTGTCCGGCATCGTCCTGAGGTGGCTGTCGGGCGGCTTCCAGCGCCCGCGCCAGCTGCTCGCGGGCACGGCGCTGGATGCCCTCGCTGTCGTGCAGCAGCTCCTCGGTCTCCTCGGGTGTGAGCGGCGAGGGCGGTGGGCCCCCGTCGGTCAGCTCGGCGTAGAGGCTGCGGCAGGCCTGGTCCTCGTCAGGGAATCGCTCCAGCACCGTGCGCATGCCCCGCTGCTGAACGCCCACCACCCACTCACCCGCCTGTTCCTCCAGGTAGAGGCGGTCCTCCGGCCTGGGGCCGCCGGGGGAGCCTGGGCAGTCGGCGATCTCGTACAGCCCCGCCGGGACCCTGGCCGCGCTCAGCGCCTCGCACAGCTGGTGACGGTCCATGTCCCGATCCTGCCCTGTCCCTCAGTACTCAGTTCACCCGCTCCAGATTGCCGCTGCGCACCAGAGTGTTCACTGTCGCGCCGGGCACATCCGCGGCGGGGGGCTGCACGTTCGGGCAGTACGGTGTCTGGTACGCGACCGAGGTCACGTACTGCACGCCCTGGCCGGGCTGCTCGAATGCCGGTGCGGCAGGCCCGGCACACACGACGGTGTCCTTCTTCACCCGGTACAGGTGGTAGTTGTACGGGTACCGCGCGTCCTCGGTGTTGAGACCGGACGGCGGAATCGAGCGTTCCCCGTACTTGGCGCCGGCCGGCGAGAGGAACTTGCCGAACTCATTGCCGAAGCGGTCCAGCAGCTGGCCGGGGTGGAGGGTGACCTCGGCCGCGAGGACATTCCCACTGTTGTCATGGGCGAAGCCGTTGTCCGGAACCAGGCTGTACTTCCAGTCGCCCTGGCCGAAGTCCCCCGTCGGGTTCCACCACTTGTTGAGGAACTCCACCGGGGTGAGGGGGCCGAGCCGGTTGTAGCCGCTCAGGATGCCGCCCAGGACCCCGGTGCGCGGCAGCCTGGCCGGGCCGAACCGCCAGTCGTTGCACACGAAATCCGTGTGCGCGTAGGGGTAGGGCGACGGCACCAGCCCCAGGCAGCGCGTCTTCTCGCCGTCCGCCCCGGGCCGGCGGTTCTGTTGCCCCTGCTTGCCCCCGTCGGCTGCCCGGCCGGACGTCGGCGGCGGGGCGGCGATCGCCGGTGTCAGGGAGCGATCGGCGGTGGACGTCCGCGTGTCCACGGCAGCGGACGAGGGAGCGCTGAGCAGAAGGGAACCGGCAAGGCCGGCCGTCGCGGCCACGCTCGCACGCCATCGACGGATTGCCACTGATGCCTCCGAAAGATCGAGTCCACGGGGCGTCAGGAGCGCCCTGATCCATCACAGAAGCCCCGCCGGGGCGCAGCAACGCGGGCGGGCCGAACGGGCTCACCCGCCACTCGTTCGCCAGAGACGGCGGCGGCCCCGGGCCCTGGCGATCGCCCCCGGGCCTGCCCCGGGCCCGCCCCCGGCTCAGGTCCACGTCCGCGTCGCCGGAGCACGCTTGACCCTGCCGCGACGTCAGAGTTTCTACTGGAGACATGCGGATCGGAGAACTCGCCGAGGCCGTCGGCGTCACCACGCGGACCGTCCGGCACTACCACCACCTGGGGCTGCTGCCCGAGCCCGAGCGGCGCGCCAACGGCTACCGCGACTACTCGCTGCGGCACGCCGTCACCCTCGCCAGGATCCGGCGGCTGACCGAGCTGGGGCTGGGCCTGGCGGAGGTGCGGGACGTGCTCGCACACGACGCCGGCAAGGACCTCGCCGAGGTGCTGACCGAGCTGGACGAGGACCTGGCCCGGCAGGAGGCGGCGATCCGGGAGCGCCGCACCCGGCTGCGGACGCTGCTGGAGGCGGAGGAGCTGCCCGCCGAGGGCCCGGTCCCACCCGAACTCACCGCCCTGTTCGCGCGGACGTCGGCCGAGCTGTCCGACTCCCCCATGGCCGCCCGGGACCGCGAGGTGCTGGCGCTGCTCGAGACCGCCGCGACGCCCGCGGAGCGGGAACGGATGCTGACGGCGGTGGGCGCGGTCATGGCCTCGCCGGAGGCGGTGGCCCGCGCCAACGAGGCGTACGAACTGCTCGACGCGCTCGCCGACGCCGACCCGGACGACCCCCGGGTGGAGACGGCCGCCCGCCGGCTCGCCGAGTGCACCCCGCGCGAACTGCTCCCGGACACGAAGGCCGTCGATCACGACAACAGCTTCCTCCTGGCCCTGTACGCCGACTTCGAGCCGGCCCAGGCGGCGGCGATCCGCCGGACGCTGCGCATCCTCACGGACGAGACGTGAGAACGGTCGCGGTGCTCGCCCGGCACGAGCTGCGGCTGCTGGCGAGCCTGGCCCGGTGGGCGGCCCGGCGGCCGCACGGGGTCGGGGACGGGCGCGCGTTCGGGTACGCGCGGGGGCAGGGCGCGGTGCTGGGCGGATTCCTGTTCGTGTGCGCCATCGAGACGTTCACCATGTCCGTGCTGCTGCGCCACTGGCCCACCACGCACCGGGTGGTGCTGGTCATGGACCTCTACACCCTGCTGTTCGTGCTCGGCATGTACGCGGCGTGGACGGTCCGTCCGCATGTGCTGTACGACGACGTCCTGCGCGTCCGCCGGGCCGCCCATGTCGATCTGCGGGTCCCGCTGGAACGGATCGCGGCCGTCCGCCGGGAGACGCGCACCACGCACGGGCGCGCCGACGGCGAGCTGAACCTCCCGGTCGGCTCGCGGACCACGGTCACGCTCGAACTCAGCGGACCGCTCCCCCACGTCACGTTCTTCGGCCGCCGCCGGGAGATCACCCTGATCCGGCTGCACGCCGACGACGCCCGCGCGCTGGCCGACGCGGTCACGCGGGCACGAAGCGGACCGCCGGCGCTGCCGGATCGGCCACGGTGAGGCGGACCCGCAGCCGTGCGCCGAGGGGGAGGCGGTCGCCGTCGATCCGGCCGACGACCGCCGGGGACTCCAGCTGGACGGTGCCGACGGTCGGCCGGCGTTCGTCGACGTCGACCACGCAGCCGTCGAACTCCTCGCCCACCCGGTCCCCGAGCAGCGCGGCCTCCACGGTGCCGACGCAGGCCCGCTCGACGGCGTCCGCGCGCCGCCCGCCCTCGGCCATCTCCGCCGGCAGGGCGTCCAGCGCGCCGAGCACCCAGTCGGGCGGGGTCTCCCCGGCGACGGCGGCGAGACACAGCTCGGTGGTGTAGCGGTCGACGAGCCGGCGCAGCGGGGCCGTGCCGTGGGTGTAGGGCGCGGCGACGGCGGAGTGGGTGGTGATCCCGGGGAGCCTCCCGTCCCGGAAGACGGTGTAGCCGGCGCCGCGCAGCAGCGCGGTGCACTCCTGGAGGAAGGCCGCGTGCCGGGGCTCGTGCGGGTCGAGGGAGCGGATGAGCTTCGCGTACGAGACATGGTGCGGCCAGTCGACGCGCAGCGCGTGCGCGGTGTGCCGCAGCCGGCCGACGGCGCCGTCGGGGGCGGCGGGCAGGGTGCGCAGGACGCCCGTGCCGGAGGCCAGCATCAGGTCGGCGGCGGCCATCCCGGTGAGCAGGGACAGCTGGGCGTTCCAGCCCTCGGCGGGCAGCGGGGCGCGGTAGGCCAGTGCGTAGGTGTGGTCGTGCTCGACGACCTCCTGCTCGGGCACGTTCAGCGAGATCCCGCCGCGTTCCTCCTCCAGCAGCTCCCGCAGCCGCCCGACGGTGGCCAGCAGCCGGAGGGGCTCCTCGGCCGTCCCGTCGTCGATCCGCCGCTGTACGCCGGTGTGGTCGAGCTTGGCGCGGCTGCGGACGAGGGCGCGGTGGACGTCGACGGCGACGGTACGGCCGTCCGCGTCCAGGTCGAGGGTCCACAGCGCGGCGGGCCGGTCCTTGCCGGGCAGCAGACTGGCGGCGCCCTCGCTCAGCACGGCCGGATGCAGCGGAACCGTGCCGTCCGGGAAGGAGAGGGTGGCCACCCGGCGGTGCGCCTCGGCGTCCACCGGACCGCCGGGGACAACGAAGGCGGCGATGTCGGCGACGGCGTACCGGAGGCGGTAGCCGGTGCCCCGGCGGGCCAGGTGCAGTGCCCGGTCGAGGTCGGTGGCGGTGGGAGGCTCGACGGTGACGAAGGGGATGTCGGTCGCGTCGTGCCCCGGCAGCGCCGGGGCCTTCGCCGCGCGCTCCGCCTCGGCCAGCACTCCGAGCGGGAAGGCGACCGGCACACCGAGTCCGCTGCGCAGCGCGGCGAGGGCGGCCCGCAGGGGCGCTTCGGGGGCACCGGTCACGCGGAGGGGGCGACGGGGCATAGGGCGAGCGTAGGGCGCGGGCGGGGAGGCGGCACGCCGTACGCTGTCGCAGTGGCCCTGGCCGGCCGTCCCGGAGCGTTGTCCGAAGGAGATTCCGCGTGCTCGTCCTGCTGCCCCCGTCCGAAGGCAAGGCCGCCTCCGGCCGCGGTGCCCCGCTGAAGCCCGAGGCCCTGTCGCTGCCGGGACTGACCGACGCCCGTGAGGCGGTGCTCGGCGAGCTGGTCGAGCTGTGCGCGGGCGACGAGGAGAAGGCGCGCGAGGTGCTCGGACTGAGCGAGGGGCTGCGCGGCGAGGTCGGCAAGAACGCCGGACTGCGCACCGCGGGCGCGCGCCCGGCCGGCGAGATCTACACGGGTGTCCTGTACGACGCCCTGGGCCTGGCCTCCCTGGACGCGGCGGCGAAGAAGCGCGCCGCCCGCGCCCTGCTGGTGTTCTCGGGGCTGTGGGGCGCCGTCCGGGTGACGGACCGCATCCCGTCGTACCGCTGTTCGATGGGGGTGAAGCTGCCCGGGCTGGGGGCGCTGGGCGCGCACTGGCGCACGCCGATGGCGGCCGTGCTGCCCGAGGCGGCCGGGGACGGGCTGGTCCTGGACCTGCGGTCGGCGGCGTACGCGGCCGCGTGGAAGCCGAAGGGCGAGGTGGCCGGGCGGACGGCGACCGTACGCGTGCTGCACGCGCCGACCCGGAAGGTCGTCAGCCACTTCAACAAGGCGACGAAGGGGCGGATCGTCCGGAGTCTGCTGACGGCGGGCATCGCGCCGAAGGGCCCGGCGGAGCTGGTGGAGGCACTGCGGGACCTCGGGTACGTGGTGGAGGTACAGGCGCCGGCTCGGGCGGGGTCGGCGTGGGCGCTGGATGTGCTGGTGGACGAGGTGCACTGACGCACCCCGCACCCTGACGTACCGCGCACACCGGCGCACCCCTCACGCGGACGCACCGCACGCGCGGGTTGCAGCATGTGCAACGGTCTTTGCGCGGGTTGCACACCGGGGGCAGGATGACGCGCATGGCCTCTCCCCTGCCCTCCGCCGCGGCTGCCTCCGTCCTGGATCTCGCGCCCGTGCTGCCCGTGGTGGCCGTCCGGGACGTGGCGGACGCCGTACCGCTGGCGCGGGCGCTGGTGGCGGGCGGGCTGCCCGCGATCGAGGTGACGCTGCGGACGGCGGCCGCGCTCGACGCCGTACGGGAGGTCGCGGACGCGGTGCCGGAGGCGGTGGTCGGAGCCGGGACGGTGATCGCGCCGGAGCAGGTGACGGCGTGCGTGGCGGCGGGCGCGCGGTTCCTGGTCAGCCCCGGCTGGACGGACGGCCTGCTGACGGCGATGCGGGCGTCGGGGGTGCCGTTCCTGCCCGGGGTGTCGACCGCCACGGAGGTCGTCGCGCTGCTGGAGCGCGGGGTGCGGGAGATGAAGTTCTTCCCGGCCCAGGCGGCGGGCGGCACGGCCTATCTGCGCTCCCTCGCCGGACCCTTGCCGCAGGCCCGCTTCTGCCCGACCGGCGGGGTCGGACCGGACAACGCGGCGGAGTATCTGGGACTGACCAACGTCGGCTGTGTGGGCGGCAGTTGGATGGTCCCGGCGGAGGCGGTGGCGGCGCGGGACTGGGCCCGGATCGAGGACCTGGCGCGCGCCGCCTCCGCGCTGGGGCTCAGGGCCGCAGATGGGACGTGTCGTTGAACAGGCGGACGCTGGCGTTGCCGTCGGCGTAGTACGCCACCGCCGACAGCGAGGCCGCCGACAGCTCCATCCGGAACAGCGACGCGGGCGGGGCGCCCAGGGCGAGCCGTACGAAGGTCTTGATCGGGGTCACATGGGTGACGAGCAGGACCGTGCGGCCCGCGTACGCAGCGACCAGCTTGTCGCGGGTGGCGGCGATCCGGGTCGCGGTGGCCGCGAAGCTCTCACCGCCGCCGGTGGGTTCGGCCTCCGGGTCGGCGAGCCAGCGGTTCAGGTCGTCCGGCCAGCGCTCACGGACCTCGCCGAACGTCAGCCCCTCCCAGGCGCCGAAGTCGGTCTCGATCAGCCCGTCCTCGACGGTGACCTCCAGCCCGAGCCGGGCGGCGACGGCCCCGGCGGTCTCGCGGGTCCGGGCGAGCGGGGAGGCGAGGATGTGCTGGACGGTCCCGCGCCGGGCGAGCGCCGCGGCGACCCGCTCGGCCTGCTCCCGGCCGACGTCGGAGAGGGAGGGATCGGTGCCGCCACTGCCGGAGAACCGCTTCTGCGGGGTGAGGGGCGTCTCGCCGTGCCGGAGCAGCACGAAGGTGGCGGGGGCGCCGAGGTCGGGGGCGGCGGCCCAGCCGACGGAAGGCTGGGCGGCCGGGGGCGCGGACGCCGTGGTCGACGGGGCGGCGAGGGTGCGGGCGGCACGGAGGTCGGGGTCGGCCTGAGCCCCTGCCTCCGCCTCGGTGGTCGTGGGGGCCGTGGTGCCCTCCGTGTCCCGGGCCCGGGCCAGCGCCTCGCGGGCCTTCGCCGCGCCCGCGGTCGCGTCGCCGGGCGGGCCGGACGGCTCGGGAAGGGACCGGGACACGGCCGACGCGACGGACGCGGACGTGTCCAGGGCGGCCCGTGACGTCTCCGGGTCCCACTGCTCGCCCCGCTTGCCGGCGTCCATGGCCTCGTTGGCCAGGCGGTCGGCGTGCTTGTTGCGCTCGCGCGGGATCCACTCGTAGCTGACCTGGCCGGCCGGGAGGATCCGGGCGGCCTCCGCGGCGAGCGGCTTCATGTCGGGGTGCTTGATCTTCCAGCGGCCCGACATCTGCTCGACGACCAGCTTGGAGTCCATGCGGACGCGCACGCCGGCCGACGGGTCGAGGTCACGGGCGGCGCGCAGACCGGCCACCAGCCCCCGGTACTCGGCCACGTTGTTGGTGGCCACGCCGATGTACTCGGCGCGTTCGGCGAGGGTCTCCCCCGTCGCCGCGTCGATCACCACGCTGCCGTAGCCCGCGGGCCCCGGGTTGCCCCGTGACCCGCCGTCGGCCTCGACGATGAACTCCCGCACGCCGCAGACCCCTTACAGACCGGATTCCGACGTACGCACCAGGATCCGACGGCAGTTCTCGCACCGGACGACCGTGTTGGGCGCGGCCTTGCGGATCTCGCTCAGCTCGGTGATGGCCAGCTCCTGGCGGCAGCCCTGGCAGGTGCGGGCGTACAGCTTGGCCGCGCCGATGCCGCCCTGCTGGGCGCGCAGCTTGTCGTAGAGCCCCAGCAGGTCGGCGGGGACGGCCGCGGAGACGACCTCGCGCTCCTTGGTGACCGTGGCGGCCTCGCCGTCGATCTCCTCGAAGGCGGTGTCCCGGCGCGCGGTCGCGTCGTCGATCTTCCCCTGGACGGCGCCGACGCGCTCGGTCAGCTCGGCGACCCGCTCCTGCGCGGACTCGCGGCGCTCCATGACCTCCAGGACGACGTCCTCGAGGTCGCCCTGGCGCTTGGCGAGGGAGACGATCTCCTTCTGGAGGTTCTCCAGGTCCTTGGGGGAGGTGACGGCGCCGGAGTCGAGGCGCTGCTGGTCGCGGACGGCGCGCTGGCGCACCTGGTCCACGTCCTGCTCGGCCTTGGTCTGCTCGCGGGCGGTGTCGCTCTCCTCGGTCTGCGCGGCGACGAGGAGGTCGCGCAGTTGCGTCAGATCCTTGGTCAGCGACTCGATCTCGGCGTGCTCGGGCAGCGACCTGCGCTTGTGCGCGAGCTGCTGGAGCCGGACGTCGAGGGCCTGGACATCGAGGAGTCGGATCTGGTCGGCAGGCTCGGCGTTCAGTTGGGGGCTCCCGGAGCGTTAGTGGTGGTGACGGACGCCGCGTGGGCGGTCCAGGGGTCGGTGACCGTGCGCGAGACATGGACCCGCAGGCCCCATCCGTTGCGGTCGGAGATCTCGTCGAGCTGGCTGGCGGCCAGCTCGCACCAGGGCCATTCGGTGGCCCAGTGCGCCGCGTCGAGCAGCGCGAGAGGACGATGGGCGTGATCGCGGTCCGCGAGGAACTCCGACGCCGGGTGGTGGCGCAGGTCCGCGGTGAGGAAGGCGTCGACGCCGGCCGCGCGGACGCGGTCGAAGAGGCTGTCGCCGGAGCCGCCGCTGACGGCGACGGTCCGTACGACCGCCTCCGGGTCGCCGGCCACCCGGATGCCCTGCGCGGTGGCGGGCAGCCGCTCGGCGGCGCGGGCGGCGAGCTCGCGGACGGTGAGCGGGTGGTCCAGCTCGCAGATCCGTCCGAGGCCGCGGCGGCCGTCGGGGTCGCTCGGGTCGGGCACCAGGGGCCGTACGACGCGCAGGTCGAGGGCGCCGGCGAGGGCGTCGCTCACGCCCGGGTCGGCGGTGTCGGCGTTGGTGTGGGCGACGTGGAGCGCGATGTCGTGCTTGATCAGGGTGTGCACCACGCGGCCCTTGAAGGTGGAGGCCGCGACGGTCGTGGTCCCGCGCAGATACAGGGGGTGGTGGGTCACCAGCAGGTCGGCGCCGAGCTTCACGGCCTCGTCGACGATCTCCCGCACGGGGTCGACGGCGAACAGCACCCGGCTGACGTCCTGGTCGGGCTCACCCACGACGGTTCCGACCGCGTCCCAGGCCTCGGCCCGCTCGGGGGGCCACAGGTTCTCGAGCGCGGCGATGACTTCAGACAGACGGGGCACGGGGAAAGGCTACCTGGCCGCTGTGGGGGCCGTACCGATGCGGTCGGGCCGGGGAGCGGCGGACGGGCCGAGGCACAGTCGCCGCGCCGACCTCAGGCGAATCGCTTCTGCACCACTCCTTCGAGGGAAGCCCCCGCCACGTGGTCCGCCGCCCAGGCGTACGAAAACTAGCTTCGTCGCCGGAGGTGACCGAACCATGACGGCCTGTGCGATCGAACCCACCGCGGCGGACGGAGCGGACGGGACGGAAGAGGCGCCGGAGGCGGACGGGACGGGGGAACCGGACGGCGGCGACCCGGACAGCGGCAGGGGGGACGGTGGCGGAGCCGGCGGCCGCGGGACGGACGGCGGCGGGAGGGACGGCGGTGGGACGGGGCACGCCCCCTACCCCCCCTGCGTGATCACCGCGGACGGCGGCTACGCCGCGCGCCTCGCCCATGACGCCCGCTCCGACGCCTGGTTCCCGGAGCGCTGGACCCTCGGCCCCGAGCCGTACGCCGTACCGCTGCCCGCCCACCAGCCGGAGGAGCCCGGTACGGAGGTGCAGCCGATGGCCGACGGGCGGGTCCTGGTCCGGCGGTTCACGCAGGGGCGGCACGCCTTCTCCCTGCTGTACCCGACCGGCCCCGACACCGGCGAGCTGCCGCTGGGCGCCGTGGAGTGCCCGGACGAGGGCACCCGGCTGCGCCTGCTGCCGCCCGCCCCCTGCGGACAGCGGGCGTACGCCCTGGCCGTCGGCCGGTACTCCACCGCCGTGTGGCTCGTGGCGGGCGGCACCTTCGGCCCCGAGCACCTCGCCGAGATCCCGGGCCGCTGCTCGGGCGGCGTCTGGCTGGACCACACCGGCCGGATGCTCGCGCTGGACCGCGAGATCGGCGGCCGCACCAAGGCGCTGGTGGTGGATCTGGAGCGCGGCGGAGAGATGTCCCCGCTGCTCCAGATCACCGCCGGCAGCGACGACCGGCTGCTCCTCGCCGACCTGGACAGCGGGCTGCTGCTCATCGCCTCGGACGCCCCCTCGCCCGGCGCGCCCCGGCTGGGCTGGGGCGTCCTCGGCAGCACCCTGCCCGTCCGTTTCCCGGAGTCGCTGCGGCTGCCCGGCTGCACGCTCACACCGTTCGCGATCCAGCCCGGCCAGATCCTGCAACCGGAGGCCTGCGCGGTGGCGCTGC
Source organism: Streptomyces sp. NPDC041784 (assembly GCF_055591025.1). Classification (NCBI taxonomy): domain Bacteria; kingdom Bacillati; phylum Actinomycetota; class Actinomycetes; order Kitasatosporales; family Streptomycetaceae; genus Streptomyces; species Streptomyces sp. NPDC041784. Next base: position 565,089 of record NZ_JBVJAB010000002.1, read on the forward strand.
GCATCGACGGCCCCATCGGCAGCTGGGTCGGCAGCTGGCGCCCGGCGGAGCGGCAACTGCACCACCTCGCCGCGCCGGAGGGCTGGCTGGCGGGCGCCGGCCTGTGGACGCCGGACGGCGTGCTGCGCCTGCCGTGCGCCACGCCGGCGGAGCCCTGCGGGATGGCGCGGCTGAGCCCGCCGATCGTCCTCCCGCCGCCCGCGGACGAGGCGCCGGCCGCACCCCCGGGCCCCCCGGCCGCGGCCCGTCCCGTACCCCTGCAACAGGCGCCGCTGGACCGACTTGTAACGAAGTAGCTGCGGTTGGCGTGGCCGCCTGGATTCGCCCCGTGGGGCGCCGGATAAAATCGCCCGGCGGTAAGAAAGATCATGTTGACGGGGTGAACTCAACCGATGAGCGACGCAAGCATCACGCAGCCGCTGTCCGCCGACTCCCAGGAGACGGCAGGGCACGGCCGACACCGGGGCCCGGTCTCGTCGTCCCACGACGGCGAGTCGGCTCCTCGCGGACGGCACCGCAAGCCGGCCGAGGACAAGGCCGAAGCGGCTGCCTGACAGTACGCCGAAGGGGCTCCGCCCGTCCACAGGACGGGCGGAGCCCCTTCGCACATCCGGGCCCGGCCGGTCAGCCCGGCTCCCGCCGCAGCCCCAGCACCTCGGCCGCCGCGAACGTCTCCCCGTCCGGCCGGTCCGCGAAGTGCGCGCCCAGGGCGGCGTCCAGTTCCTCGAAGCCGAACAGGTCCCCCTTGCAGTCGAACTTCGCCCGCACCCGCGGCCGTTCGACGACCGCGACCATCCCGCCGTGCACCACGAGCAGCTGCCCGTTGATGCGCGCGGCGGCCGGTGACGCCAGGTAGCCGACGAGCGGGGCGACATGGTCGGGGGCGAGCGGATCGAGCCCCTCGGCCGGCTCGCCGAACCCGGCGAAGACGTCCTCCGTCATCCGGGTCCGGGCGCGCGGGCAGATCGCGTTGGCCGTGACGCCGTACTTGGCGAGGGCGAGGGCCGTGGACGTCGTCAGCCCGACGATCCCACCCTTCGCGGCCGCGTAGTTGGGCTGTCCGGCCGAGCCCGCCAGGAACGCCTCCGAGGAGGTGTTCACGATCCGCCCGTACACCGGGCCGCCCGCCGCCTTGGACCGCTCCCGCCAGTGGGCGGCGGCGAAGCGGGTGGTGTTGAAGTGGCCCTTGAGGTGGACCCGGATCACCGCGTCCCACTCCTCCTCCGCCATGGAGAAGACCATCCGGTCGCGCAGGATGCCCGCGTTGTTGACGACGACGTCCAGCTTGCCGAACGTCCCGATCGCCGTCTCGACCAGTTCGCGGGCCTGCCGGAAGTCGGACACGTCCCCGGTGTGGACCAGCGCGGTGCCTCCCGCGGCCCGGATCTCCCGCGCGACCGTCTCGGCGGGGCCCGCGGACGTCTCGCCCGAGCCGTCGCGGCCGGGCCTCCCGTAGTCGTTGACGACGACGGCCGCGCCCAGCCGGGCCAGTTCCAGCGCCTCGGCCCGGCCGAGCCCGCGCCCGGCGCCGGTGACGATCGCGGAGAGCCCCGCGAGCGGTCCCTCGATCGGCAGTGCCATACGATCCGCCCGCCCCTCAGATCTCTATGCAGGTCCGCAGGGCGGCCCCGGTGCGCATCTGGTCCAGCGCCTCGTTGATCTCGGCGAGCGGAACCCGGTGCGTGATCAGGCCCTCCAGGTCGATCCGGCCGGCCCGCCACAGCGCGATGGTCCGCTCGTAGGAGCGCAGCACGTCGCCGCCGCCGTACATCGAGGGCAGTATCCGCTTCTCGTCGAAGAACAGCTCGAACATGTTGAGCTGGAGGAAGTCGTCCATGGCGCCCGCGCCGACGACGACCAGGGTGCCGCCGCGCCGGGTGTTCTCGTAGGCGGTGCGGGCGGTGGCGGAGCGGCCGACGACCTCGAAGACGTAGTCGAAGCCCTCACCGCCGGTGACCTCTTGTTTGGCGGCGGGCAGTTCGTCGGGGGAGACCGCCTTCGTGGCACCGAACCCCAGTGCGGCCTCGCGGCGGGAGGCGACCGGGTCGACGGCGACGATCTCGGCGGCGCCCTTGAGCCGCGCGCCCTGGATCGCGGAGACGCCGACCCCGCCGCAGCCGATGACGGCGACCGATGAACCGGCCTCCACGTCGGCGGTGTTGAGCGCGGCGCCGAGGCCGGTCGTCACGCCGCAGCCGATGAGGGCGGCGATGTCGAAGGGCACGTCGTCGGGGATCGGGACGGCGCAGCCCGCGTCGACCACGACCTCCTCGGCGAAGGTGCCGGTCCCGGCGAAGCCGAACACGTTCCCGCCGGGGCGGCGGAAGTTGGGCGTGCCGGCGTTCATGAACCCGGCCAGGCACAGCTCGGGCTGGCCGCGCCGACACGCGGGACACGCGCCGCAGGCGGGCAGCCAGCACACGACGACCCGGTCGCCGGGCTTCACCCTGGTGACACCCTCCCCCACCTCCAGGATCTCGCCGGCGCCCTCGTGGCCGGGCACGAAGGGCGCGGGCTGCGGCAGCACGCCGCCCATCGCGGACAGGTCCGAGTGGCACAGTCCCGTGGCCCGGATCCGGACCCTGACCCGGCCCGGGCCGAAGCCCACCGCCTCGACGTCGTCGAGGACCTCCAGCTTGTCCTGACCGATCTCGTGCAGTACGGCTGCGCGCATGGTGCGGCTCTCCCCTCGGGTCCCCTTACGGGCGGTGCCTTACGGAACGGGCGGTGGGTCCGGGTGTGCCGGAACGGGCGGTGGGTCCGGGTGCGCCGGAACGGGCGGTGGGCTCAGGTGCGCCGGAACGGGCGGTGGGCTCAGGTGCGCCGGAACGGGGCGTTCAGGTGTGTCGGACGACGGTGTCCGCGAGGACCGCCGCGTCCTCCCGCTCGGCCGCGCTCACGGCCACCCGCACCCCGCCCTCTCCCCGCCACAGCCGGATGCGCAGGGTCTCGCCGGGGAACACGACCCCGGCGAAGCGGGTGGCGTACGACCGCACCCGGGTGACGTCCCCGTCGAGCAGCGTGTCGACCACCGCCTTGAGGGTGATCCCGTAGGTGCACAGGCCGTGCAGGATGGGCCGGTCGTATCCGGCGAGCTTCGCGAACTCGGGGTCGGCGTGCAGCGGGTTGTAGTCGCCGGAGAGGCGGTAGAGCAGGGCCTGGTCCTCGCGGACCGCCCGTTCGACCACCTTGTCGGGCTCGCCCACGGGCGGTTCGAGCCGGGCGGACGGCCCCCGGTCGCCGCCCCAGCCGCCCTCCCCGCGTACGAAGATCTGGGCGTCGTTCGTCCACAGCGGCCCGTCCGCGTCGGCGACCTCGGTGCGCATCACGAGCACGGCGGCCTTGCCCTTGTCGTACACGGCGGCGATCCGGCCGGTGGCGGTCGCGCGGCCCTCCACCGGGAGCGGCCGGTGGATCTCCAGGCGCTGTCCGCCGTGCAGGACGCGGGCGAGGTCGACGTCGACGCCGGGCATGGACAGTCCGCTGATCACCCCGGGCGAGCCGGAGCCGGCCACGGTGGCGAAGCTCGGCAGGACGTGCAGCCGGGACTCCAGCGTGTAGCGCAGTTCGTCGGGGTCGGTGGCGGGGACGCCCGCGCCGATCCCGAGGTGGTAGAGCTGGACGTCCTTGCGGTCCCAGGAGATCTCGCCGGTCCGGGGTTCGGCGGCGAGCGCCTTGGCTGCGTCGATGGGCATGGGGCTCCTGACGGTGGCGGTACGGGGTGCAAGACCCCGGCACGGCCGTCCGCACCGTCGGCCGCACCGAGGTCGTCACGGGGCCGCGGAACCCGCCGGGGTTCTAGAACGCGTTCCAGTGCGGCGACCCTCTGTATAGCCGAGCCCTGTGTAGTTGTGAAGACTCCTGACGGCATGTCAGAAACAGAGGGCGGGGGAGGAAGGCGCAGGGCGGCGGGGTGGGGGTGGGCGCGCCTGTCGATGACATTTGTCCTGCCCGGTCGATGACATGCGGCCCTGCCGGACGGCCGCCCGGAACCGTAGCGTCGAGAACGAGGACGTGGCCGGATCGATCGGGGGCGGGGACATGGCGAGGTCACCGAGGCAGTGGGGGCAGATGGCGGCATGCCACGGGGCCGCCTGGCGCGCGCCGTTCCGCGCGGCGCGGGAGCGCCAGCGCGCCTGGCGGGCGGAACAGAAGCGGTACGGGGCCGAGCAGCGGGCCGAGCAGCGGGCCGCCCGTCGGGCGGGCGGCCCTGGGGAACCGCCGGGCCCGCCGCCGACGCCCGTGGCCCTGCTGCCCTGGCTGCTGCTGGGAATGGGCGCGTTCTCGAACCTCTTCCAGGGCGAGACACCCAACCCGCTGCTCGGCGGCCTGGGGCTGCTCACCTTCAACTCCTGCTACATCTACGTGACCGTCCGCTCCTTCGTGAAGGAGAAGCGCGAGGCGCCGTCCACCCGGGTGGCGCTGGCGGTCATGGCACTGGTGACCTGCGGTCTCGCCGGTGCCTACGGCGGCAACTGGCTGCTCTTCTTCCCGCTGCTCGGCCTCGCCGCGGGCGCCGCCCTGCGTGGACCACGGCTGCGGGCGAGCAGCGTGGTGCTCAGTCTGCTCGCCGGGGTGGTCGCCGTCCTGCACGACGGCTGGGGCGGCCTGGACATCGCCTACGCCACGTGGATCTCCACGGTGGTGACGGCCGTGATCCTGACCCTGGCCGAGGCGGTGCGGGAGCTGCGCGCCGCCCGTGAGGAGCTGGCCCGGCGGGCGGTGGAGAAGGAACGGCTGCGGTTCTCCCGGGACCTGCACGACCTGCTCGGGCACACCCTGTCGGTGATCGTCGTGAAGTCGGAGGCGGCCCGGCGGCTGGCACCCCGCGATCTCGACTCCGCCCTCGCGCAGATCACGGACATCGAGTCGGTGGGCCGGCAGGCGCTGACCGAGATACGCGAGGCGGTCACCGGCTACCGCGAGGGCAGCCTGCCCACCGAGCTGGACCGGGCCCGTTCGGCGCTCATGGCGGCGGGCGTCGAGCCCTCCGTCAGCCAGTCGGGCGCGCCGGTGGAGCCGCGGACCGCCGCCCTGCTGGGCTGGGTGGTGCGCGAGGCGGTCACCAACGTGGTCCGGCACAGCGGCGCCACGCACTGCGGCATCACGGTGTCGGGCTCGACAGAACGGGTCCGGCTGACGGTGACGGACGACGGGAGGGGGGCGGGCGAGAGGCCGGAAACGGACCAGAGGTGGGGCACGGACGAGGGGCGCACGGACGAGGGGCGGGGCACGGACGAGGGGCGGGGCACCGGCGGCGAGCAGGATGCGGTCGGTGAGCAGGATGCGGTCGGCGGCCGAGGTGTCGATGACGTAACTGCGGCCTGCGCGAGGAGCGGTGGCACCGGGCTCATCGGTCTGCGGGAGCGCCTCGCGGCGGCGGGTGGCTCGCTGACGGCCGGTCCGGGCCCGCGCGGCGGCTTCACGGTGACGGCCGAACTCCCCGTGGAGACGCCCACGCCGACGCCGTCCGCGACACCGGAGCCCGCACGGGAGCTGCCTCCCGTTCCGGCCGGACCTACCCTTGGCCCGTGAACGAGATGCCCGGCCGGCCCCTGGACGAGATGCCTCGCGACCACCGGCCCGCCAAGTCCATCAGGGTGCTGCTGGCGGAGGACCAGAGCATGCTGCGCGGCGCGCTCGCCCTGCTGCTGGGGATGGAGGCGGACATCGAGGTCGTCGCCCAGGTGGGAGCCGGGGACGCCATCGTCGACGCGGCCCTGCTCCACCGCCCGGACGTCGCCCTGCTCGACATCGAACTGCCGGGCATGAGCGGTCTGGAGGCCGCCGCGGAACTGCGCGACCAGGCGCCCGACTGCCGGGTGCTGATCCTGACCACCTTCGGCAGGCCCGGCTACCTTCGGCGGGCCATGGAGGCGGGGGCCGCCGGTTTCCTGGTGAAGGACGGTCCCGTGGAGGAGCTGGCGGCGGCGATCCGCCGGGTGCTGACGGGCGAGACGGTCGTCGATCCGGCGCTCGCCGCGGCCGCCCTGGGCGCGGGCCCGAACCCGCTCACCGCCCGCGAGTGCGACGTACTGAAGGCGTCAGCGGACGGCGCGACGGTCGCGGACATCGCCGGGCGGCTGCACCTGTCCGAGTCCACGGTCCGCAACTACCTCTCCTCCGCCATCGGCAAGACGGCCACCCGCAACCGGATGGAGGCGATGCGGGAGGCCCGCCGACAGGGCTGGCTGTAGCGGCACCGGCATCGGCACCGGTGGCGCCGGCATAGTGCATAGTCCCTGCATGCTCATGCCCACGCTGTTGCCGATACTCGGACGGGTGCTCCGGCGGGCGGCCGCCCGGGTGTCGAGCCTCACGGCCGTCCTCGCCACTGTCCTCACCGCCGTCCTCGCCCTGGCCCCGGGGCCCGCCGCGGCCGCCGGATCCGACGAGGTCGTGCTGCGGTTCGAGACCGAGAAGACCTTCGTCATGTACAACGCCGACGAGGGTGCCGGGGCAGCGAACGACGACTTCGTGGTGCCCGTGTACGTCGTGCCGAGCGAGGGCGGCCCGGCCCGGAACGTCAGGGTCGTCGTGGACGCCTCGGGGCTGGCCGGCGTCGCCCGGGTGGAGCGGGGCCACGGCGGCAACTGCACCGGCGAGGCCCCGGTGTTCACCTGCGTGTACGGCGATCTCCAGAACGGCGACGGGGAGAGCAACCCGCCCTTCACCCTGCACGGCGTGGACGGCGTGAAGCCGGGCGACAGCGGGACGGTCACGTACACCGCCACCGCCGACAACGCGGCGGCCCTCACCGGCACGACCCGGATGATTGTCGGCGGTCCGACACTGGCCGCGCCCGGTCAGGAGCCGGGCGTGAGCGGGCTGGCGCCGGGGACGCCGGCGAAGGTGACCCCGCGGTTCACGAACAGGACCCGGTTCCCCACGGCGGACGGCGTCGCCGTACAGGTGAACGTGTCGGACGGGATGACGCTGACCGCCCGGCACAGCAACTGCTTCTACGCGGGGCAGGCGCCCACCTCGGCGTGGTGCACGTTCCCCACGAGGGCCGCGGCGGGTGCCGCCTACCGTGCGAGCGCCCCGCTGGTCTACTCGGTCACCGATCCGGAGCAGCCGATCGGCGAGGTGACCTACACCTGGTCGGCGGCCCCGCGCAGGCCCGCCGGCCACACCGTGCGCGGCTCGGGCGCACCGATCGGCCTGGTCCGCACGGCCGGCCAGGACTTCGACGACAGCCACGGCAGGGTCGGCGTCACCACGAGGTCGACTACCGTCCCGTCACCGCGACCGTGCGGGGCCGGGTCGGCGACACCGTGAAGGTGCGGCTCGGGGTGAGCGACCTCGGCCCCGGCCGGCCGCCGGGCCCCGAGGAACTGGGCCGCTTCGAGGTGGTCCCGCCGGAGGGCACCACGGTGACCTCCGTCCCGTACAGCTTCGAGGGGGACGGCGGGTCATGGGCGTGCAACCGGCCGGAGAGGCCGGGCGGGGCGTTCGTCTGCGAGATCGGCTACGACCGGTTCTACGAGGTGCGGCACGAAGGCGGGACGACCGCCATCGACTTCCACATCCGGATCGACCGGCGGGTCCCGGGGGCGAAGGGCACCATCCGCACCTACAACCCGTTCGACCGCACCACCGGCAACGACGTCGCGACGATCCCGCTGGAGGCGTCGCCTGCCCCGCTCTACCGCTCCGTCCTGCGGCCCGCCGTGCTGGTCCCGGCGCTGCTGGTGGCGGCCGTGGCGGTGGGGGCGGGGGTGCTCCGGCACCGCCGTCGACGCGGACGCACGGCGCCGTCGTGATCTCCGATGATTTCCGACTCAGGACGCTGGTCGCACCAGGACCTGTCCGGCCGATCAAGTCGCAGGAAAGCGGCGGTGCCTGGGCACGCCGGTGAGCGGGGTGTGGTGCGTGCAGCTGCAAGGCGGAGGAGGGCGTCGACGCGATGGGGGTCCCCCCGCGCGAGCGCAGCCGAGCGTGGGGGAGTCGGCAACCGACGACAACGCCGCTGGGGGTACCCCCTCCGGGGGAGGGCGTGCCACACCCCGCGTCTGCGGCATGATCGGCCGGACAGGTCCTAGTCGCCCCGCCGGTCCTGGAAGTCCGCGGCCGTGCGCCGCAGCACCCGCAGGGAACCGGTGTGGGAGACCTCCCGGAAGGCGCCGGAGGCCAGGGCACGCAGGTAGACGCGGTAGGGGGCCTGGCCGGTGAACTCGTCGGCCGGGTCCGGGAACACGTCGTGGACGAGGAGCAGGCCGCCCTCCGCCACATGGGACGCCCAGCCCTCGTAGTCGGCGGTCGCGTGCTCGTCCGTGTGGCCGCCGTCGATGAAGACGAGGCCGAGCGGCATGCACCAGACCTTCGCCACCTGCGGCGAGCGGCCGACCAGGGCGACGACGTGGTCCTCCAGGCCCGCCCGGTGGAGGGTGCGGCGGAAGGTGGGCAGCGTGTCCATCAGGCCGATCTCGGGGTCGACGGTCTCCGGGTCGTGGTAGTCCCAGCCCGGCTGCTGCTCCTCGCTGCCCCGGTGGTGGTCGACGGTGAGCGCGGTGACGCCGGCGGCGCGGGCCGCGTCGGCGAGCAGGATCGTGGAGCGTCCGCAGTAGGTGCCGACCTCGAGCAGCGGCAGCCCGAGCCCGCCCGCCTCGACGGCGGCCGCGTACAGCGCGAGGCCCTCGTCCACGGGCATGAACCCCTTCGCGGCCTCGAACGCGGCCAGGATCTCGGGCTTCGGTGCCGCGGTCATGGGGCCTGCCTTCCAACACGGGTGGTGGGTGTACGGGCGCCCATGCTGCCGCACCCCCGGCCGGCGGAGCGACAGGGGGTGCGGGATCTCGGGGGGGGGCGGAAGCGAACCGAGCGGGTCCGGCGAAGTCCGCCGCGGTTCGGCAGCCCCCTGAAGGGGCGCGGAGAACTGCGGAGAACTGCGCGACCAGCCCCGACGGCGCCGCCGGCACCGCGGACGACCGGCGGCACAGCACGGCCCGTCCGGCGGAGCGCCTACGCGGTGACCGTCTCGCCCGGCAGCGCGAGGTCCAGCCGTACGGCCTGCTCGTCGCCCGCGTGGGTCGCGGAGGAGGCGAGCGGTCCGTGGCCGGTGGCCTTGGCGGCGAGGACGTACGCGCCCCGGGCGGGGACGGCGAGGGCATAGCTGCCGTCCTCCTCGGACAGGGTCGCGCCGGCCTGGCGGCCGCGCCGGTCGATCAGGGTGACCCGGGCGCGGGCGACCGGCGTGCCGGCGGCGTCCAGGACCCGGCCCCGGAAGCCGCGCAGGGCCTCTTCGGCGCGCTCCAGGTTGGCGTCCTCCTCGCTGCTGGCGCGCAGCTGCGGTCCGGCGGACGGGCGCTGCTGCCGGGGCAGGAACAGGGCCAGCACCAGGCCGACGGCGACGGCGGCGGTGGCGATCAGGAAGGAGACGCGGAAGCCGTGCATGGTCGGGACCGCGACGCCGCCCACGTCGTTCGCCGTGTTGGCCAGCACCATGCCGATGACGGCGCTGGAGACGGACGTGCCGATGGACCGCATCAGCGTGTTGAGGCCGTTGGCCGCGCCGGTCTCCGAGGCGGGGACGGCTCCGACGATCAGGGCGGGCAGCGAGGAGTAGGCGAGGCCGATACCGGCGCCCAGGACCACCGCGATGACCAGGCTCTGCCAGGCGGCGTTCATCAGGCCGAGGCCGGCGCCGTAGCCGATCGCGATGATCAGCATGCCGAGGATCAGGGTGACCTTGGGGCCGTACTTCGCGGACAGGCGGGCGTAGACGGGCGCGGTGACCATCATCGTCAGGCCGAGCGGGGCCACCAGCAGTCCGGCGACGACCATCGACTGGCCGAGGCCGTACCCGGTGGCGGTGGGCAGCTGGAGGAGCTGCGGCAGGACCAGGGAGACGACGTAGAAGCTGACGCCGACCATGATCGAGGCGAGGTTGGTGAAGAGGACGGCGGGGCGGGCGGTGGTGCGCAGGTCGACGAGGGGTGCCTTGGTGCGCAGCTCGTAGACGCCCCACAGCAGGAGCACCGCGGCCGACGCGGCGAACAGGCCGAGCGTGGTGCCGGAGGTCCAGCCCCAGTCGCTGCCCTTGGTGATCGGCAGCAGGAAGAGCACCAGGCCGGCGGAGAGGCCGATCGCGCCCGGCAGGTCGAAGGTTCCCTCGGCGCGGGCCGGGGACTCGGGGACGACGAGGAGGGTGAGGGCGATGGCGAGGGCGCCGAGGCCGGCGGCGCCGTAGAAGAGGGCGTGCCAGTCGGTGTGCTGGGCGACCAGGGCCGCGGCGGGCAGGGCGAGGCCGCCGCCGACGCCGATCGAGGAACTCATCAGGGCCATCGCCGAGCCGAGCCGCTCACGGGGCAGCATGTCGCGCATCAGGCCGATGCCGAGCGGGATGGCGCCCATGGCGAAGCCTTGGAGGGTACGGCCGACGATCATCGGGAGCAGCGCGCTGGTGACGGCGCTGACCAGGGCGCCGACGACCATCACGGCCAGGCTGAGGATGAGCATGCGCCGCTTGCCGTAGAGGTCGCCGAGGCGGCCCATGATCGGGGTGGCCACGGCCCCGGAGAGCAGGGTGGAGGTCAGGACCCAGGTGGCGTTGCTGGGCGAGGTGCCCAGCAGCTGCGGCAGGTCCTTGATGACCGGGACCAGCAGGGTCTGCATCACCGCGACCACGATGCCCGCGAAGGCGAGCACCGGGACGACGGCTCCGCGCGCCCGGCGGGTGGGCCGTTCGATCGTCGTGTGCGTCATGGAAGGGGGCCTCCGGGGCGGCGCGTAGGGGATACATGGACCCCGAACCTGTATGCATGGGCAACTATTCCGATACTTCGACGCGCTAACAATTTCTTTAGCTTCTCTTGGGAAAGCGGGCGCCCCTCCGGGCTCGGGACCGGACCTCGGGACCGGACCTCGGGACCGGACCTCGGGACCTGGCCTCGGGACCTGGCCTCGGGACCGGACCTCGGGACCTGGCCTCGTAGCCGAACCTCGGAACCGGACCTCAGGCCTAGGGCCAAATCCCGATGCAAGGGGCGCAGCCCGGTTGAGACCATGACGCCCATGCTGGAATCCGCCGGTACCACCCGCCCCCGCAGATTCGCCCGCCCCCACGGCCCCGGCCGTGGCGCTCCCGCCGCCTGGCTGGTCGTGGCGCTCGCGTGCGCCGGACAGTTCCTCGTCGTGCTGGACGTGTCCGTCGTGAACGTGGCCCTGCCGTCGATGCGGACCGATCTGGACCTGAGCCCGTCCGGACTCCAGTGGGTGGTGAACGCCTACGCCATCGCCTTCGCCGGTTTCCTGCTGCTCGGCGGTCGCGCCGGCGACCTCTACGGCCGCAAGCGGATGTTCCTGGCCGGGCTCGCCCTGTTCACTCTGGCCTCGCTGGCCGGCGGACTCGCCCAGGACGGCTGGCAGCTGCTCCTCGCGCGGGCCGTGCAGGGCCTGGGCGCGGCGGTGCTCGCCCCGGCGACGCTGACGATCGTCACCTCCGCCGTCCCGGAGGGTGCCGCCCGGGCCCGGGCGATCGCCACGTGGACGGCGGTCGGCGCGGGCGGCGGCGCCGCGGGCGGACTCGTCGGCGGCGTGCTGGTGGACGTCCTGTCCTGGCGGTGGGTGCTGCTGATCAACGTGCCCGTCGGGGCCGTCGTGCTGGCCGGTGCCCTGCGGTGGCTGCGGGAGAGCCGCGCCGCGGCCGGCCGCCGCCTGGACCTGCCGGGCGCCCTGCTGGTCACGGCCGGACTGGCCACGCTGGCGTACGGCATCTCACAGACGGAGGCCGAGGGGTGGACGGCGCCGTCCACGCTCGTGCCGCTGGCCGCCGGGCTCGCGCTGATCGGGCTGTTCCTCGCCGTCGAGGCGCGGACGGCGGCCCCGCTGATGCCGCTGGGGCTGTTCCGGCGGCGGGCGGTGTCGGCGGCGAACGCGGCGATGTTCCTGTCCGGCTCGGCGATGTTCGCCATGTGGTTCTTCCTGACGCTGTACGCGCAGAACGCCCTCGGCTACACCCCGCTGGAGGCCGGTCTCGCGCTGGTGCCCAGCTCGCTGGCCGTCGTCCTCGGCTCGAAGCTCGCGCCGCGCCTGATGCGCACGGCCGGGGCGCGCACGGTGGCGGCGCTGGGCACGCTCGTCGCGGCGACCGGCTTCGGCTGGCAGTCGACGATGCGGATCGACGACCCGTACGTCACCGGGATCATGCTGCCGGGCGTGCTGATGATGCTGGGCGCCGGCCTGGCGTCGACCCCGCTGGCCGCGCTGGCCACCTCGGGGGCGGCGCCCGGCGAGGCCGGCCTGGTCTCCGGCCTGGTCAACACCTCCCGCACGATGGGCGGCTCGCTGGGCCTGGCGGTCCTGTCGACGATCGCGGCCTCCCGGACGGCGGGACGCGGGACACCGCAGGCCCTGACGGAGGGGTACGCGCTGGCGTTCCGCACGGGCACGGGGGTGCTGCTCGCCGGGGTCGTGCTGATGCTGGTGTGGCTGCCGCGCGCGACCGGCGGGGCCACGGGGGTCGACGGGGCGGAGCCGGTCGGCGAGGCGTCGGAAAAACTTTCCGCGCCGGGGCAACGATCCTGACCCCTCGGGGCCTCCTTTGAACATCTAGGAGGTGCCATGGGGGATTCGAAACAGGCCGGGAACACGGAGTTCCAGGCCTTCGTCATCGGCCGCTGGCCGCGGCTGATGCGTACGGCATTCCTCCTCACGGGGGAGCAGCACGCCGCGGAGGACCTGGCCCAGACGACGCTCGAACAGGTCTATGTGGCCTGGAACAGGGTCGCCTCGGCCGACGAACCGGAGGCGTACGTACGGCGCGTGATGATCAACGCGCACGCCCGCAAATACCGCAGGAAGCTGCGTGAGTTCCTCGCGCCGAGGGGCGAGGACCCGGGCCTGGCGCACGAGATCGCCGACACCGGCGACCGCATCGCCCAGGCCGACGACCGGCACGCCCTGCTGAAGGCGCTGGCCGAGCTGCCGCCGCGGCAGCGCGAGGCGGTGGTCCTGCGGTACTGGGAGGACCTGACCGAGTCGCAGACGGCCGAGGCGATGGGCTGTTCGGTCGGCGCGGTCAAGAGCAACGCGGCCAAGGGGATCGCGAAACTGCGTGCCATACCGGGACTGGCGGACATGGTGACGCACGGAGGGCGGACATGATGAGCGCGGACCGGGAGAACCACGGCATGACACAGCACGACATCGCCCTCCTGCTGGCCGACGCCGCGGACGAGGTGGAGATCGGCATAGCCCCCACCCAGGCGCTGATCCGCGGGGGCCGCCGCCGCAAGGCGCGGCGCTGGGCGGTGGCGGGGGCCGCGGCCCTGGTGGTGGCCGGCTCGACGGGGGCGCTGGCGGTGTCGGGGCTGCCGGGGAGCACGGACCGGGGACTGCCGGCGGTCCAGCCGTCGGTGACGGGGACGCCCAATCCGTTCCAGCCCCACGGGCGGACGGTCCTGGCGACCGGTACCGACGGGGGTGAGCCGTGGCAGGTCGGCATCGACGTGTGGCTGGCCCCGGTGGACACGGCGGACGCCCGGTCCACCCTCGACGCGATGGCGGAGTACGGCGAGTACCCGGAAGGCGTCAGCACGCCCTCCGACCTGGTCGGCAAGATCGCGTACTTCGTGTACCGGCGCACCGGCGACGAGGCCCGGGACAAAGATGTGACGGAGAACCTGGTGCCCAAGGGCGACACCCTGTCGGGCACCGACGTCGAGGCCGCCTCCATCCCCCTGTTCCCCGGCGAGGACGCCCAGCGCCTGGTGATCGGCCATGTCGCCAAGACCGCCCGGCAGGTCACCTGCACCTGGAAGGACGGCACGACCACCGTGGTCGAGCGGGCCTCCTCGGACGACGTCAACAGCGACGAGCTGGTGATCCGCGATCCCGCGGGCTCCCCGTACTCCTGGTTCGTCTGCCTCGCCCCCCAGGGCACCGCCTACAAGTCGGTGGAGGTGACCGGACAGGCCTCCGGCTAGGGTGGCGGGCGTGTCGTACACAGGCTCGACCCCCAACCCCTTCGACCCCTTCGGTGCCCCGCAGCCCCGCCGCTCCCAGCTGCGCCGCCGGCTGACGGTCGCGCTCGCCGTGCTCGTGCCGGGCGCGCTGCTCGGCTGGCTGGCGTACGGCACGCTCGGCGGGGGCGGGGACGGCGGAGCGGGCCGCACGGCCGGAGCGGGGTCGTCGTCGAGCGTGCTGCGCTCGCCCACCGACGGCGAGGGGACGTCCGGCGGCTCCACACCGTCCGCGCCCGCCGGGTCCGGCGGCACCGCGCCGGGCGGCTCGGCCTCGCTCGCGGGCAAGGTCGTCGTCATCGACCCCGGTCACAACCCGACGAACGTCGAGCACACCGCCGAGATCAACAGCACGGTGGACATCGGCACCAACAGCAAGGAGTGCGACACCACGGGGACGTCCACCAACTCGGGGTACAGCGAGGCCCGTTTCACGCTGGACGTGGCGCACCGGCTGCGGACACTGCTGCAACAGCAGGGCGCCACCGTGAAGCTGACGCAGGACGAGGACCGGCCGTACGGGCCGTGTGTGGACGAGCGGGCCCGGATCGGGAACGCGGCGCACGCCGACGCGGTGGTCTCGATCCACGCGGACGGCTCGGGGACCGGCAACCGCGGCTTCCATGTGATCCTGCCGGGCTCGGTGCGCGAGGGTGCCGCCGACACCCGCGCGATCGTCGCCCCGTCGAAGGACCTCGGGAAGCGGATCGTGGACGACTTCGCGCGCACGACGGGCAGTTCCCCGTCCAACTACATCGGCGACGGCACCGGTCTCGTCACACGTGAGGACCTGGGCGGTCTCAATCTGTCAACGGTTCCCAAGGTGTTCATCGAGTGCGGCAACATGCGCGATAGCAAGGACGCGGCGCTGCTGACCAGTGGCGCGTGGCGGCAGAAGGCGGCGCAGGGGATCTCTGAGGGAATCGTGAGTTTCCTGCGCGGGTAGTGATCAGCGCGCTGATCCGGGCGGACATCCCGATCGTGCGGACGATAGTGTCGTCCCGACGATGAGGGGCCACCCCCGCGCTTCACACAGGAGCCTGAGGGCGACATGGTGACAGCGACGCCTCTACCGACGCGTAGTGATGACGTACTGATGACGAGACGACTGACGAAGGACCTGAAGTGAATATCCGCTCCCTCACTCGAGGCGACGGCGTGGTGATCGGAGCAGCGGTATTGCTGTTCATCGCGTCGTTCCTCGACAACTACTCGTACGAGGACGTACCCGACAGCGTCGACATGCCGAGCCTCTGGTCGAGCGGACCGGTCCTGCTCAGTGTCGTCCTCGCGGGCCTCATCGGGGCGGCCCTCGTCGTTGTCGCTCGAGGACTGCCGCAGCCCCGCAAGGTCGTCGGGCTGGAACTCGGCCCCTTCGGTGTCGCCTTCGCGCTGTTCGCCGCGTGGAGCGCCCTGGGCAATGTCATCGACCCGGTGGGCGGCCTGGACAACATCGGCGGCGGCGGCGATTCGAGTGCTCCCGACGCCGGTACGGGCCTGATCCTCGCCCTGGTGGCCACGCTGATCATGGCGGGCGCGGCCATCGCCACCCCCCTCGTCCCCGCCCTCCAGGCCGGTCTGATCCCCGCCCCGAAGCCCCCGACGCCGCAGCCCTACGGCGCCCAGCCGCCCGCCGGTTACGGATACCCGGGTGCGCCGCAGCCGTCGGCCTTCGGCGGGCAGCCGCCGGCCCAGGGGCAGCCGCCGTTCGGCGCGCAGCCGGGTCCGGCGCAGCCGCCGGCGCCGGACTTCTCGCCGTTCTGGTTCGCCGTTCCGGTGCCCCGGCCGCTGTACGGGGAGGACGGTGCGCCGATGCCGATCGCGGAGCTGGCGCCCGGCACCTGGTACCTCGCGGTCGAGCAGGGTGCCCAGGGTCTGATCGCGCAGACCCAGGACGGCCGCCGCGGTGTCCTGCGGGACTCCTCCGGCATCCAGCGCGGCTGAGCGACCGCGCGGGCAGCTCACGGCCCCTCGCCCTTCCGGGCGGGGGGCCGTTGTCGTACAGTCGCAGCCTCCCCATGTCTGACGGACCGTCAGGAGGCAGTGATGCGGCTCGGTCTCGCGCTCGGCTACTGGGGCCGCGGCCCTGCCCTGGGCCAGGTGGAGCTGGCACGGGAGGCGGAGCGGCTCGGGTACGACTCGGTGTGGACGGCGGAGTCCTGGGGCTCGGACGCCTTCACCCCGCTGACCTGGATCGCCGCGCACACCACGCGGATCGGGCTGGGCACGGCGGTCGCGCAGATGGCGGCCCGCTCCCCCACCGCCACGGCGATGCACGCCCTCACCCTGGACCATCTCTCCGGCGGTCGGCTGACGCTCGGGCTCGGCCTGTCGGGTCCGCAGGTGGTCGAGGGCTGGTACGGGCGGCCGTTCCCGAGGTCGCCGCTGACCGCGACGCGGGAGTACGTGGACGTCGTACGTCAGGTGCTGCGGCGGGAGGCGCCGGTGGAGCTGGGCGACGGGCGGTTCCACCCGCTGCCCTACCGGGGGCCGGACGCGACCGGTCTGGGCCGGCCGCTGAAGTCCGTCACGCATCCGCTGCGGCCGGAACTGCCGGTGTTCCTCGGGGCCGAGGGGCCGCGGAACGTGGTGCAGACGGCGCGGATCGCCGACGGGTGGCTGCCGCTGTACTGGTCGCCCAGCCGGCCGGACGCGTACGGGCCGGGGATCGCCGGGCTGCCGGAGGGGTTCCGGGTCGCGCCGATGGCCCGGGTGCGGGTCTGCGACGACGTCGGCGAGGGGCTGCTGGCCGTGAAGGCCATGCTCGGCTTCTACATCGGCGGCATGGGCCACGCCACCCGCAACTTCCACGCCGATCTGATGGCGCGCATGGGGTACGAGGAGGAGGCGCGGCGGATCCAGGAGCTGTTCCTGGCGGGCCGGCGGGAGGAGGCGGTGCTGGCCGTCCCGGACGCGTTCGCCGACGAGATCTCGCTGGTCGGGCCGCGCGAACGGATCGCGGAGCGACTGGAGCTGTGGCGCAAGGGCCCGGTGACGGACCTGCTGGCGCTGGCGCCCGACCCGCACACCCTGCGGGTGCTGGCCGAGCTGAACGCGTGAGGCCCGCCGGGCCCGTCAGAGGAAGATGGCGATCGGGTTGAGGGACAGCTCGCCGTTCTCCCGGTTCCACGTCGGCACCTTGCCCAGGCAGCGGGCCTGGAACTCCCCGGTGAAGTACTCGGCGTTCTGGAAGCCCTCGCGCACCCCGGACGCCTCGCAGGTGATGCGTACCTGGGCGGCGGGCTCGCCGGTGCCGTACTGGGCGCGCAGCACGATGTCGCCGTTCTCCGCGCGGCGGGCGGTGAACAGGCCGGTGACCGAGACGAACGCCGTGGCGACGCCGATGGCGGTCAGCGGCACCCGTCCGTCGCCGCCCTGTTCGGCCAGGCGGTCGGCGAGCGCCCGGTTCGGGGTGACGACACCGGTGGTGAGGTCGGCGTGCACGACGGCGTCCTCCTTGCGCATGGTGTCCATCACCAGCCGGATCACGGTGATGGGCGTGCTCTGCTGGATGTAGGCGGTGACGCGTTCCCTGGTGGCTTCCCCGTGCGCCCCGAACAGGCCGCCGAACAGCCGCGCGAACAGACCCACCCCCGCGTTGACGTTGGTGCGGTCGGCGACCTCCGCCTCCAGGGCCGCTGAGAAGCCGCCGTACTCGTAGAGGTCCATGACCCGTGGCTTGTGCAGGAAGAAGCACATGCCCTGCACGGTGCGTCCGCCGTCGCGACGGCGGCGCCGCAGCCAGCCCAACCGCTGCAGGACGTACCGCGCCAGCACGGCGCACGCGGCCGCCGTCACCGCCCAGACGGCCACCCACGGCCCCCACAGGCTCCACCACTGACTGTCAATGACACCCACGGATCTCCTTGAACGCGTCGGAGAGCGAGGAGAGACCGGCGTCGACCATCCGGCCGCCGGTGGCGGTGGCGGCCCGCCGCAGCGCGGCCGCGTCGGCCTCTCCGAACTGGACGGGGAAGGTCGGCACCGCGTCGGCGGCGGAGCCGAGCCGTTCGTGCCGGCGCAGGAACTCCTCGTAGGTGAGCCCCGCGTTGTTCTCACCGTCCGTCATCAGCACGATGGCGACGGGCCGTTCGGGTGCGGCGCGGACGGCGTCGGCGGCGATGCGGTAGCCGCGGTCGAGGGCCGACCAGACGGCGGTGGCGTCGTCGAAGCCGCCGTCGGCGACCACCCGGTCCAGGGTCTTCAGATCGCCGTCGCCGCGCACGGTCACCGTGCGTTCCTGGAGCACCCGGCCGCCGAAGCGGACGACGGTGAGGCGCTCGCCCCGGTAGAAGCGGGCGAACTTGCCGGTCGCGGTGCGGTCGGCGCCGCTGAGGCCCGCGAAGGCGGCGCGCAGGTCGGCGATGCGCTCGCCGCGCATCGAGGTGGAGAAGTCGAGCAGGAAGACGATCTGGTCGCCGGTGGGATGCGCGGGGTCGCCGTAGTCGTCGACGAGCCGCTCGACGATGGAGAGCCGGTCGGGGAAGGAGAGGGCGTTGCCGACCGGTGTCCGCAGCCGCTTCGACGGCTCGACGTCCTGGTTCACGGGCCGCCGGAAGGTGCGCTCCATCAGCTCCCGTTGGGTGTCGGCGCTCAGCAGCCAGTCGACGACCTTGCGGTAGGCGGTGCGTTCGGCGGGGTCGAGGAGGAGCAGCGGGAAGTCGGACAGGACCATGCCGTCGTCCGGGTGGACGATCTCCAGGGGCGTGCCCAGCTCTCCGCCGGCGTTCAGGGCCAGCAGTTCGGACTCATGGGCGATCAGCGCGTCGGCCGCGCCCTGGTCCTTGAGGTAGGTGTCGAGCAGGGTGCGGGAGCCGGCCGCGGTGAGGTTCTGGCCGGAGCGGAACCCGCGCAGCCGGTCGCAGGAGACGTCCTCCTCGCGCAGGGCGCTGCCGGTGCCGGCGGCCGCGGTGGCGACGCCGACCAGCGCGGCCCGGCCGGTGTCGCTGCGCCGGGGGTCGGCCATGCCGAAGCGCAGCCGGCCGTCGGCGGCGGCGTCCGCGAGATCGGCCCAGGTGATCCGGCCACCGGGGGCGTTCGCGCGCAGGTCCGCGGCGGCCTCGGGGGTGAGGCCGACGACGACCGGCGAGCGCATCACGGAGGTGGACTCAGGCCGGGTGAGCCGCCCGCCGGAGTCCTGCACACGCAGTTGGAAGGAGCGGTCGGAGGCGAGCCAGGCCAGGTCGTAGGCGGGCTTCCCGGCCGCCGGGGGCTGCTGCCCGGCGAGGTCGGCGGTGGCCTCGTACGTCATCTCCAGCTTGACGCCGGTGTCCTCCTCCAGCTCGTCCAGGAGCGGTTCCACGTCGGCGAGTTCGGGGCCGGCGAGGACCTTGAGGGTGAGGTGGTCGGTGTCGCCGGTGCAGGCGGAGGTCAGTGTGCCGATCAGGGCGACGGCGAGGGCCAGGGCGCCGATCCGCCGTCTCACGGGGCGTCCTGGGCGGGCGGCGGACAGTTCCCTACGTAGTCGATGATCCGCTCCAGGACGTCCAGGTCCGGCTCGTAGGCCTTGGTCTGGTCGGTGTTGGGGACGGGAACCTGGATGCCGTGGTCGCGGAGGTAGGCGTCGAGGCGCTCGCCGGTGTTCTCCTGCGTGTCGGAGTCACGGACCCGGAAGCCGAGTTCGAGGGCTCGGTCGCGCAGGGCGTCGTCCTCCTCCAGGATGCGCACGAGCCGGTCGCCGCGGTCGGTGAGGGAGATCAGCTGGGGTTCGGTGAGGGCGTAGGGGGTGGGGTAGAGCAGGACGCGGTCGGGGTCCTGGCTGCCGTGCTCGTCGTGGTAGGCGATCTGGTGGGCCAGGTACTGGTGCTCGTAGATCACGGAGATGGGGGCGATGGACTCGCCGAGGTCGGAGAGGTAGCTGTCGGCCTGATCGTCGGCCCACATGCCCTGGAGGTTGATCAGCGGCTTGATCCGGGCCGCGAGGTCGGTCACCGCCTCCCGGGCGAGCCGGGGGTCGTTGACGCTCTGGGTGCCCGGGGTGCTGTTCCGGTTGGCGACGAAGGCGAGGAGGCTGAGGTAGGTGCCGGCGGAGTTGGACTCGCAGACGCTGGAGGTGCGCACCAGCACCCGGCCGCTGTTGCTGTGGCCGCCGGCGGTGTCGAAGCCGATGCCGTTCCAGGTGTCGGCGCCCTCGGTCTTCCCGTCGCCGTCCTGGTCGGCGGTGGCGCGGCCGCCGGCCTTGCCGTCGAGCAGGCCCATCAGACCGCGCATGTCGAGGTCGTAGTAGAGGGTCTGGCCGCCCGCCGCCTGTTGGGGGGTGGCGACCCCGGCCTTGACGAGGGTTTCGGCGTAGTCACGGAACGTGCCGAGGACGAGCGGGGTGACGAAGGGGCGGACCGAGCGGACGGAACGGTCCTGCCGGTCCAGGACGAGCTTCGCGGCGGGCTGCCCGGACGGGAAGACGACGTCCATGCCCTTCAGCGACTGGGTGGCGATGCCGCGCGAGCCGAGCCGGTGGATGTCGACCCGTATGCCGTGCCGGAGTAACAGCCGCTGCACCTCGGGGTCCTTGAAGAAGTCGGACTTGGAGGCCATCTTCGCCTCCAGCGTGGTGATCCGCTCGAAGGGTCTCAGGGTGTTCCCGGAGACGAGCAGGGATATCAGCCCGGCCAGCGCGAGCGGCAGGGCGGCGACGACATGCCGGGGAACGCGGCGGCGGCGCACCCGCCGGGTGGTGAGTCTCGGCTCCTCGATCGCGGGTCTTCCGGTGACGGACAACGGCCCTCTCCTGCCACTCCGGGGGCAGGATCATCAGGGACCCCTTCGAACATTCTCCCCCGGAAGGGCCAACTCCAGCCCAACACCGGGAAAATGACGGCGGGTCGCCCGTCGGGTTTCGGCCGCGCGGAAACGGCAACCCGGGGGGCATGTCCCCTCGATATCGCAACGGTGCGAACCAGGCCGGGACGGTCATCGCCGTCGTCGCCGACATCATGGCCCTCGTGCTGGGCCTCTGGATCCTCATGTACCTGCTGGACGCGAACCGCGGGAACGGCTTCGTCCAGTTCGTCCACGACGTGGCCCGCTGGCTCGCCGGCTGGTCGCACGACCTGTTCACGTTCGACGAGGCGTGGGTCCGGGTGGTCGCGGGCTACGGCCTGGCGGCGGTGGTCTACCTGTTCATCGGCCACGCAATCGCAAACCGGGTCCACCGCCACTGAGCACGCCTCCCGGCAGAACCTCGCCCGGTCAGCGCGGCCGAGCGCCACGCCGTCCAGGGACGCGGGGAACTGCGCGACCGTCACTGAAGGCCGAGCGCCACGCCCTCCAGGGACGCGGGGAACTGCGCGACCGTCACCGAAGGCCGAGCGCCACGCCCTCCAGGGGCGCGGGGAACTGCGCGACCGTCACCGAAGGCCGAGCGCCACGCCCTCCAGGGGCGCGGGGAACTGCGCGACCAGCCACAGCCGCCCCGCACCCGCCCCCAGCAGAACCACCCACCCACCCCAAGGCCCCCGAAAACCGCCGGAGGCTACCCGCAGCAGTCCGGGTCCAGCCCCAGCGGCAGATGCTCGCCCCCGAACACCGCGCAGGTGGCCTCATGGCCCCCCAGCGCGGCGACGGCGAGCAGCAGCGATCCCGCCGTCCACGTCGTCAGCTCACGCGGCCAGATCGCGTCGTCCTCGAAGACGTACCCCGTCCAGTACAGCCCCGACTCGGGGTCCCGCAGATGCTGGATGGACTGGAGGATCTCCAGCGCCCGGTCGGACTCGCCCATCGCCCAGAGCGCCAGGGCGAGTTCGGCCGACTCGCCGCCCGTCACCCACGGGTTGGGCACGACACACCGCACCCCGAGTCCGGGCACCACGAACCGCTCCCAGTCCGCCTCTATCCGGGACTTGGCCTCCGTGCCGGTCAACGCGCCGCCGAGCACCGGGTAGTACCAGTCCATCGAGTAGCGGTCCTTGTCGAGGAACCGCTCCGGGTGCCGGCGTATGGCGTGCCGCAGCGCGCCCGCGGCCAGCTCCCAGTCCGGCTGCGGTTCCTCCCGCTGGTCGGCGATGGCCAGCGCGCAGCGCAGCGCCTGGTGGATCGAGGAGGAGCCGGTGAGCAGCGCGTCCGCCGTGGGCGTGCCGTCGTCGTCGCGCCGCCAGCCGATCTGGCCGCCGGGCTGCTGGAGCCGCAGCACGTACTCGACGGACGCGTAGACGGCCGGCCACATGCGGTCCAGGAAGGTGTCGTCGCCGGTGGAGAGGTAGTGGTGCCAGACGCCCACCGCGAGGTAGGCGACGAAGTTCGTCTCGCGCCCGCGGTCGGTGACGTCGGCGAAGTCGCCGTCCTGGTAGGCCGCGTACCAGGAACCGTCCTCGTTCTGGTGGCGGGCCAGCCAGGTGTACGCCCGCTCGGCGGCCTCGTGCTCGCCCGCCGCGTCCAGGGCCATCGCGGCCTCGGTGTGGTCCCACGGGTCGAGGTGGTGGCCCCGGAACCAGGGGATCGCGCCGTCCTCCCGCTGCACGGCGAGGATGCCGGCGACGGTCGCGGCGGCCTGCTCGGCGGTGAGGACCCCGGGCAGGACGAGGTGTTCTGTCCGGGGGGTGGTCACTTGGTGTCCGCCCCGGTCTTCTCGGCGAGCCTCGGCAGATGGGGTTTCGTCGCGTAGGCCACGAAACTCTTGCCGATCAGCGGGTTGAGCGCCTGTTCGGCGACCCGGGTGGCGAGGGGCTTCTTCATGATGTCCCAGACCAGCAGCTTGTGGTACGCCCGCACCGGCAGCGCCTTGTCGTTG
Source organism: Streptomyces sp. NPDC041784 (assembly GCF_055591025.1). Lineage (NCBI taxonomy): Bacteria > Bacillati > Actinomycetota > Actinomycetes > Kitasatosporales > Streptomycetaceae > Streptomyces > Streptomyces sp. NPDC041784. Next base: position 587,778 of record NZ_JBVJAB010000002.1, read on the forward strand.
TCGACGCCGAACGCGCACTTCAGCCACCAGTACGGCGAGTGCAGCGCGTGCGCGTGGTGGGTGCCGTACGGCTTCAGGCCGGCCTCGCGGATCTTCGCGAGCAGTTCGTCCGCCCGGTAGATGCGGATGTGGCCGCCCTCGACCTCGTGGTAGGCGTCGGAGAGGGCCCAGCAGACCTTCTCGGGGCCGTAGCGCGGGACGGTGATCGCGATCCGTCCGCCGGGCTTGAGGACCCGGACCATCTCGGCGAGCACACCCTTGTCGTCGGGGATGTGCTCCATCACCTCGGAGATGATGACGACGTCGAAGGACTCGTCGGGGAACGGGAGCGCGAGGGCGTCGCCCTCCATGGCCGTGGCGGTGGCGCCCTCCGGGGCCTCGCCGGCCTCCTTCATCGCCGCGAACCACTTGGCGACCTCGCGGATCTCCTCGCCGTTCTGGTCGAGGGCCACGACCTGGGCGCCCCGCCGGTAGCACTCGAAGGCGTGCCGGCCGGCCCCGCAGCCGAGGTCCAGGACCCGGTCACCCGGGGCGAGCGGGAACCGGGAGAAGTCGACGGTCAGCACGTGGCCCTGCTTTCGCGATCGGATACAACGTCAACATCTTCGCGGGCCGGGTGTGCCCCTCCGGCGCCGCCCGCGGATATCGCCTCGCGGTAGCGGGCCACCGTGCCCTCGGCCGCCCGGGCCCAGGTGAACCGCTCCAGCACCCGCCGCCGTCCGGCCGCGCCGAGCCGGGCCCGCAGCCCGGGGTCGCCCAGCAGCCGGGTCAGCGCCGCAGCCAGGGCGCCCGCGTCGCCGGGCGGTACGGCGAGGCAGGTCTCCCCGTCGGGTCCGGCGACCTCGGGGATCGCGCCGCCGGTGGTGGCGACCAGGGGGGTGCCGGTGGCCATGGCCTCGGCGGCCGGCAGCGAGAAGCCCTCGTACAGCGAGGGCACGCAGGCGACCTCCGCCGAGCGCACCAGGTCGACCAGTTCGGCGTCCGAGATGCCCTTGACGAACTCGACGGCGCCTTCGAGGCCGTAGCGCTCGATCGCCTGGGCGACGGGACCCTCCTGCGGGCGCTTGCCGACGACGACGAGGTGGGCCTGCGGGTGCTCCGTGCGTGCCTTCGCCAGCGCCTCGACGAGGAAGACCAGGCCCTTGAGCGGCACGTCCGCGCTGGAGGTCGTCACGATCCGGCCCGGGACGACGGCCACGGACGGGTCGGGCGAGAACAGGTCGGTGTCGGCGCCGATGTGGACGACGTGGACGCGGTCGTCGCGGACGCCGAGGTGGTCGACGATCTCCTGGCGGGAGGTCCCGGAGACGGTGAGCACCGACGGCAGCCGGCGGGCGACCCGCTTCTGCATCCGGGTGAAGGCGTACCAGCGGCGCACGGAGTAGCGGCGCTGCCAGCCGTCGGCGGCGTCCAGCTCCAACTGCCGGTCGACGGTGATGGGGTGGTGGATGGTGGTGACGAGGGGCGCTCCGACGTCCCCCAGCAGCCCGTATCCGAGGGTCTGGTTGTCGTGCACGATGTCGAACTCGCCGCGCCGGGCACGCAGATGGCGGCGGGCGCGCAGGGAGAAGGTCAGCGGCTCGGGGAACCCGCCGGTCCACATCGTCGCGACTTCGAGGGCGTCGATCCAGTCGCGGTACTCGCCGCGTCCCGGGGTGCGAAAGGGGTCGGGCTGGCGGTACAGGTCGAGGCTGGGCAGCTCGGTGAGGGACAGCCGGTCGTCGTGGCCCTCGTCGAGCACCGGATACGGCTGGGAACCGATCACCTCGACGCGGTGGCCGAGGCGCGCCAGCTCGCGCGAGAGGTGCCGTACGTAGACCCCTTGGCCCCCGCAGAACGGGTTCCCCTTATAGGTCAGGAGCGCGATGTCGAGCGGTCGTCCGCCGTCGGCGGCGAGGTCATGCCGGGACCCCGCCTGACTGGCCTCAGCGGTCACTCCGGGCCCCCTTCTGCCTGCACTGTCCCGCGAGACTACGACGGGACGCTAATCTAGAACAAGTTTCAGACTTGATCGTTCGGGAGGCTCTGAATCTACCGGCAGGTAGGGACGCGGTGAGCAGTGGATCAGGTGATTCACGCCACGGCGGCCGCGCTGCCATGCTGTGTGATCACCGACCCTCACCGACTGTCACGGAACGGGACCCATGCCTGCGGAAGACAGCACCCAGCGCCCGGCCTCCTCCCCCCTCACGGAGCGGCAGGAGGCCCGCCGTCGGCGCATCCTGCACGCGAGCGCGCAGCTGGCCAGCCGGGGCGGTTTCGACGCGGTGCAGATGCGGGAGGTCGCCGAGTCCTCCCAGGTCGCCCTCGGCACGCTCTACCGCTACTTCCCCTCCAAGGTGCACCTGTTGGTCGCCACCATGCAGGACCAGCTGGAGCACATGCACGGCACCCTGCGGAAGAAACCCCCGGCGGGCGAGCGGGCGGCGGACCGGGTCGCGGAGACCCTGATGCGCGCCTTCCGCGCCCTCCAGCGCGAGCCGCACCTGGCCGACGCGATGGTCCGCGCGCTGACGTTCGCCGACCGCAGTGTCTCGCCCGAGGTCGACCAGGTCTCCCGTCAGACGACGGCGATCATCCTCGACGCGATGGGCCTGGAGAACCCCACCCCGGAGCAGCTCTCCGCCGTCCGCGTCATCGAACACACCTGGCACTCGGCCCTGATCACCTGGCTCTCCGGCCGCGCGTCCATCGCCCAGGTCCGTATCGACATCGAGACGGTGTGCCGCCTGATCGACGTGACCGATCCGGACACCCGCGACCGGTCCTGACCACTGCTCCCGATTCCCGGCGGTACCCGCAGGTCAGGCCCTACGCTTCGGAGTCGACCGGCGAACCGCGTCGAAGGGGTTGGGAGTTGACCGCACCACCGGCGGGTCCCGTCGCGGACTTCTGCGCCGAGCTGCACCGCCTGGTCCACACCTGCCGGGTGCCGCAGCGGGAGATCGCCGACGCGCTCGGGCTGAGGAGCGTCAGTTCCGTCTCGGAACTGCTCAACGGACGGCAGCGGACGCCACCGGAGTGGGACACGGTGCGGCGGATCGTCGAGCTGTGCACCGAGCGGAACGGCACCGCGTGGCCCCCGCAGGGCATGAACCTCGACGTCCGCTGGTGGCGGCTGCGCCACGCCGAACTGGAGCGGACGGCCGAGGCGTCGCGCGAGCGCACCGGCCGGCCCGCCGAGACGGAGGTCTCGCCGGTCGTCCCGCGCCTCGACGCCACCGAGTGCTCCGCCATGAGCGTCGAGGACGCGGTGGGCCTGCTGGCCGGCGACCGCAAGGAGTGGACGGTGGCACTCGACACGCTGATGAACCCGCCGCACGCGGAACGCAGCGAGCCGCGCGTCCTGAACTATGTGCTGAAGGGCTTCCCGGAGCGGGTGCGGGCCGCGCACGGGATGGCCCGGGCCGCCCTGATCCAGGCGGCGCGGGTGGTGCTGGTGGCGGCGACCGTGGCGCTGGACGAGACGCGCCGCCCGGAGGCCGCCGTCCTGGTCCAGCAGCTGGCGGACGGTTCGGTCATGCCGTACGCGATGTCGCTGGCGGACCCGGACTACCTGTGGGGCGAGAACCTCGCGCGGTCCGCCGCCGACCATGTGCGCCTGGCCGCCCCACTGGCCGCGGTCTGCCCGGAGTTCGCACTGGTGACGGGGGTGGGCGAAACCTCCATCGGGGGCGGGAGCGGGATCGGGGCCGGAGCCGGGGCCGTGGGGGACTGCGGCACCTGGGGCGGGGACTGTCCCAACGGGGGCGGGGGTGGGTGCGAGGGCGGGACCGGGGGCGGAGCCGGAGCCGGGGACGCGAGGCACTGCCGTCCCTCCGCCGGTGGCCGTCCCGCCGGAACCGGGACCCGGGCCGGGGCCGGGAACGGGACCAGGACCAGGACCGCGAGGGACTGCGGGACCTCCGTCGGGGACCGTCCCGCCGGGACCGGGCTGGTGCGGCTGGGTGAGCTGCTGGCGGAGTTCGCCGGGCGGGACGCGAGGCCCGCCGCCGGCGCCCTGCTGCGCGCCCCGATCGCCTCGCTCGACTCCCCCGGCCCCCGTCTGCCGAGCCTCGCGGAGGGCTATGTCACCCCGCGCTTCCGGCTCGCCGGCCCGTCCCGGGACCCGCGGGCCGGGATCGCCTCCGACAAGTGGTGGGAGGAGCAGCCGTCGTACGACGACATCGAGCGGTTCCTCGCCGCCCATCTCCTCGGCCTGCACGCCCTGCTGGCCCCGCTCGTCGTCCTCGGCCACCCCGGCGCGGGCAAGTCGCTGCTGACGAAACTGCTGACGGCCCGGCTCCCGGCGAGCGAATTCCGCCCGCTGCGGGTGGAGCTGCGGCACACGCCCGCGGAGGCGGACGTGCAGACCCAGCTGGAGCACGCGCTCCGACGGGCCACGGGACGCTCGGTGAGCTGGCCGGACTGGTCCGAGGAGGAGCCCGGCCCCGTCCCCGTGGTCCTGCTGGACGGTTTCGATGAACTCCTCCAGGCGGGCGCCCAGCGGCTCGGCACGGCACGGCAGTGGGGCTATCTGCGGGACGTGGAGAGCTTCCAGAAGCGCGAGGCGATGCTCGGCCGCCCACTGATCGTGATCGTGACGAGCCGTACGGTGGTCGCCGACCGCGCGGACATCCCCGCCCGTAGCGAGGTGGTCCGGCTGGAACCCTTCGCGGAGCCGGAGATCGAGCGCTGGCTGTCCGTCTGGAACACCGCGAACACCGGCTACTTCGAGCGCCGTGGCCTGCGGCCGCTCACCCCGGATGTCGTCCTCCCCCACCACCGTGACCTCGCCGCCCAGCCCCTGCTGCTCCTCATGTTCGCGCTGTACGACGCGGCCGACAACGCGCTCCACCGCCTGAAGGACGAGCACGGGAAGGACGAGGAGGAGGGGGCGGGCGAGGCGGAGGAGGCGGACGCGGACGGGGCGGACGGGGCGGAGGGGGCGGACGGGGACTTCAGCCGGACCGAGCTGTACGACCGGCTGCTCACCGAGTTCGTCCACCGCCAGGTGGAGAAGGACGGCCCGCTGCCGCCGTCCGAGGTCGCGGCGGCCGTGGAACGCGAGCTGCACCGCCTGTCGGTGGTCGCCCTGTCGATGTTCCACCGGGGCGCCCAGGCGATCAACGGCGAGGAGGCGGAGCGGGACCTGCGGGCGCTCGGCGCCGTGTCGCCGGGCGAGGACGGCTCGGGGCTGCTGTTCGGCCGCTTCTTCTTCGTCCACGAGGCCCAGGCCGTCGTCACGGAGGAGCGGCTGCGCAGCTACGAGTTCATGCACGCGACGTTCGGCGAGCACCTGGCCGCGCGGCTGATCGAGGGGGCGCTGCGCCGGCTCACCCCGGCGGACGACGGCGAGCTGTACGCCCTCCTGTCCTTCGCCCCGCTCACCGACCGGGCGCAGCTCTGGCAGAACCTGCGCGACATGCTGACCACCTGGCCGCATGACCACCGGCACACCCGTCTGGCCCCCACGCTCGCCGCTCTCTTCCGCGCGGCGGCCTGGGACCCGGAGCACCGCGGCTCCATGGCGTACGCACCGGTGCGGTTGCGCCGGACGTACCGGGACGCGGTGTACGAGGCCAACCTGCTGCTGATCGCGGTCCTGGCGGTGGGTGAGGTGTACGCCTCGGAGTTCGTCGGAGGCGACGAGGACACGGCCGCCGACTGGCGACGGCATGCCATGGGCTGGAAGGGACAGCTGTCCACCGAGTCCTGGGCCGCGCTGTCCTCGACCCTCGGCCCCGAACGCTGCTGGCGCCCCGATCCACAGGACACCACGGGCAGGCAGAAGGCGGATCTGCGCATCAGCACGCGCCGGACGCCGGTCACGCACCACGAACTCGGCTGGTCCATGGGGGTGTCGCGGCCCGGGGTCCCAGGTGCCCTTCCGGAGCGGCTGGCAGCCCGGCTCGACGCGACCGGCGTCTCGGATCTGATCCGACGGGTCTCGTTCATCGGCGATCTCGACACGGAGGTCCTGCTGCACGTCGGATACCCGCTCCTGCTCCAGGCTCCGACCGCCGTGATGACGTTCAACGCGGTCTTCGGCGGCCTGGTCCAGACGGCCACCCACACGCTTGCCGCCCTGCTGACCCGCGACGTCTACGGCCCCGAGGTGCTGCCCGATCTGTACCTCGAATGCCTGAACCACGTCGAGGCCCTCGGACCGAGCGAGCGGGGCCCCTACCTCGACGTCGTCCTGCGCCAATTGGCCCAGGACGCCCCCGCGCTGTCCGACGCGGCACTCCAGTCCGTCATGGCCAAGAGCTACCGGGCGGTGGCGAGCTGCGGGAATCTCACCGCGTCGATGGACCAGGCACTCCTGGCCTGTGTCCGGCACACCCTGCACCGCGGCCCTCATCTGGCCGACTCGCTCAACTCCCTGCGCGTGGTCCTCAGCGAGGGCGACGACCCGCTGCGCGACCTTCTGCGCATGACCCACCTGAGCCATTCCACGGGCACGTGGGCGTGGTCGGGTTCCCTGCGCGGCAAGGCCGCCGCCCGTCACTTCGACGACCTGCTCGCGCGCCTCGACCTGCCCGCGGTCGCCGTCTCTCACCCCTCCGCCCTCATCGACCTCCTCCGCCTCGCGGCAGAGCTGGACCTCGACGACTGGCTGGCCGACCGTGCCCCGGACATCCTCGAGGCCCTGCCCGCCGAAGCCTTCGAGCTCCTGCGCCCCTCCGACCTGCGGTATCTGCGCTCGGCCCTCCCGACGGGCGCCTACGCCACGAGGTTCGAGGAGGTGGAGCGGACGTGGCGCGGCCCCGAGTCGCCGGGGCTCTGAGCGCGGAAGAACCTACGAGACGGGTTCCCTTCGCCGGTATTACCCGGATCAGGTAATGGGGGTCGCCGTCCAGCCCTACTGACTGCTGCTGTTCGGCCTCTCAGCCCGACCGTCGACGTCGGCCTCAGCGGATGCCGTTTGCGTCTCGCCAAAGTCGGCTACTCCGGTTGAACTCCCTCACTCGCCTCGTAGGCCATTACCAGGATATAACGCCTGGAGTGGGATGAACCCTCCCAAAGGAGAACTTTTTTCACCCCACCTGCCCCACCTGCCCCACCTGCCCCACCTGACTCTCCTACTCCTCCACCCTCCGCTTCTCTTCCCTCCACTCCTCTACTCCTCCGGCGGGAACACCGCCTCCCCGCTCCCCAGCAGCGTCACCGTGATCGCCTCCACCGGGCAGCTCTCCGCCGCCGCCAGCACCCCCTCGTTCGCGCCCGCGTCCGGATCGACCGGGTGGGACTGACGGGCGCTGTCCAGGCGGAAGCCGTCCGGGGCGTGGTGCAGACACTGGGCGGAGCCGATGCACAGGGAACGGTCGACCTCGACGTGCCAGCGGTCACCCGCCCCCACGCTCGACTCCGCTCGCGCGGGAGGTACCCCCATCCCTCAGCCCTCCCAGCCCGCCGGCAGGTGGATCATCTTGTGCTCCAGGAACTCGCCGTACCCCTCGGGCCCGAACTCCCGCCCCAGCCCGGAATTCTTGTAGCCGCCGAACGGGCCGAGCATGTCCAGGCTGAAGGTGTTGACCGAGTACGTCCCCGTCCGGACCTGGCGCGCGATCTCGATGCCGTGCTCCACGTCCGCCGTCCAGACGCTGCCGCTCAGCCCGTAGTCGGAGTCGTTGGCGATCTTCAGCGCCTCGGCCTCGTCGCCGTAGGGGAGGAGGCAGATCACCGGGCCGAAGATCTCCTCGCGGGCGATCCGCATGGTGTTGTCGACGTCGCCGAAGAGGGTCGGCTCGACGTACCAGCCGCGCTCCAGGCCCGCCGGACGGCCGCCGCCCGTGAGGATCTTCGCGCCCTCCTCCTGGCCGATGCGGATGTAGTCGAGGTTGCGGCGCTGCTGCCGTTCGGCCACCAGGGGGCCGACCTGGGTGGCCGGGTCCAGCGGGTCGCCGACCACGAGCGCGCTCGCCGCCGCGGTGAAGGCGTCCGCGAACTCGTCGTAGCGGGAGCGGGGAAGGAGGATGCGGGTCTGGGCGACACAGGCCTGGCCGTTGTTCATCCAGGCCGCCGAGACGATCCCGGGGACGGCCGTGGCGAGGTCCGCGTCCGGCAGGACGACGGCCGCCGACTTGCCGCCCAGCTCCAGGGTCACGCGGGTGAGGTTCCGCGAGGCCACCTCCATGACCCGCTTCCCCGCGGCGACCGAGCCGGTGAAGGAGACCTTGTCGATCCCGGGGTGCCCGACCAGGTACTCGCTGACCTCGCGGTCCGCCGGGAGGATCGACAGCACGCCCTCCGGCAGCCCGGCCTCCCGCGCGATGTCCGCCAGGATGTACGCGTCCAGCGGCGACTCGGGCGACGGCTTGAGGATCACCGAACAGCCCGTGAGCAGCGCGGGCGCCAGCTTCGCGGCGGCGACGAACTGCGGGACGTTCCACGGGACGACGGCCGCGACCACACCCACCGGCTCACGCCGGACGAGGATCTTCCCGAGGACGCCGTCACGCCGCTCCTCGTGGGGGAAGCCCCGGGCGACGGTGATCGCCGCGTCCCACACCATCATCGCGCCGAGGGCCTGCGCGAGGACGCTCCAGGAGTACGGGGAGCCGTTCTCGGAGGAGATCACGCGGGCGATCTCCTCGTGCCGCACGGCGATCGCGTCCTTGATGCGGGTGACGACCGCGATCCGCTCATCGAGGGACAGCCGCGGCCAGGGCCCCTCATCGAAGGCCCGCCGGGCGACGGCGACCGCCCGGTCCACATCGGCCGCCGAGGCGTGCGGCACCCGTCCGATGACCTCCTCCGTATGCGGGGAGATCACCTCGATCACGTCCTTGCCCAGGGGGTCGGTCAGTTCCCCGCCGATGAACAGCTGTCCGTGTTCCACGAGCTCGGCCATGGCCACTGCCTTCGTCTGCATCGTTTCTGACGGTGTTTCAGAAACTGATACCAGTTCTAGTTATAGTGGGCAATGGCCGTGGGACGGAGGGCAGATGACGAGTAGCCAGGACGACCCCGAGACATCCGACCGCGAGACGTACCACCCTCAGACGTACGACCCCCGGACGTACGACCATGGCGGCGGCGTCCGCTCCCTGCGGGTCCCTATCCCGGACAACCCGCTCGGCTTCACCCTCGTGTACGTCGTCGACACCGACCGCGGGCCGGTGCTGATCGACACCGGGTGGGACGACCCGGCGTCCTGGGACGCGCTGGCCGCCGGGCTCACCGCCTGCGGCACGTCCGTGGCCGAGTTGCGCGGTGTCGTCATCACGCACCACCACCCCGACCACCACGGTCTCTCCGCCAAGGTGCGGGAGGCGTCCGGGGCGTGGGTGGCGATGCACGCGGCGGACGCCTCGATCGTGCGGCGGACCCGCGAGACCCGCCCGGAGCGCTGGTACACGTACATGGCGGACAAGCTCGCCGCGGCCGGCGCCCCCGAGGAACACATCGCCCCGTTGCGCACGGCCCGGCGCCGTACGCTCCCCGGCCTCTCCCCCGCCCTTCCCGACCGCGAGATCGTCCCCGGCGAACTCCTGGACCTCCCCGGCCGGCGCCTCCGCGCGATCTGGACACCGGGCCACACCCCCGGCCACGTCTGCCTCCACCTGGAGGAGGAGCACCCGGGTGGACTGCCGGGCCACGGCCGGCTGTTCTCCGGCGACCACGTGCTCCCCGAGATCACCCCGCACATCGGCCTGTACGAGGACCCCGACGACGCCACCGTCACCGATCCGCTCGGCGACTACCTCGACTCCCTCGAACGCGTCGGCCGGCTCGCCCCCGCCGAGATCCTCCCCGCCCACCAGTACGCGTTCACCGACGCCCCGTCCCGGGTACGGGAGCTGCTCACCCACCACGAGGCCCGCCTCACCGACCTGCTCGCCCTCCTCGCCTCCCCGCTCACCCCCTGGCAGCTCGCCGAGCGCATGGAGTGGAACCGGCCCTGGCCGCAGATCCCCTACGGATCGAGGAACATCGCGGTCTCGGAGGCGGAGGCCCATCTGCGGCGGCTGGTGAAGCTCGGGCGTGCGGAGGCGGTGACGGGGAGCGATCCTGTGACGTACGTGGCCGCGTGAGCGTCGCCCTTCGAGATACAGGGCTGTGAGCGGTGCCGTTCACGCGGCCGATCCGCCGAGTTCACGACCGGGCCGTACGGTGCCCTGACAGCGAATTACACCGCACCGCACCCGTCCCGGCACCCCTGGTGGCAACGCCCATGGACCCGATCGAGCAGCTCCTCGCCGAACGAGCCTGCCAGCGCCTGCTCCTCGACCTCGTCCGCCGTCTGGACCTCGGTGAACCCGGCTCCGTGGCCGACCTGTTCACCGAGGACGGCACCTGGACCTGGCCGGAGGGCGACCGTCTGGTGAAGGGCCGCGCCGCCCTGCGCGCCCACTTCGGCTCCCGCCCCGCCGACCGCCACGCCCGCCGTCTCATGTCCGACGTGCGCGTCGAGGTGACGTCCCCGGACACGGCGAGGGCGACGTCGTACTTCACGACCTTCCGCGTCGACCACGGCCGGCCGGCCACCGTCGCCGCCGGGCCGGGCACACAGCCCCACACCGGTCCCGGCACGAGGCCCCACACCAGTCCCGGCACCAGGCTCCACACCGGTCCCGACACCGGGCCCCCGGTCCGCATCGGCCACTACGAGGACGCCCTGCGCCGCACCCCCGACGGCACCTGGCTGCTCGCGGCCCGCACCCTGTTCCTCCCCTGCGGCGGCCCGACGCCCCGCCTCTAAGACCAGTCGTGACGCGTCAGGGACCTGATCAACTCCTCCGCCGCGCCCAGGAGTCCGGTCTCCTCCCGGGTCATCGTCGGATTGGCCGCCCGCCGCCGCAGCGCCTCAGCCAGCCCCTCCTCCGTGAGGTCGGACGGGTCGGCGAGCAGCGCGGCCAGCGTCGCGCCGGCCGGTGCGGCGACCGGCGCGGCGGAGACGGCGACCTGCGCGAGGATCACCGCCGAGGTGCCCCAGTCCAGTCCCGGGTCGCCCTCCTCGGCCATGGCCCAGTCGATGACCCGGGGGCCGTCCGCCGTGAGGATCACGTTCTCGGGGTGGAGATCGAGGTGGAGGATCCGCGCGTCGGCCGAGGTCAGCCCCGGCACGGTGTGCAGCTCGCGCAGCAGCCGGGCGAGGGTCGCGCCCGCCTCCGCCGAGTCCAGCGTGCCGGCCGCGAACGCCTGGACCATCGTGGGCCCGTCCAGCCGTTCCATCACGAGGTCGGTCCGCGAGCCGGACGGCCGTACCCGGGGCGCCGGGTAGCCGTGCCCGCGCACATACTCCATGAGCGCTCCCTCGGCCGCCGCGTCCCCCCAGCCCTCCCGGTCGCGGCGCAGCACCCACGCCTCGTCGATCTCGTACACGTCGGCCGAACGCCCTGAGCCCAGCAGCCTGCCCGGGGCCGCACCCGGCCCTCTCCCCGTCATGGTCATGACCGGAACCTACCCGGGCCCACGGACGCCCCGCAGGCTCGCAGCTACCTGCCGGTAGAGTGACCGAGTCGTCATCACACCCGTACGGGGGGAAGCCGGTGCAAACCCGGCGCTGACCCGCAACCGTGAGCCACCCCGGTGGCAAGCCGGACTGCCTCGTACGGGATGTTGACCGGCTCACGTGCGCCGGCAGGCCCGCCGCCGTACGGCACCGTCGAGGTATACGGAGCCGAGCCGCCGGGATGTCCCGTGCTGCCCGGCTCCCTGACTGGGAGAGGCACCCGCCGATCATGAAGTTCCGCCACAGCGCCGCGGCCCTGGCCGCCGGTACCGCCGTCGTCCTGGGTGCCGCCGTCCCGTCCGTAGCCGCCACCCCGTCCCCCACCCCGGTGGCGATACCCGAGGGGCTGTACGGCACCGGCGACCCGACGTACGACGGCGTGTGGCGCCAGTCGCTGGCGCTCCTCGCGCAGGACACCGTGGGCGTGGTCCCCGCCGACCGGGCGGTGGACTGGCTGGCGGAACAGCAGTGCGCGAACGGCGCGTTCGCCGCGTTCCGCGAGGACCCGGCGGGGGCCTGCGACGCCAAGCTCATGGTGGACACCAACAGCACCGCGGCCGCGGCGCAGGCACTGGCGGCGCTCGGGAAGCACGACGCCGGTGTGAAGAAGGCGGCCACCTGGCTCAAGTCCGTCCAGAACGCGGACGGCGGCTGGGGCTACACGCCGGGCGGGGCGAGCGACGCGAACTCGACGTCGGTCGTGATCGGCGCGCTGACGGCGGCCGGGGAGCAGCCCGCGCAGGTGCTGAAGGGCGGCAAGTCCCCCTACGACGCCCTGCTGAAGCTGGCTCTGGCCTGCGAGAGCGGCGGGCAGGGCGCCTTCGCCTACCAGCCGGACAAGAAGGGCACACTCACGGCCAACGCGGACGCGACCGCCGCGGCCGTCGTGGGGGCGCTGGGCAAGGGCCTGGCCGGCGAGGCCAAAGCGCCCACCGATGACACCCTGACCTGCGAGGACGCCAAGGACCCCGAGCGCGCCGCGCAGAACGGCGCCATGTACCTCGTCCGGCTCCTGGCCAAGGGCCAGCACCTGACGTCCACGCTGCCCGGCGCCGAGGACCAGCCCGACTACGGCAACACGGCCGACGCCGCCCTCGCCCTCGCGACCTCCGGCCACGGCGGCGAGGCGGCGGACGTCCTGCGCTGGCTGGAGCGCGAGTACAAGGAGTGGGCGCGGCAGAGCGGTCCCGCCGCCTACGCCCAGCTGGTCCTCGCCGCTCACGCGGCGGACATCGACGTACGGAACTTCGGCGGCCAGGACCTGATCGCCCTTCTCAACGAGACCGGCCCCACGCCCAGGTCCGCCTCGGACACCGACTCCGCCGACGCCGACAGCAAGAGCGACAGCGACACCAGCTCGGCCGACGGGGACGACGACGACGGCCTGGACGCCGCCTGGACCGTCGGCGGCGGTCTCCTCATCGGCGCGATCATCGGCTTCGTGCTCATAGGCCGCGCCCGGAAGCGCCGGCAGTCGTGACCCGCCCCGCCCGCGCCCTGCTCCTCACGCTGGCCTGCCTCCTGCTGCTGTCGGCCCCCACCCAGGCCCAGGCCGCCGGCTACCGCTACTGGTCCTTCTGGGACCGCACCGGCGACCGTTGGGTCTACGCCACCCAGGGCCCCTCCCTGGCCCGCCCCTCCGACGGCGACGTCCAGGGCTTCCGCTTCGCGGTCAGCGAGGACTCCTCCGACGCGGACCGGCCCCGCGGCGCGGCGTCCTTCGGGGCGATCTGCGCGCGCACGCCCGCGAAGGAGGGGACGAAGCGGGTCGCCCTGGTCATCGACTTCGGCACCAGGGCGGACGCCCCGTCCGGCGAGACCCCGCCCGCCACCCGCTGGGCCTGCGCCCAGGTCTCCCCCGACGCCACGACGGCCGAGGCCCTCGCCGCCGTCGCCAAACCCCTCCGCTACGACACCAACGCCCTCCTCTGCGCGATCGCGGGCTACCCGAGGACGGGGTGCGGGGACCAGGTGTCGTCGGACGAGGCGACGACGACCACGAAGAGCAAGGACGACGACACCGGCCCTTCGGTGGGCCTGATCGCGGGCGGCGCGGTGGTGGCGGCGCTGGCGGCGGCGGCCGTCTGGCAGTCCCGGCGGCGCGGGCGTGGCTAGTCGCCACATCCGACCCGCGCACCCCGCGCAGCCCGCGCAGCCCGTGGACCCCGCGGGCCCCGCGGGCCCCCTGGGCGCCGCGCACCCCAGGTCCACCGCACGCCCCGCACGCCTCGTCCGCACCGTCCACCCCGCCGCCTGGTGGGTCTGGGCGTTGGCCCTCGGCACCGCGGCCACCCGCACCACCAACCCCCTCCTGCTCGCCCTGCTCCTCACCACCTCCGCCTACGTCGTCACCACCTGCCGCCCCCACACGCCCTGGGCCCGCTCCTACTCCGCGTTCCTCAAGCTCGCCCTCGCCGTCCTCCTCATCCGTCTCGTGTTCGTCGTCGCCCTCGGCTCCCCCGTCCCCGGCACGCAGGTGATCGTCACCCTCCCCGAAGTCCCGCTGCCGGCCTGGGCGCAGGGCATCCGCCTCGGTGGCGAGGTGACCGCCGAGGGTGTCCTCTTCTCCCTCTACGACGGCCTCCGCCTCGCCACCCTCCTCGTCTGCGTGGGCGCCGCGAACGCCCTCGCCAGCCCCTCCCGCCTGCTCAAGGCGCTCCCCGGCGCGCTGTACGAGACGGGCGTGGCCGTGGTCGTGGCCCTCACCTTCGCGCCGAACCTGATCGCCGACGTCCAGCGGCTGCGTGCCGCTCGCCGCCTCCGCGGCCGCCCGGACCGGGGCGTCCGGGGCCTCCTCCAGATCGGCCTCCCGGTGCTGGAGGGCGCGCTGGAACGCTCCGTCGCCCTCGCCGCCGCGATGGACGCCCGCGGCTACGGCCGTACCGCCGACGTCCCCGCCCCGGTCCGCCGTACGACGACCGCCCTCACCCTCGGCGGTCTGCTCGGCGTCTGCGCGGGAACGTACGGACTGCTCACCGCCGAAGGCGGCACCTACGGCCTGCCCCTCCTCCTCGCCGGCGTCACCGCGGCGCTCGCCGGACTCCGGCTGGGCGGCCGCCGTTCCCCCCGTACCCGCTACCGCCCCGACCGCTGGACCCCGCGCGCCTGTCTGATCGCCGCGTCCGGCATCGCGGTGGCCGCGCTGCTCACCGTCGCCTCCACCACCGACCCGGCGGCCCTGCACCCGGGCGTGGCCCCCCTGACGGCCCCGACCCTGCCCCTCTGGCCCGCGGCGGCGGTCCTCCTGGGCCTCCTCCCCGCCTTCCTCGCACCGCAGAGCCCCACGGAAAAGCCCAAGGAGCCGTCGTGATCCGCTTCGAGAACGTCTCCGTGACGTACGACGGCGCCCCCGAGCCCACCCTCCGCGGCGTCGACCTCACCATCCCCGAGGGCGAACTGGTCCTCCTCGCGGGCCCGTCGGGCGTCGGCAAGTCGACGCTGCTGGGCACGGTCTCCGGCCTGGTCCCGCACTTCACCGGCGGCACCCTGCGCGGCCGCGTCACCGTCGCCGGCCGCGACACCCGCACCCACAAACCACGCGAACTCTCCGACGTCGTCGGGACGGTGGGCCAGGACCCGCTCTCCCACTTCGTGACCGACACGGTCGAGGAGGAGCTGGCCTACGGCATGGAGTCACTCGGCCTGCCCCCGGAGGTGATGCGCCGCCGGGTCGAGGAGACCCTCGACCTGCTCGGCCTCGCCGCCCTGCGCGACCGCCCGATCGCCACCCTCTCCGGCGGCCAGCAGCAGCGCGTCGCGATCGGCTCGGTCCTCACCCCGCACCCCCGGGTCCTCGTCCTCGACGAACCGACCTCCGCCCTCGACCCGGCCGCCGCCGAGGAGGTCCTCGCCGTCCTCCTGCGCCTGGTCCACGACCTCGGTACGACGGTGCTGCTCGCGGAACACCGGCTGGAGCGCGTCCTCCAGTACGCCGACCAGGTCGCCCTCCTCCCCGCCCCCGGCGCGGCCCCGCTGCTCGGCACCCCGGCGGAGATGATGGCCGTCTCCCCGGTGTACCCGCCGGTGGTGGACCTGGGCCGCCTCGCGGGCTGGACCCCCCTCCCGCTGACGGTCCGCGACGCCCGCCGCCGCGCGTCCGACCTGCGGGAACGGCTGGAGGAGAGGCAGGAGCAGAGGCAGGAGCAGCAGCGATCGGAGCCGGGGGGCGCCTCGGGGAGCACCGCGAGCGACCCGGGCGAAGGCGCCGAGGCCGGGCCCGTGTCACCGGGCCCCGCACCCCTGCCCCCCGTTCCCCGCCCCACCGCCGTCTCCCGATGGCTCCCCTTCGGGCGCGGGCGCGGGCGTCGGCCCGAAGCCTCAGTACGACTGTCCTCCGCACCCCCCGCCGAGGCCCACGCCCTCTCCGTCCGCCGTGCCCAGGTGCAGGCCCTCAGCCGGGTCGACCTGACCGTCGGCCCCGGCGAGACGGTCGCCCTCATGGGACGCAACGGCGCCGGAAAGTCCACCCTTCTCTCCACCCTGGTGGGGCTCGTGGAGCCGTCCGCCGGGACGGTCCGGGTCGGCGGCCTCACACCGCACCGCACCCCGCCCCGCGACCTGGTCCGCCGCGTCGGCCTGGTCCCGCAGGAACCCCGTGACCTGCTGTACGCCGACACGGTCGCCGGCGAGTGCGCGGCGGCCGACCGGGACGCGCAGGCCACCCCCGGCACCTGCCGGGCCCTGGTCACCGACCTCCTCCCCGGCATCACGGACGACATCCACCCCCGCGACCTCTCCGAGGGCCAGCGCCTCACCCTCGCCCTC
Organism: Streptomyces sp. NPDC041784; assembly: GCF_055591025.1. Lineage (NCBI taxonomy): Bacteria > Bacillati > Actinomycetota > Actinomycetes > Kitasatosporales > Streptomycetaceae > Streptomyces > Streptomyces sp. NPDC041784. The sequence continues at coordinate 603,982 of NZ_JBVJAB010000002.1, forward strand.
GCGGTCGTCCTGACCGCCCGCCCGCCCCTGCTCCTCCTCGACGAGCCGACCCGGGGACTGGACTACGCGGCGAAGGCCCGCCTGGTCGCCGTCCTGCGCGAGCTGGCGGCGGCCGGACACGCGATCGTCCTGGCGACGCACGACGTGGAACTCGCCGCCGAGCTGGCCCACCGGGTCGTCCTGCTCGCCGAGGGCGAGGTGATCGCCGACGGCCCGACCCCGGAGGTGGTGGTGTCCTCCCCGTCCTTCGCCCCGCAGGTGACGAAGATCCTGGCCCCGCAGGAGTGGCTCACGGTCGCGCAGGTGAGGGAGGCGCTCGCATGACCGCGCGAGCCGTCCGCCTCGGCCCCCGCTCCCTGCTCTCCCTGATCCTGGTCAGCGCGGTCGGTGTGATCGCCTTCACCTGGCCTTTCCTCGCCCCGCCCGCCTCCACGCTGAACGCGCACGCCCAGGACGCGCCCTGGCTCTTCGCGGGCCTGCTGGTGCTCCTCGTCGCGGTGGTGGCGGCGACGATCTCCGAGTCCGGGCTCGGCGCGAAGGCGGTGGCGATGCTGGGCGTCCTGGCCGCGACGGGCGCGGCCCTGCGGCCTATCGGCGCGGGCACGGCCGGCATCGAGCCCATGTTCTTCCTGATGGTGCTCAGCGGCCGGGTCCTCGGGCCGGGCTTCGGCTTCGTCCTCGGCTCGGTCACGATGTTCGCGTCCGCCCTGCTCACGGGCGGGGTGGGGCCGTGGATGCCGTTCCAGATGCTGGCCATGGGCTGGTTCACGATGGGCGCGGGCCTGCTGCCCGGCCGGGCCGGCCTGCGCGGCCGTACGGAACTGGCTTTGCTCTCCGGCTACGGCTTCCTCGCCGCCTTCGCGTACGGGACGGCGATGAACATGGCGGGCTGGCCCTTCATGGGGACGCTGGCCTCGCACATCGCCTTCGACCCGGACGCGGCGGTCCCCGCGAACCTGGCCCGGTTCGTCGCGTACTGCGTGGCGACCTCGCTGGGCTGGGACCTGGGCCGGGCGGTGGTGACGGTCGTCCTCACCCTCACCCTCGGTCCGGCCGTGCTCAAGGCGCTACGCAGAGCCACTCGGCGGGCCGCGTTCGAGACCGCGGTCACGTTCGAGGGCCGTTGACCGGTGAAGCACCCCACATGACCCACATCACCTACTACCTTCCCTAGTGGTGCATTTCGGACGCCATGCCCATGCCATAACCCGCCCTGACCTGCGCATTGAGAGCCAGCTCACACGGACCGCCTCGCTCTCGAATACGACCACAACTAGCAAAAGGGGTCTTTGCGGACGCCTTCCGGGCCTGCTTATCTGGATGACGTCGCACGGCGCCGACGAGCCCACGGGCCTCGGCGCCGAGGCATGCAGCCACCCACCGCACACCACGCGGAGCGGCCACGCACCGCGTGACTTCCGCATGCAAGCGACCGCACCTGTCCCCGAAGAAAAAGGTTCTCCGTGTCCGTCTCGATCATCCGCCGCATCGCCAGCCCGAAGAAGGCCCTCACCGCCGTCGCCCTGGTCGCCGCCTCCGCCGGCCTGGCCATGACCGCGGCCCCGGCCCACGCGGCCTCGTCGTCGGCTTCGCAGGCCCAGGCGATCGCGCACAGGATGATCCCGGACGCCACGCAGTACAAGGCCTTCGCCAACATCGTCAAGCACGAGAGCAACTGGGACGTCGACGCCACCAACGCCTCCTCCGGCGCCTACGGCCTCGTCCAGGCCCTCCCCGGCTCCAAGATGGCCTCCGCCGGCTCCGACTGGAAGACCAACGCCGCCACCCAGATCAAGTGGGGCCTGGACTACATGAACTCCCGCTACGGCAGCCCCGCCGGCGCCTGGAACTTCTGGCAGGCCAACGGCTGGTACTGAGCCGCACCCACCCCGCACGCCTGACCGCGGGGGGCCCCGAACCCCGGGGCCGCCGCTTCGGCGTTCGCTCGGCTTCCCCTGAGCCCGGTGGCTGATCCGAGTGAGGGACGGCGGGCGTGCCGTCCGGCGTGGCGCGGTACTGGTACACGCGACGCGCCGGACGACCCGCCGGCCACCCGACGAGCGGAGACCGTGACCATGACCATGCCGGACTACCAGGTGGGCGACCACGTCGTGTTCAACGACACCGAGATGCGCGACCTGCTGAACCTGACCGCGCCCGTCACCCCCACCCCCGGCACGATCACCAAGGTCGAGTACACGGTGCAACGCGAGGACGGCTCCACCACCACGGTCACCCGCAGCGACTTCGTCACCCCGCGCTGACCCGCAGCTCCTTCACGCCGTTGATCCAGGCGGACCGCAGCCGCCTCGGATCCTCCACGAGCGTCAGTCCGGGCATGGCGTCGGCGACGGCGTTGAAGATGAGGTCGATCTCCAGCACGGCGAGCGACTTGCCGAGGCAGAAGTGCGGCCCGCCGCCACCGAACCCGAGATGAGGATTCGGATCCCTGGTCACATCGAACTCGTCGGGGCGGTCGAACACCTCCGGATCGTGATTGGCGGAGGCGTAGAAGATCCCGACCCGCTCCCCCTTCCTGATCAGCTTGCCGCCCAGCTCGGTGTCCTGGGTGGCGGTCCGCTGGAAGGAGACGACGGGTGTGGCCCACCGCACGATCTCCTCGGCGGCGGTGGCGGGCCGCCGGGCCTTGTACAGCTCCCACTGCTCGGGATGGGTGAGGAAGGCGTGCATGCCGTGCGTGATCGCGTTCCGGGTGGTCTCGTTCCCGGCGACGGACAGCATCAGCACGAAGAACCCGAACTCGTCGGAGTTCAGATTCCCCTCGTCCTCGGCCGCCACCAGCGTGGAGACGATGTCATGGGCGGGACACCGCTTCCGCTCCGCGGCCATGTTCATGGCGTACGAGATCAGCTCGGCGGCGGAGAGCGCTCCGACCTCGGCGGTGATCGCGTACTCGGGGTCGTCGTAGGCGATCATTTTGTTGGACCAGTCGAAGATCTTGGCCCGGTCGTCCTGCGGTACGCCGATCAGCTCGGCGATGGCCTGGAGGGGCAGCTCGCAGGCGACCTCGGTGACGAAGTCGAAGGGGCCCTCGTGCGCGCGGGCGGTCTCGACGATGGCGGCGGCCCGTGACCGCAGCCGCTCCTCCAGGCCCCTGATCGCCCGGGGCGTGAACCCGCGCTGCACGATCTGCCGCACGCGCGTGTGCTCGGGCGGATCCATGTTGAGCAGGATCAGCCGCTGCGCGTCGATCGAGTCCCGCTGGATGTGCTCGTTGAAGCGGATGATCGCGGTGTTGAGGTACGAGGAGAAGATCTCCGGGTGCGTGGAAACGTATTTCACGTCGGCGTGCCGGGTGACGGCCCAGTACCCCTCGTCCTGGAAGCCGGCGACATTGCCCGTCTGCGGGATCCAGCGGACCGGTTCGGCGCGGCGCAGCTCGGCGAACTCCGGGAGGGGCACACGGTGGTGCAGCAGGTCGGGATCGGTGAAGTCGAACCCGTCGGGAAGCGCTGGACAGGGCATGGGCAGCTCCAGCCATCGAACTTTCCATCTGACGGTTCATCAGAAATAGATTGCCGTGAAGGTAGTTCAGGGTGCTGAAGGCTGCAAGACCCTTGCGGTGACCCACATCACGTCCGCAGACTGCTCGGAAGAACTAGAACACGTACTAGTTCCTCGGAGGAGGATCCGCACCCATGGCCGCCGAACCCGTGATCGTGGAAGCAGTCCGCACCCCCATCGGCAAGCGCGGCGGCGCGCTGGCCAACCTGCATCCCGCCTACCTCCTGGGCGAGACCTACCGCGAAGTCCTGGGCCGCACCGGCATTCCCGCCGACGCGGTCGAACAGATCGTCGGCGGCACGGTGACCCATGCCGGCGAACAGTCCATGAACCCCGCGCGCACCGCCTGGCTGACGATGGGCCTGCCGTACGAGACGGCGGCGACCACGGTCGACTGCCAGTGCGGCTCCTCGCAGCAGGCGTCGCACATGACGGCGAACATGATCGCGGCGGGCGTGATCGACGTAGGTATCTCGTGCGGGGTCGAGGCGATGTCCCGAGTCCCCCTCGGCTCCGGCTCGAAGCACGGCCCCGGGAAGCCGTTCCCGGAGGAGTGGAACGTCGACCTGCCGAACCAGTTCGAGGCGGCGGAACGTATCGCCAGGCACCGGGGCCTGAGCCGGGAGGACGTCGACGGGCTGGGCCTGCTCTCCCAGAACCGGGCGGCGGCGGCCTGGTCGGAGGAACGCTTCAAGAAGGAGACGTTCGCCGTCCAGGTCCCGACGACGGAGGAGGAACAGGCGGCCGGCCAGGGCATGTGGCGCCTGGTGGACCGCGACGAGGGTCTACGCGACACGTCCCTGGAGGCCCTGTCCCGCTTGAAGCCGGTCATGCCGACGGCGATCCACACGGCCGGCAACTCGTCGCAGATCAGCGACGGCGCGGCGGCGATCATGTGGGCGTCGAAACGGATGGCCCGCGCCCTGAAACTGAAGCCGAGGGCGAGGATCGTGGCCCAGGCCCTGGTGGGCGCGGACCCCCACTACCACCTGGACGGCCCGATCGACGCGACGCGGGCGGTACTCGGCAAGGCGGGCATGTCCCTGAAGGACATCGACCTGGTCGAGATCAACGAGGCGTTCGCGTCAGTGGTGTTGAGCTGGGCGCAGGTCTTCGAGGCGGACCTGTCCAAGGTCAACGTCAACGGCGGCGCGATCGCCCTCGGCCACCCGGTCGGAGCGACGGGCGCCCGCCTGATCACGACGGCCCTCCACGAACTGGAACGCACGGACAGGGAGTTCGCCCTGATCACCATGTGCGCGGGGGGTGCGCTGGCGACCGGGACGATCATTCAGCGGCTGTAGCCGCCCAGCCGACGAAGGCCGAGAACACGGCGGGCCGGAGCGTGAGGATCGGGCCCGCCGGGTTCTTGGAGTCGCGGATGGCGATGGTGGCGGGGGTTTCGGCGATCTCGACGCAGTTGCCGCCCTGGTCTCCGCTGTACGACGACTTACGCCAAGCCAGGGCTCCGACCGTCGCGCATTCCACGCACTGGCCGCCCTGGTCGCCGCTGTAGCTGGACTTACGCCAGATGCTGCTCTCCATAGCGTTCCTCCATCACTCGCCGGATCAGCGCCGCCGAGTCTTTGAGGGAGAGCGCGGCAGCTTGCAGATGATCGTAACGGAGCGAGCAGTCCTTGACGGTGTCCGGGTTGGCGGTCGGATGCCCGCTGTTGTAGCCCTCGGTATAGACGATGGCGGGGTCGCCCGCGAAGCGGTAGACGTCGAACGAGCCTTGCAACCCCGCATGCGCGCCCGCCGCGAAGGGCAGCACCTGGACGTTGATTCGCGGATTGCCCTCGAAGGACAACAGGTGGGCCAGTTGCTCCCGCATGACCGCCCGGCCACCGATCTCCTGGCACAGTGCGGCCTCACTCAGCACCAGCCAGTAGAGAGGTGGCTGCTCCTTCTCGAAGATGCGCTGCCGACCCAGTCGCACTGCGGTGCGGTCGTCGAGGTCGGTTCGGTCGAGCGCCCCGAGCACAGCACGGGCGTAACCCCTGGTCTGGAGCAGCCCCGGCACCATGTGAGTCTCGAAGGCGCAGATCTCGGTGGCCCGCGCTTGGAGCTCAGCGACCTGCTGGAACCAGGCCGGAAGTTGACTACGAAGGACGAGCACCACGAGCCGCGAGAACAGACCACCGGTCCCGAGCGCCGCATCCACCCGCTCGCTGAACTCCAGCGTGGGCACTTTCCGCGCGGTCTCGACCTGCCCGACCAACGACCCGGTGTAGTTGAGAACATCGCCCAGCTGCCGCTGAGTGAGCCCGGCGGCCTCTCTCAACCGCCGCAACTCGAAGCCGTAGTAGTCGAGCGGTGAAGCACCCGGGTCGAGGACGTTGATGTGGGTCACGCGGGGGTCCCCTCTCACGACGGAACGCGTTGCATTCGATCGGTAGCCCAGGGTAGTCGGGGCAGGTCACGCTCGTCCCGTGAACGGATACTTCCCCTCGATCTACGCGCCCCCGGTCCCCACCCAGTACCGCATGACGCTCACGGCCGGCGACCACTCACCGCACCACATCCGCCGCATCGTCCGCAGCTTCCTGGAGGACTGGAACCTGGAACACCTCACGGACCCGGTCGAGTTGGCGGTGACGGAACTGATCACCAACGTGATCCGCCACGTCCCGGACCGCCGCTGCACGTTCCTCCTCCTGAAGCGGCCGACGGGAATCCGGGTCGAGGTGACGGACTCCTATGGCCAACTCCAGCCGACCCCGGCCGATCTACGGCCGGAGTCGGAGAGCGGCCGCGGATTGTTCCTCCTCGACGCGCTGGTCGACGAGTGGGGCGTGACGTCGGCGCCCGGGGGCGGAAAGACGGTGTGGTTCGAGTGCGAGAACGTCATCGACGACTCCTCCGACTCACCCGTCCGACCGTGATGCCCACCCGGTCTCAGCCGTGACCGCTCTCATGGAGAGCTCAACCGCTCGGGGTCGGGTGCTTCTGTTCCGGTGCCGATACGACTCTCTCGAGCGGTTTCGCCGACCGTGCCCGCGGCCCCATGAACAGGTACGCCAGCCCGAAGCCGCCCACGACGACCGCCGCGCCGCCCGCCGCGTCCAGGATCCAGTGGTTGCCCGTCGCGACGATCGCCGAGGCGGTGAAGAAGGGGTGGAGGAGGCCCAGGGCCTTCATCCACCACTTGGGGGCGACGATCGCGATGACCAGGCCGCACCACAGGGACCAGCCGAAGTGGAGGGACGGCATGGCCGCGTACTGGTTCGTCAACGCGGTGAGCGTGCCGTAGTCCGGCTTGGTGAAGTCCTGGACGCCGTGGACCGTGTCGATGATGCCGAGGGCCGGCATCAGGCGCGGGGGCGCGAGCGGGTAGAGCCAGAAGCCGACCAGGGCGAGGAGGGTGGCGAAGCCGAGGGCCGAGCGTGCCCAGCGGTAGTCGACGGGGCGGCGCCAGTACAGGACCGCCAGGACCGTCAGGGGCACTACGAAGTGGAAGGACTCGTAGTAGAAGTCGAAGAACTCGCGGAGCCAGTCGACGCCGACCACCCAGTGGTTGACCGCGTGCTCGATGTCGATGTGCAGGAGGCGTTCGAGGTCGAGGATCTGCTGGCCGTGGGCCTCCGCCCGGACCCGGCCGGCCGAGTTCGAACCGCCGGTCGCCGCCAGCCTGACCTGCTGGTACGCCGCGTACGTGACGCGGATCAGGAGCAGTTCCAGGAGCAGGTTCGGGCGGGTCAGGACGCGACGGAGGAAGGGCAGGAGAGGGACGCGCTTCCAGCGGGTGGGGACCGGTTCTGCGTACTCCGTGGGGATCGGCGTGCGGTAGTACGGCGAGGTGCGCGAGAGGAAGGGGACGACCGTCGCGGCGGCGATCGCGATCAGCAGGATCGCGTTGTCGCGCAGGGGGTAGAGGGTCGCCATGTTCGGCAGCATCATCTTCGCCGGGAGGGTCATCACCAGGACGACCGCAACCGGCCAGACATAGCGGTCCGAGGCGCGCTTGCCGACCCGGCCCACCACCGCCGGCAGCACCCACAGCAGCTGGTGCTGCCAGGTCGTCGGGGAGACCGCGATCGCCGCGCAGCCGGTGAGGGCCACCGCGAGCAGCAGTTGGCCGTCGCGGGCGTAGCGCACCGCCCGGCGGATGCCGAGGACGGCGACGGCCGCGCCCAGCGTCAGGAACAGGCCGATCTCCAGCGGGCCGGAGAGGCCGAGGCGCAGCAGCGCGCCGTGCAGGGACTGATTGGCGAGCGCGTCGGCCTTCCCGCCGAGGCCGACCCCCGCCATGTGGTGCACCCAGTAGGTGTACGAGTCGTGCGGCATCGCCGCCCACGCGAGCACGGTGACACCGGCGAACGTGGCCCCGGTGGCCACCGCGACCCGGCGGCGGCCGGTGAACCACAGGAGCGCCGCGAAGAGCAGGACGGTCGGCTGGAGCGCGGCGGCCACACCGATCAGGGCACCGGCGGCCCGCCAGTCCCGTACGACGAAACAGCCGAGGAGGACGAGCAGCACCGGGATGATGCTGGTCTGGCCGAGCCACAGCGTGTTGCGCACCGGCAGCGACAGCATGAGCAGGCTGATCGCGACCGGCGCGGCGAGCAGGGCCGTACGTCTGCTGACCGGCTGCGGCAGGGCCCGCGCGACGACCAGGCCGATCGCCACGACCAGCAGCAGGGTGCCGAAGGTCCACCCCCAGCCCAGGGCCTGTTCCGCCGCCCGGGTGAGCGGCTTGAGGACGAGCCCGCCGAACGGGGTGCCGGTGAAGCGGGTGGAGTCGTAGAGCGAGCCGTTGACGTGCAGCACGCCGTTCGGTCCGACCCATGTCTCCAGATCCGTCAGCCGTTCTCCGCGCGGGGTGCCGAGGACGACGGCCATCTGGCGTACGGCGAGGACCACCGCGACCAGCCAGAGGCCGAGACGGGCCGCGCGCAGGCGCGACGGCGCCGCGCCGACCGCCGTCGCCCCGAAGACCTCCGTCGGTCGTCGCCGGCTGTGCTCCGCATTCGCCACGCCTCGTCGGCCTCCCGCCCCGTTCGTGCCACGCGGTTTTTGCGTGGGCGTCTCCTGCACGAACCCTATGAGGCTCGCACCACCCCCGGAGAGGGACGCAGGCCACCCCTGCTTCACCTGACGTCGGCCCTCCTTTTGTCCGGAAGACGATAGTGCGCCGTGGGTGACGTTGCCTCCGCACGGCGCGATGTGGGTCACAGAGCGGCCGGAACTGGCACTTCACACGAACGGAACAGCCACTTCAGCCGTACCGTCGTACGCCACCGACGGCGGCGGACGGTCATGAACGGTCATGAACGAACGGCACGCGGACGGCGGCGGACGGACGACGAAGGGGCTGCGGGGATGGTCGGCTCGGTCGGCACGGTCGGTTTCCTGAGGGCGCGCTGGAGACGGCGGCACCCGAAGGAGTTACGGGCCCGCGTCGGGGCCGTCCTGCTCGCCCTGCTGGCCGTCCAGCTCGGCTCGCTCCTGGCCCCGGCCCACGCCTGCGGCTGCGGCGCCCTGCTGCCCGGCGACCAGCGGCCGATGACGGTCGGCCGGGAGGTCTCCGTCGTGCGCTGGGACGGCGAGCAGGAGCAGATCGTCATGAGCCTGACCGTCGGCGGGAGCGCCGACCGGGCCGCCTGGATCATGCCCGTGCCGAACCGGGCGACGGTCCGCCTCGGCGACGCCGAGCTGTTCGACCAGTTGGCCGAGGCCACCGCCCCGGCGCAGCGCACCCGCTACCACTTCTGGCCCCAGGACGACGACTGGCCGCTGACCACCGGCGACGACGGAGGACCCCCGCCGCCCCCGCCCGGGGCCGGGGCCCGCGCCGGCGTGGACGTCGTCGGACGCGAGAAGCTCGGGCCGTTCGACGTGGCCCGGCTGACCGCCACCGACCCCGCCGCCCTGGACGACTGGCTGACCTCCCACGACTTCGCCCTCCCCGCCCGCCTGAAGAGCGCCCTCCAGCCGTACGTGGACCTGCGCTGGGAGTACGTGGCGGTCCGGCTCGCCCCCGAGGCCGACGGCGTCCCCCTGAACGGCGACCTCGAACCGCTCCACCTCACCTTCGCCTCCGACCGCCTCGTCTACCCGATGCGGCTGTCCCGGCTGGCGGCCACCCCGCAGTCGCTCGGCCTGTACGTCCTCGCCGCGCACCGCATGGAACCGGCGTCCCGCATCGGCGGCGAGCGCCCCCGGGTCACCTTCGCGGGCCGCCTCGGCACGACCACGGGCCCGCTGCGCGCCCTCGCCGCCGGCACGCCCTTCCTCACCGCCGTCGCCCAGGACTTCCCGGTCCCCTCGGCCGTCTCCGGCGACCACGAGCTGCGCCGGGCGCCCCAGGACACCACTTTCCGCCAGGTGATCTACGAGGACCGGCTGCTGACGGTCATCGACGTCCCGGTGTGGCTCCTGACGGTCGGCGGCGGGCTCGCGGCGCTGGCCACGGCGGCGATCGTCCACGCCGTACGCCGGGACCGGGAGGGACGAGGGACGGTACGGGCACAGCACGCGCACGCGTGGCGACAGCGACAGCGACAGCGACAGCGACAGAACGCCGACGTCGCCGGGGCCGCGCCTCCGATGCCGCCCACGCCCCCGACTGCCTCGACTCCCCCGATGCCCTCGACGCCTCCCAAACCCCCGGCTCCACCCACACCACCCGTGCCACCCGTACCACCCGTAACTCCGGCTCCTCCGACCCCTCCGGCTCCTGCCAAGCCACCCACACCGCCCCAGCCGGCCCAGCCGCCCGCACCGCCCAAACCCCCCGCACCCCCCACGCCCCCGACCCCACCCAGGCCGTCCGCCCCGCCCCCGAGTCCCGGCTCCCGCATTCCTTCCGCCGAACGAGTGAATTCGCGCACGGGCAACCGCTGACGGCCGGTCCGAAGGGAACCCCTGCGCGGTCCTGGCCGTTGGCATGACTAGTTAGCGGTTCTAACTAGGCGCGTACACGAGAGGCAGAGCGCATGAGCGAGTCGCAGGTCTGGGACGCCGTCGACGCCTACTTCACGGCGAACCTCGCCCCGGACGACGAGGTGACCGACGCCGCGCTGCGCGACAGCGACGCCGCCGGGCTGCCGCAGATCAACGTCACGGCGAACCAGGGCAAGCTGCTCCAGCTGCTCGCCGAGATCCAGGGGGCGCGGACGATCCTGGAGATCGGCACGCTCGGCGGCTACAGCACGATCTGGCTGGGCCGCGCCCTCCCCGCGGACGGCAAGCTGATCTCCCTGGAGTACAGCCCGCAGCACGCGGAGGTCGCCGTGCGCAACATCGCGCGCGCGGGCCTCGACAAGGTGGTCGAGGTGCGGGTCGGCGCGGCGCTGGACTCGCTGCCGCTGCTGGCCGACGAGAACCCGCCGCCGTTCGACCTGGTCTTCATCGACGCCGACAAGGCCAACAACGAGCACTACCTGGAGTGGGCGCTCAGACTCACCAGCACGGGCAGCCTGATCGTCGTGGACAACGTCGTGCGCGGCGGCCGGATCGTGGACACGGACAGCACCGAGGGGGACGTACGCGGCACCCGGGCCGCGCTCGAACTGATCGGCTCGCACCCCAGACTGAGCGGCACCGCGATCCAGACGGTGGGCACCAAGGGCTACGACGGTTTCGCGCTGGCGCGCGTCCTGGCGTAGCCCCTGAAGCACCCCTGCCCGGGGCTACGCCTCGTGGTAGAAGCCCACGTTGACGCTGCGCGGCCCGGTGCGGTCGAGGACGATGATCTCGCCGGAGCCGCCGCGCGGCAGCGTCACGGTCCCGCCGTACGGGAGCGGCTGGGCGTACGCCCCGGCCACCAGCCGCACTTCGGAGGACGGCTCGGCCTGGGAGCCCTGGAGCCAGGTGACCTGCCAGGTGCCCTCGGGACCGCACAGGAACTCCAGGTGCACCCGGGACACGAACAGCCAGTCCTCGGGCGTCACCAGCCGGCACACGGACTTGTCCCGGCCCACCCGCAGCACGGCGCCCGGTTCACTGGGCGCGTCGGCCATGAGCATGCCGGCCGTGGCACCCTCTTCCGTCCCGGAGACGGTGGCCATGGTGAGTTCGAGCACGTGCGCTCCTTCGTGAAACAACGGCTGCATCAGCGGCTGAACAGTGTTTGCACAGCGGCCGCATGATAAATCGCCCGGGCCGGTCGCGTCCGGCACAATGGACGCATGACCGAGCGAAAGCCACCTGGTGTGCCGTTCGAGTCCTGGGTCGACAAGCAGATCCGTGACGCCGAGCGGCGCGGCGAATTCGACCGACTCCCGGGCGCGGGGCAGCCGTTGCCGCCGGGCACGGACACCTCGTACGACGAACTCTGGTGGATCAAGAGCAAGATGGCCCGCGAGGGTCTCTCGGTCCTGCCTCCGACGCTCGCCCTGCGCAAGGAGGCGGAGGACGCCCTCGTGGCGGCGTACGCGGCTCCGTCGGAGCGGATCGTCCGGAAGATCATCACGGACGTCAACGTCAAGCTCCGCGACATGATGTTCAAGCCGCCGCCCGGCCCCCCGCTGGGTATGAAGCCGTACGACGTGGAAGCGGTCGTACGGGAGTGGCGGGAGCGCCGGGAGCGCCGGGCGGGTGCGAGGGCCCCGGGCGAGGCCCCGGGCCAGGGGTCAGAGGTGTAGGGGTCAGAGGTGTAGCAGGCGTCGGGTCAGTTCGCGGTAGTCCCGCAGGGCCTGCCGAAGTTGCTCGGTGTCGGCGGAGGCGTCGGTGCCGGTCGGGTCCTCGGCGGTGTCGGTCGGTTGCCAGGCGCCGCGCAGGGTGCGGCGACGGCGGTGCACGGCGTCGGTCAGGCGGGCGGTCAGGTCTTCCAGAACGCGGTCGGCCTCCTCCACGGCGTCCCGGGGGCCGTCCACGAAGCCGACGACCGCGTGCTCCATGCGGGCGGCGAGCTTGTCGCTCTCCTCGCGCGGGAGCAGCGAACCCGGCGCGTCCGGTGCGACCACGGTGCCCTCGTCCCGTCCCCTCGGTGTCACGTCTTCCCTCGGTGTCACGTCTTCCATCGGTGTCACGTCTCCCCTCGGTGTCACGTCTCCCCTCGGTGTCACGTCTCCCCTCGGTGTCACGTCTCCCCTCGGTGTCACGTCTCCCCTCGGTGTCACGTCCGGCATCGCGCTCAGCCCTCCTTCGGCTGGTGGCGGTGGAAGGCGCGCGGCAGGTGGCGGTGGCCGTCGTCCCCGGGCGTGGCCGCGGCCGGGGTGCGCTCGGCGCGGTGGCGGGCGGTGGGCTCGCCGCGGGCCGGGGTGAGCAGGTCGTCGAAGAGCGCGCGGGCCTCGAGCAGGGCGGCCCGCATGTCCTCGGTGCCGGGCGCGGTCGCGTCCGGTGAGCCGTCGGGCGTCACGGCGGCGACGCGGTGCACGCTGCGGTAGCCCTGCACATGGCGGGCGTGGTGCACGGAGAGCGCGGCGACCTGCTCCTCGTACTGCGCGGCGTCCGGGAAGCCGCGCGCGCCGGCCACCTCTGCGAGCAGCCGGTCCGCCTCGGTGACCGCCTTCCTCGGCGAGTCGACGAAATTCTCCTGTGCGGCCGTCCAACGGGCCTCGTACCGCTCGCGTTCGGCGGGCTCCAGCGGCCGCTCGCGCAGTCCGCCGTGCCGCTCCACGAGGGCGCCGAGTTCCCGCTCGGCCGCCTTGACGTCCCCGTCGTGCCGGTCGACGGCACGGTCGTACTCGGGCCCGAAGCGCCGCTTCAGGCCGCCTCCGCCGTGCGCGCCCCGGGCCCGCACGGTCAGGACGGCCGCGACGGCGACCACGACGACCGCCACGATCACGATCAGAGCGATGATCACACCTGTGGACATGGTTGCCCTCCGATGGGTCGGCCCCTCGGGCCGGTTCCGCACCCGGGTTGCCCGGACGGCCCCGTCCAAACGGGTTCCGACGGTGTGTCGATCCGGCCGCGGCCCGATCGACGTGAGGGTGAGAGGAACGAAGCACGAGGAATCGAAGAACGACGCACGACGCACGACGCACGAGGCACGAGGCACGAGGCACGAGGCACGAGGCACGAGGCACGAGGCACGAGGAACAGCGATCGGGATCGAGGAGGCTGTCATGGGTGAGGTCGTCGCACGGCTGGCCATGTCACTCGACGGGTACGTCGCCGGGCCGGACTCCGGCCGGGAACACCCCCTGGGCATCGGCGGGGAGCGGCTGCACGCGTGGGTGTACGGGCTGCGGACGTTCCGGCGGATGCAGGGGATGGAGGGCGGGGCGGGCGGCCCCGACGACGAGCTGCTCGCCGCGTGGGTGGAGCGGCCGGGGGCCGTGGTGATGGGGCACGGGATGTACATCAGCGGCGAGATCCCGTGGGGCGACGAACCGCCGTTCCACATGCCGGTCTACGTCGTCACGCACCAGCCGCGCGCGTCCGTCGTGAAGGAGGGCGGGACCACCTACCACTTCGTCACCGAGGGGCCCGAGCACGCGCTCGCGCTCGCCCGCGAGGCGGCCGGGGACAAGGACGTGTCCCTGGCCGGCGGAGCGGACCTGGTCGGGCAGTTCATCCGGGCCGGGTGGCTGGACGAGCTGCTGCTGCACATCGTCCCCGTGCTCCTGTGCGGCGGGCGGCGGCTGTTCGACGGGGCCGGGGACACGCCCGTCGAGTGGGCGAAGACCGAGGTGCTGGACTCCCCCGAGGTCACCCATATTCGGTTGCGGGCCCGATAGGGCGGCTCCCGACAATGCCTCCATGACGACCTGGACCATCGCCCCCGAATCCTTCGACTCGGCGGTCGCCGCCGCACTGTGGCGGGAGTACTACACCGAGGTCAGCGACCGCTGGTACCTGCTGCACGAGGGGCACCGGACCGACCCCGCCGAGCTGGAGCGCGAGATCGCCGCCCAACCGGGAGCCGAACTCACGCCGCCCGGCGGGCGGTTGCTCGTGGGGCGGTACGACGGTACGCCCGGCGGCTGTGCCGGCGTACGGCTGCTGGACGCCGCGACGGCCGAGCTGACCCGGGTGTTCGTCCGGGAGGGGCTGCGCGGGAAGGGCGGCGCCCCGCTGCTGGTCGGGGCCGCCGAGGACGCCGCCCGCGCGCTCGGCGCCACGCGGATCGTCCTCGACACCCGCAGCGACCTGATCGAGGCACGCACCCTGTACGCCCGGCTCGGCTACACGGAGACCGAGCCGCACAACACCGGCCCGTACGCCGAGCACTGGTTCACCAAGCCACTGCGGTGACGGAGGCCGCCGTCGGCCGAGGGAGCCGATCCGGTGGCGGACGCCCGTCAGGCCCAGCGACGGCGGCGGCAGCGGCGACCGCTCATATGCCCTGTGGTGGCGGAGGGTGGTCCCGGGGTGGGGGCCGGTGGTCGCGGGGCTCCCGTCCCTCCCCGTGCGGCCGTTCGCGGTCGGAGCCGCACAGTTCGGTGTTGAGTTCCTTGACCAGCTGGACCAGGTCGGTGGGCCGGTCCGGGCCCCACCAGTCGCCGAGCAGTTCGGCCAGCGACTCCTCACGGACCCGGGCCAGGTCCTCGGCGACCTCGCGGCCCCGTGGGGTGAGAACCAGGTCCAGCCCCTCGCGCACGGCCAGCCGGCGCCCCTCGACCTGCCGGGCGGCGTCCAGGATCACGTTCAACGGGACGGTGCTGCGCTCGGCGAGCACCGCCGGTTCGACGCTGCCGTACTTCCAGGTTCGCAGCAGCAGCCAGCTCGCCGCCGGGAGCAGATCGTGGCCGGACCGGACGGCGATCTCCCGGTAGATCTCGCGGCGGCCCTCGCGGGTGCCGAGGACGGACAGCGCCCGGCACACCTCGTCGTACGACGACCGCTCGACCGGGTTGCTGGCGAGCGTCTCCGTCACGTCGGGCGCGGTGACCGAGCCGCGCAGCGGGTCCTCGCGCAGGAACCAGGCGAGCACGAAACCGAACAGGGCGACGGGTGCGGCGTACAGGAAGACGTCGGTGATCGCGGAGGCGTAGGCGCTCAGGACCCGTGGTCGCAGATCGGACGGGAGCGCGGCGATGCGGCGCGGGTCGGCCTCCAGCGCGTCGACCGAGACGCCGGACGGGAGGCTGACGCCCCGGAAGGCCTCGGTGAGCTTGTCGCCGAGGCGGCCCGCGAAGACCGTACCGAAGACGGCGACGCCGAAGGACGCCCCGATGGAGCGGAAGAAGGTCGCACCGGAGGTGGCGACGCCGAGATCCTCGTAGGAGACGGCGTTCTGCACGATCAGGACCAGGACCTGCATGACCAGGCCGAGACCGAGGCCGAAGACGAGGAAGTAGGCGCTCATCTCGCCCGTGGAGCTGTGCTCGTCCAGCTGGTGGAGGAGGAGCAGACCGAAGGTGGTGACGGCGGTACCGGCGACCGGGAACACCTTCCAGCGGCCGGTGCGGCTGACGATCTGCCCGGAGACGGTGGACGACAGGAGCATGCCGGCCACCATCGGCAGCATGTGCACGCCGGACATGGTCGGGGAGATGCCCTGGACGACCTGGAGGAACGTCGGCAGATAGGTCATCGCGCCGAACATCGCGAAGCCGACGATGAAGCTGATCACGGCGGAGAGCGTGAAGGTGCGGATGCCGAACAGCTTCAGCGGCAGGACGGGTTCGGCGGCCCTGCGTTCGACGGCCACGAACGCGACGGCCAGGACGACACCCAGCACCGCGAGACCGACGATCTGCGGCGAGCCCCAGTCCCAGGTGGTGCCGCCGAGGGACGCCACCAGCACCAGGCAGGTGGCGACGGAGGCGATGAGGAAGGTGCCTAGGTAGTCGATGACGTGCCGGGCCGCCCTGCGCGGGATGTGCAGGACGGTCGCGATGACGGCGAGGGCGACGACCCCGACGGGCAGGTTGACGTAGAACACCCAGCGCCAGCTCAGATGCTCGGTGAACAGGCCGCCGAGCAGCGGGCCGAGGACGCTGGTGGCGCCGAACACCGCGCCGAACAGGCCCTGGTAGCGGCCGCGTTCCCGGGGCGGGACGATGTCTCCGACGATCGCCATCGACAGCACCATCAGGCCACCGCCGCCCAGCCCCTGGACCGCCCGGAAGGCGATCAGCTGGGGCATGTTCTGAGCCATTCCGCACAGCGCCGAACCGATCAGGAAGAGCACGATCGCGGCCTGGAACAACCGCTTCCGCCCGTACTGATCGCCCAGTTTGCCCCACAGCGGAGTGGCGGCGGTCGACGCGAGCAGGTACGCGGTGACGACCCAGCTCAGATGGTCCAGGCCGCCCAGATCGCTGACGATGGTGGGCAGGGCCGTGGAGACGATCGTCTGGTCGAGGGCCGCGAGGAACATGCCGAGCAGCAGGGCGCCGATCGAGACGAGCACGTTTCCGGACACGTGCTCCTGACGCGGATCCGCCGTCGCGCTGTGCGCGTCCAAGGCCATGGATGCCTCCTGAGGCTCAAGTGACCCTTTCATCGTGATCGGTGTGACCCGTTATGGCCTCTCGAGTCCCCTTGGGGTAACCCGGGACCCTCCAGGGATCCTGATGGAATCTGACATTCCGGGGGGCGCGGGCGAACGGTTGTGTGAAGGATCTGCATAATCTCTGGAGTTTGGATGGGGAGGAACGAACACGTGAGCGATCCGACGGGGCGACAACGGCGACGGGAACGGCAGGGGCTGCCGTGCCCGGAGTGCGGCGCGTTGCGTGCCCCGGACAACACCCCGTCCTGCTCCTGCGCCCAGCGCGCCTCGGACGCCCTGCGCGACACGCGCACGGCGGAGGCGGCCGCGGCGGAGGACTTCGATCCGCTCCGAATACGGCCGTACGTCGAGATCGGGGAGGACGGGCAGGGCGGACAGGGCGGACAGGGCGGACAGGGGGCGACTCCCGAGGCAGTTGCCTCCGGCACGGCTTCCGGCGCGTCTTCCCGCTCCGGTACCTTCTCCGGCGCCACCGACGTGACGATGCCCCTGCGGGCGGTCCCCGCCGACGAGACCGTCCCGCTGCGGGCCGTGGACGCGACCACGGCGCTCCCCACGCCCCTCACCCCGACGGGCGCCGAGCCCAGCACCACCGATCTGAGCCTGTTCGACGCGGGGGATCGGGAGCGGGGCCGGGAGTGGGACCGGGGCTGGGATCAGGGCGGGGCGTACGCGGCCTCCGACGACGAGGACGCGGCGACCCCGAACGGCCGGCGCCGCCGTCGCGCCCTGCTGCTCGCGACGACCGGTGCCGTCGTGGCCGTGGTGACCGCGGCCGGGTTCGCCGGCGGGCTGTTCTCCTACGAGAAGCCGACCCGGGACAGCGCCGCCCCCAAGGACGTCCGGGCCGCCGTACCCGACAGCTCGACCAGCGCGGCCTCGGTGTCGCCCTCGCCGAGCGGTTCCCCGTCCCCCTCGGCGTCCAGCGCGTCGCCGTCGCCCTCCGCGAGCGAGAGCGCGTCGCCGTCCGCGGAGGCGTCCAGCGCCTCGCCGTCCGCCTCCGCGTCGGCCGAGCCGAGCCAGACGACACCGACGGCCGGGGTCACGAGCACCACCGGGCCCGACAACGGCGCCGACAGCGGCGGCGAGGAGACCATCGCGGCGCCCGTCCTGCGCCGCGGCGACAGGGGCACGGAGGTGACCGAACTCCAGCTCCGGCTGAGCCAGTTGTACCTCTTCAGCGGCGAGGCCAACGGCATCTTCACCGGCGCGGTCGAGGACGCCCTGCGCAACTACCAGTGGTCGCGGGGCATCAAGTCCGACGACCTGGGCGTGTACGGGGCGGCTACCCGTCAGAGCCTGGAGTCGGAGACCGACGAGCCGTAGGTCCGGCAACCGGTCTCACCCGACTTCCGGCAACCGGTCTCACCCTGCTTCCGGCAACCGGTCTCACCCTGCTTCCGGCAACCGGTCTCACCCGACGTGGATCCGGACCCCGTCCTCCACGGCTTCGACCCGGATCTCCCGCAGGTCCCGCACCACCACGTCCGGCCGGTACGCCGCGGCCCTCGCCCCGACGCCCACGACGCGCATCCCGGCGGAGCGCCCGGCGGCGATCCCCGCCCCCGAGTCCTCGAACACCACGCACTCCCCGGCCGCGACCCCCAGCTCAGCCGCGCCCTTCAGGAAGCCTTCGGGATCCGGCTTGCTGGCGCCCACCGACTCGGCGGTGATCCGCACGTCCGGCAGCTCCAGTCCCGCCGCCGCCATCCGCGCGGTGGACAGCGCGACGTCCGCCGAGGTCACCAGCGCGTGCGGCACCCCCTGCGCGCGGAGTGAGGCGAGGAACTCCGGCGCCCCGGGCACCGGCACGACCCCGTCCAGGTCGGCGGTCTCCTCCGCCAGCATCCGGGCGTTGTCGGCGTAGTTCTGCTCCATGGGCCGCTCGGGCACCAGTACGGCCATCGAGGCATACCCCTGCCGTCCGTGGACGACCTGCATGACCTCGTCGCCGTCCAGCCCGTGCCGGTCGGCCCAGCGCCGCCAGACCCGCTCGACCACGGCGTCGGAGTTCACAAGGGTGCCGTCCATGTCGAGCAGAAGGGCACGGGCGGTGAGGACCGGCATCAGCAGCTCCAGGTGCGGCTTCGGAAACATAGAACGCAGAGACGTCGAACACAGAAACGTAGAACATAGAACGCAGAACGTAGAACGCAGAAACAAGGCGGCCCCGCCCGCCGGTCAGGGAAAACGAGCGGGAGCCACTTTGTTTCTCTACGGTACAAAACAAGAGGGGTCGCCCGCCACTCGCCACGGAAAGCGCCGGAAAGCGTTCACTCGCCGTTCAGGTCGCTCCGCACCAGCCCCACCCCGCGCGCCCGCCTCAGCCGGCGATCGCCTCCCACAGGCTCCACACGCCCAGCAGCAGCATCAGCAGCGCCGCGATCCGCGTGATCAGCGTCAGCGGCACCCGCTTCATCAGCGCCTTTCCGCCGACGATGCCGAGGCCGGCCACCGCCCACAGCGCCAGCACCGCGCCGAGGCCGACGGAGAGCGGGTCGTCGTAGCGCGCGGCCAGGTTCGCCGTCATGATCTGCGTGAGGTCGCCGAACTCGGCGACCAGGATCAGCATGAAACCGGCTCCGGAGACCTTCCAGAAGGACTGGTTCTCCGGCCGCCGGACCTCCTCGTCGCCCTCGTCCTTCTTCATCAGCAGCACCGCCGCGCCGCCCAGGAACAGCACACCGGTCAGCGCGTGCACGATCTGCTGCGGCAGCAGCGTCAGCACACTGCCGGCGGCCACCGCGAGCGTCACGTGCAGCGCGAAGGCGGCGGCGACGCCGGCGAAGACGTACGAGGCGCGGTAGCGGGTGCCGAGGACGAGACCGGCGAGCGCGGTCTTGTCCGGGAGCTCGGCAAGGAAGACGACACCGAAGACGAGCGCCGTGACGCTGATACTGATCAAGGTTCCTCAATCGGTCGGGGCCACCCCACCGAGAGCCTGATTCCAGAAGAAGTAGACACACCTCGGCACGGCAGCACACATGGCATCCGTGCCGTGGGGCACGGATGTGCACTGCTTGCCGAAGGTCTCGCTGGCCGGTCCCCTACGGGACCCGCCTCCGGGCGCCGGCTCAGACGAGCTGAGCAGTATGTCGACGGTCCGGCGAAGAGCTACTCCCCTTCTGCTCCGTCAATCATACGAGATCGTTTCGCCATAAACCTTGTCGTGTCATGTACCCGTCACTACTTTCTTACCGGGCGCACACCTCCCCGCAACGCGACCCGGCGAGCATTCCACCGCTCGCACTCCAACGCCCCCGCCCCACCAAGGAGTTCGCATGCCCAAGTTCTACGCGCGTCGACGGCTGAGCATACTCGCGGCACTCGCGGGCCTCATAGCCTCCGTCGGGCTTTTCAACGCGCCGACCGCCTCCGCCGCCCTCCCCACTCCGGTCAGCGCCGCCACCGCCCGCAGCTACCTCGCCACCCTCACCGTGGCCACCGAGGACCGCACCGGCTACGACCGCGACCTCTTCAACCACTGGATCACCATCAGCGGCACCTGCAACACCCGCGAGACGGTCCTGAAGCGCGACGGCTCCAACGTCGTCACCAGCTCCGCCTGCGCCGCCACCAGTGGCACCTGGTACTCCCCGTACGACGGCGCCACCTGGACCGCCGCCTCCGACCTCGACATCGACCACCTGGTCCCGCTCGCCGAGGCCTGGGACTCCGGCGCCGACAGCTGGACCAGCACGCAGCGCCAGAACTTCGCCAACGACCTGACCCGTCCGCAGCTCATCGCGGTCACGGACAACGTCAACCAGTCCAAGAGCGACCAGGACCCGGCCGAGTGGATGCCGTCGGTCACCTCCTACCGCTGCACCTACGTGCGCGCCTGGGTGCAGGTGAAGTACTACTACGACCTCTCCGTCGACTCGGCCGAGAAGTCCGCGCTCACCAGCTACCTCTCCGGCTGCTGACCGAGTCGTGACCGCAGGAACCTCCCCGCTCGCCTCCGTCGTTCCGTACCGTACGGAGCGACGGAGGAGGGCGATCACGTGGCCGGACTGCGGCTGGGACCACTGCTGAGACACACCGACGGCTCGTCCGCGACCGTCTGGGTCGAGGCGAGCCGTCCGTGCGCCGCCGAGGTGCGCTGCGCGGACGGCTCCGTCGGCACGGCCCGCACCTTCCAGGTGGCGGGCCATCATTACGCCCTCGTCCCGGTGACCGGTCTGACGGCGGGCACGGAAACGGCCTACGAGGTGTTCCTGGACGGCACCCGCGTGTGGCCGCTCCCCGACTCCCGCTTCCCGCCGTCGGTCATCCGCGTCCCGGCGGACGGCGACGGCTTCCGGGTGGCCTTCGGCTCCTGCCGCTGGGCGGCACCCCCGGCAGGCAAGGCCGACCCCGTGGGCCCCGACGCCCTGGACAGCCTGGCCGCCCGCCTCGCCGCCGACCCGCGGGCCGAGCGGCCCGACGTGCTCCTGCTGCTCGGCGACCAGGTGTACGCCGACGAGGTCTCCGACGCGACACGGGAGCGGATCCGGGCCCGCCGCGGACTCGCCGACCCGCCGGGCGCGGAGGTCGCCGACTTCGAGGAGTACACCTGGCTCTACTACGAGTCCTGGCTCGACCCCGAGGTCCGCTGGCTGCTGTCCACCGTGCCCAGTTGCATGGTCTTCGACGACCACGACGTGATCGACGACTGGAACACCTCCGCCGCCTGGCTCGCCGACATGCGGGCCGCGCCCTGGTGGCGCGAGCGGATCCTGAGCGGCCTGATGTCGTACTGGGTCCACCAGCAGCTGGGCAACCTCTCCCCCGCCGAGCTGGCCGCCGACCCGCTCTACACCGCCGTACGCGCCACCCCCGACGGCACCGACGCGCTGCGCGCCTTCGCCTGCCGGGCGGACGCCGAGCCGGCCTCCGTGCGCTGGAGCTACCGGCGCGACTTCGGCCGGGTGCGGCTGCTGATGGTGGACACCCGGGCCGCGCGGGTCCTCGACGAGGGCGGGCGCGCCATGCTCGACCCGGGCCAGGCCGCGTGGCTGCGCGCCCAGGTCCTCGACGACCCCGGCTCCTACGACCATCTCCTGATCGGCACCTCCCTGCCCTGGCTGCTGCCGCGGCTGGTGCACGACGCCGAGGCGTGGAACGCGGCGCTGTGCCGGGGTGAGCGGGGCGCGCGCTGGGCGCGGTTCGGGGAGAAGCTGCGGCGGGCGGCGGACCTGGAGCACTGGGCGGCCTTCCCCGGCTCCTTCACCGCGCTGAGCGAGCTGATCGCCGAGGTGGGCACGGGCCCGACGGCCCCGGCGACGGTGCTCGTCCTCTCCGGGGACGTCCATCACGCGTACGTCGCCGAGCCGCGCTGGCGCGATCGGCCCGGCCCGGACGCGCGCGTCCTCCAGCTGACCTGTTCGCCGGTGCACAACTCGATACCGCTGTCGATAAAGATGGGCTTCCGCTTCGGCTGGAGCGCGGTGGCCCGTGCCCTCGGCCGCGGTTTCGCCCGGCACGGCCGCTGTCCGCACCCGCCCGTGGACTGGCGGAAGACGAGCGGGCCGTGGTTCGGCAACCAGCTCATGACCCTGGTCCTGCGCGGGCGTTCGGCCCGGCTGCGGCTGGAGCAGGCGCGCGGGAAGGGTGTGCTGACAACCGTGGAGGAGTCCGACTTGGCCCCCTGAGCCGGACAACTGGGGCCAGTGGGGCCCGCGTTGGCTTCTGCGACGCTCGACGGCATGATGAGGCGGACCGTCCGCTTCCAGTGCGGTGCCGTGCAGTGCCGTGCAATGCGGTGCGGTGCAGTGCAGTGCACGGCAGCGCTGCTGGCGGTCCGCTCCATCGCGCCCCCACACGCCCGGGAGTCCCCCCTGTGTCCTCACTGAACGCGGAAGTGACCGCGCAAGCGACCGCGGGAGTGACCCCGCGAGCCACCGTGGACGAGCACGCGGTGTCGGCGTCGGCGTCGGTGGCCGTCGCCCTGGTCGGCGCCGGGCCGCGCGGCACCAGCGTCCTGGAACGCCTCTGCGCCTCCGCGCCGGACCTCCTGCCGCCGGGAGCGCGGCTGACGGTCCACGTCGTGGACCCGGCCCCGCCGGGACCTGGCCGGGTCTGGCGCACCGCGCAGTCGCGGGAACTGCTGATGAACACGGTGGCCTCGCAGGTCACCCTGTTCACCGACGACAGCGTGGACTGCGCGGGGCCGATCCGGCCGGGCCCCAGCCTGCATGAGTGGGCGGCGGGCACGCTGGGCCCGGACGAGTACCCGACCCGCGCGCACTACGGCCGCTACCTGGAGTGGGTGTTCGCGCGGACGGTACGCCGGGCGCCGTCCGCGGTGCGGGTCGAGACCCACGCGGCCCGCGCAGTCCGCCTTGACGACGCCGCCGACGGCCGCCAGGTCCTCACCCTGGACGACGGCCGGGTGCTGCTCGGGCTGTCCGCCGTGGTCCTGGCCCAGGGCCATCTTCCGGTAGTCGCGGACGCGGCCCAGCAGCGCCACGCGGCGTACGCCGAGCGCCACAGCCTGCGGCACATCGCGCCCGCGAACCCGGCCGACGTCGACCTCTCCGCGCTGGCGCCGGGCGAGCCGGTGCTGTTGCGCGGCCTGGGCCTGAACTTCTTCGACCACCTGGCCCTGCTGACCACCGGCCGGGGCGGCCGCTTCGTCCGCGTCGGCCCGGGCACCGGCTCCGGTACCGGGGGCACCGGTACCGGGGGCTCCGGCTCCCGCGGCCTGCGGTACATACCCTCCGGGCACGAGCCACGGCTGTACGCCGGTTCGCGGCGCGGCGTCCCGTACCGGGCGCGCGGCGACAACGCGAAGGGGCCGTACGGCCGTCATCTCCCGCTGGTCCTCACCCCGGAGGTGATCGCGGGCTTCCGCAAGCGCGCGGACTCCGGGGAGGCGCCCGACTTCCTGGCGGAGATATGGCCGCTGGTGGCGAAGGAGGTGGAGACGGTCTACTACGCGACCCTGCTCCGCCGGGAAGGGTTCGTGGACCGATTTCTGGCCGTTACGCACGGTGACCCCCGCGAGGCGGAGATTCTCGACGCGTTCGGGGTCACGGAGGCCGACCGCTGGAGCTGGGACCGGATCTCCAGGCCGTATGCGGAACGGCGGTTCGCGCACCCGGGGCAGTGGCGGGAGTGGCTGCTGGGGTATCTGCGGCGGGACGCCGAGGAAGCCGCCCGGGGCAATGTGGACGGCCCGCCCAAGGCGGCCCTGGACGTGCTGCGGGACCTGCGCAACGAGCTGCGGCTGATCGTCGACCACGGCGGGCTGGCCGGCGTCTCCCGCCGGGACCACCTCGACCGCTGGTACACCCCGCTCAACGCCTTCCTGTCCATCGGTCCGCCCCGCCGGCGCGTGGAGGAACTCACCGCACTGCTGGAGGCGGGGGTGGTGGAGGTGCTCGGCCCGCGGCTGGAGGTGAGCGAGGAGGACGGGGCCTGGCGGGCGCACTCGCCGGAGGTGCCGGGCTCCGCGGTGCGGGTGGCGGCGCTCGTCGAGGCCCGGCTCCCGGAACCGGATCTGCGACGCACCGCCGACGATCTGCTCGCCCGGCTGCTGAAGACCGGGCGGTGCCGGCCGCACACGGTCGACGGATATCCGACCGGAGGTCTGGACGTGACTCCGCGCCCCTACCACCTGGTGGACCGTCAAGGCAGGCCGCACCCCAGGCGGTTCGCCTTCGGGGTGCCCACGGAGGGCGTGCACTGGGTGACGGCGGCGGGCGCCCGCCCGGGCGTGGACTCGGTCACGCTCTCGGACGCGGACGCGATCGCGCGAGCCGTACTCCGTGCGGCGGCATCGGAAGCGGAACGTCACAGCGGAAGTCAAGCCATGGCTAAATGTTGAACTTGCAATTACTGGTTGAGGTTGCCTAGCGTAATTGCTCATTCGGTACCGCCGCCCCCACCGACCGGTCCTCTCCCCCATCGAGACCGACCGACCGACACCGAAGGAGCACCCCCCACCATGTCCGCTCGTCTCAACACCGCGCAGCCCTACGCGATCGGCCTGTTCCGTATCGTCGTCGGCCTGCTGTTCGCCTGCCACGGAGCCGCCTCGCTCTTCGGCGTCCTCGGCGGGGCCGCCGGCACCGACGGCTCCACCCTCGACGCCGGCACCTGGCCCGGCTGGTACGCGGCCGTGATCCAGCTGATCTGCGGCAGCCTGGTGCTGCTGGGCCTCGGCACCCGGGCCGCCGCGTTCCTGGCCTCGGGCTCCATGGCGTACGCCTACTTCAAGGTGCACCAGCCGGGCGCCTTGTGGCCGATGGAGAACGGCGGCGAGGCCTCCGCGATGTTCTGCTGGGCCTTCCTGCTGCTGGTGTTCACCGGCTCCGGCGCCCTCGGCCTCGACCGGCTCTTCGCCAAGCGCACCGCCGGGGACCGGGAGCCGGCCGCGCAGACGGCCACCGTCACGGCCTGACCCGTCACGATCTGTCTGCGATCGGCCTGACCCGTCACGGTCGCGATCGCTCTGACCCGTCACGGTCGGTCCGGCCCGTCGCGGACGACCTCTCCCGAGCGACCCCTCTCAGGCGACCCAGCCGAAGGGCACCGTGAAGCACGCCACCCGGGTTCCGTCGGAGCCCGGGTGGTCGTGGATCACGACCGAGGACGCCTCGCCCCGCCGGAAACCCCGGCCGTGCCGGGCGGCGGCCTCGCCCGTGCCGTCCGGGCCGGCGGTGAAGTCCGGCCGCACCTCGTTCCCGGCGTCGGCGCCGCCCGTCTCGTCGTGCCGGTAGCGATCGCCCGCGGCAGCCGGGTCGGTCCCGCAGGGTCCGCGGTGGACCCGGACGCGGTGACGCGCGACCCGGCGCGAATCCGGACACGTTCAGCTCCACGGCCGTGGCCGCGCCCGTCCCGCCGATCTCCTGGCGGACCTCGATCCACGCGGCCGCCGGGACCAGCCCCTGGTCGTAGTGACCGCCGCCGAGGGCACGAACGCGGCCGACGGCGCGAACCGCCCCTCCCTCCGCATCCAGCACCCGGGGGCCCCCTCGGCACCGCCGGTACCCCCCGCGAACACGGCGGCCGTGAGGACCCCCTCCCACCCACCTGTCACCACGGCCCGTTCCGCTTATCGCTCGGGATCCGATACGGCCTCTCCGGTGAACGTCCGGTGCCGAACGCACGCGCCCCCCATGAATCTCCTGTCACACCCTCGGCGTACGCTGTATGGCTGTATTGGCCGCACCTGCCGCTCCCTCGCGACACAGCGGCACGGTCGGCCGTCACGGGGGAGACACGGGGAGCGATCGGTGTTCGAGAGTGTGGGGGCGTTGTTCGGCAGCCCATGGATCTACGCGGTGGTGGGCCTGTCGGTCCTCCTCGACGTGTTCCTGCCGGTACTGCCGAGCGGAGTGCTCGTCATCACGGCGGCGACGGCCGCCGCGGCGGGGTCGGGGGCGGCGACCGGACAGGTGCCGGACGAGGTGCCGGACATCATGGTGCTGATCCTGTCCGCGACCACCGCGTCCGTGCTGGGCGATCTGGTGGCCTACCGGCTGGCCTGGCGGGGCGGTGAACGCCTGGACCGCGCGATCGCCCGCTCCCGACGGCTCACCACGGCGCAGGAACGTCTCGGCGAGGCGCTCGCCAAGGGCGGCGGCGCGCTGGTGGTGCTGGCCCGCTTCGCGCCCGCCGGGCGCTCGGTGGTCTCCCTGATCGCGGGCGCCGCTCACCGCCGCGCCCGCGACTTCCTGCCCTGGTCCGCCCTGGCCGGCCTGTCCTGGGCCGCCTACAGCGCCGCCCTCGGCTACTACGGCGCCCACTGGCTGGGCACGGCCTGGCTGGCGACGGGCGTCTCGGTCCTGGCCCTCTTCGGAGCGGGCGCGGCGGCGGCCTACGTCATGCGCCGGCCTTCGTCGGCCTGACACGGCGCCGACGAACCACCCGGGAGGGGGACCGAACCACCCGGGAGGGGGACCGGACCACCCGAGACGGGGACCGGGGGCTGCGCGGGGGTCACGCCTGCCGCGCGCCCCGTACCTCCAGGCCGTCCAGCAGTTCTGTCGTGGCCAGGGCGATTTCTTCGACCGCTCGTTCGAACACCTCCCGGTTGTGTTCGGCCGGCGCCCTGAAGCCCGACACCTTGCGGACGAACTGGAGGGCGGCGGCCCGGATCTCGTCCTGCGTGGCCTCCTCGGCCAGCGCGGGCGGGCGGAGTGTCTTGATGCTGCGGCACATGTCCTCAAGTCTCCCCCGTCACCCGGCCTCCGTGCCATGATCATCTCCGAGGCGGCCACCGCGACCGCGGGGCCGACCGACGAGAGGAACAACAGCATCATGGCGAACGACATGCGCGACGGCGTGCACGACGACGTACGCGACGACGTACGCGACGACATACGCACCGTCGCCGTCCTCGGCCCCGGCGGGGTCGGCGGCCTGCTCGCGGCGCTGCTGTCCCGGGCCGGCCACCAGGTGGTCTGCCTGGCCGGCGAGGACACGGCCGCGACCCTGCGCACCCACGGCATCCGCGTCCGCAGCGGCCAGTTCGGCGACTTCACGGCCCGGGTCGACGCGGACACCACCCTGCGCACCCCGGTCGACGCGGTCCTGATCACCGTCAAGCACACCGCCCTGGACACGGCGCTGACCAGGATCCCGCCCTCGGCGCTGGGCGACGACACCCTCCTCGTGCCGTTCCTCAACGGTGTCGAGCATCCCGCGCGGCTGCGTGCCCACCATCGCCCGGACCGGGTCGCCCCAGCCGTCGTCCGCGTCGAGTCGACCCGTGTCGCGCCCGGCGTGATCGAGCACGGCAGCCGCTTCACCAGCATCGACCTCGCCGGGGACCAGGTGCCCGCCGACCGTCTCGACGCGCTCGCCCGGACCCTGTCCGCGGTCGACCCGGTGGTCCGGGCGCACCCGGACGAGACGGCCGTCCTGTGGGCGAAGCTGGCGTTCCTCGCGCCCTTCGCCCTGCTCACCACCCGCCACGGCGTCCCCGTCGGCGAGATCCGCACCCGGCACCGGGAGGATCTGACCGCGCTGGTCGAGGAGGCCGCCGCGGTCAGCCGGGCCTGCGGCGCCCCCGCCGACCCGGCCCGGGCGCTCGCCCTCTACGACGCCTTCGATCCCACGGCGAAGTCCTCCATGCAGCGCGACGCCGAGGCCGGCCTGCCCCTCGAACTCGACGCGATCGGCGGGGCGCTGCTGCGCGCGGCCGAGCGGCACGGCGTGCCTGTGCCGGTGGCGGCGCGTCTGGTGGCGGAGGTGGGGGCGGCTACCCGCTGAGCCCGGCGCGCAGATCGACGTACCAGTCGTTGGATCTGATCCAGTTGCCCTTCGGATACTCGAAGTCGGCCTGGCCGAGCAGCGTGAACCCGGCCTTGCGGCACACCCCGTTGGACGCGGCGTGGTCCACCTCGGGGAAGGCGTGCAGGGCCGGGTGGCCGCCCACCTCCCGTACGACGTCGACGAGGGCGCGGGCGGCCAGCGCGGCGAGCCCTCTACCCTGGAACTCGGGCAGGATCCCCCAGCCCGTCTCCCACACGGTGCCGCCCCGCCACTCGCGCTCCCAGTACCCGATGGAGCCGGCGGTCCCGCCGCCGTCCGCGAGCGTGACCCGGTACATCCGGCCGTCGGACAGCTCGCAGTACCGCCGGTGCCGGGCGAGGAGCTTCTCCTCCGTCTCCGGCCCGCCGAGATGCTCGGTCATCTCGGGGCTGTTGGTCCGCCGCAGCAGCCAGAAGTCGCCCTCCGACCAGGGCACCAGCCGCACCCGCTCCACACCGCTGAGATCCATGCCCCCACCGTAGAGCGAGGGTCTGACAACCGGCCCTCCGGCAGCCGGGCCCGAGCCTTGACTCCCCGGCACCGGCTGCTGCACCCACTGACCTGACCCGTCACCTGACCCGTCACCTGACCCCTGACCTGACCCCTGACCTGACCCCCTGAAAGGCAGAACCCATGCCCGGCTCCGCAGCCGCACCCACACCCGCCCCCGCGCCCTCACCCGCCTCCGCACCCCCCGTCCTGGCCTACGACGGCGACTGCGGCTTCTGCCAGACCTCCGTCGACCGTCTGCGGGCGCTCGCCGCACCGGCGCTGCAAGCGGTTCCCTGGCAGTTCCTGCCCGCCGGGACGACCGCCCCGCACCTCGAACGGCTCGACCGGGAGGTCCTGTTGCTGCGAGGCGGCACGGTCCTCGCCGGCGGGGCGGACGCGCTGGCTCGCTATGTCGGGACCTCGCCGTCCCCGGCGTACCGGGTGCTCGCGGCCGTGGTCCGGCTGCCCGGGGTCCGCTCCTGCGCCCGCGCGGCCTACCGCTGGGTGTCCCGCAACCGCCACCGGCTGCCCGGCGGCACGCCCGCGTGCGCCGTACCGCCCGCCGCGAAGTGAGGTCCCCCGTGCGCCGTCGTGTCCCGACCTGTGTCCTCGTCCCGGGCGCCCCGCCCGCCCTCGCCGACGGGCACGCCGTCGACCGGTACGTCGAGATCGGCTCGCTCACCAAGGCCGTCACCGGCACCGCGCTGACCCGGATGGCGGCGGCCGGGGTGCTCTCGGTCGACGACCCGGTCGAACGGTGGCTTCCCGAGGCGCCGGCGACCGGCATCACGCTGCTGCACCTGGCCCGGCACACCTCGGGCCTCCCCCGTCTGCCACCCGGCCGGGTCCGCCCGCGCGACCCGTACGCCGGGTTCGACCACGCCGCGCTGCACGCGCTCCTGCCGGGTCTCGACACGCTCGCCACCCGCCCGCCCGGTCAGGAGGAGGAGTACTCCAACTTCGGCTACGCCGTCCTCGGCGCGGCCCTGGGCGCCGCCGCCGGGACGACGTACGAGGAGCTGGTGACCACGTACGTGCTGGACCCGCTGGACATCACGGAGATGACCGCGCACCCCGCCCCGGAGCGGTGTCTGCCGACGCCGGGGCGGCTCGGCGGGTCCCGCAGGCCGTGGACGATGGACGGGGCGATCCTGCCGGCCGGCGGTCTGTGGGCCACGCCGCGCGCGGTGGCCGACCTGGTCGTACGGCTGCTGGTGGAGCGCCGGCTGGGGGATCCGTCGCCGTCCTGGCAGGAGGCCGGGCCCCTGCGCTGGCACAACGGGGCGACCCGGCACGCCTCGGTGTTCACCGGCGCGCTGGACGACGGGGACTGGGTGGTGGTCCACCGGCTCAACGCGCAGGCGGAGATCACGGACCGGATGGGCGTGGAGATCCTGCGGCAGCGCCGGACGGCCGGAACCTGACCACCCCTGATCGAACGCACGTTCACACGAACACCCCAAAGGAGCTCGCCCCGCAAAATCGAACAGGCGTAGCATTAGCGCGTGGCTACGACCTATGACTTTCCGAGCGACCTGCGCGCCGGTCAGGAGGAGCTGCATCAGGTCCGGGCCGAGCTGTCGGTCCTCCTGAAGCGGCTGCCCTGGTCGGTCGAGCCCCTGGACGGATTCAGCGACGACAGCGGCTGGCGCAAGATCGAGCGCCCGGCCTCCCCCGGCTGGACGGCCGACGAGCAGGCCGAGGTGGAGAAGCTCCGCCGGCGGGAGCACGAGCTGGCGGTGTTCGTCAGCGGCCACCGCTTCTGGTCGGAGGTGGCCGCCGGGGACCGGGTGGAGGCCCGCACCCGCCTCAAGCACGCGCACGAGACCCCACCCGGCGAGGAGAGCTAGCTCTTCTTCCCGAGCAGCCCGTTCATCTCCGCGATCTCCGCGGTCTGCCCGGTGACGATGTCGTCGGCCATGGACCTGGCGGGGGCGTAACGGCCCTTGTCCCGCTCGGTTCCGGCCATCTCGACGGCGCCCTCGTGGTGTTCGGTCATCAGCGTCAGGAACGCGGTGTCGAAGGCCTCACCGGAGGCCTTCGACAGCTCCTGCATCGCGGCGTCGTCCATCATTCCGGCCATGCCGCCGCCGTGGGAGCCGTGGGAGCCCTGGTCCGTCGCCGCGCCCTCCTCGGGCACGTCCTCGCCCCAGGCCTTCAGCCAGCCGGTCAGCTTCTCGATCTCCGGCTCCTGGGCCCGCTCGATCCGGGTGGCGAGGTCCTTGACCGCCGTGGACGAGGCGCGGTCGGCGGCGAGTTCGGCCATCTCCAGGGCCTGCCGGTGGTGCGGGATCATGCCCTGCGCGAAGGTGACGTCCTGGGCGTTGTGCGCGCCGGCCGAAACGCCGGCCGAGGCGGTCGGGTTCCCGCCCGCGGCACGCTCACCGGTGTCGTCGCCGTCGGCACCGCCGCACGCGGCGAGGACGAGCGCGGCGGTCACCGTCACCGCCGCCGCACAGGCCCGACGGATTCCGCCGACTCCGCTGACACGACGGACTCCGCCGGCACGACGGACTCGGCTGACACGACGGGAAGTGGTGCTGGTCATTCGGGAACTCCTGGGGAGAAAAGGGGATGTGGACACGTCGGCGCACCACGTCGGCCCACGGGGGCACGCGGTGCGGGAGCGGTGTCTATATCCGCAGGAGCTGGAGTTCCGCCAGGGACGGCGGCGCGCGGGCGCCGTCGGGGTCCTCGGTCACGGACGCGCGGACCGGGCCGTCCGCCCGGGGCACGGGGGCCGGGTCGGGCACGAGGCCGGGCAGCACCGGGCCGTCGCCCAGCGCGGGCGAGGCGCAGGTCGCGTCCGCGTGCCGGGCGTGTCCGCCGCCGCAGTGGCCCTCGGGACAGCCGTCGTGCACCTCGGCGACCACCGAGCCCGAGATCGCCGCCATGGGTGCGGCCGCCGCGACGGGTGAGGTCGCCGCCTCGGGCGAGGAAGTCGCCGCCATGGGCCGGCTCCCCCCGTGCGCGGAGTGCAGCCCGCCGGGCGCGAGACCGTGCATGCCGAGCAGGCCCACAAGGAGCCCGAGCACGCACACCGCCCGCCGCCACAGTCCGTTCACAGGCGCCATCCTAGGGAGCGCCGGCGGTCCGACACGCCGCAGGGCCCCCGGAACGATCCGGAGGCCCTGCGGCACCGTCTGGTGGGCGCGGACGGTTTCGAACCGCCGACATCCTGCTTGTAAGGCAGGCGCTCTACCCCTGAGCTACGCACCCAGAACGAGTCGACAGCCTACATTGCCCGGGGCGGTGTCCCGCAAACCCGTATCGCAGCGGCATCGGACCGTTCGCGGCGGGGCACGGACGGGGCTTGGGGGCTGCCGGGGATTGACTGAGCATGAGTGTGTGCCGGCGTGTGTGAGTGAGCGTCGACGGTCGTGGCGGGGGCTTCGGACTGTCCTTCCGGGGTGGGAATGGGAGTTCGTCGGTCGAATGGGTGACCTTTGTCGGTGGCGCTCGTCGGGTGCGGTGACCGAGTTGTCGAGGGCTGTGCGGGGCGGGGGTGCGGGATGGGTGGCAACAGGACTCACTCCCGCTCAGTCCATAGGAACGGTTCGAGGACGCGCTCAGCATCCGCACGCAGGACGGCTCGGTGCGGGTCGAGGACTCCCGCGGGCCACTGGAACTGCGCACCGAGGACGGCTCCGTGCGCGCCGAGGTCTCCTCGCGGACCGTGCGCGCCCACACCGACGACGGCTCGGTCCGCCTCGACCTGGCCGCCGTACCGGACCGGGTGGAGTCCGTGTCCCCGGGACGGCGCGGTGACGATCTCGCTGCCGAGGGCGACGTACAAGGTGACGGCGCGGACGCACGACGGCGCGCGGGAGGTGTCCGTGCCCCGGGACGAGAACAGCCCGCACGTGGTGGAGGCCGAGACGCACGACGGCAAAGTCACCGTCCGAACGGCGAACTAACGGGCTCGTGTGTTCGTCCTTAACGGGTGGGAGAATGACATCCGGGCAGGGCGGACCACAGCACGGGAGAGGGATGTGACGGCGACACCAGCGCAGCCGAACTCGCCGTCGGTGCCGCGCGCACACCTTCGCGCGCTCCGGGACACCCTCACCCTTCTCGCCCTGCCGGTGGTCGTCGCCCTGGCGCTGCCCGGCGCGTTCGCCGGCGGCGGCACCCGGCGCTGGTTCGGCGGGCGCGCGGAGAGCCAGCGGGCCGAGGCGCAGGCGGCGAAGGACGACGCGGCGGCGGCCTTCTACGAGCTGGACACCGCCCAGCGGGACCTGCGGATCTCGATCGAGACGATCATGGCGGTCGACGCCTCCCCGGCCGCCCGGCGCGCGGTCACGGACTTCGAGGCGATCGGCCGGCGGATCGACGAGGCGAGCCACCAGTACATCCAGGCGGTCGACGCCCACGACCTCGACCGGGACGACCTGGAGGCCTCGACGGCCGGCCGGGCGCGCACCGAGCTGACCCGCGCCAAGGACGAGCTGGGTCGGGTGAAGCAGGAGCTGGACCGTTTCGCCGACGGGCTGGGACCGCTGCTCGGCAAGGCCGAGACACAGCTGGCCCGGCTGGCGCCCGCCGTGGAGCGGGCCCGGCAGGCACTGCTGGCCGCGTCGAACGAGCTGGACGCCGTACGGGAGACGGGACTGCGGGCGGACGACCTCGCGGCGCGGCTGGCGGCACTGGCGCCCGAGCTGACCAAGCTGAACCAGGGCGCGGGGCAGCACGGGGTGCCGCAGACGCTGGAGCGGGCCGAGCGGGTGTCGCGGGAGGCCGAGGCGGTCCGGGTGGAGGCGGGGCGGCTGCCCGAGCGGGCCGCCGAGATCGACCACCGGCTGGTGTCGCTGCGGACCCGCGCGCAGGCGCTCACGACCCGCTCCGGCCAGGTGGAGCCGATTCTGAGCGAGCTGCGGCGGCGGTTCACGGCGGCCTGCTGGCAGGACCTCCAGCACGTGCCGGACCAGGCCGTGGAGCACGTCCGGCAGGCCGAGCGCAAGCTCACCGAGGCGCAGGCCGCGCGGGACGAGCAGCGCTGGCCGGACGCCACCGCGCTGCTGTCCACGGCCCGCGCGCTACTGAACACCACCGATGAGGCGGTCTCGGCCGCCGGTGACCGCCTCACCAGGCTGAACGCCGTGCAGAAGGACCCGCGTCAGGAGATCGACCGCACCCGCTTCGCGATCCGCGACGCCCAGCGCCTGGCGATGGCCGGCCGCAACACACCGGACCCCCGGGACGCGCGCCCGCTGGACGAGGCGGTGGCCCGGCTGGAACGGGCGATCATCACGCTGGAGGACCGCCACCCCGATTACTGGCACTTCCTGACCGAGACGGAGGCGGTCCGGCGGGCGGTGGCGGCGGTCGTCGCACGGATCCGTGAGGAGCGGGGCACAGCGCACTGACCGGCCACGGGCCCCCGCGGCCCCGCGGCCCCCGTTGCCCATGGGGCGGGACGGGCGGATATTGAAGGTACACAAGGCCTCCGCCGGCTTGTCTCACCCATCGGGAGGCGGAGATGGCGACCCATGCAGTGCGTTCCGAACACAGGCGCCGGATCAGGCTCGACGATCATCTGCCTGTCGACCACCGTCTGAACATGGTCTACCGGATCGGCGCCGGGCTGATGGGCCTGGGCCTGCTCGTCTTCGGGATCTTCGGCATCATCGACAAGATCGGCTTCTTCGACACCGGCGGGGACGAGGTCTGGAGCCTCAACACCAACGGCGCCCTCAGCTGGCTGTCGGTCGGGGTCGGGCTGCTGCTCTTCGTCGGCATGGTGATCGGCGGGAACTTCGCGTCCACGCTGAACATGAGTCTCGGGGTCCTGTTCATCCTCAGCGGGTTCCTGAACATGGCCCTGCTGGAGACGGACTACAACTTCCTGGCCTTCAAGATCCAGAACTGCATGCTCAGCTTCGTGATCGGCATCCTGCTGATGGTCTTCGGGATGTACGGCAGGGTCGGATCCGCCCTGCCGCACGACAACCCGTACTGGCGGGCCCGCCACCCCGAACTGGCCGCGCGCGAGGCGCGGCAGGGGGAACTCACGGAGCGGCGGGACCGGCCTGATCAGGTGCGGTAGGCGTAGTACGCGGCGGTCGGGTACGACGCGATGATGCTCTGCACCGACCGGCGGAAGGTGTTGTTCGAGTGGTACGTCACGTACGGCACGCCCTGCGGGCTGCGGTACGTGACGATCATCGTGTGGTCCTTGGACCCGTCCTTGTCGAAGTCCACCTGGAGCACGTCACCGACGTCCATCTGGTAGACGTTCGTGAGGGCCGTCGTCCGCTTGGAGTTCTGGGCGAACCAGGACCACTCGTTGACGCCGACGAACGAGTCCGACTGGATGGTCGCGTTGCCGAACCACCTGGTGTAGTCGTACACGTAGCCCGGGACATGCTTCCAGCCGCCCGCCTTCAGGGACTGGCTCACGAAGTTGGTGCAGTCACCGCCCGCGCCGTGCCCGTTGAAGTTCGGGTAGTCGGGGTTGTAGTTGCTCCAGTACTTCTCCGCGTACGTCCCCATGGCCTTGTAGTCCAGGGCGGCGCCCGTGAGCGTCTTGGGCTTGGCGGGGGCGGGCCAGGTGGTCGCCGCGCGCGGGGCCGACGGCATGGTGTCGTCCGCGGTGGTCGCCTTGACCGTCGCCGGCTTGGACAGCGTGTTCACCGCGAGGCCGCCCTGGTCGGTGTCGCGGATGGTCGTCAGCTGCCAGTTGCCCTGCCGGTCGGCCTTGAACGTCAGCTCGTGGTGGGCCTGGAACCCCGTGGTCTTCGGCTCACCGCCGCGCGCCTTGTCGTAGGTCAGGGTCGTGGTCTCGGTGACCGCGGCCTTGGCCGTACGGCCCGTCACGCGCGTGGCGTTCAGGGTGACGGTGGTGGCGGCCTTGCTGTACTTCTCGCCGGCCTTGGCGAGCTTGTCCTTGCGCTGGCCGAGCGAGGACAGGGCGGCGTCCTCGCTGCGGGCCGTGCCGGAGGACAGCCGGACGTCGCCGGAGAAGCCGTCGGTCAGCGGCTTGCTCCGGTCACCCTGCCCGCCGTCGACCAGGGCCTCGGTGCGGTCGGTGAAGACCGCGTCCGCGAGGCGCTGGAAGGTGGCCTTGGTCCGGGCGTCCACGGTGGGGTCGTCCACGACCGCGGCACCGGCACTCCAGTTGGGCAGCAGCGCGACGCCGGCGACGACGGAGGTGGCGGCGGCTCCGAGTATCGTGACTCTGCGGCGCGTCCCGCTCAATTTCCTTGACTTCACTGATGTTTCCCCTCTTGCCCCGGCGGGAGGGATGCCGGGGTACGGCATCTTCGCACGCCTTGTGCAGCTCCTGTGAAGGGGGATGCGGTTGAGGTTTGGTTACGCCAACGCCCGCTCCACGGGCCATCGCACGTTCGCCCGTCGGCCACCGCCCGGCCCCCGTACGGCACTTCGGACGGTCCGCACGTCACTCCAGGCGGTCGACCGCACGTCCCTCCGAGCGGTCGACCGCACTCGCTTCGGACGGTCGACCGCACTCGCTTCGGACGGCGGCCGTCACTTCACGACGGTCGACCAGTCCGGGTTCTGCGCCGGGTCCAGGGTGCGCAGCCGCTCCAGCGTGGCGGGCGTCTGGACGTCCATCCAGTCGGCCAGTTCCTTGAAGGACACGCACTTGACGTCCTTCTTGGTGCACACGTTCTCGATGACGTGGTCGACGGCGTTCATGTAGATGCCGCCGTTCCACTGCTCGAAGTGGTTGCCGATGAACAGCGGGGCCCGGCTGCCGTAGTAGACGCGGTTGAAGCCCGCCATGTAGGCGTCGATGGTCGCCTGCTGCCACTCGGGGTACTTGGCGGGGTCGCCCTCGGTCGAGCCGCCGGTCTGGTTGTAGAGGAAGTTGAAGTCCATGGACAGGGCCTGGATGTCGCCGCCGTCGTACGGGAGCCCCTGGAGCGGGAAGTCCCAGAGGCCGTTCTTCTTCGTCGGCCAGATCTGGAAGTCGCCCGCGGAGGAGGCGTCGTAGCGCCAGCCGTAGCTCTTGGCGGCCTTCAGCAGGTTCTCCTGGCCCTCCAGGCAGGGCGCCCGGCCGCCGGTGACCTCCTTCTTGAAGTCGAAGGGCAGCGGGTCCAGGTCCGTGTAGCCGGTGTTGGTCTTCCAGTTCTCGGTGATGGAGAAGAACTGGTCGATCTCGCTCTTCCACTGCTCGACGCTCCACTCGCCGCCGCCCTTGGCGCCGCAGAAGTGCCCGTTGAAGTGGGTGCCTATCTCGTTGCCCTCCTCCCACGCCTTGCCGAGCTGCTCCAGCGTGGTGCGGATGTGCTCGTCGGTGGGGAAGCTGATCGCCGCCGCGCCCTTGGAGTGCATCGGCGGGGAG
This sequence comes from Streptomyces sp. NPDC041784, assembly GCF_055591025.1. Taxonomy (NCBI): domain Bacteria; kingdom Bacillati; phylum Actinomycetota; class Actinomycetes; order Kitasatosporales; family Streptomycetaceae; genus Streptomyces; species Streptomyces sp. NPDC041784. The sequence goes on from NZ_JBVJAB010000002.1 coordinate 640,905, forward strand.
TACAGGTCCTTCTTGCTCTTGGGCAGCAGGTAGATGCCCGTGAGGAAGAAGGTCATGTGGGCGTTGTACTGCTTGGCCATGTCCCGGTAGTGCGCGAAGAGCTCGTCGTCGCCGCTCAGGGCGCCGTCCCAGGAGAAGACCACGAACTGGGGAGGCTTCTCACCGGGCTTGAGCGGCACCGGCTTCAGCTGGTCCGTCTGCGGCCCCGTGTACGAGGTGGAGCCGTCCCCCAGGACGTGGGTCTTGCCGTCCCACTCCGGCTCCTTGCTGGCCTTCGCCGAGTCCTTCTTGCTCTCCCCCGAGGACGCGGTCGGCGCGGTGTTGGCCGTGCGGTTGAGCACCAGGTAGCCGCCCACCAGGGAGGCGACGACGAGGAGCGCCGCCAGGGTCAGGAACCCGGGGTGCGCGGCCGCGGGGCGGCGTTGTGCCGGGGCCTTGCGGCGGCGGCCCGACGGTGACTTCATGTGCTGCTCATTCTCCGGAAGTTGGGGACACGGGGCCTGCTCGTCGGTCAGCCGAGCGGGCTCATGGCACCTGACCAGATGCCGTACGGGACGCTGTCGTCGGTCGGGCCGGCGATGCCCTCCAGTGGAAGCGGTTCAAGACTCTTGGTGAGGTCGATGCGGTAGACGACGACCGCCGTGGACACGGCCTTGGCGGTACCCACGTACCAGGCTGCCGTGTCGTTGGGGGTGGTCCCGACCTTTCCGGCCACTTCGGCCGAGTCGGCCCCGGACTGCCCTGCCGTCTGCTGTCCGGCGGGCACGTCGGACGGGTGGGAGGCGCGGAAGTTGTCGGCGAGCGCGGAGCTGACCTCCCGGGCCACGTCCGCGCCGACCGCGCGCCGGGCCGCGGGGGTGTCCAGGACGACCTTGGTGCCGTTCTTGGTGATCTTCCGTACCGAGTACGGCTCGGTGTGCTTGCCGTCCGCGGCGAAGGTGGAGTAGCCGCTCGCCATCCGGATCGCGCTGGGCGTGGAGCTGCCCAGGGACAGCGCGGGCACCTGGGCGCCGATGCTGGAGGACAGGAAGCCGGAGTCCTCCGCGGTCTTGCGTACCACGTCCAGTCCGGTGTCCATGCCGAGCTGCATGAACGGCGTGTTCACCGACAGCTCCATGGCCCGGTGCAGGGAGATCTGCCCGTAGGACCGCTCCCCGTCGTTCTCGGCGGCGACCTTCTTGCCGCTGCGGTCCCAGTAGGGGCCCTCGGGGGTGGTCACCGGCACCTTGTTGTCACCGTTGTAGAGCGACTCCCCGGTGACGGGCGTGGTGTCCCCGTCGCGGGTCTTGTGGACGCCGTTCTCCAGCCCGGCCGCGTACACGAAGGGCGTGAAGGCGGTCCCGGCCGGGACGGTGGTGGCGTTGGACTCGTTGTAGCCCTGCGTACGGTGGTCGGGGCCGCCGTAGACGGCCAGGATCCGTCCGTCGGTGTCCACCGAGGCGGCGCCGTAGTGGGCGGTCTTCGCCTTCTTCGGGTCGTCCTTGAGCGCCTTCTCGCGGGCCTTGGTGACGGCCTCGGTGAGCTGGTCCTCGCGCGTCTTGTCGAAGGTCGTGTAGATCTGGTAGCCGCCGAGGTCGAAGTCCTTGTCGGAGATGCCGGCCGATTTCTTGGCGTACTGGGAGGCGAGCTCGACCAGGTAGTCGCTCTGCTCACCGGTGTCGTAGAGCGGGTTGCTCTTCAGCGGCTCGGGGAACTTCTTGTACGAGGCGCGCTCGGCCTTGGACAACTTGCCGATCTCGACCATCCGGTCCAGGGTCCAGGTCCAGCGCTCGGTGGCGCGGGCGCGGTTGGCGGAGCTGAGGGTCGGGTCGTAGAGGCCCGCGCCCTTGAGGAGCGAGGCGAGGAACGCGGCCTCGCTGGCGTTCAGCTCGCTGACGTCCTTGCCGTAGTAGGCCTGGGCGGCGCGCTGGATGCCGTAGGTGCCGCGGCCGAACCAGCTGGTGTTGAGGTAGCCCTCGAGGATGTCGTCCTTGCTCATCTGGTTGTCCAGCTTGAGGGAGATCATCGCCTCGGTGAACTTGCGGCTGAGCGTCTGGTTCTGGTTCAGGTAGACGTTCTTGACGTACTGCTGGGTGATCGTGGAGCCACCCTGGGTGTCGCCCTGGCCGAGGGTGCGGAACAGGGCGCGGCTGATGCCCTTGAGCGAGATGCCGGGGTCGCTGTAGAAGCTCGCGTTCTCGGCCGCGAGGACCGCCCAGCGGACGTCCTCGGGGATGTCCTTGAGCGGCATCGCCTGCCGCTGCACCCAGCCGGTACGGGCCATGGGCGTCCCGTCGGCCCAGAAGTACACGTTGTCCTGCTGGGTGGCGTACGTGTTGAGGTTGTCCGGGATGTCGGTGGCCGCGTAGGCGACCACGAGGAACATGCTCGTCAGGCCCATGGACGCGAAGAAGCCCCCCAGGCACTGCCGCCAGGAGGGTATCCAGCGCCGCCAGCCGGTGTGGCCCGGGCGCGGATAGAGCGGGCGCAGTTTGCGGGCGTACGGGGCGAGCCGGGCCGCGTAGGGGGCCAGGACCACGAGGAGCGGGGCCAGCCGGGGGCCGAGGGCGGCGGAGAGCCGGACGAGGAGGGAGGCGCGGGGTGCCTTACGTCGATTTCCCGATCGGGCCGCTTTCTCCGACGCGTCGGAATTTCCCGACTTCTGCGACTCGTCCGACCGGGATGCCTTTTCCCGATTTTCGGGTATGTCTGGTATATCCGACACGCGCAACTGCATGGTCTCGTCCGCCCGAAAAGAGGCAGGCACCTTCAGCTGCATGGTGGCGTCCGGCTCCTGGGGCTCCTCCCCCCGCCCCCCCTGAGTCACTACGCGTCTCCCTCCGCACTTCGTATTGCTCGCACAGGCAGACGTACAGACGTACGAGGGTCTGACATGGTTGCCGTGGACGCGGCTGCAAACCCTGAATCCCCCCGACCTCGCGGTTCATCGCGGCACCCTCAAATTACCAGCGCTCTTCGCAAATTCTCCACATAAGAAATCGACAGAAGTGAACACAGTCGAAACTATGGGAGACCTGTCCGGGTGTAGGGGCATTAGCCTATGGCCATGCCTCGCTACGAGTACCGCTGCCGGACCTGCGGCGACACTTTCGAACTGAGCCGTCCCATGGCGGATTCGGCCGCCCCCGCCGACTGCCCGGCAGGCCATGCGGACACTGTGAAACTGCTCTCAACCGTCGCCGTGGGCGGCACGGCGTCCGCCCCCGCGCCCCGGTCGGGCGGCGGAGGCGGAGGCGGCTGCTGCGGCGGAGGCTGCTGCTCCTGAGACTGTCGGGCCTGTCCACCGGACAGGCCCGACAAGCCCTACGACCCTACGGCCCAGCAGCCCCACAAGCCCTACCGGGGTGCCCGGGACGTCCTCAGGAACTCCCGCAGGATCCGTTCCCCCGCCAGGACGCCCCGCTCGGGCAGGGCGGTCAGGCCGGGAGCGGTGAACTCGGTGTCGGCCAGCTCGCCGTGGCCCGGCCGCCAGCCGAGGTCGCCCGCGAGCAGCAGGTCGGCGTCGAGGAGGGAGTCACCGGCGGCCAGCGTCAGCACGGCGCCGGTGCGCCGGGCCACCTCGCGCACGGCCGCGCCCTTGGTGAGCGGCTTCGGCACGGCGTAGATCTTGCGGCCCTGGAGCGACACCGTCCAGCCCCGGTTCTCCGCCCAGGCCGCCAGCTCCTTCACCCACTCCTCCGGCAGCAGCTCGCGCTCCACCACGAGGTAGGCGAAGAGGTCCTCGGCGATCCGGTGCTTGCGCAGCCACAGCGGGTCGGCGGTCCGCTCCAGGTGCTCCCGGACCTCCTCGAGCGGCGCGCACTCCTCGGCCAGCCGCGCGCTCACGCCCGCGTGCCAGTCCGGGTCGGAGACCCCGTCGACCAGGATGTGCCCGCCGTTCGCGCAGATCGCGTACGTCGGGGCGGGTCCGGGGAGATTGATCCGCAGGTACTGCTTGCGGGTGCGGGTGGTCGTCGGCACGAACACCGCCGCGTCCCCGAGGTCGGTCAGCAGCCCGGCCGCCGTCTCCGTCATGAACGACAGCGGACGGCTCTCGTGCACCTCGACGCAGAGCAGCCGGGGCGCCCGCGCGTCCGGCATGGTCAGCGCCAGCGCGCCGGCCGAATAGATGAGCGTACGGTCGAGGTCGCTCGCCACCAGTACCGGCATCAGACCGCCACCGCCTTGCCGTCGGCGCCGGTCGCCCCGCGCGTGTACTGGGGATGGATCAGCCCGACACAGGTGTACGGCAGATCGCCGACCTCCTCCACCGGAACGCCTCGCTGCCGCGCGAGCAGCCGTACGTGGTCCAGGTCGGCGCCCGCCCCGGCCCGCGCCAGGATCTTCCAGGGCACCCGCCGCAGCAGCACCCGGGTGGTCTCGCCGACGCCGGGCTTGACCAGGTTCACGTCGTGGATGCCGTACTCCTTGCTGATCCGCTCGACGGCCGCCCAGCCCTCCCAGGTCGGCGTGCGGTCGGCGGCGAGCAGCTCCTTCACCGCGCCGTCCACGGCGTCCGCGACCTCGCCGAAGCGGGCGGAGACGGCGTCCAGGAAGGCCACGGAGACATCCGCGCCAGCCAGCTCGCGGTAGAACTTCGCGCCGTGGAAGTCGTCCGGCCCGACCAGGTCGGCGCGGAGCACGGTCCGCGATATCAGCCCCGAGACGGTCGAGTTGAGGCACGCGGAGGGGATCAGGAAGTCCTCCCGGGTGCCGTACGTCCGCACGCACGAGCCCGGGTCGGCCAGCACCGCGATCTCCGCGTCGAACCCGGCCGCACCGCCCGCCGCCTCGAACTCCTCGATCGCCGCGGCCAGCTCCCGGGTGATGGCGCCCTTGCCGGTCCAACCGTCGACGAAGACGACGTCGCGCGGGTCGTGGTGGGCGGCCAGCCAGCGCAGCGCGTTGGCGTCGATGCCCCGGCCGCGCACGATCGACACGGCGTAGTGCGGCAGGTCCACGCCGTGCCGGAACTGCGCCCAGCGGCGCATCAGCACCCCGACCGGGGTACCGGCGCGGGCCAGCGAGACGAGCACGGGGCGCGGGGTGGGGGTCCCCCCGCGCTTTCGGCGCAGGGGGAGTTCGGCGATCACCGTCTCGGTCACGACGCCGACGGCCTGCGCGATGCGTGCCGCCGAGGTCTCCAGGGCCGCGTGGAACAGCTCCTGGTAGTGCTCGCTGGGCTGGTACTCCACCGGCAGCGACTCGGCGTAGTGCGCGCCGCCGCTCTGGATGGCCTCCTCCCGCTCCTCGGTCGGCGCCTCCAGCGTCACGTCCGAGAGGTCCTGGAGCAGCCAGCCGACCTCCTCGGGCGCGTACGAGGAGAAGGCGGGGCCGCGGAGGGGCTCGGGCAGCATGGCGGGCCTTTCGGGTACGTACAGCGGCTCGGGGACGTACGACGGCACGACCGCGAGGACCACGTGCGGGGTGTGCGCGGCGAGCTGGGACAGCAGGCCGTCGGGGGCGTGCAGCGCCCCGGTGTCGGCCGTGGAGTCCACGACGGCGACGACGGCGTCGAAACCCGCGCCGGCGACGTTGTAGGCATAGCGCTCGCCGGGTCCGTCGGCCGGGTCGTCGTGCGCCGGGAAGACGATTCGGCTGCGGATCGCGTAGCCGGGGTCGTCGACCGCGAGGACGGGCGAGCGGGTGGTCGTGGAGTAGCGGATCTCGGCGCCCACCAGCTGCTCCAGCTCCCGGGCGAGCCGCAGCGGCGCGTACATCAGCTCCTCGAAGCCGAGTATGAGGACGCGCGTGGCGTCCTCGGGTATGGCCTCCGCCAGGCGGGCGGCCATCGCGGGCAGCGCGGCGTCCAGGCGGTCGCGGTGTGCGGGGGTGAAGCCGTGGCGGCCGCCGTCAGGGAGGCCGTGCGGCCAGCCGAGGTCGACCCGCTCGACGCGGCCGCGGGACGACCGGGGCGCGGCCACCTCCGTCCGCTCGTACCGGCCGACCAGCTCCTGCCCCTTCTCCAGCACCCCCTCCGGCAGCCGTACGGTCCCGGCGGCGGCCGCGACCAGGTCGACCCGGGCGCCGATCTCCCGGGCGAAGTCGTCCAGGCGTCCGGCGTCGGCCGCGGAGCGCATGTCGACCAGGGCGACCACCACGTACCGCCGGCGCGGATAGCGCTCGTGCAGGTCACGGATGGTGTTCAGGACGGTGTTGCCGGTGGAGAACTCGTCGTCGACGAGGACCAGCGGGCCGTCACCGACCAGCAGCGCCGGGTCCTCCGGCAGCAGCAGATGGGAGGTGGCGTGGGAGTGGGACTCCTCGAAGCCGCCCGCCTGTGCGACGCCGGCGACCGGACGGCGGGTGGAGTGCAGATAGGGGGCGGTGCCCAGGCCGTCGGCGACGGAGTGGCCGAGGCCGGTGGCCGTCTCCGCGTACCCCAGGACGACCGCCTCGGCCGCCCGCTCGGGGCCGAGCAGCTCCCGCACCCGGCGGCCGAGGGCGAAGCCGTGGCCGTAGACCACGGACGGGGACTGCGGGACGTGCTTGCCCAGCACGTGGGAGACCAGCAGGTGCGCCCGCTTGGGGTTGCGGCGCAGGGCCAGCCCCAGCATGCCCTTCAGCGCGTCGTCGCCCACCAGTTCCAGTCCGAGTCGCTCGGCGACCCAGGTCCCGGACCAGACCCCGTTGTTCACTGCGTTTCTCATGCGTCCCTAGATCGTGAGGTGTGTTCAGCCGGGAATGCCGGCCGCAAGCAGGTCGACGAAGCTGACGTCCTCGTTGGCCACGCCGAAGACCTCCGCCCGCAGCATGGTCCGCTCGGCCCACGCGCGGTGCGGCTTCACCTCGTTCATCTTGTTCGTGTACTGCGACCTGAGAACACCCCCACCGCCGCGTTCCGGCCGCAGGATGTCCACCGCGTCGCTGTACTCCTCGTGACTGACGACGGACAGCGCGTGCACGGCCGGTACGTGCGAGGGATGGATGCAGGTCTTGCCCAGCAGGCCGTTGGCGTGGTCGAGGGAGATCTCGCGCAGCAGCCCGTCCATCGCGTGCTCGATCAGTCTCTCGCGCAGCTCCACGGCCTGCCCCTCCAGGAAGGGACTGTGCCGCAGCATCGGCTTGAACATGCGCTCGGGAACCCGGAAGTACTCCCACACCGGGCCGGTCACCGTGAACCCGGTGCCGTCGGCGCGGCCCAGCATGTTCACCACGTCGGCGATCACGGAGGCGACGATCTGGACGTCGTACGCCGTCATGTCGGGCGCCCGGCGCAGGCCGTAGGAGGAGCAGAAGTCGGTGACGCCGAGGCGCAGCGCGAGCACCCGGCCCCGGTACTTGTCCACGGCCCGGGCGATGCCCTCCAGGGCGTCCACCCGGGACTCCCGGTACATCAGCTCGGGCGTCTCCAGGACGGGCATGCCGAACAGCCGGCGCCCGCTCGCGCTCTCGGCGATCGCGAGGGCCTCCAGGAACGGGATGCCGCGCTCCTCGGTGAACTTCGGGAACACGAACCCGCTCAGCAGCTCCGTGTGCGGGCCGAGGCGGCGGACCAGGTCGGGGATCTGCTCGGGCGTGCGCACGCGGATGAACAGCAGCGGCCGCTCCACGTCCGTACGGCTCGCGAGGTCGGCGAACTGCCGGACGAGGTTCTCCTCGCCCGCCACCACGTCGTCGTCGCCGATGGAGTCCTCCAGGCACAGCACCATGGAGATCACGCCGCGTCCGGTCTGCTTGACGATGTCGTCGGCCAGCCGGGGCCTGGTCGCGGGGCTGTAGAGCGTGGCGCCCAGGGCAGCGGCGAGCAGCCGGGCGGGGGAGTCCGTGTCGAACACGCACGGCTCGCGGAAGAACAGTCGCTGCCGCACCTCAGGGGTGAGGTGCCCGAAATGACGCATAAATCTCCCCCGTGACGCACGGTAAGACTGTGGATTGAGAAAGAGGTGGCCGGTAATAGTACGTAGAAGTCCATGTCGGGGGTTCCCCCCGGGCATGAATTTCAGGTAACTCGCCTGTGTGGGGGTGCCGTACCCCCGCGTTGTCGTGATCAGGACCGAGAGGGCAGGATGACCGCATGACGCACGCGATGCTGAAGGGGTCCAACGTCCCGCTCAAGTCCACCACGGTGCGCGCCGTGCTGCGCTGGACACCCGGGCAGGGGGTCCCGGACGTCGACGCCTCGGCACTGCTCCTCGGCCCCGACGGTCGTGTGCGCTCCGACGAGGACTTCGTCTTCTACAACCAGCCCCGGCACCCTTCCGGGAAGGTCTGGCGGCTCGGCAAGAAGCGGGTCGCCGAGGGCCTCACCGACACCATCCAGACAGATCTGACCGGTGTCGAGCCCGGCGTCAGTCAGATTCTCCTGGTCGCTTCGGCGGACGGCGTCACCTTCGACCGCGTACGCGCCCTCACCATCCTGCTGTACGACGCGGCCACCGACGGCGAGCCGCTGGCGACCTTCGACATCCGCCCGGAGACCGGCGAGGAGACCGCCCTGATCTGCGGCGAACTGTACCGCCGGGGCGAGGGCTGGAAGTTCCGCGCGCTCGGCGAGGGCTACTCCAACGGTCTCAAGGGCCTGGCGACGGACTTCGGCATCTCGGTGGACGAATCGGAGGAGGCGGCGGCCTCCTCGGACCCCACCCCGGCCCCGCTCCCGCCGACCCCGAGCCTCTCCCAGCCCCTGCCGCCGGAACAGCCGACGTCGGCCGTGCCCCAGCAGCCGGCGTACGGCTACCCGCCCAACCTGCCGACGCACGGCTACGGCTATCCGGACGGCCCCTTCCGGATGCCGCCGCAGGGGCCGCAGTTCATCGGGCGGTAGGCGGGGCGGTCGGCCGGGCAGCCGGCCGGGCGGTACGGGCCGCCGGGACGCCGCGGGGCTACTTCTCGACCTTCGTCTTGTAGCCCCGCCCCCACTGCAGTCCCCATCCGTACAGCCGGTCCAGCTCCCCCTGGAACCCGTAGACGAACCGCACCTCCCGGCGCACGATCAGCTCGCCCTTCACGTTCTCGATCATCACGACCGCACACGAGCGCGCCTGGGGGTGCCGCTCGTCGAGGCCTATCTCGATCCGCGGCCCGTTGCTCGGGTACAGCGTCACGATCGCGTGCGTACGGTCGAACGCCGGCGTCTGGTCGTAGATGTAGACGAAGACCAGCAGCCGCTTGATGTCGTCCCGGTGGTCGAGGTTGACGTACATCGTCTCGCCGGACGCCGAGCCGAACCGGTCGTCGCCGCTGAGCTTGACGTACGGCGCGGCGTTCACGTCCCCGAGCAGCCCGCCCAGCGGCTGGACGACGCCCTTGGTCCCGTCGGCCAGCTCGTACAGACAGCCGAGGTCGAGGTCGACGTTGACCATGCTCTGGCTGTGGCCCAGCACCTCCGGGGGCCGCAGCGCCTTGAAGGGGTGGCGCAGCAGGCTCTCCCGCTGCGGTCCGCCGATGTCGGACGTCCGCATCCGCCAGGTCAGGTTGACCCGCAGGTTTCCGGTGGCCGCGCCCTGCTTGGTGAGGGAGACCTGATGATGCCGTTTGGTCAGTTCGATCGCGTTGCTGGCCGCGCTGCCGGAGTCGAAGTCGGCCGTGCGGCTGCCCAAGAGCCCGTCGAAGAAACCCATTCCCGCCCCCCACGTCGGCTGCCACTGAATAGACCGGCGGGGCGGCCGCGGAGGACATCTCCTCGACGACCGCCCCGCACAAGAGCGTTCCTCACCGCGAAGGTGATCACACCCCGGACGAGACCTCAGTCTTCTCGTCCGAGCCGTGGGCTTTTCCCTCCGCGGCCGCCAGCGCGCGGTTGCGGCGCACGGAGGACCAGAAGGACCAGGCGATCAGGATGACGCCGACGAGACCGGTGATGACCTCGTGGATCTCGTACTGGATGGTGACGAGCAGGAGCACGGCGAGGGCGCCGATCGCGTAGTGGGCGCCGTGCTCCAGGTAGACGTAGTCGTCGAGGGTGCCCTGGCGGACCAGGTAGACCGTGAGCGACCGGACGTACATCGCGCCGATGCCGAGGCCCAGCGCCATCAGGACGATGTCGTTGGTGATGGCGAAGGCGCCGATCACACCGTCGAAGGAGAAGGAAGCGTCCAGTACCTCGAGGTAGAGGAACATGAAGAACGCGGCCTGGCCGACGAGGACGATGGCCGGCTTCTTCTTGCCGGTCCGCCTGGCCTCTTCCTCCTCCTCGTGCTCGCGTTCCTCCTCTTCCTCGAGTTTGCCCTCGAAGTAACCGGAGAGTCCGCCGACGATCATGTAGGTGATCAGGCCGGCGACGCCGGAGATGAGGACCGTCTGCGCCTTGTCGACGTGGGTGCCGCCGTGCTGGTGGGCGTGGGTCGCGAAGGTCATCGAGGTGATCATCAGGACGATCAGGGCGATGCAGACCGACAGCATGTCGACCTTGCCGAGCTTGGCGAGCGGGCGCTCCAGCCAGCCGAGCCACTTGATGTCACGGTCCTCGAAGATGAAGTCGAGGAAGATCATGAGCAGGAACATGCCACCGAAGGCGGCGATCGACGGGTGGGCGTCGGTCACCAGTTCCTGGTACTGGTCCTTGTCGTTGAGCGCGAGGTCGACCGCGTCGATCGGCCCGATCTTGGCGCTGATCGCGACGATCACGACGGGGAAGACCAGCCGCATACCGAAGACCGCGATGAGCACACCGATGGTGAGGAAGATCTTCTGCCAGAAGGCACTCATCTTCTTCAGGATTCCGGCGTTGACCACCGCGTTGTCGAAGGACAGCGAGATCTCGAGGACGGAGAGGATCGCCACGATGCCGAAGGCCTCCCACCCCCCGTAGAAGACCGCTGCGACCAGGCCGAGCGCGGTGACCGCGAACGACCAGCCGAAGGTTTTCAGAACCACTGGCTACCCAATCCTGTGTTCGGGGTCCCCCCGGACGAAGGTCCGAGGGCGGGACTCCCCCGCGCCGTACTCGGCTTTACGAAACATTGACTCCGAAGTCTAGAGCGATGCCCCGGAGCCCTGACGCGTACCCCTGGCCCACAGCGCGGAACTTCCATTCGCCCTGGTACCGGTAGAGCTCGCCGAAGATCATCGCCGTCTCGGTGCTGGCGTCCTCGCTCAGGTCGTAGCGGGCGAGTTCCTGGCCGTCGGCCTGGTTGACGACGCGGATGAACGCGTTGGAGACCTGGCCGAAGGTCTGGCCGCGCTCGTCGGCCATGTGGATGGAGACCGGGAAGACGATCTTGTCGCAGTGGGTGGGCACCTTGGGGAGGTCGACGATGAGCGACTCGTCGTCGCCGTCGCCCTCGCCGGTGAGGTTGTCACCGGTGTGCTCCACCGAGCCGTCCGGGCTCTTGAGCTGGTTGTAGAAGACGAACCACTCGTCCCCGAGGACCCGGCCGCCGGTGCACAGCAGCGCGCTGGCGTCGAGGTCGAAGGGGGCTCCGGTGGTGGAGCGCGCGTCCCAGCCGAGCCCGACCATCACCTGAGTGAGGTTCGGCGCGGCCTTGGACAGGGAGACATTGCCTCCCTTGGCGAGCGTGACGCCCATGATGCTGGTCCCTCCCCGAGACGGTACTTCCCGATGTCCTGCGCCCCGCGTCGCACGACTTCTCCCTTGTCCTGCGCGCCCGGCGCCGTGCGCAAACGGAACGGCGCCGGGCGTGTGAGAGCGCCGGGTGTCAGACGTTGACGCCGAAGTCCTGGGCGATGCCGCGCAGGCCCGACGCGTAGCCCTGGCCGATGGCGCGGAACTTCCACTCCGCGCCGTGGCGGTACAGCTCGCCGAAGACCATGGCGGTCTCCGTCGAGGCGTCCTCGCTCAGGTCGTAGCGGGCGATCTCGGTGCCGCCGGCCTGGTTCACCACGCGGATGAACGCGTTGCGGACCTGGCCGAAGGACTGCTGGCGGTTCTCGGCGTCGTAGATCGAGACCGGGAAGACGATCTTCTCGATGTCGGCCGGGACACCGGCCAGGTTGATCTTGATCTGCTCGTCGTCGCCCTCGCCCTCACCCGTGAGGTTGTCACCGGTGTGCTCGACGGAGCCGTCGGGGCTCTTGAGGTTGTTGAAGAACACGAAGTTGGCGTCGCTGCCGACCTTGCCGGAGTTGTTCAGCAGCAGCGCGCTCGCGTCCAGGTCGAAGTCGGTGCCGGTCGTGGTGCGGATGTCCCACCCCAGACCGACGATGACCGCGGTGAGGCCGGGGGCCTCCTTGGTCAGCGATACGTTGCCGCCCTTGCTGAGGCTGACTCCCACGAGTCCTCCATTGGTGTCCAGGGGCGGGACGCCCCGTAGTGCGTTGGATATCGGATCAACGTGTCGATCCTAGTTACGGGTTCCCGCCCCTCGCAGGCCCTGGAGCCGAAGAATCACAGGTGTCGGCAAATCCTGGGGCATCCCCGGGGCGTCCCGGGCATGTGCCGGGGGCCGCCGTCCCCGGATCCGGGGAACGAAAGGGGTCAGAGCGCGTCGAGTGCCGTGACGTAGTCGCCGAGGTCACGGGCGTCGGGGAGGGCGTTGAGGACGGTCCAGCGCACCAGGCCCTCCTTGTCGATGACGAAGGTGCCGCGCACCGCGCAGCCCTTGTCCTCGGCGAAGACGCCGTACGCGCGGGAGACCTCGCCGTGCGGCCAGAAGTCGCTGAGCAGCGGGTACTCCAGGCCCTCCTGCTCGGCGAAGACGCGCAGGGTGTGGATGGAGTCGTTGGAGACGGCGAGCACCTGGGTGTCGCGGTCGGAGAACTTCGGCAGGTTGTCGCGCACCTCGCACAGCTCTCCGGTGCACACGCCGGTGAAGGCGAAGGGGTAGAAGAGCAGGACGACGTTCTTGCTGCCCCGGAAGTCGGAGAGCCGCACGGCCCGGCCGTGGTTGTCCTTGAGCTCGAAGTCGGGGGCCTTGTCGCCGACCTGGATCGCCATCGCGGGGATGTCCCTTCGGTGGGGCTGTCTGGGTGACACCACCCTACGCAGCGATCCCCGGGAACCGGCGGACGGGCCGAGCCAAGCGGCCCGGCCCGTACGCCGGTGCGGTCACGTCACTTGTCGGACGTGGCGGCCTCGGGCGTCACTTCTTGGACTTGGCGGCCTTGGGCGTCACCAGCCGGCTGCCGCTCCAGTCCTTGCCCACACTGACGCTCTTGCTCGCCGACAGACCTGCCGTGGTCGCGGCTTCCGAGATGTCGCTCGGTTCCACGTATCCGTCCCGGCCGGTCTTCGGCGTGAGGAGGAGGATCGAGCCGCCTTCTTCGATGTACGTGGTGGCGTCCACCAGCGCATCCGTCAGGTCGCCGTCATCGTCGCGGAACCACAGCACGACGGCGTCGGCCACGTCGTCGTACTCCTCGTCCACCAGGTCGCTGCCGATGACTTCCTCGATGGACTCGCGGAGCTCCTGATCGACGTCGTCGTCGTAGCCGATCTCCTGGACCACCTGCTCGGGCTGGAACCCCAGCCTGACGGCAGGGCTCGTCCGCTCCTCCGCGTGGTCCGCGGTCGCGCTCACGGGTTGCCTCCTGATCATGTCTTGGGAATAACTCAGCCACGCGCGTGCGCGAAGCATTGGCCGTAGTCCACACGGGCGGGACGGATCGCGCAAGTACCCGGCGGTTCAGACCGCCGAAACGGTGACGATCCTGGCCGTGTCGACGCAACTCCAGGCACGAGATCGGGATGGATGGTGACACACACCACACCTATCTGCCCTGTTTGCGTATTTGAGAACCATCCAAGGGTACGAGATTCGAACGGGTACTGGTTACCTCGGGGTAGAGATGACGTTTCCGTCCCCGAGGTACACGATGGTGGCGGTGCAGATACTGGTGAACAGCGAGAGTAGGGAACAGCGTGGCTTCCGGATCCGATCGCAACCCGATCATCATTGGCGGCCTTCCGAGTCAGGTTCCTGACTTCGATCCCGAGGAAACCCAGGAGTGGCTCGACTCCCTCGACGCCGCGATCGACGAACGCGGCCGGGAGCGGGCCCGCTATCTCATGCTGCGCCTGATCGAGCGGGCCCGCGAGAAGCGCGTGGCCGTGCCCGAGATGCGCAGCACGGACTACGTCAACACCATCCCCACCAGGGCCGAGCCGTTCTTCCCGGGCAACGAGGAGATCGAGCGCCGGATCCTCAACGCGACCCGCTGGAACGCGGCCGTCATGGTGTCCAGGGCCCAGCGGCCCGGCATCGGTGTCGGCGGCCACATCGCCACCTTCGCGTCCTCCGCGTCCCTCTACGACGTGGGCTTCAACCACTTCTTCCGCGGCAAGGACGAGGGCGACGGCGGCGACCAGGTCTTCTTCCAGGGGCACGCCTCCCCGGGCATCTACGCGCGCGCGTTCCTGCTGGACCGGCTGAGTGAACAGAACCTGGACGCGTTCCGCCAGGAGAAGTCGAAAGCGCCGTACGGACTGTCCTCGTACCCGCATCCGCGGTTGATGCCGGACTTCTGGGAGTTCCCGACGGTGTCGATGGGCCTCGGGCCGATCGGCGCGATCTACCAGGCGCGGATGAACCGCTACATGCACGCGCGCGAGATCGCCGACACCTCGAAGTCGCACGTGTGGGCGTTCCTCGGCGACGGCGAGATGGACGAGCCCGAGTCGCTGGGCCAGCTGACCATCGCCGCCCGTGAGGGCCTGGACAACCTGACCTTCGTGGTCAACTGCAACCTCCAGCGGCTCGACGGCCCGGTGCGCGGCAACGGCAAGGTCATCCAGGAGCTGGAGTCGGTCTTCCGGGGCGCCGGCTGGAACGTGATCAAGCTGATCTGGGACCGGACCTGGGACCCGCTGCTCGCGCAGGACCGCGACGGCATCCTGGTCAACAAGATGAACACCACGCCGGACGGCCAGTTCCAGACGTACGCCACCGAGTCCGGCGCGTACATCCGCGACCACTTCTTCGGGGACGACCAGCGGCTGCGCGCGATGGTCGCGGGCATGACCGACGACCAGATCCTGCACCTGGGGCGCGGTGGTCACGACCACAAGAAGATCTACGCGGCGTTCAAGGCGGCCGTGGAGCACACCGGCCAGCCGACGGTCATCCTGGCCAAGACGGTCAAGGGCTGGACCCTGGGCCCGAACTTCGAGGGCCGCAACGCCACGCACCAGATGAAGAAGCTGACGGTCGCCGACCTCAAGGGCTTCCGCGACCGCCTCCACCTGCCGATCTCCGACAGGGAGCTGGAGTCCGGCCTGCCGCCGTACTACCACCCGGGGCGGGACTCGGAGGAGCTCCAGTACATGCACGACCGGCGCAAGGGTTTGGGCGGTTACGTCCCGACGCGCGTCGTGCGCTCCCAGCCGCTCGCGCTGCCGGACGACAAGACGTACGCGACTGTGAAGAAGGGCTCGGGCCAGCAGTCCATCGCGACGACCATGGCCTTTGTCCGGCTGCTCAAGGACCTCATGCGGGACAAGGAGCTGGGCAAGCGGTTCGTGCTGATCGCGCCGGACGAGTACCGCACGTTCGGCATGGACTCCTTCTTCCCGAGCGCGAAGATCTACAACCCGCTGGGCCAGCAGTACGAGGCCGTGGACCGGGACCTGCTGCTGGCGTACAAGGAGTCGCCGACGGGCCAGATGCTGCACGACGGCATCAGCGAGGCCGGCTGCACGGCGTCCCTGATCGCGGCGGGTTCGGCGTACGCCACGCACGGCGAGCCGCTGATCCCCGTCTATGTCTTCTACTCGATGTTCGGTTTCCAGCGCACCGGCGACCAGTTCTGGCAGATGTCCGACCAGCTGGCGCGCGGTTTCGTCCTGGGCGCGACCGCCGGCCGTACGACCCTGACCGGTGAGGGGCTCCAGCACGCGGACGGCCACTCCCAGCTGCTCGCCTCGACGAACCCGGGCTGTGTGGCGTACGACCCGGCGTTCGGCTTCGAGATCGCGCACATCGTGCAGGACGGTCTGCGCCGGATGTACGGGCCGGACAGCGAGGACGTCTTCTACTACCTCACCGTCTACAACGAGCCGATCCAGCACCCGGCCGAGCCCGCGAACGTGGACGTCGAGGGCATCCTCAAGGGCATCCACCGCTTCAGCGAGGGCACCTCGGGGTCCATCCCGGCGCAGATCATCGCGTCCGGCGTGGCCGTCCCCTGGGCGCTCGAGGCGCAGCGGATCCTCGCCGAGGAGTGGAACGTACGGGCCGACGTCTGGTCCGCGACCTCCTGGAACGAGCTGCGCCGCGAGGCCGTCGACGCCGAGCGGCACAACCTGCTGCACCCGGAGGAGGAGCAGCGGGTGCCGTACGTGACGCGCAAGCTGAGCGGGGCCGAGGGGCCGTTCGTGGCGGTGTCGGACTGGATGCGGTCGGTGCCGGACCAGATCGCGCGGTGGGTGCCGGGCACGTACCAGTCGCTGGGCGCGGACGGCTTCGGCTTCGCGGACACCCGGGGCGCGGCACGGCGCTTCTTCCACATCGACGCGCAGTCGGTGGTGGTGGGCGTGCTGACCGAGCTGGCGCGGGAGGGCAAGGTCGACCGGTCGCTGCTGAAGCAGGCCATCGACCGCTACCAGCTGCTGGACGTCGCGGCGGCGGACCCCGGGGCGGCGGGCGGCGACGCGTGACGCGGCGCTCTCCTTGAGCGGGTGAAGGGCGGTGGGGCCTTGTGGCTCCACCGCCCTTCACTCCTTCTTTACGATGCGACCATGCAACAAGGAACGGCACAGGCCCGGTGGGAACAGCGGACGCAACGGCCTCTCCTCACTCTCGCGGTGGTGTTCGCCGTCGCCTACGCCGTACCGATCGTGGACACCTCGGCCGGCCGGTCGCTGACCGCGGTGTGCGCGGCGGTCGAGTGGGTGGTGTGGGGGGCGTTCGCCATGGACTACGTGGTGCGGCTGGGGCTGGCGGCTGACCGGCGGGAGTTCGTCCGTACGCACTGGATGGACCTGTGCGCGGTCCTGCTGCCGCTGATCCAGCCGCTGAAGCTGCTGCGGCTGGTGTCGACGCTGCTGCTCGTGGGGCAGCGGGCCCGGATGGCCTCGCAGATCCGGGTCACGACGTACGTGGCCGGGGCCGTCGTCGGGCTGCTGATGTTCGGGTCGCTCGCGGTGCTGTCGGTGGAGCGGGAGTCACCCGACGGGAACATCCGCACGCTGGGTGACGCCTTGTGGTGGTCGTTCACGACGATGACGACGGTCGGCTACGGGGACCACGCGCCGACCACGGGTCTGGGCCGGGTGATCGCGGTCGGGCTCATGCTGTCCGGCATCGCGCTGCTGGGTGTGGTGACCGCGAACATCGCGGCGTGGTTCATCGAGCGCTTCGAGAAGGACGATGTGGAGGAGCGCGCCCAGACGGAGGCGATCCGCGCTCTGACGGAAGAGGTACGGGCGCTGCGGGCGGAGGTCGCGGCGCTGCAGGACCGTCCCGTCAAGTCGTGACCGGCCGTCGGTGGAAGAGGGCCCGCTGTGGCGGGGCCTGGGGGGGGGGGGGTCCCCCCCCCCCCCCCCCCCCCCCCCCCCCCCCACCCCCCCCCCCCACCACCCCCCCCCCCCCCCCCCCCCCCCCCCCCCCCCCCCCCCCCCGCGGCCCTGGCCGCCCTGCCATCCGGAGGGCTTGACTAACTGTGACGTGTGGCGCGTGCCGGAGGCGAGGGACCTTTAGCGTTGTCACCCTGATAGGGGAAATTCGTTGACGCGGCGTCAGGTTCCCTCGCCTCCGGGGCGGGCCGAACGGGCTCAGATGTGGCCCACTCCCGCGCCCGCCTCCGCGTTCTCGCCCCGCTTGGTCAGGAGCGCGACGAACACCGCCACCACCGCGACCCCGGCCGCGACCAGCGACGCCAGGCTCATGCCGGAGATGAACGTGTCGTGCGCCACGTCGGTGATCTTCGCGGCGATCTCCGCCGGCGTGCCCTGCGCCACCGGCGCCACGCCGACCTGGACCGCCTCGGAGGCCTGGTCCAGCTGGGCGGGGGTGAGTTCGGGCAGCCCCGCTGAGGTCCAGTTGGACGCCAGGTCGCTGTCCACCTTGGAGGCCATCACGGCGCCCAGGACCGCCGTGCCGAGGCTGCCGCCGATCTGCATGGCGGCCTGCTGGAGACCGCCGGCCACACCGGACAGCTCGATCGGCGCGTTGCCGACGATGACCTCGGTGGCGCCGACCATGACCGGCGCGAGGCCGAGGCCCAGCAGGGCGAACCAGACGGACATGATGCCGCTGCCGGTGTCCTTCTCCAGCGTGGACATGCCGTACATGGCGATCGCGGTGGCCGCCATGCCGCCGGCCAGCGGGATGCGCGGGCCGAGCTTGGTGATCGCCAGGCCGGCGAGCGGCGAGCCGACGATCATCATGCCGGTGAGCGGCAGGAGGTGCAGACCGGCGTCGATCGGGCTCATGCCGTGCACGTTCTGGAGGTAGAACGTCACGAAGAACAGGCCGCCCATGAAGGCGATGGCCATCAGGACCATCAGGACCACACCCGCCGACAGCGCCACGGACCGGAACAGTCCGAGCGGGATCAGCGGCTCCTTGACCTTGGTCTCCCAGAACGCGAAGCCCGCGAAGAGCAGCACGGACCCGAGGATGAACGCCCAGGTCTTGCCGTCGCCCCAGCCCCAGGTCGGGGCCTTGATGAGGGCCCAGACCAGGCAGAACATCGCGCCCGAGAGCAGGCCGATGCCGAGCAGGTCGAAGGAGCGCGGCGCGTTCTCGGCGCGGTGGTCGAGCAGGATCAGCGCGCCCAGGGCGAGCGCGAGGACACCGACCGGCACGTTGATGAAGAACACCGACTGCCAGTTGACGTGCTCGACGAGGACACCGCCGAGGATCGGGCCGCCCGCGGTGGAGGCGCCGATGACCATGCCCCAGATACCGATGGCCATGTTGAGCTTCTCGGCCGGGAAGGTGGCCCGCAGCAGGCCGAGCGCGGCCGGCATCAGCAGCGCGCCGAACAGCCCCTGGAAGACCCGGAAGGTGACGACCAGCGCGATGCTGTCGCTGAGCCCGATCGCACCGGAGGCGGCGGCGAAGCCGACCACCCCTATCAGGAAGGTCTGGCGGTGACCGAAGCGGTCGCCG
This sequence comes from Streptomyces sp. NPDC041784, assembly GCF_055591025.1. Taxonomy (NCBI): domain Bacteria; kingdom Bacillati; phylum Actinomycetota; class Actinomycetes; order Kitasatosporales; family Streptomycetaceae; genus Streptomyces; species Streptomyces sp. NPDC041784. The sequence continues at coordinate 659,837 of NZ_JBVJAB010000002.1, forward strand.
AGCTTGCCCGCGGTGATCAGGGAGACCGCGAGGGCGAGGAAGTAGGCGTTGGTGATCCACTGGACCTCGGCGAAGGTGGCGCCCAGGTCGTCCGCGATGGCCGGGTTGGCGATGGCCACGATGGTGCCGTCGAGGGCCACCATCATGACGCCGACGGCGACGGTGATGAGGGTGAACCACGGATGACCCCGCAGCCCCGTGGCGGGCGGCTGACCCGACGGGGTTCCCGGCGCCTTGCCCCCCGGCCCGGGCGTGTCGATGGTGGTCTGACTAGTCATGCTCCGAGGCTAGTGACAGCGACTGACAATTGACAAACCAGTTCACTAGTCGGTAACTGTCACGACATTCGGTTCTGGCCGAAAAGATGCGGGAAAGAGTGGAAAGAGAGAGTGAGAGTGCCCATGGACACGGCGTCACCGCCCCGGCCGGGACTGCGCGAGCGCAAGAAACGGCGCACCCGGGACGCACTGCTGCGGGCAGCCGTGGAACTGTTCGTCTCCCAGGGGTACGAGCGCACCACCGTCGACGAGATCGCCGCCGCCGTCGACGTCTCGCAGCGCACCTTCTTCCGCTACTTCGCCGGCAAGGAGGAGGCCGCGCTCGCCCTGGAGGAGCTGACCGTGGCGCACTTCGTCGAGGCGCTCCGCGTGCGCCCGCCGCACGAGCCCCCGATGGAGGCGCTGCGCCAGGCCGTGCTGAGCGGCTGGCACTCGATCAACGAGATCGTCGAGTCCGTCGTCCCCGTGGAGCTGTATCTGCGGATGTACCGGGTGATCGAGTCGACGCCGGTCCTGCTCGCCGCGCATCTGCGGCGCGCGACCGAGACCGAGGAGACGGTCGCCGGGGTGATCGCGGAGCGCGAGGGGCTCGACCTGGACGCCGATCCGCGGCCGCGACTGGCGGTGGCGGTCTTCAGCGGGGTCATGCGGGTGACGGAACGGCAGTGGCTGCTGGAGGAGGAGTTCAGCCTGGCGGGGATCCACGCGCTCACGTCCCGCTACCTGGACCAGGTGGGACCGGCCCTGCTCGGAGACTGGCGGACGGCCTGACCGGCGTCCGCGGCGGAGACCTGAAGGGGTTTATGTCCGTCACCACGCCCGACGAAACGTGATCCCCGTCACTTAATTAACCCGAGACACTCCCGTTCTCCTAGTGTGTCCTCCCAGTGACTTCCTTCGACACCTCCCCACAACTCGGCGTCTGGCGCGCACTGCTCGCCCTGGCCGTGGTGTTCGTGATGCTGGCGACCACCGGCTGGACCGCCCTGCGGCAGCAGCGGGAGCCCACCGCCCTCCAAGCCTCGCTCTCCGCATGGGAGAGCGGCCGGATCGGCGGTCGCGCACTGCCGGACCCGAAGGCCGAGCCCACCCGGCTCACCCGCTTCTTCGCCTCGCTGACCGCCCCCCAGCGCACCGACCTCGCGCACGACTACGCGCTCGCGGTCGGCAACATGAACGGCGCGCCCGTCGAGCTGCGCTACCAGGCCAACCGCATCGCGCTCGGCCGGCAGATCCGGGTCGAGGCCAGACGGACGCACGACGAACGACTCTCGCCCAGCGGGCAGCAGGAGGCCGGCCGCCGCATGAACCGCTACGAGGCGATGCGCGCCGCCGACCGGCAGATCCTGGCCTTCGACCCGGACGGCGCGGGCCGGGCCGCCGAGGTCTTCGGCGACCTCGACGGGGCCGAGCGGGTCTCCGTGGTCGTCCCCGGTGTCGACACCGACCTGCTCACCTTCCAGCGCACCAACCGCAGGTACTCGGCCCCCGTCGGCATGGCCCAGGCCCTGTACGACGCCGAGCGGGAGGCGAGCCCCGCCACCCGGACGGCCGTGATCGCCTGGGCGGACTACACCTCCCCCGACGGCCTCGGCATCGACTCCGCGACCGCGATGCGCGCCGAGAACGGCGCCGTACGGCTGAACGCCATGCTCCACGCCCTGCCGGGCACCTCGGCGGTCTCGATGTTCTGCCACAGCTACGGCTCCGTGGTGTGCGGGGTCGCCGCGCGCGGGATGCCGGAGCGGGTGGCCGACATAGCCGTCGCCGGCAGCCCCGGCATGCGCGTGGAGAACGCCGCCCAGCTGGGCACCGGTGCCCAGGTCTGGGCGATGCGGGACGCCGACGACTGGGTGCAGGACGTGCCGCACCTCGAGGTCGGCGGCCTCGGGCACGGCGAGGACCCGATGGCGGACGCGTTCGGCGCGCGGGTTCTGTCCTCCAAGGACGCGAAGGGCCACGGCGGCTACTTCGTGCCCGGCACGGACAGCCTGCGCAACCTCGCCGACATCGGCACTGGCGCGTACCGCTCGGTGCGGTGCGCCGAGGACGAGAACACCTGCCGGGTGGGTTTGTCCGACACGACGACGGCCGGACGCGCGTAGAGACGCAGGAATTGCGGCGCGCGCAGGGAGGGGACGTAGATGCGTGTCCCGCATACGATGAGCCGCATGGGTGACGTACTGGCCGGATTTCATGCCGCCTGGGAGTTCGAGTCCGACTCCGTCCTCATCCGCTACGAACGGGGGATGCGCACACCCAAGCTGCTGGCCGCGCTGGGTGAACGAAGGATTCCGCTGACGGCTCTGGCCGGGGTGACGCTCACCCCGGGGCGGCGCGGGACGGTCGTCCTGCGCGCCGAGCCACGGCCCGGGGCCGATCCCCTCATGGAGGTGGCGGCCGGACAGCTGAAGGACGGGTGCGACCCGTACCGGCTGGTGCTGCCGGCCGAGCGGGAGGTCCTCGCCGAGTACTACGCCGACGAGCTGCGCGCCCGGCTGACCGCCGACCCCGGTCCGGCGGAACGCTTCCTGGTGCCGGCCCCGGAGGCGCCCCTGTCCTTCAAGGCGTACGACGCGAAGGCGTCCTTCGACGGGCGGACCGTGCGGTTCCGCTGGTTCTGGACGGGAGCGTCGTCGGCGAAGTGGAAGGCCGGCGACCAGAGCTTCGCCGTGTCCGAGCTGAACGGTGTGGAGTGGCGGTCGCCGGAGGTGTTCGAGGGACATCTGCGGCTGGTGCGCGGGGAGGACCGGCCGGCCGAGGCCGACCAGGACCCGGCGACGGTCGTCTTCGGGCTGGGGTACGGGTCGGTGCACGAGTCGCTGCCGTTCGCCGCGGCCGTCCTCGCTGCCGTGCGCACGCGGGGGCCCGTGGCCGCGGTCACGGCCACGGGCACGGGCACACGTCGTGATCCCGCCGACATCGCCGAACGGATCCGGCACCTCGGGGAACTGCACCGGGCCGGGCTGGTCACCGACGAGGAGTTCTCCGTGAAGAAGGCGGAGCTGCTGTCGGAGCTGTAGCTACTCGCGGCCGGCGGAGGTGAACGTCATGTCCGCGTAGCGGGTGCCCGCGACCTTCGCCGCGATCGGCTCCAGCGCCGCCAGCTCCCCCTCGGTCAGCTCCATCGCCACCGCGCCCGTGTTCTCCTCCACGCGTCCCGGCTTCCGAGTGCCCGGGATCGGGATCACCGGGAGGCCGTGCACCGCGGCCCGCTGGTGGACCCAGGCCAGGGCGATCTGGCCCAGGGACGCGCCACGGGCCTCGGCCACCGCCCGGATCGGGTCCAACAGGGCCGCGTTCGCGGCGGCGTTCTCGCCGGTGTAGCGGGGCTGGGTGCGGCGGTAGTCGTCGGCGGTGAGGTCCTGGTCGGCGTCGGCGAAGGAACCGGTGAGGAAGCCCCGGCCCAGCGGGGAGTACGGGACGAGCGTGACGCCCAGCTCCCGGGCCGCCGGCACCACCTTCGCCTCGATGTCCCGGCTGAACAGCGACCACTCCGACTGCACGGCGGCGATGGGGTGGACCGCGTGCGCGGCGCGCAGCTCGGCGGCCGTCACCTCGCTCAGGCCCAGGTGCTTCACCTTGCCCTCGCGGACCAGCTCGGCCATCGTGCCGACGCTCTCCTCGATCGGCACGGCCGGATCGCGCCGGTGCATGTAGTAGAGGTCGACGACGTCGACGTCCAGGCGCGTGAGGCTCGCCTCGACGGCCTGCCGGATGTAGGGCGCGTCGTTGCGGATGATCCGCCGGGTCGGGTCGTCCGGCGGGATCGCCAGGGCGAACTTGGTGGCGATGACGACCTCGTCGCGGTGCGCACGGAAGAAGGGGGAGAGGAAGCGCTCGTTCTCGCCGGCGCCGTACGCGTCGGCCGTGTCGTACAGGGTGACGCCCAGCTCCAGGGCGCGCTCCAGGGTGGCCCGGGACGCGTCGGCGTCGGAGGGGCCGTAGGCAAAGCTCATGCCCATGCAGCCGAGGCCCTGGACGCCCACCTCGGGGCCGTTGTCGCCGAGCGGGGCGGTCTGGAGGGTGGGGCTGGTCATCGGGCGGTGGTCCTCTCCGCTTCGTAGGCCTGGGCGCGGGTGGCGTCCGAGTAGAACATGATCTTGCGGTCGAGCACGGCGAGCGTGTCCTGGAGTTCGGCGATCCTGGCCTTGACGTCCCGCCGGGTCGCCTCGAGCAGCTCGAAGCGCTCGCCGTACGTGCTGTCGCCCTCGCGCACCAGCTCGGCGTACCGCACCATGTCGGCGACCGGCATACCGGTCAGCCGCAGCTTGCCGACGAGATCGAGCCAGTCGAGGTCGCGGTTGCTGTAGCGGCGCTGACCGGTGTGCGAGCGGTCGATGTGGGACATCAGCCCGATCCGCTCGTACCAGCGCAGGGTGTGGGCGGTCAGGCCGGTGAACGCGACGACCTCGCTGATCGTGTAGCTGTCCCGCCCGTCGGGGCGGGGGTGCCGCGGTGGTGGCGCGGAGCAGACGTCTGCGGGGGTGGTGGTCTGCTCGGTGGTCACGGGCGTGGTCTGCAACACCGTCATGACTTCCACGCTATGGCCTTGGAGTGCGCTCCAAGCAAGCGGAATCGGTAAGAAAACCATGGGACGCGACCTGATCACGACGGTTACCGTGCCGGGCACGAGTCCGGTCGACCTCAACACGTCCGCCGAGGCCGAGCCCCGGTACGCGTCGCTGGGCCTCGTCCGCGAGCCGGACCCCTCGATGCGGCTGTCCCTGTGAGCCCCTTAGGCTCGACGGCATGTCGTTGAAGAGCTTGGCGCTGATCGAGAACTGGCCGGTTCCCACCGCCGCGGCGGGTGTCGTACGGGCCGACGGAACGGTCCTGGGCACGCACGGCCCCGTCGGGCGGCGCTTCCCGCTGGCCTCGGTCACCAAGCCGCTCGCCGCGTACGCCGCGCTCGTCGCGTACGAGGAGGGCGCGGTCGAACTGGACGAACCGGCCGGGCCGCCCGGGGCGACGGTCCGTCATCTGCTCGCGCACACCTCGGGACTGGCCTTCGACGAGCACCGGGTGACGGCCGCGCCCGGCGAACGGCGGCTGTACTCCAACGCCGGGTTCGAGCAGCTCGCCGACCACCTCGCGAAGGCCACCGACATCCCCTTCGCCGAGTACCTGCGCCAGGCGGTGCTGGAGCCGCTGGGCATGGCGGACACCTCGCTGGAGGGGTCCCCGGCGAAGGACGGGGTGTCGACCGTGACGGACCTGCTGCGGTTCGCGGCGGAGGTGCAGGCACCCCGGCTGCTGGACCCGCGCACGGTCGCGGCGGCGATGACCGTGCAGTACCCGGGCACCAAGGGCGTGCTGCCGGGCTACGGCCACCAGAACCCCAACGACTGGGGTCTCGGCTTCGAGATCCGCGACGCCAAGTCCCCGCACTGGACCGGCGCGTCCTCCTCGCCGCGCACCTTCGGGCACTTCGGGCAGTCCGGTACGTTCCTGTGGATCGACCCGGACGCGGGGCGGGCGGTCGGGAACGGCACAGGCGCGGCCTGCGTGGCCCTGACGGACCGGGCGTTCGGCCCGTGGGCGGTCGAGGCGTGGCCGCCCTTCACGGACGCCGTGCGCGCAGAACTCGGCGACCTGCCCTAGCCCGGTCCCGGCCCGGTGCCGGCCCGGTCCTGGCCCATCTCCCAGACGAGCAGCTCGGTCTCGCTCACTCCGACCGCCGCCAGGTCCTTCGCGTCGGTGATCCGGGCCGCGTCGCCGGGGCCCAGCTCCACGCCGTCCAGCCGTGCCGCACCGCGCACGACATGGACGTAGACGTACGGCGCGTCCGGCACCGCGGTGCGCTCGCCCGCCGCCAGCCGCCGGACGTGGAGCATCGCGCCGGCCTCGGGGACCGCGTACGGGGTGGGGTCCGCGATGCCCCGGACGATCTCGTAGGACGGGTCGCCGCCGGGGTCCAGCGGGGCCAGCCACATCTGGACGAAGGTCAGCGGGGCCGGGCCGTCGTTGCGCTCGACGTGCCGGACGCCGGCCGCCGCGCTCAGGCGCTGCACGTCCCCGGCGCGGACGGTCGTCCCGTGGCCGCGCGAGTCGCGGTGGGTCAGCTCGCCCTCCACCACCCACGTCACGATCTCCGTGTGGCTGTGGGGGTGCTCGTCGAAACCGGCCCCGGGGGCGAGGCGCTCCTCGTTGCAGGCGATCAGCGCCCCGAACCGGAGATTGTCGGGGTCGTAGTGGGAGCCGAAGGAGAACGCGTGCCGGGTCTCGATGCCGGCCGCCGGGTCCCCGCCGGGAAAGCGCGCGTCGGCGCGGCGTACGTCCATCACGGACCCCACGGTAGACCCGCCGGCGCCGGTCCGGCCCCGCGCCCCGTGACCCTCCGGCGCACGTCCGCGTCCCGATAAGGCAGTCTTGTCACCGTGCCCGAACCCGAAGCCCATCACCCCGACGCCGCAGCACACGCCCCTCACCCGCACCCCGCGACCCTGAAGCGGCTGGTGAAATCCTCCGGAAGTCTCGCCGCCCAGGCCATCGCGCGGATGGACGAGACGCTGCCGTGGTACCGGGCCATGCCCCCGGAGAACCGTTCCTGGATCGGGCTGGTCGCCCAGGCGGGTATCGCCGCCTTCACCGAGTGGTTCCGGCACCCGGACGCGCCCCAGGCGATCTCGACCGATGTGTTCGGCACCGCCCCGCGCGAGCTGACCCGGGCCATCACGCTGCGCCAGACCGTGGAGATGGTGCGCACCACGATCGAGGTCATGGAGTCCGCGATCGACGAGGTCGCGGCCCCGGGCGACGAGAACGTGCTGCGCGAGGCGCTGCTGGTCTACGCCCGGGAGATCGCCTTCGCCACCGCCCAGGTGTACGCCCAGGCCGCCGAGGCACGCGGTGCCTGGGACGCGCGGCTGGAGTCGCTCGTCGTCAACGCGGTGCTCAGCGGCGAGGCCGACGAGGGCGCGGTGAGCCGGGCCGCCGCGCTCGGCTGGAACGCGCCGGAACATGTGTGCGTCGTCCTCGGGACCGCTCCCGACGGGGACTCCGAGCTGACCGTCGAGGCCATTCGGCGGGCCTCCCGGCACGCCAAGCTCCAGGTGCTCACCGGGGTGCTCGGGTCGCGGCTCGTCGTCATCGCCGGCGGCAGCGACAATCCGCTCGCCGTCGCCAAGTCCCTGATCGGGCCCTTCGCCGCGGGTCCGGTCGTCGCCGGGCCGGTCGTGCCCGACCTGCTCGCCGCCACCCGGTCCGCGCAGGCCGCCGCGGCGGGACTCAAGGCGTGTTCCGCCTGGCAGGACGCGCCACGCCCGGTGCTGGCGGACGATGTTCTCCCGGAGCGCGCGATCGCCGGTGATCCCAGCGCGCGCGAGCAGTTGGTGGAGGAGATCTACAGACCGCTGGAGGAGGCCGGGTCCGCGCTCCTTGAGACGCTCTCCGTCTATCTCGAACAGGCGAGCAGTCTGGAGGGCGCGGCGCGGATGCTGTTCGTCCATCCCAACACCGTGCGCTACCGGCTTCGACGTGTGACTGACGTCACCGGCTGGTCGCCTTCGGATGTACGCTCCGCGTTCACGCTGAGGATCGCACTGATCCTGGGCCGCCTGATGGATGGTGAACCCCAGACCTAGGCTTTTGTCGGGGGTCCACAAAACCCCTTGCCGTTCTTCGTCCCTGTCCTCACGGGCGGCTTTGCCCGTCCCCAAGAGAGAGTGTGAGAGTGCTCGTACTCGTCGCTCCCGGCCAGGGCGCCCAGACGCCCGGCTTCCTGACTCCCTGGCTCGAACTGCCCGGTGCCGCGGACCGCGTCGCCGCCTGGTCGGACGCCATCGGCCTGGACCTCGCCCACTACGGCACCCAGGCCGACGCGGACGAGATCCGCGACACGGCCGTGGCCCAGCCGCTGCTCGTCGCCGCCGGCCTCCTGTCCGCCGCGGCACTCGGTGACGTCGCCCCCGGTGCCGTCGCCGGTCACAGCGTCGGCGAGTTCACCGCCGCCGCCTTCGCGGGCGTCCTCGACGACACCGCCGCGCTGACCCTGGTCCGCAAGCGGGGTCTGGCCATGGCCGACGCCGCCGCGATCACCGAGACCGGGATGTCCGCGCTGCTCGGCGGCGACCCCGAGGTGTCCGTCGCGCACCTGGAGAAGCTGGGCCTGACCCCGGCGAACATCAACGGCGCGGGCCAGATCGTCGCCGCCGGCACGCTGGAGCAGCTCGCCGCGCTGAACGAGGACAAGCCCGAGGGTGTCCGCAAGGTCGTCGCGCTCAAGGTCGCCGGTGCCTTCCACACGCACCACATGGCCCCCGCGGTCGAGACCCTCGCCAAGGCCGCGGCGGACGTCGCGCCCGCCGACCCGACGGTCACCTACGTGTCCAACAAGGACGGCCGGGCCGTCTCCACCGGCGCCGAGATCCTCGAGCGGCTGGTCGGCCAGGTCGCCAACCCGGTCCGCTGGGACCTGTGCATGGAGACCTTCCGGGAGCTGGGCGTGACCGCGATCGTCGAGGTCTCCCCCGGTGGCACCCTCGTCGGCCTCGCCAAGCGCGCGCTGCCCGGCGTCAGGACGCTGGCGCTCAAGACCCCCGACGACCTCGACGCCGCCCGCGAACTCATCGCCGAGGCGTCGACATCAGCCGCCGACGCGGCGGGTGCCTGACTAGGAGCCCTGATGGCGAAGATCAAGCCCAGCAAGGGCGCACCGTACGCGCGCATCCTCGGCGTCGGCGGCTACCGGCCCACCCGGGTCGTGCCCAACGAGGTCATCCTCGAGACGATCGACTCCTCCGACGAGTGGATCCGCTCACGGTCCGGCATCGAGACCCGGCACTGGGCGAACGACGAGGAGACCGTCGCCGCCATGTCGATCGAGGCGTCCGGCAAGGCGATCGCCGACGCCGGGATCAGCGCCGAGCAGATCGGCGCCGTGGTCGTCTCGACCGTCTCGCACTTCAAGCAGACCCCGGCCGTCGCGACGGAGATCGCCGACAAGCTCGGCACCGCCAAGGCCGCCGCCTTCGACATCTCGGCAGGCTGCGCGGGCTTCGGCTACGGCCTGACGCTCGCCAAGGGCATGGTCGTCGAGGGTTCCGCCGAGTACGTCCTGGTCATCGGCGTGGAGCGGCTGTCCGACCTCACCGACCTGGAGGACCGCGCGACGGCCTTCCTGTTCGGTGACGGCGCGGGCGCGGTCGTGGTCGGCCCCTCCGCCGAGCCGGGCATCGGCCCGACGGTCTGGGGCTCCGAGGGCGACAAGTCGGAGACCATCAAGCAGACCGTGCCGTGGACGGACTTCCGAAACGGTGACGTCGAGCGGTTCCCCGCGATCACGCAGGAGGGCCAGGCGGTCTTCCGCTGGGCCGTGTTCGAGATGGCGAAGGTCGCCAAGGAGGCCCTGGACGCCGCCGGGATCACCGCCGACGACCTGGACGTCTTCATCCCGCACCAGGCCAACGAGCGGATCATCGACTCGATGGTGAAGACTCTCAAGCTGCCGGAGTCCGTCACGGTCGCCCGTGACGTACGCACCACCGGCAACACCTCGGCCGCCTCGATCCCGCTCGCGATGGAGCGGCTCCTGGCGACCGGCGAGGCGAAGAGCGGCGACACCGCGCTCGTCATCGGTTTCGGGGCGGGTCTCGTCTACGCCGCCACTGTCGTTACCCTCCCCTAGGCACTCCGTGCCGGATCATGCGGTCCGGTACGAAGCACCACTGCCACACCCTCTGGATACCAAAGAAGGAGCGCCACAATGGCCGCCACTCAGGAAGAGATCGTCGCCGGTCTCGCCGACATCGTGAACGAGATCGCCGGCATCCCGGTTGAGGACGTCCAGCTGGACAAGTCCTTCACCGACGACCTGGACGTCGACTCGCTGTCCATGGTCGAGGTCGTCGTCGCCGCCGAGGAGCGCTTCGACGTCAAGATCCCCGACGAGGACGTCAAGAACCTCAAGACCGTCGGCGACGCGACCGACTACATCCTCAAGAACCAGGGCTGATCCACCCCGGTCCCCTGGACCGTACTGCCCCGCCACCCGGCGGTGGCGCCGCTGAATCCTCGTCACGTTGGAGAAAGAATCCGTGAGCCCGACCAATCGCACCGTGGTCGTCACCGGTATCGGCGCAACCACACCGCTGGGTGGCGACGCAGCCTCTACCTGGGAGGGGCTGATCGCCGGCAAGTCCGGTGTCAAGCTCCTGGAGGAAGACTGGGCGGCCGAGCAGGCCGTCCGTATCGCGGCCCGGGTGGCCGTGGAGCCCACCGAGGTCATCCCGCGGCCGCAGGCCCGCAAGCTGGACCGCTCGGCGCAGTTCGCGCTGATCGCGGCCCAGGAGGCGTGGAAGGACGCCGGCTTCGACGCGAAGGCCGGTGAGAACGGGAGTGTCGACCCCGACCGCCTGGGCGCCGTCATCGCCTCCGGCATCGGCGGTGTCACCACCCTCCTCGACCAGTACGACGTGCTGAAGGAGAAGGGCGTCCGCCGGGTCTCCCCGCACACCGTGCCCATGCTGATGCCGAACAGCCCGTCCGCCAACGTGGGTCTGCTCGTGGGCGCCCGCGCGGGTGTGCACACGCCGGTCTCGGCGTGCGCGTCGGGCGCGGAGGCCATCGGCTACGCCATCGAGATGATCCGTACCGGCCGCGCCGACGTCGTCGTCGCCGGTGGTACGGAGGCGGCGATCCACCCGCTGCCGATCGCCGCGTTCGGCAACATGATGGCGATGTCCAAGAACAACGAGAACCCGCAGGCCGCCTCGCGTCCCTACGACGTCGACCGCGACGGTTTCGTCATGGGCGAGGGCGCCGGTGTGATCGTCCTGGAGTCCGCCGAGCACGCGGCGAAGCGCGGGGCCCGCGTGTACGCCGAGGCGGTCGGGCAGGGCATCTCCGCCGACGGCCACGACATCGTGCAGCCGGAGCCGGAGGGGCGGGGCATCTCGCACGCGCTGCAGAACCTGCTGGAGCGCACCGACCTGGACCCGGCGGAGATCGTGCACGTCAACGCGCACGCCACCTCGACGCCGGCCGGTGACATCGCCGAACTGAAGGCGCTGCGGAAGGTCTTCGGGGACGACGCGGACCACTTCGCGGTCTCCGCGACCAAGTCGATGACCGGTCACCTGCTGGGCGGCGCGGGCGGTGTCGAGTCCGTCGCCACGGTGCTCGCCCTGTACCACCGGGTGGCTCCGCCGACGATCAACGTGGAGAACCTCGACCCCGAGGCGGGCCTGGACATCGTCCGCGGCGAGGCGCGCAAGCTGCCCGTCGAGGGCCGTATCGCCGCGCTGAACGACTCGTTCGGCTTCGGGGGGCACAACGTGGTCCTGGCGTTCCGCACGATCTGAGCGGCATCCGTACGCACGTGAAGGGCCCCCACCGCCGACGGTGGGGGCCCTTCACGCTGTCCTGACCTCAGACGACCTGGTGCAGCCAGCGCACCGGGGCGCCCTCGCCCGCGTAGCGGAACGGTTCCAGTTCGTCGTCCCAGGGCTTGCCGAGGAGCTTGGAGAGTTCGGCCTCCAGGTCCGTCTCGCCGCGCTGGCTGCGCAGCAGGGCCGCGCGCAGCCGGTCCTCGGGGATGAGGATGTCGCCGTGGATGCCGGTGACAGCGTGGAAGATGCCGAGGTCGGGGGTACAGCTGTAGCGCTCGCCCTCGGCGGTGGCACAGGGCTCGGCGGTCACCTCGAAACGCAGCAGGTGCCAACCGCGCAGCGCCGACGCCAGTTTGGAGGCGGTGCCCGCCTCGCCCTTCCAGGAGAACTCGGAGCGCCAGGTTCCGGGCGCGGCGGGCTGCCGGATCCAGTCGAGGCTGACGCGCGTGCCGAGCACCCCGGCGACGGCCCACTCGACGTGCGGACACAGCGCGCGCGGCGCGGAGTGCACGTACAGAACTCCACGTGTCGTCACCGGGACCTCCGGGCAGAGCGGGACAGTCTTGCAGGCTGGCATGGCGGCGGTGGCGGGCAGCCGCGTTGATGGCGAGGCTACCGTGTGGCGGCGCAAGGAGTGTGACGTACCGTCGGTCCCGGTGCCGTGAACGTCCGCCATTCACCCGGCAGGACGCCTGTACGGGCGTGAACCGTTGCATCGTGCGGGCCATGTTTTCCGGGCCGGGTCATGGGCCGGGAACTCCCGGACGTTGTCATGAGGGGGCCGTTGCACGAGGACCGAGGGGATCACCAGGGGATGCGGATGCGAAACCGGCGGGTGCGGGCGGGACTCGCCGTCACGACGGCAGCCGTGCTGGGCCTGGCCGGCTGTGACGTACTGGGCGGTGGGGACACCTCGTCGTCCGCCACGCGGGCGCGGCAGGCGAGCCCGTCACCGACCCCGCTGTGGGACTCCAGCCCCTCCTCGGTGGCGGCGGTCGGCGACTCCATCACCCGCGGCTTCGACGCCTGTACGGTCCTCCAGGACTGTCCGGAGGTGTCCTGGGCGACCGGCGCCAGCGCCGAGGTGAAGAGCCTGGCGGTCCGGCTGCTGGGCCCGGCGAAGGCGGCCACGCACAGCTGGAACTACGCGGTGACCGGGGCGCGGATGGCGGATCTGCCGGGCCAGGTGACACGCGCGGCGGCGCACCGGCCGCAGCTGGTGACGGTGATGGCGGGGGCGAACGACGCCTGCCGGGACTCCACGGCGGCGATGACGCCGGTGGCCGACTTCCGCGCGCAGTTCGAGGACGCGCTGGGCGCGCTGCGCCGGGCGTCGCCCAGGACGCAGGTGTACGTGACGAGCGTGCCGAACCTGAAACGGCTGTGGGCGCAGGGGCGGACCAGCGCGCTCGGCAAGCAGGTGTGGAAGCTGGGGATCTGCCCGTCGATGCTGGGCGACGCGGACGCGCTGGACGCGGCGGCGACCGAGCGGCGCGACACCGTGCAGCGCCGGGTGGAGGACTACAACACGGTGTTGAAGGAGGTCTGCGCGAAGGACGAGCGGTGCCGGTTCGACGGCGGCGCGGTGTACGACTTCCGGTTCGGCACGGATCAGTTGAGCCACTGGGACTGGTTCCATCCGAGCACGGACGGACAGGCCCGGCTGGCGGAGATCGCGTACCGGCAGGTGGTGGCGAAAGGCGCGTGACGGGGGCCGCTCCAGGGCCGTGACTTAGTGTTTCGCTCATGAGCGAACACTTCGGAACACTTTCCGACGGCACTGTGGTGCACCGCTGGACCCTGGAGCGGGCGGGCACCCGGGTGCGGGTCCTGTCGTACGGCGGGATCGTGCAGTCCGTGGAGGTCCCGGACCGGGACGGGCGGACGGCGAATGTGGTGGTGGGGTTCGCGGACCTGGACGGCTATGTCACGCACCCGGAGCCCTTCCTCGGCGCGCTGATCGGACGGTACGCGAACCGGATCGCGCACGCCCGCTTCCCGCTGGACGGGGTGACGTACGCGCTGGAGCCCAACAACGCGCCCAACTCCCTGCACGGCGGCTCCCGCGGTTTCGACAAGCGGGTGTGGGAGGTGACGCCGGTCGAGCACGGGCTGCGGCTGAGCCGGGTCAGCCCGCACGGCGAGGAGGGCTTCCCGGGCAGTCTGGAGGTCACGGCGACGTACACGCTCGACGCGTCGGGCGCGCTGCGCCTCCGGTACGAGGCGGTCACGGACACGCCGACCGTGGTGAACCTGACCAATCACAGCTACTTCAACCTGGCCGGCTCCGGGAACGCCTGGGGCCATGAACTGCGGCTGGCCGCCGCCCGGTACACGCCGGTCGACGCGGATCTGATCCCGACCGGGGAACTCGCGGAGGTCGCGGGCACCCGTTTCGACTTCCGGACCCCGCGCAAGCTCGGCTCCGGGTACGACCACAACTTCGTGCTCGACAAGGGGGTCACCGGCGCGCCGGCCGAGGTGGCCGAGCTGTACGACCCGGCGTCCGGGCGGGTGCTGACCGTGGCGACGACCGAGCCGGGCCTCCAGGTGTACTCGGCGGACCACCTGGGCGAGCCGTTCGTGCCCGGGGAGGGTGTGGCGCTGGAGACCCAGCACTTCCCCGACTCCCCGAACCGCCCGGAGTTCCCGAGCACCGAGCTGCGTCCGGGCGTGGTGTACCGGTCGGAGACGGTGTACGGCTTCTCGGCCCGCTAGCGGCTCCGCCGGGCAGGGGCGGCGTCCGGTCAGCGGGGGCGGACAGCGGTTAGCCCCGGTCCAGGGGTCAGGTCCCGGACCGGGGCTGCTCGAAGGGGGCGTGGGGCCCGGGTCAGACGTTAACCGTCGCCGTGATCCTGCGGTCGGCGATCGAGTGTCCCACCTGGATTTCGTACGAACCCTTCACAAAGAACCACCGGTGAGCGGTCTCGTCCCAGATCTCGAAGGCACGCCGGGGCAGGTCGAGGGCGACCTCCACGCTCTCCCCCGGCCCCGCCTCGGCGCCGGCGAAGCCGGCCAGCCGGCGGGCCGGGCGGCCGGCGTCGGGCTCGGTGGGCGCGAGGTAGACCTGCACGGTCTCACGGCCGCTCCGGGTGCCGGTGTTGCGGACCCGCACCTTCACCGTCGTACCCGCCACCTCGACGGACTCGTAGGCCCAGTCGGTGTAGCCGAGGCCGTGGCCGAAGGGGTACGCCGGGGTGCGGCCCTCCTTCTCCCAGGCGCGGTAGCCGATGAAGACGCCCTCGGTGTAGGGGAGTTCGCCGTCGACGGGGGCGACCCGGGTGACCGGGGCGTCGGTGAGGGAGCCCCAGGTGGTGGGGAGGCGTCCGCCGGGCTCGTGGGCGCCGGTGAGGACGTCGGCGAGGGCGGCGCCGCCCTCCTGGCCGGGGAACCAGGTGAGCAGTACGGCGGCGACGTCCTCGCGCCAGGGCAGTTCGACCGGGGAGCCGGAGTTCACGACCACGACGGTGTCCGGGTTGGCGGCGGCGACGGCGCGGACCAGGTCGTCCTGACGGCCGGGCAGGCGCAGGTCCCGCCGGTCGAAGCCCTCGGACTCGACACGGTCGGTGGTGGCGACCACGACGATCGCCGTGTCGGCGGCGCGGGCGGCCGCCACGGCCTCGGCGATCAGCTCGTCGGGATCGCGCGGCGGCCCCTGGTGGGCCAGGGCGAAGGCGACGACCTTGAAGGGAATCTCCTCGGGGAGGTCGAAGACGTGGGTGAGGGAGACGTCGACCGGTTCGCCGGCGGTCAGTTCGGTCTCGGCGCGGGGCACCGGTGCGCCGAAGAACGACTCGAAGGGGTCGGTGCCGTCGGCGGGCAGCTGGGGGCCGTCGAAGTACGTCGTCCCGGCGACGGTGAGGGTGAAGGCGCCGGTGCCCTTGACGCCGAAGGTGTGGGTGCCGAACTCGCGCGGGGTGAAGGTGCCGGTGAGTTCGACGGTGTGCAGCGTGTCGTGGGTGACGCCGTCGGGGAGGTCGGTGCCCATCCACTGGATCTGGCCGCCCGGTGCGGAACCGCTTCCGATGATGTTTCCGTCGGCGTCGCGGCAGACGGCGCGCAGCTCGAAGCCCTGGTCGGCGACGGCGAGTTCGGTGCTGGGGTCGGCGCCGACGGCGTAGCTGAGGGCGCCCTCGGGGAGGGCGGCGGTGAGGCCGTCGAGCGGGGAGACGACCCGGGCCGGGAAGACGGTGGCGGAGCCGCCGCCGAGGATACGGGCGTCGCGGGCGGCGGCGCCGATGAGGGCGACCGACCCGGCCTTCAGCGGCAGGACGCCGTTCTCGTTGCGGAACCTGTAGAGCGGTAGGTTTCGTTATTGCGACGTTACCTTTGGGGCGGCTCATGCCGCACCGTGACGGCATGAGCGGCAGAACCAGGAGCGAGGAGCGGCGGGCCGAGATCGTCCGGGCGGCCCTGGAGGTGATCGCCGAGCGCGGCTACCGCGGGGCGAGCCTGGCGGCGGTGGCCGAGCGGGTCGGACTGACCCAGCAGGGGCTGCTGCACCACTTCCCGACCAAGGAGGCGCTGCTGGTCGCGGCGCTGAAGGAGCGGGACCAGTGGGACGCGGTGCCGGACAGCCGGTGGCGGGTCGACCTGCTCGTCTCCCTCGTCGAGTACAACGCGATGCGGCCCGCCATCATCCAGACCTTCTCCGCGCTGCTCGGCGAGAGCGTGACGGAGGGTCATCCGGCGCGGGAGTACTTCACCGAGCGTTACACGCGCGTACGGGAGAGCATGGCGACGGTCCTGCGCACCGAGTACGGCGACCGCCTCCCCAGCGGCCTCACCCCGGAACGGACGGCCCCGCTGCTGGTGGCGGTGATGGACGGCCTCCAGTACCAGTGGCTGCTGGACCCGGAGTCGGTGGACATGCCGGGGGCGTTCCGGGACTTCCTGCGCCTGCTGGGCGAGGAGACCGACTGACCGTCAGCCGACGGCGGCGGGTACCGCCGCCACCACCTCGATCTCGATCTGCGCCTGAGGCCGAAACAGCCGCGGCACCTCGAAGGTCATGCTGGTGGGCGGGGTTCCGGTGAGGAACTCCCGGCGTACCGCGCCGTATTCGTCGAGTCGGCCGATGTCGGTGAGGTACGTGCGGATGTTCACGATGTCGGCCAGGCCCGCCCCGTGCGCCCTCAGCAGCGCGTCGATCGTCTCGAAGACGCCCCGGCTCTGCTCGGCGAGCGTGGCGCCCTCGGCGACCTGGCCGGAGAGGAACAACAGGGCACTGCCGTCGGCGTGCTGGACGCGAGCGACCTGGGAGTAGTACGCGTTGAGGGGCTGGGGCGCGGAGGCGGGGTTGTCCAGGGTGATCTCCATGTCCTCGACGCTAGGACCGGGCTTGTGATGCGACAAGCGAATGTCCAGCATGGCTGCCATGCCGAATCCGCATCACGACCTTCCCGAGGCCGACCTGTCCACCGTCTGGCTGCGCGTGTTCCTGGAGGTGGCCCGCCAGGGCTCGTTCACGGGGGCCGCGCGGGCGCTCGGGTGGACGCAGTCCGCGGTGTCGCGTCAGATCTCCTCCCTGGAAGGGGCGTTGGGCGGTGCGCCGTTGTTCGACCGGCTGCCCCGGGGGGTGCGGCCAACGGAGGCCGGGCGGGTGCTGGTGCCGTACGCGGAGGCCGTCACCGAGGCGTTGGGCGGGGCGCGGCGGGAGCTGGCCGCGCTGCGGGAGGGGACGGGCGGGCGGCTGCGGTTCGGGGCGTTCGCGACGGCGGACGCGGCACTGGTGCCCCGGGCGCTGGCCGCGTTCCGGGCCCGCCGTCCCGGCGTCCGGGTGACCCGCGAGGAGGGGTTCACGCCGGACCTGCTGGACCGGCTGACGGACGGCCGTCTCGACGTGGCGGTGGTCTCGACGACCGGCGGTGCCGCGCTGGAGTCGTACGCCCTGCGCCACCTGCTCGACGAGTCGCTGTACGTCGCCGTCCCGGCCGCCCATCCCCTGGCCGGGCACGCCGGGCCGGTGCGGCTCGGGCAACTGGCCGACGCCGACTGGGTCTCCGGCGGCCCGCGCCCCGAGGGCACGCTCCTGGACGCGGCGCTGCGCGCGGGTTTCCGCCCGCGGGTGGCCCATGTGGTCGCCGAGTGGACCGCCAAGCAGGGGTACGTGGCGGCCGGTCTCGGCGTGGCCCTGGTCCCGGCGCTCGCCGCCGCGTCCGTACGGCCGGACGTGGTCCTGCTGCCGGTACGGGAGGAGGGGGCGCCGGCGCGGGCGGTGTACGCGGCGACCGTGCGGGGGCGCTCGGACCCGCCGGCGGTGACGGAGTTCGTCGCCGCGCTGCGGGAGGCGGCCGTCGGCCTCCCTCGCGCCATGGCGTGAACCACACCCGTCACGGGATACTTCCGTCGTCCCGGACCACGCTTCCCCCACAGCGACGGAAGGACCTGAACTCCTGTGCGATCCCTACGTGTTCGTGTCGGTGTCCTCGGGCTGGCCCTGCTGGCCGGCCTCTCCGCCCCGACCGCCGCGACGGCGGCCCCGGCCGCGCCCGTCCCCACCGTCGAGGAACAGCGGCTGGAGCGGGCCGTGCCCCAGGAGATCCTCGCCCGCTCCGGGTTCGACACGTTCGCCCCGCGCCTCGCCCGGCTGCTGGCGGACGCGCACTCCTCCACGCAGGCCCGCCGGATCGTCGTCCGCGAGGGCACGGCGCTGTGGCGGCGGGCCGTGGACCGGGCGCAGGGGCGGGGGCCGATCGGCGGCGATCTCAGCCGGGACGACGACCGGCCGCTGTACTGGGCCCGGCTCGGCCTGACACGTGAAGTACGCACCTGGGAGCCGGAGTTCGGGCTCAGCGAGGCTGAGCGCGGCGCGCTGCTCGACTCCCTGGAGCGCACCTCGCGCGGCCAGACGGGTATCGGCTATCCGCACGCCGAGGGGCTCAAGCGGATCCTGGTCACCGGCTTCGACCCGTTCACCCTGGACCGGGACATCCGCATCTCCAACCCGTCCGGGGCGAGCGCCCTCGCCCTCGACGGCACGGTGATCCGGACGGCGGACGGGCCGGCCCGGGTGGAGACGGTCGTGTTCCCGGTGCGCTGGCAGGACTTCGCCGACCACACGGTGGAGCGCACCCTGCGGCCCTACCTCCCGCGCGTCGACCTGTTCGCGACGGTCAGCCAGGGCCGCGTCGGCCGCTTCGACGTGGAGCGCACCAACGGCGCCTGGCGGGGCGGCTTCGCCGACAACGAGAACATCGGCCGCACCGGCACGATCCCGGTCACCGACCCCGCCACGCAGCCCCAGTGGACGGGCACGACCCTGCCGTACGCGGCGATCGTGGCGGCGGACACCGGACGGTTCCCGGTCTACGACAACACGAGCGTGACCGAGATTCCCGCGGGCGGCACCGGCCCCGTCGTACGGCCGGACGGGCCCACCGCGGGGTCGACCGCGCGGGCCGGGGGCGGCGGGGACTACCTCTCCAACGAGATCGCCTACCGGGCGACCCTGCTGCGCGACCGCCTCGGTCTGCGCGACGGCCTGCCGGGCGGGCATGTGCACACGCCGGTGCTCCAGTTCGCCCCCGGCAACACCACGGAGGTGACCGACCCCGAGTTCGTCCGCAACCGGCTGGACATCGTCGCGCAGGTGCGGGCGATCCTAGCCGTGGCCGCCGGCGAGTAGCCGGACCTCGGCGGTCGGCGGGACCAGGGCCCGCGCGGGGGCCCACCAGTGGGCGTGGCGACCGTAGACGCGTCGCTCGCGGTCGGCGAGCAGGGCGGTCAGCGAGCGGGCCTCGGCCGCCAGGGCCTCCCACACGGCGGGCGGGAGGGGATGGAAGGCGCTCACCTCGATGCCCGCTCCCCCGCCGAGGGCCGCGACCTCGGGGGCCGTGCCTTCGGGGGCCGTGCCTTCGGGGGCCGTGCCTTCGGGGGCCGTGCCTTCGGGGGCGGGTCGCCACACGCCCGCGACCCGGCCGTCGACGAGGACGGTCGGCAGGACGTCCCCGTTGACCCGGATGACCAGCTTGCGGTACTCCGGCGGGATCACCCGGGAGCGGTCGGCGTACGCCAGCAGGACGCTGTCCCACATCGGCAGGAGGCGGGGCGGCGCCGGGGTGTCGGCGGGCGGGCGCGGGGCGCCGGGAAGGTCGTGGAGGAGGGTGCCCTCGGGGGTGGTGAGGTGTTCCAGCGTGCCGTCGTCCAGAGCGCGCAGCGCCTCACGCAGCGGGCCCCGGCGGACCATGGCGAACTGGGCGATGTCCGCCTCCGTCGCCGGGCCGAAGCCGGCCAGATAGCGCAGGATCAGGGTGCGCAGCGCCTCCGGTTCGGGGGCCCGGCCGGTGAGCTGTGGGCCGGGCGGGGCCGCGACGAAGGACGGGCGGGGGCCGAAGGACCAGGGGCCGCCGGTGGGGGCGTGCAGCAGCGGGGCGTATCCCTTCAGGCCCCACCAGGCGCCGGCCTTGCGCTCGGCGCCGAGCCGCTCCTCCAGCCATGTGTCGATCTCGGCGGAGGTGCGCCGCTGCCGGGTGAACTCCAGGAGCCGCGGGACGAGTTCGCCGGCCTGGTCCGGGGTGAGTCCGGCCTCGGCGAAACGGCCGCCGAGGCGGGAGGCGTACAGCGTCTGCTGCATCGCGCCGCGGAAGGTCCGGTGGTCGTCGGCGTGGACGGCGTGCAGGGTGATCCGCATCAGGGTCGCCTTGACCACCGTACCGGCGGAGAACGCCGCGTCGAGGTCGGCCGGCCGGAAGTCGGCCAGGCGGTTCCAGAGGGCGAGGTAGGGCGAGGCGGGTTCCTGGGCCTGGAGGGCGACGAGCCGGCGGACCGCCTCCGCGACCGTCGACTCCTCGCGTCCGAGGAGGAGTTGGCGGGCGAGGGTGGCCCGGTTGAGTTCGCCGGGGGTGAGGGTCCGCACGGCCGTCAGTGTGCGGGCGCGAAGGCGAGGCTGACGCCGAGGCCGGCCAGGACGGAACCGATGACCTTGTTGAGGACCTTCTGGGCGCGCAGCATCAGCGTGCGCATCCGCTCCTGCGAGAAGAAGACGGCGACGACCGCGAACCAGATCAGATGCGCCAGCGCCATGAACAGGCCGTAGCCGGCCTGCTGGTGGACGGGCGTACCGGGGCTGACGACCTGGGAGAACGTGGAGACGACGAAGAGGGTCGTCTTCGGGTTGAGGACGTTGGTGAGGAACCCGGCGCGCAGGGCGGCGAACGGCGTCAGTTCCGTCCCGCCGGTGAGGTCGATCTCGACGTCGCCCTTGGTGCGGAAGGTGCGGACGCCGATGTAGATCAGGTAGGCCGCGCCGATCATCTTGATGACCGTGAAGAGGAAGGTGGACGACGCGATCAGCAGGCCCACGCCGAGCATCGTGTACGTGACGTGCACCAGGACGCCGGCGGCGACCCCGGTGGCCGCGAGCAGCCCCGTACGGCGGCCGTACAGATAGCTGTTGCGGACGATCATCGCGAAGTCGGCGCCGGGGGCGACGACCGCCAGGACGGTGATGACGGCGACGGCGAGGATCTCGGTCACGCGGCGACCTCCTCGCCGTCCGTGCTCTCCTCCCGGATCTCCTCACCGAGCAGTTCTCGCGCCATGAGGGTGGCGCCGGCGACCGCGCCCGGCATCAGGAACACCGCGACGAAGGGCACCAGGAAGGCCAGGCCCAGCGGGGTGCCGAAGCCCCAGACCAGGGTCTTGCGGCCGCGCAGCAGGGTGAGCCGGGTGCGCAGGTCGACGCCGCGGCGCTGGAGGGCGACGGAGGTCAGTTCCTCCGTGAGGAAGAACCCGGTGACGAAGACCCCGACCACGGGGACGACCGTCTGCCCGACGACCGGGATGAGCCCGCAGGCGAACAGCAGCACGGCCCAGACCAGCGCCCGGGCCAGGATGCGCAGGCTGTCGCGGGCGGAGTTCCACAGCTCCCGCCAGAGCGGCAGCCCCGAGTGGGGGGCCATGCCGTCGGGGGACACGTCCTGGTCGACCTTCTCGGAGAGGCTCTCGTAGAAGGGCTGGCCGACGAGGAGGGTGACGGCGGTGAAGGTGAGGACGGACAGCAGCAGGCCGAGGGCGAACAGCACGACCGTGAGGAACCCGCGGAACAGCCTCTCCCACGGGCTCGACCAGTCGTCGGCGAACGGCGTCGCCCACGTCACGAAGGCCTCGCCCCACACCGCGAGCGCGACCAGCGCCGCCGCGTAGAGGACGAGGGTGATCAGGCCGGGCAGCAGCCCGAAGTTGTACTGCTTGCTGTGCCGGGCCACCCAGCGCTGGCCCTTCAGGAGGTACTGGAACCCCGCCCCGAGATCTCGCATGGCCGAACTCTATCGGTCGTGCACATATCAGTCGTGTACATATCATCCGCCGCCGCGGACGCCGGGGGCCGATTCACACCGGCACCGCCACCAGCACCTCCCCCTCGCCCCCGGTCGGGGACACCGCCGCCGACACCCGCATCGCCGTGGCGCGGGCCACCCGGCCGGCCCGGGCCGCGCCCGCGAGGAGCGCGGGCTGGAGCTGCTCCAGGCCGGCCACCACCAGCTCCTCCCCCGCCACCAGCACCGGCCGTACCGCCTGCGCCGAGACGGCCGCGGCCTCCGTGAGGTCGGCGAGGGCGGGCAGGGCGGCCCGTACGACGTCCGCGCCCGCCGTCGCGGCGCGTTCCGCCAGCGCGGTCTGCACCGGCAGCAGGGGCGCCACCGCCGCCGTCACCACGTCCGCGATCCGTCGCAGCTCCGGCGAGGAGTCCCGCAGCACCTCCGCCGACGTCCGCAGCACCGGCGCGAGGACGAGCAGCAGCCCGGCGGCCAGCCCCGCGCCCGCCGGCAGCAGCGGGGCGGCCGCCTCGATCAGTTCCCCCAGCGCCACCGCGCCCTCCGCCACGGCGGGTTCCAGCGCGTCCAGCACCGGCAGCAGGCTGTCGCCGAGGGCCACGAACAGGACCCGGGCCGGTTCGCCCAGCGGGTGCGCGGCCAGCGGGGCGCCGCTGGTGCCGAGGCGGGTCAGGGCCTCGACGACGCGGTAGAAGGACTCCTGGGCCTCGGGGGAGGCGCTGGCCTCGGCCAGCTCCGCCGTGGTGCGGCGCAGCACCCGCAGCGCCTCCGCGCCCGAACCGTCCCTCGGGTCAAGGGTGTTGAGGGCGATCCTGGTGATGTTGCCCGCCGTGTCGAGGAGTTGTCCGGTGATGTCGGTGGTACTGCGGGCCATGCGCAGGACGTCGGCCCTGCTGGGGAGCGAAGGGATCGTTGCCATGGGCTCTCCTCGCCACACACGCGTCCGGTGCCCCCAGCATGCCCCCTTCCGGCAGTCCTCATAGGCCATCCGGGGTATCGGTGACACCAACACCCTCTTGTTGCAGTTGAGTCGAACAGGTACACCTCGCCGTACCGATCTCCGGAAGCAACGATCTCGGCAAGTCCAGAGGAGGTACACGTGCGCATCACGAAGACCACCCCTGCCCGGCCTGTTCTGATCACCGCCCTCGTCCTCACCGCGACGGGCTCCCTGCTGCTGACCCCCCACACCGCCGGCGCCGACCCGAAGCCCGTCACCCGGGACGCCCCGGCCCTCGACCACTCCGCCGCCACGTCCCCCGCGAGCACGGCCGAGCGGGCCCTGACCGGCACGCCGGAGGCCGGCCGGCCCGAGGTGCGCGGCTATCCCCGCCGGCAGACGCTCACCGCCGAGCCCGAGAACCCCGCCGACAAGTCGATCAAGCTGGGGCTGACCCCGTACCACGCCATCGCCCCGAAGCTGAACGCCCTTCAGTCGCTGGGCGACCGGGTGAGCGTCGAGATCGCGGGGCGCTCGGCCGGCGGACACCGGCTCTATCTGGTCACCGTGACCGCCCCGGAGACGGTCCGTCAGGCCCGCGCGCAGGAGCGGATGCGCGAAAGAATCGAGAACGCGCCCGCAGCCGCCGCGAAGAGCCGTGAGATCAGGTCCGGGTACAAGACGCCCGTCTTCTTCAACAACAACATCCACGGCAACGAGTGGGAGGGCACCGACGCCTCCCTGAAGCTCGTCGAGCGGCTCGCCACCGCGAACGACGCCCGCACCAGGGACCTCCTCGCGCACAGCCGGCTGTACTTCAACATCACCGCCAACCCGGACGGCCGGATCGCGGGCACCCGGGCGAACGCGGGCGGCTTCGACCTCAACCGGGACTTCGTCACCGCCTCGCAGCCCGAGACGCGGGCGATGCGGCGGATCGAGATCGACAAGCAGCCCGCGGTCATGCTCGATCTGCACGGCTATGTCAACGGCACCCTCATCGAGCCGACGACCCCGCCGCACGGCGAGAACTACGAGTACGACCTCTTCCTGAAGAACACCTACGCCAACGCCCTCGGCATGGAGGCCGCCGTCAACGGCCTCGGCTACACCCCGGGGACGGACGGTGTGCGGCCCGCGCAGATCCCCTTCCGGGACTCCGAGGAGGGCTGGGACGACTGGCCGCCGATCTTCACCCCGCAGTACGCGGCCTTCCACGGCACGGTCGCCGCGCACACGGTCGAGATCCCGTTGCAGGTGAACAACGCGGCCTACACCACCCTGCCGGTCGAGGAGCTGCGGCGCCGGTCCGCCGTCAACGTCGCGGTGGCGGGGGCCGCGCTGACCGCCACCCTCGACTTCGTGCGGACCCACCGCGCCTCGCTCGTCGCCGACCAGATCGAGATCTTCCGGCGGGGCGCGACGGGCGCCGCGCAGGTGCCGGTGTCCGCCGAGACGGTCCCCGGGGTCCCCGGCATCGGCCCGGAGGACGTCTACACGACCACCTTCCCGCGCGCCTACGTCCTCCCGGCGGGCGCGACGGACACGGCCACCGCCCGGCTCGTCGGCCACCTCCTCGCCAACGACGTCCGTGTCGGCCGCGCCGCCCACGCCTTCCGGCTCGGCGGACGGTCGTACCCGAAGGGCTCGTACGTCGTCGACCTGCGCCAGCCCAAGCGGGGGCTGGCGAACGTGCTGCTGGCCGACGGGCGGGACATCAGCGACCGGGTGTCGGCGATGTACGACATCTCGGGCTGGAGCCTGGGCCGGCTGTGGGGCGCGCGGGTCGTGCCCGTGAGGGGCGGCGGCGCACTGCCGGGCGGCGTCCTGCGTACGGTCGTCGCCGCGGCCCCCGTCGGCACGGTCGCCCCGCGCGGTGACCTGCGGTTGCGGCTCGACGACCCGAACGCGGTCGCCGCGCTCAACTCGCTGCTCGGACAGGGGGTTTTGGTACGGCGGGCGGCCGACGGGAGTGTGATCGTGCCCGCGTCGGCGCGCCGGGCGGCTCGCGCCCTCGCCTCCTCCCTGAACGTCTCCTTCACGGCGGCCGGTGCGAGCGGCGGCACCGCCCTGCACCCCGTCCGGGTCGCCGCGGCCGTCACCCCGGGTGAGCTGTTCGCGCTGCGGGAGATGGGCTTCGACGTCACACCGGTGTCGACGGCCGTGCTCAACGCCGGCTTCGACTGGTCGTCGTCGGACGTGCTGTTCGTGTCGGCCGGGCTGGACCGGGCCGCGCTGAACGCGTCCGCCCGGACCGCCCTGGACGCCTTCCTCGCCGGGCACGGACTGGTCGGGCGGGGCGCCGGCGGGGCCGCGGTCGGCACCGGTGCCGGGCTGCTGGACGCGACGGCCGTCGAAGGCAACGGGGACGCCAACGGCGTGGTGCGGGTGGTGAACTCGGGTCCGGTGACGGCCGGCGCCCCGGACCACTCGTTCGCCTACGCGCCGGTCTGGTTCACCGATCTCGGGCCCGGGGTGCGCGTCGAGCAGTCGTACGCCACCGGGAACCCGCTCGTCTCCGGCCACTGGCGGGCGCTGCCCGACGGGTCGGGCGGGCCCGCCGCCGCGGCCGGCCGGCCCTCGGTCGTGAGCGGGCCGCATGCCGTCCTGTTCGGCACGGAACCCCTCTTCCGGGATCATCCGAAGGGGGAGTTTCCTCAGGTCGCACAGGCGTTGATCACCATGGCGCACGCAAGCAGCGGGCCGGCTGAGGAGAGCGGATGACTGGGATGACCCGGACGACGAAGGAGATCCACGGCACCGTAGCCGACGGCTTCGAGGCGGTGCGGGAGGAGTTCGCGGCGTTCGTGGCGGACGAACGGCCCGACTACGAGGGCCAGTTGGCCGCCCATGTGCACGGCCGGCTGGTGGTCGACCTGTGGGCCGGTGAGGGCACGGACCCCGATTCCCTCTACGGCGTCTACTCGTCCACCAAGGGCGCGGCCCATCTGGTGACGGCGCTCCTGGTGCAGGACGGCACGCTCGAGCTGGACCGCAAAGTCACCTACTACTGGCCGGAGTTCGCCGCCGAGGGCAAGGGCCAGCTGACCCTGCGCGAGCTGCTCGCGCACCGGGCCGGGGTGGTCGGCACGGACACCGGCTTCTCGCCGCAGGAGGTGGCCGACGACCGCCAGATCGCCGAACGCCTCGCCGACCAGCGGCCGTTCTGGCGCCCCGGCACCGCCTTCGGCTACCACGGCCTGGTCATCGGCGCGCTCACCGGCGAGGTCGTACGGCGCGCGACGGGCCGTACGCTCCAGGAGGTGTACGAGGAGCGCGTGCGCGCCCCGTACGGGCTGGACTTCTTCCTGGGGCTGCCGGCCGCGCACGAGCCGCGGTTCCGCAGCGCGCAGCCGATGGCGGCGACGGCCGCGGAGCAGGCGCTGCTGGACGCGTTGCCCGGCGGGCCGCACACCCTGGCCGCGATCGCCTTCAACCGGCACGCCAACGAGCCGACCGACCTGGAACTGCTGCCGAACGACCCGCTGGTGCGGGCCAAGGGTCCGGCCTCGGTGGGCGGGGTCGCCTCGGCCCGCGGTCTTGCCGGGCTGTACGCGGCGGCGATCAGCGAGGTGGAGGGGAAGGTCCCGCTGCTGAAGGAGGACACGGCGGCGGAGTTCGGGCAGTTCCACTCCGTGGGGTACGACCTGGTGGCACGCGCCCACAAATCGTTCGGGCTGGGTTTCCAGGCGACCGCGGACACCTGGTACCCGTTCCTCGGCGTCGGGGCGTTCGGACACAGCGGGGCGGGCGGCTGCCAGGCGTTCGCGGACCCGCGCAGCGGCCTGGCCTACGGGTACACCCGGCGCCGGTTCGCGTTCCCGGGCGGCGCGGCGACGGAGAACAAGCGGCTGGTGGCGGCGGTGCACCGGGCGGCACTGGCCGTGGGCTGACGTTCGCTCGGCGGCGATGTCCCGTCGGGACGGACGTGCGCGCCCCTACCGGCGTGTGCGCCGGCGTTCATGGGCGAAGGCCGCACCCCACGTCCAGGGGTGCGGCCTTCGTCGTACGCAACGACCGGCGTCAGGCCAGCGTCACGGTGATGTCGCCGCGAGTCGCCTTCGAGTACGGGCAGACCTCGTGGGCCCGCTCGATCAGCGCGCGGGCGGTGTCCGGGTCGGCCTCGGGGATCCGGGCCGAGATCTCGACGACGAGCCCGAAGCCGTCGCCGTTCCTGCCGAGGCCGACCTTCGCGGTGACCGTGGAGCCGGTCAGGTCGGCCTTCTCCTCCCGGGCGACGACGGCCAGGGCGCCCTGGAAGCAGGCGCTGTAGCCGGCGGCGAACAGCTGCTCCGGGTTGGTGCCGGCGCCGCTGCCGCCCAGTTCACGGGGCGGGTTCACGGTCACGTCGAGCCGGCCGTCGTCGGTGGCGACCCGGCCGTCACGGCCGTTCTCCGCGGTGGCGACGGCGGTGTAGAGGACGTCGGACTGCTGGATGGACATACGGGTGTCTTCCTCCTTCGTCCGCCGCGACTCGCGCCCCGGTCGCTGCATGGCGGTTGAGTTTTCGGAAAGAAGTTACCGCATGCCGGAAACCAGCGGGAGGGTCAGAGCCTGACGAGAGTCAGAGCTTGACGATCATCTTCCCGGTGTTGTCGCCGCGCAGGACGCCGAGGAACGCCTCCAGGTTGTTCTCGATGCCCTCGACGACCGTCTCGCGGTACTTCAGCTCGCCCGAGCGGATCCAGCCGCCGACCTCGCGGACGAACTCCGCCTGGAGGTCGTAGTGGTCGCCGACCAGGAAGCCCTCGATACGGCCGCGGGTCTGGATCAGGCGGGCCAGGTTCTTCGGGCCGGGGGCGGCCTCGGTGTTGTTGTAGACGGAGATCATGCCGCAGATGACGATCCGGCCGCCCTGGTTGAGCGACCCGATGGCGGCCTCCAGGTGGTCCCCTCCGACGTTGTCGAAGTAGACGTCGACGCCGTCGGGGGCAGCGGCCCGCAGCTGCTCGGCGACCGGGCCGTTCTTGTAGTTGAAGGCGGCGTCGAAGCCGTACTCCTCGACGAGCAGCTTGACCTTCTCGTCGGACCCGGCGGAGCCGATGACCCGCGAGGCGCCCTTGAGCTTGGCGATCTGCCCGACCTGGCTGCCGACGGCCCCGGCCGCCCCGGACACGAAGACGACGTCGCCCTCCTTGAAGGCGGCGGTGCGCAGCAGGCCGGCGTAGGCGGTGAGGCCGGTCATACCGAGGACGCCGAGGTAGGTGGAGAGCGGCGCGGCCTCGGGGTCGACCTTGACGGCCTGCTTGGCGTCGAAGGTGGCGTACTCGCGCCAGCCGCCGAAGTGCAGGACGTGATCACCGACGGCGATGCCCTCGGCCGCGGAGGCGATGACCTCGCCCACGGCCCCGCCCTGCATGGCCTTGCCCAGCTCGAAGGGGGCGACGTACGACTTGGCGGCGCTCATGCGGCCGCGCATGTACGGGTCGACGGAGACGTACGCGTTGCGGACCAGCACCTCACCGGCGCCGGGCTGCCGGATCTCCGCCTCGGCCAGTTCGAAGTCCTCGGCCTTCGGCCAGCCGACGGGACGGCTGAGGAGACGCCATTCGCGGCCGGTGCCGGGGAGCGCGGAGTCAGTCATGGGGGGCTGCCTTTCACCTACTGCTTGCTACTGCCGAAATGTTTCACTACCTGAAACAACAATGCGCCTGAATATTTCATGATGTCAAGTAAGAGGGGTACCCTCGTGCCATGGCCACCTCACCCCGGACCCCCCTCCCCGACGCCCTGACCATGGAAGTCGTCGAGCTGATCGGCGAGGTCGTGGCCCGCTTCTACGAGGACTACGAGGAGGCGGCCGCCGACCACGCCCTCACCGGCGCCCAGGCCCGTCTGCTGAGCCTGCTCTCGCTGGAGCCGCTCCCCATGCGCAAGCTCGCCCAGAAGCTGAAGTGCGAGCCGTCCAACGTCACCGGCATCGTCGACCGCCTCGAATCCCGCGGCCTGGTCGAACGCCGGCCCGACCCGGCCGACCGCCGCGTGAAGCTGGCCGCGGCGACGGACGAGGGCCGCGGGGTGGCCAAGAGCCTCCGCGACTCCCTCCGCTTCGCGCGCGAGCCGCTGGCAGGCCTGGAGGAGGAGGAGCGGGTGGTGCTGCGGGGGCTGCTGGAGCGGATGCTGCGAGTGGAGTAGCCCAGCAGGAAGCGGGATGAAGGTGCACTTACCCTCCGAATATGCCACCTCAGCGCTCCCGCTTCATCGCCATGACCGTGGCCCTCGGCCTGGTAGCGGTCCTCGGCGTGGTGTGGCTGGTGCGGTCGGCGACCACGGGCGACGACACGTCGGACACCGTGGGGAACAACTCCGCCGCCACGGAGAACGGCACGGAGAACGGCACGGCCGAGGCCGGCAGCGCCGAGCCGCACGGCGACAGGAGCGGCGGCTCGGACGACGACTCGACGGCCGGCGCCGGTACGGCCGACGGCGGTACGGCCCCGGACGGCACGGGTGAAGACGGCGATGACACAGCGGACGGCGGCGAGACGCCTCAGGGCGGCGGCCGTAGGTCCGTCAACTGGAACGGCCCACGCCTCGACGGGAATCGCAACGACCCCGGCTGCCTGACCCTGATCAACAAGACCGCTACCCCCATCACCGTCGAGCGGATCTCCTTCGAGGTGATCGACGGCCCGAAGCCGTGGCCGGCCGTGCGTTCGGACGACGCCGCGCACTGCTCGGTCGACGAGAACGAACCTCTCGTCGATCCCCCCTGCCGCTCCGTCCCGGTGGGCGAGGGCGACCAGTGCCGGGCGGGGGCGGTCCTCGCCTCGAACGCCCTGCCGGGCTCGTACAAGGTCGTGGCGGTGGTGCATTCCACCTGCCTGTGCGACAACGACCAGCACTCGCCGTGCAGCGAAGTGCCCGACTGGGGTGGCCCGCCGCCGACGCCGGAGAACCCTGTCCTGACCCATGGCACGGCTCGCCAGGACAAGGCGGATCTCATCCTGACGATGACCGTCGAGTCGCCCGGACCGAACCCCGAAGAGGACTCCCCACCCGATTCCCCACCCGATTCGCCACCCGATTCCCCGCCCGACGCACCCCCCGACGCACCGGACTCCTCCCCCTCCCCGGACGAGTGATGACGGCCGGAGAACCACCGCCGCCGACCCCCGCACCGGCACCCGAACCCGCCCCTGGCCAACAGCCCGTCTCCGTGCGGGTCCGGCAGCTCGCCGAGGCGATCGGGCCCACGACCCTCGCGACGGCGCTGCTCCTCTACTTCGGCTATGTCGCCACCCGCGCCCGCTACGAGTATTTCGGCGTGCCGCTCGACATGACCGGCCTGTCCAACCAGAGCCTCACCCTCCAGGGCCTGGAGGTGGTCTACGTCCCGGCGACGCTGATCTTCCTCGGCGTGCTGGTCCTCGTGGGGATCCACGCCCTCGTGCTGTGGCTGCTGTCCCGTGAGCCGGAGAGCGGATCACGGGACACCACGGGCGCCTTCCTGGCGTACGCCTTCGTCCTCATCGGCGTGGTCCTGATCGCCAGGGCCATGATCGGCATCTTCGTCCAGGGCTCCGACGTCAGCGTGGTCATCGGCGCCACCCCGCTGGCCCTGGCCTTCGGCCCGGCCTCGGTGGCGTACGGCGTCTGGGTCTACGGCCGCCGGCGCGGCCGCCCCCTGCTGCCGCAGGGCCTCGCCAGGAACGGCGTGATGTGCGCGCTCCTGATCGGCGTGGCGGGGCTGTTCTGGGCGTCGACGCAACTGGCATGGGCGTACGGGAGGGGCCGGGGCGAGCAGGACGCGGACGAACTCGTCGACCGCCCCGAGGTCGTCGTCGACACCAAGGTGCCGCTGGACGGTCTGCCCACGGGCGTGACGGCCGCCCGGCTCGGCGCGGCAGGGGCGGGCGGCACGGGGGCGTACCGCCACCGGTACCGGGGCTTCCGGCTGCTGCTGGCCTCCGGCGGCCGCCTGTTCCTGGTCACCCCGAGCTGGGTCATCGGCCGCGACCAGACCGTCGTCCTGCCCTACGGGAAGGACATCCGGGTCCAGCTCATCCCTCAGCCCTGAGCGTCCAGCGGTCCCTCGCCGTCGCCGCGGAGCAGAGGGAGTGGGGTGTGCAGGTGCCAGATACCGGGGAGGTCCAGCCGGCCCTGTCGTTCCGCCAGCACGATCTGCTGCACGGTGAGGCATCCCTCCAGGTCGCACTCCCCACCCCGTACGGCGACCAGGTGGGCGTCGCGGACCACGGCGACGAGCCCGGCGACACGGAAGAGCAGGTCGAGTACCACGTCGAGGGTGCCGATCTTGGCGCCGTCCACGAACACATCGACGTAGGGACGATGGCTGGATGTGATCTCGTGGGTCGCGAGCGAGAGAACCTCCTCGCTGCCCGGGGTGTCACGCGTGCGGCGCGCGGCGGCGGTGAGGGCGGCGTGCTTTCGCCAGCCGCCCGCCGCCACGTCGAAGATGTCCAGCGCGAGGAAGGAATCGACCACGGCCGCCAGTTCGCGCCCGACGGCCTGATCGGCCGCGGCCGTCAGCGGACGTGCTCCGTCGAGGAGCGCTCTGGCCGCCCCACCCACCTGGAGCGGGCCGGCGAGCAGCTCCTCGGCCGAGCCGGGGTCCTCGCGGCCGAGCAGGAAGGCACGGACCGTGAGAGGTTCCGTCGTCGGTGTCGTAGTCATGGCTTCACCTCAGTCGAGGTTCTGGTGACCCGGATCCGTGTGGGGCTCGAACCGTACGGCGCGATCCGCGGAACCGGCGTCACGTCGCTCACGCAGGTGCGCCGTTCGGTTCCCGGGGCGCAGGGCCGCGCGGATGTGCTCACGGACCCAGCGAGGTCCACGGTGCCGATGATTCAGCAGGGAGAACGCGCCGGCCAGAAGCAGCGCGGCCCCGAACACGGAAGGCCCGACCACCCAGCCGACGGGGGTCGGCGTGTCCCCGCCGCCGGTTCGGCCGATGCCTCCGGGGCCGACGCCATCGGTGCTTTCTCCCGGACTGCCCCCGTCGGTCCCGCCCGTGTTCGCGCCGTCGGTAGGCGTGCCATCGGTTTCCGTTCCGTTCGTTCCTGTGCTCGTCACCGTGAAGACGTCCTCGGCGTTCACACCGGGGTCACGTGCACACTCGGCCCGTACGCTGTACGTCCCGTCGACCGCGTCCGCCGGAACGGAGAAATCCTTCTCGAAGTCCCCCTCGGCCGACACCTCGGCGCTGGTGAGCTCGGTGTCGTCGTCCCACACCACTTCCACGTCCGGGCAGTTGAATGCGGAACCTGTCGCCGTGACAGGCGTCCTCGCCGCGCCCTCGGAGAGGTTCAGGACGAGGAAGGGATCACCCGGCTGGCGGGGCACCACCGTGGATGTCGCCGTATCGCGGATCTTGCTGTTGGTAGTGCACTTGGCTGTCACCTCTCGGTCGCCCGGCTCCTCGACAGAAGGGATCGGGATCTCGGCTTCGAAGGTGCCCGCTCCGGCGTCGACCTCCGCGTCGGTCACGCCGACTTCGTTCACGAGGATCTCGACCCTGCCGCCGCCCGACTCGCCTCGGGGCGTGCACCGCTCGAAACCGGATCCCTCGACGCCGACCGACGTGCCGGGCGGGACTTCGGAGGCATCCAACGTGATGTCAGGATCGGGGGCGGATGCCGACTCGCTCTCGCTCCCGTTCTCCTTCTCACCCTCGTTCTCACCCTCGCCCTCGTTCTCACCCTCGCCCTCGTTCTCACCCTCGCCCTCCTCCTCTCCCTCGCCCTCCTCCTCTCCCTCGCCCTCCTCCTCTCCCTCGCCCTCGCCCTCGTTCTCGCCCTCGTTCTCACCCTCGCCCTCGTTCTCTCCCTCGCCCTCCTCCTCGCCCTCGTTCTCTCCCTCGCCCTCGACAGTCGTCACTGTGAAGATCCCGCTGCCCTCGACCCCACCGGCGCCGTTGTCGCACGTCGCCACCACGGTGTGCCCGCCCGCGGTGGCGCTG
Organism: Streptomyces sp. NPDC041784; assembly: GCF_055591025.1. Lineage (NCBI taxonomy): Bacteria > Bacillati > Actinomycetota > Actinomycetes > Kitasatosporales > Streptomycetaceae > Streptomyces > Streptomyces sp. NPDC041784. The sequence continues at coordinate 692,584 of NZ_JBVJAB010000002.1, forward strand.
TCCGGCACGGTGAAGGTGGCCCCGCCGGTCCCGGCCGCCTCGGACGCCGTAAAGGGCAGGTCGTCGTGGTCCCAGGTGAGGTAGGTGATGGTGCCGGGCATCTCTCCCGTATCAGGGTCAATGACGACACACTGTGCGAAGTAGACATGCACTACGGTCGTCGTCGGCCCCTCGGAAGGGCTGAGAGTGATGGATTCCTGCTTCATGACCGCGGCCGGCGCCGCGAACGCCATCGGAGCCCATGAGACCGCGATGCTCACAAGCACGGCGGTCAGCCATCGCCAGACGAATCGCGCGTCAGATGACATGAGTCCAGGAAATGGGAGGATGCGGTTGAAAAGGCGAGGAACTCCGGCATCACGGATGTCCGGACCTCAGGTTTCGCCCCTTTTATTCTCCTCCTTCTCGCCGGTACTCGCGCGCCATCAACCGTGAAGGCACAAGTCAGTTCCCTTTTCAATCAGGCGGGTTGACCGTCCCGCCATCGGCAAGACCTCAGTCGTCCCCACCCCCGCCCGAAGACCGTGACGACTTGGTGTTCGCCGCGCTGACGAGTTTCGCCAGTGTCAGGGTCACGGTGGAGACCCCGCGGGTCCAGCGGGGGCCGCCGCGGGCCGCCCAGACGACGCAGACGCAGCCGCCGACGACCAGCGCGAGAACACCGGACAGCACAAGTACAGCCATGCTCTTCCCCCCTCTTCCGCAGAGCCCTTCGTCGAGCCCTGTCCTCCACTACGCCCGGAGACGGCCGGCGGTTCCCGAAAATTCCTTCGACAGACCGCCGGCCGGGGCGGCACGCTCTCCCCATGATCCATGGAATCGAGTACCGCCCCGCTCGGTGAGCGCCCCGGAAGAGCGCGCCGCGCTCGCCGTCCCGCTCGCCCTGTACGACGTCGCCCTGCGCCTGACGCGCGCGTCCCGGGACGGACTCCCGCCCCGCCGTCGATACTCCCTCCCCCGCCCGCCCGAGGACGGCCTGTCGACGGCCCTGCCCCACGAGGAGGCGCGGGACGCCGTCCGCTCCGCGCTGGACCCGCTGCCGTCCGACCCCGCCACCCTGCACCGTCGTTTCGCCGAACTCGGCGTCCGCGACCGGCACAGATCGCTGATCCGGTACGTCGTCGCCGGGCTCCCGCTGCCGGACGAGCGGCGCAACGCCGCCCGTTCGCTGGGCCGACGGCTGGCCCGGACCGGGACGACCGTGCCCGCCGTCACCGTGGGCCTCGCCCTGCTCGCCCGCGTCGGCGAACCCGAGGACGTCGCGTGCCTGACCGCCCTCGGCATGCTGCGCGAATTCCGCGCCCCGGCCATCGAGGCCCTGGACACGATCGATCCCCGCCGGGCCGCCGTGCTGGCGCTCGGCCACGACCACCGCCCCGAACTGCGGCCGCTCGTACGCGCCTTGTGCGCCGAGGACCGGGCGGCCGTCCTCGCCGAGCTCGAAGTCCTGCCCACCGCCTCCCGGTTCCTCGGCGCGGAGAGCGCCCGCCGCGTCGTCCAGGCCACCCTCCTGCCCGAGCTGCTGGACCGACACCCCACCCGCACCGCCCTGTTGGGCCGGGCGGCCCGGCTCCTGGTGCGGATGGCGTCCTCGCACGACGGCGCCACCGAGTTCCTCGCCTGCGGTGACGCACCCGCCCTCTACGAGACCGTCGTGGCGCGGGCCGGCCTTCTGCCGCCGACCCTCGGCCACCACGCCGCCCTGCTGTCCCTCGCCCTGGACCTGAGCAGCGGTACCGCTGTGCTGCTGGACTGGCCCGCCGGCCGGCGCGCGGCACTGCTGGACTCGCTCGGACGGCTGCTGGCGGAGCCCCGCTGGGCCGCCGTGGCGGACGCCGGCACCGACGATCCGGCCGAACGCGCGCGGGCCCGCTGGATCCGGCGTACGGGACGGCGGCCGTTCACGCTCCCGGCCGCGCCGCCCGGCCGGCTGCGCATCGAGGTCGTGGCCCGGGATCCGCTGGACGGGGAACCGGACGAGACCCGGGTGCTCGTCGACGGACGTCCCCTGGTCCCGGCGCTCTTCCCCCGCGGCCCGGCCTGCCGGCCCGAGTTCCTGCTGGACGACGGTGAGCTGCGGGCCGGTCCGGAGCCCCGGGAGGTGCGGCTCGCCGAGGCCGACTGCACCGAGGGGTGCTGCGGCGCGCTCTCCGTCACCATCCGCCGCGACGGGAACCAGGTGGTGTGGGAGAACTGGCGGCGGCCGCCCCTGCCGGGCCGCGGCCGGCCGACGCCCCCGCTGTCCGCCGAGCGCTTCGACGCCGTCGCCTACGACGCGGAGATCGCCCGGGTGGAGGCCGACCCCTCCTGGTCCTGGCCGGCCCGCGACCTCGCCCGGCTGATCAGGAAGGGGCTGGCGGACCGGCCGGACCTGGTGAGCCGGTGGGACATGCGCCAGGGCTGGATCAGCACCGGAGGGCAGGATCCGGACACCGTCGAGGCGGAACTCTGGTACACCCCGGGTCTCGGCTCGGGGGAGCCGGACGGCCACCCGCTCGTCTTCCGCTGGACCGTCCGCGACGACGGCACCTCCCCCGCCGCCCAGGCCGCGGCCGCGCTCCGGCGGCTGACCGAGGAGGACCCGAAGACCTACGCCCGCGTGTCCGGCGGCAGCCGCGAACGCGCCGAGGAACTCGGCTTCCCCTGGCCGTACGGCACCTGACGGCACCCGAGGGCTTGTCAACGACCCGGGACTAAAGTCCCGGGCTTGCACAGCGGGCGCCACTGGCTGTGGTGCTGCGCCTGCGTCCGGTCCCACCCTCGGGTTCGGGGGGTGGGTCTGGGGCGGTTGACTGCGCCCCGCGTCGCCACAACTCTTCCGCGCGAGCACGGATGTTG
>NZ_JBVJAB010000003.1:0-89259 GCF_055591025.1 Streptomyces sp. NPDC041784
ACGCCGTGGTGGGTGACGAGGTGGTGGGCGAGCAGCGAACCGAGGGTGCCGGTCCCGCCCGTGATCAGGACGGTGCCCTCCGGATCCCACCGCGCGGCCTCGCCCGCCGGGGCTCCGCCGACGGACACCGGGTCGACCTCGCCCAGCCGCGCCCCGAACACCTCACCCGCACGCACCGCGAGCTGCGGCTCCACGGCACCCCCGCGCTCGACGAGCGTCTCGACGAACGCCGTCAGTGCCCGGTACGACTCCGGATCGTCGTCCACGTCGGCGACCACGAGACGGCCCGGATGCTCGGACTGCGCGGACCGCACCAGACCCCATACGGCCGCCGCCGCCAGGTCGGAGACGCGCTCACCGTCCCGGACGGCCACCGCGCCCCGGGTGAGCAGCATCAGCCGCGAGCCCGCGCACCGCTCGTCCGCCAGCCACTGCCGCAACGACTCCAGCGCCCGGCCCAGCACAGCGTGCACGGCCACCGTCATCGAGCCCTCGTCCGGGGTACCCGCACAGCCCACGACCACGGTCGACGGCACCGCCCCGTCGTCGGCGGCCAGCGCCGCGAGATCCGGGTACGAGGGCGCGGGCAGCCCCGCGAACGCAGGACCGACGAGCACGGCCGTTCCCGTCCCCGTTCCCGTCCCCGCGCCCGCAACACCCTCGACCCGCGGCAACGGCGTCCACCGCACCTCGTACAGCGGGTCCCGTCGCTGCGCCCGTACGGCGGCCCGGAACCGCTCCGCCGTCACCGGCCGCAGTGTCACCGACGCGACCGACACCACCAGGTGCCCCGCCTCGTCGAACGCCGTCAGGGACACGGCGTCCGGCCCGGCAGGCGACAGCCGTACCCGCAGGGTGTCCGCGCCCGTGGCGTGCAGGGTGACCCCGCTCCACACGAAGGGCAGCCGGACGTCGTCCGCGTCGTCGTCCGTGCCGTCCGGCAGGCACGCGTGCAGGGCGGCGTCCAGCAGTGCGGGATGAACCCCGAACCGGCCCGCGTCCTCACGCAGTTCCTCCGGCAGCCGCACCTCCGCGAGCAGGTCCGCGCCGAGCCGCCCCCGGGACCGCAGCCCGCGGAACGCGGGACCGTACCCGAACCCGACCTCGGCCAGCCGTTCGTACAGCCCCTCGACCGGCGCGAGCACCTTCTGCTCGGCCTCCGACCAGGGACGCACGGCCGGGGTCGCGGCAAGGCCAGGGGCGGGGGTGGTGAGGGTGGCGGTGATGTGATGGGTGAACGTGCGGTGGTCGGTGGTGCTGTGCAGCGTGAGGGTGCGGTGACCGGTCGTGGGGTCGGGCGCGGTGGTGATGAGCTGGAGCGTCTGGGGCTCGGTGGGGTGGAGGGGAAGCGGCGCGTGGAGCGTCAGTTCCTCGACATGCGGGGCACCCGTGTGTTCACCGGCGTGGAGAGCCAGATCGAGGAGGGCGGTACCGGGAACCAGCGGCGTGCCGTGGACGGCGTGGTCGACCAGCCAGGTGTGGGTGTCGGGGGTGAGCCGGCCCGTACGCAGGTCGGTGTGGTCGGGAAGCGTGGTGGTGAGGGTGAGGAAGGGGTGGCCGACGGGGTCTGCAACCGGCGCCGAGGGCGTGGGGTCGAGCCAGTAACGGTCGCGTTGGAAGGGGTAGGTAGGGAGGTCGGTGGGGGTGGCCGGTGCTGGTCCGGTGGGCCAGGTGAGGGACGTTCCGTGGGTGTGGAGGTGGGCTGCGGAGGTGAGGAGGCGTTGCCAGCCGCCTTCGTCGCGGCGGAGGGTGCCGGTGACCGTACCTTGGATGGTTTCGTCGATTGCGGGGACGAGGACCGGGTGGGGGCTGCATTCGAGGAATGCGGTGTGTCCGTCGGTCGTGAGGAGCTTGAGGGTGGGTTCGAGGAGGACGGTCTGGCGGAGGTTGGTGTACCAGTAGGCGGCGTCGAGTTGTGCGGTGCCGATCAAGGTGCCCGTGACCGTCGAGTAGAAGGGCACGGTGCTCGTGCGGGGGCTGATGCCGGCGAGGAGTTCGGCGAGGTCGGTTTCTATGGCTTCGACGTGGGGGGTGTGGGAGGCGTAGTCGACGTCGATGCGGCGGGCGCGGATTTCCTCTGCCTCGCAGTGGGCCGTCAGCTCGTCCAGCGCTATCGCGTCTCCGGCGACGACCGTGGCGTTCGGTCCGTTGAGGGCGGCGATGAAGATGCGGCCGTCCCAGCGCTCGATGAGTTCGGTCGCGTCGGCCGATGCCAGGGGAAGCGACACCATTCCGCCGCGTCCGGCGATCTTGAGGATCGCCCGGCTGCGCAGGGCGGCTACTTTCGCGCCGTCTTCGAGTGTCAGCGCCCCGGCGACGACGGCGGCGGCGATCTCGCCCTGCGAGTGCCCCACCACAGCGGCCGGCTCGACTCCCAGAGACCGCCACACGGCGGCCAGTGACACCATCACCGCGAACAGCGCGGGCTGGACGACGTCGACCCGGGTCAACGGCTGGCCGTCACGCAGCACTTCGCTCAGCGACCACTCCACATACGGGGCGAGCGCGGCCTCGCATGCGGCGATCGACTCGGCGAACACCTGGGATGTGTCGAGGAGTTCGACGGCCATCCCCGTCCACTGAGACCCCTGACCGGGAAACACGAACACCGGTTCCCCGGCGTCCCCACGCCCGGTGACGACACCCGGCGCCTCGACGCCCGCCGCCAACGCGTCCAGTCCGGAGAGCAGTTGGTCCCGGTCTCCGCCCAGGACGACCGCACGACGGGACAGTACGGCCCGGCCGTGTATCAACTCCCCGGCGACGAGCCGAACGTCGGGGGAGTTCTGGCGAAGGAACGCACCCAGCCGCTCCGCCTGGGCCCGCAGCGCACCGGTGTCATGGGCCGACAACACGAGCGGAACGACCGGCGGGGTCGCCACAGACACAGCCCCCACCTGTGCCTCGGCTTCCGGTGCCTGTTCCAGGATGACGTGGGCGTTCGTCCCGCTGATGCCGAAGGACGACACGGCGGCCCGGCGCGGACGGTCCACCTCGGGCCACTCGCGCCGCTCGGTGAGCAGCGACACGGCCCCGGTCGTCCAGTCGACGTTCGGCGTCGGCTCGTCCACGTGGAGCGTGCGCGGCAGCACCCCGTGCTCCAGGGCCATCACCATCTTGATGACACCGCCGACCCCTGCGGCGGCCTGGGCATGCCCGATGTTCGACTTCAACGAGCCCAGCCACAAGGGCTGTTCGGCCGGACGGTCCTGTCCGTAGGTCGCCAGGAGCGCCTGCGCCTCGATCGGGTCGCCGAGTCGCGTCCCGGTGCCGTGCGCCTCGACGGCGTCCACCTCCGACGGGCCGAGGCCTGCGTCGGCGAGGGCCGCGCGGACGGCCTTCTGCTGGGCGAGTCCGTTGGGGGCGGTGAGGCCGTTGCCGGCGCCGTCCTGGTTGACGGCCGAGCCCCGGACCACGGCCAGCACCCGGTGACCGTGCCGCCGGGCGTCCGACAGCCGCTCCAGTACGAGGACGCCGACGCCCTCCGCCCAGGCCGTACCGTCGGCCGACGCGGCGAAGGCCTTGCAGCGGCCGTCGGGCGCGAGACCGCGCTGCCGGCTGAACTCCACGAACATCCCGGGCGCCGCCATCACGGCCGCCCCGCCCGCCAGCGCGAGGGTGGACTCGCCGCGCCGCAGCGACCGAACCGCCTGGTGGAGCGCCACCAAGGAGGAGGAGCAGGCCGTGTCGACGGTGACCGCCGGGCCCTCCAGGCCGAAGACGTACGCCAGCCGCCCGGACAGCACACTGACGGTCGTGCCGGTCAGCACGTGCCCCTGGACACGCTCGTCCGCCTCGTGCATGCGGGGGCCGTAGTCCTGGGTCATCGCGCCGATGAACACACCGCTGCGGCTGCCGCGCAGTGCCGTCGGGTCGATGCCCGCCCGTTCGAACGCCTCCCAGGACACCTCGAGGAGCAGGCGCTGCTGCGGGTCCATGGCCAGGGCCTCGCGCGGGGCGATCCCGAAGAAGGCCGCGTCGAACCGGTCGGCGTCGTGCAGGAAACCGCCTTCACGGACGTACGTCCTGCCCGGCGCGTCCGGGTCCGGGTCGTACAGCGAACCGACGTCCCACCCCCGGTTGCCGGGGAACCCCGAGATGGCGTCCTCGCCCTGGGACACCAGCCGCCACAGCGCCTCGGGGGAGTCGGCACCGCCGGGGAAACGGCACGCCATGCCGACGATCGCCACGGGTTCGTCCACGCCACCGGCACTCGCCGGCGCCGGTGCCGAATCATCTCCCAGGCCGAGGAGTTCGGCATGCAGGTGATCGGTCAGGTCGCCGATCGTCGGGCGCTCGAACAGCAGCGTGACGGGCAAGGGCAGCCCGGTCGCCTCGACCAGCCGGTTGCGCAGCGCCACCGCTGTGACCGAGTCGAAGCCCAAGTCCTTGAAAGCGGTCCGCGCGCCTCCCGTCCCCTCGTGCCCCTGCCCCTGCCCCTGCCCGGTCCCGCCGTGCGGCGCGGCGGCGGCGACCTGGGACCGCACCAACTCCCGTACCCAGAGCCGACGTTCGGCCTCCGAGAGTCGTGCGTACCGGGCCCGGGGGGAGTCGTCCCCGTGCGGTGCGGCGGTGCTGGGGGAGGGGGGCGGCGGCAGGGTGATCCGCCGTACGCCAGTGCCTCGGAAAAGCAACGCCCAGTCGACGGCGACACCCCGGACGTACAGCTCCGCCATCGCGGTGAGCAGTCCGGTCACCGAGTCCTCACCGCGCCGCAGCGTGCCGAAGGCTCCCACTCCGGCCACCCCTGCGGCCACCCCTCCGGCTCCCGCTCCGGCCCGCGCCGCTCCCGTGCCCGCCTCCGCCCGACCGGGCAGCGCGTCCTCCAAGGTCTCCTGCACCCCGCCGATCAGCACCGGATGCGGGCCGACCTCCAGGAACGTGACGTGACCGGCCGCGATCAAGCCCCGTACGGCCTCCTCGAACCGGATGGCCGAGGTGATGTTGCGGTGCCAGTACGCGCCGTCGAGCGATGTCGTCGGGACCGGCCCGCCGGCCAGCGAGGAGTGGAACGGAACCGTGGTCGCGGCGGGCCGGATCGAGGCGGTGCCGGTGATCAGGTCGGTGGGGTCCACGGCCAGGTCCGGTGCGTGGGCGGCCAGACCGTTGCTGAGCGTCCGGGCCCGGAAGCCCTCGGCGGTGAGCGCGTCGACCAGCTCGGCCACGGCCGCCCGTTCGCCGCTGAACAGCAGCGTGCGCGGGCCGTTGGCGCCCGCGAAGTGGACCCGGCCGCGCCGGTGCGGGGCGTCGAGCCGTGCCCCCAGTTCCTCGCGGGACAGCAGCGCGGAGGCCAGGTCGCCCTCGCCGTCGGCCAGGGCCTGCATCCGGCTCCACAGCGCCACGACGCGAGCCGCCTCGTCCAGTGTGAGCGCTCCCGCGACCTGCGCGGCGGCGATCTCGCCCAGGCTGGCGCCGACGACCGCCGCCGGCTCCACACCACACGCCCGCCACAGCGCCGACAGCGACACCGTCACCGCGAACAGCACGGGCTGGACGACGTCCACGCTCACCAGCGCCGGCGCCCCCTCGACACCGCGCAGCACGTCGAACAGCGCCCACGGCACATACGGTTCCAACGCCCGCGCGCAGGCCTCCATCCGCTCCCGGAACACCGCGGAGGCGTCCAGTAGGTCGAGGGCCATTCCGGGCCACTGGGAGCCCTGGCCGGGGAAGACATGGACCGCGCGCCCCGCATCCACGGGGCCGACGCCGACGGGGCCGCCCAGGCCGCCCGGGCCGGTGCGGAACAGAAGCGGTGCGAAGCCGCCTTCGGACAGGGCCCGCAGTCCCCGCACCACGTCCGCCCGGTCGGCGACCAGCAGCACCGCTCTCCGCAAGGCCGCTCGCCGCTCGCCGTCCCGCCGCTCGTCCGCCTGCCGCTCGCCCACCCCCGCACTGGTCGCAGCCAGGGCCCGGCCCAGCGCCCGGCCCAGGTCCCACGGGCCCAGCTCCGGATCGCCCTCGACCAGCGCGAGAAGCTGCCGGGCCCGCGCGGCCAGCGCGGCGTCGTCACGAGCCGCCAGCACGAGCGGCACGAGGGACGACACGACCGGCGGTACGCCCTCGTCCACGTCATCCACCGCGTCCACCGCGTCGATCGCGTCCACCCCATCCACCCCATCCACGTCGTCCACCCCGTCCCCGTCGTCCACCCGGGCCAAGGGCTCCGCCGCGGGGGCGGTCGTCGTGGTGGGGCCGCCGACGGTGTGGTCAGGTGCGGGCCGGGGCTCTGTCTGGGGCACGGCTTACTCGGCTTCCTCGCTCGACTCGTCGCGCGTCTCCTCCGGGGCAAGGCGCGCGTCCACGGTGTGGCCCCGCCCGCACCCGGGACATACGGCCCACGTCGTTGTGATGGCCTGTCGGAAAAAGGCGGGTTCAGGGGCCGTGCACACCGGTGACGTTGATCAACAGCACCTTGCCACGGGCGACTTGCAGGAGACTTGAAGTCACCTTGCAGCCGACTTGCGCGCGGGAAGGTTCTCGCAGGTCAGGCGGTGTCTGGGGGTGGGGAGGGGGCTGGTCAGCCCGCCAGCGGATCGCCGCAGATGATACGGCCGAACAACTCCTGCAACTCCGCGCCGGGATCGATCCCGTACTCCTCGGCGAGCGTACGGCGCGTGTGATGGTAGGCGTCGATGGCCTCGGCCCGTCGCCCCGACCGGTAGAGCGCCTTCATCAGCAGCCAGCTGAACCGTTCCCGGGTGGGGAACTTCCGGCTGAGGGCGGGCAGTTCGTCCGTCAGGAGTGACGTTCCGTGCTCCGAGGCCAGTTCCGACTCCCACAGCGTTTCCAGCGCGAGGAGCCGCAATTCCTCGTAGCGGGCGGTGACTTGCGCGGCCGCCGGAAAGTCGCTCACCTCGGGGTGCGGTCCGCCGCGCCAGAGGGCGAGCGCGTCCCGCATCGTGCGGCTCGCCTGCTGGGGCCGTCCGGCCGACAACTGGGCCCGGCCCTCCTGGATCAGGCGCTCGAAACGGAATGCGTCCAGGCTTTCCGGGGTGACCGCGAGAACATAGCCATTCGGTTGACGGCGCAACAGATTGTCCCGCTCGCGGGGCGCCCGCTGCGGTTCCAGGACGCGGCGAAGATGAGAGACGTAACTGTGCAGGCACCCGGCGGCGCCGGCCGGTGCTCGCTGCGGCCATATCGCCTCGGTCAGTTCCTCCGCCGTCATGGGCCGGCCCGGAGCGAGGAGAAGAGCGGAGAGCACCGCCCGCTGACGCGCGGACCCGGGATGGACCGGACGGCCGTGCAAGGAAACATTCAAAGGACCCAGAACATTGAATTGGATCGCGTGAACCACGGTCGGCATGAGACTCCCGGAAGGTGCTGAAGGAGAAGTCTTTGAGAGAATCAGAAATTCTCAGGTACTTTTCCCCGTCGATCCTTGCGGCAGGCGACGGAGAAGGTGAGAAAACGGTGTGGCCGACGACGGCCCCGTCCCCTTCCCGGTCAGGCGGCGTGGGGCTGCCAGGCCTCCTGGAAACGGCGGCGGGCCCGGTAGAGCCGGGAACGCACGGTGCCCACGGGAAGGGAGAGCGTGGCCGCCATCTCGTCCTCGTTCAGACCGTAGAAGCGCAGGGCGAGAACCTGCCGGTGCTGTTCGGAGAGACGGTCCAGTACGTCGTTGATGTGGACCGCGTCGAGGGGATTGGCCGGATGCCCGGATTCCACCTCCGAACACGCCGCCTCCACCTTGAGACGCTTGGCCGTGCGCACCGCCTCCCGGACGGTCACGGAGCGGACCCAGCCGTAGAACGCGGCCGGCTCCCGCAGGGTGCCCAGGCCCCGGTAGATGGCCAGCAGCGCCTCCTGGACGGCGTCCGAGGCGTTGTCACGGGCGATCGGGAAGCAGACGTGGGCGACGTACGGGGTGATCTCGGTGAGCAGGTCGTTCATCGCCTGCGCGTCGCCGGCCCGCGCCCGGGACAGCAGTACGGCGACGGCGGTGGGGGGTTCGTGCTCGGTCTTCATCGCGGAGGGTCGCTCCTTGGGAAGGGAAAGCCGGGAACGTGCCACGGCCGCGACGTCGGTACGGCCGGCAACACAGAGGTGGGTCAGGGGGAAACAGCGGACGGGGCGGCGCCGGCCACGCGACGGGGCCGGCGCCCCGGGTGCGGACCGCCTCAGGCCGTGGCCTCCGACAGCGGCCGTGTCCCGGCCGCGTCGAGCAGGCCGAGGAGCGTGGCGCGGACGTCGTCGCGCAGCGCGGCCATGAACTCCGTGCCGAAACACGCGGTGTGGTGCGGGAACTCGATGGCCAGACGGCCGTCGAAGGAGGTCACGCAGGCCATGAGGGGGCTGCGGCCCGCCTGCGGGAAGTAGTGCTCACGGGCGGGGACCAGCCGTACGTCGGTCACCCGCAGGCCGTCGGGGAGGCGCGGGCCGGACACCACACCCATGTTGGTGTTGATCACCGTGCCCATCTGGAGGGCCGGATTGCGCGGCACCTCCGGCATGATCCGCATCTCCTGGAAGTGGTCACCGCGTTCGATGTAGTTGCCGAGCGCGGCGCCCAGCTCACGGGCGAGCGCCAGCGGGGAGCTGTCCGGGCTCACCTCCAGGGTGTGCAGATGCGCGGTGACGGCGGCCACCATGACCTCGGCGGACAGCGGCGGGTCCAGACGGGAGCGGACGTCCACGGGGGACATGCAGCCCAGGACCCGCGGGCCGTCACCGTCCATGCGTCGGCGGACCGCGGTCAGCAGGGCGGCGCCGATGAGGCCGTGCACGGACAGGCCGGCGGACCGGGCCAGTTCACGCAGCCGCAGGGTGTCGTCGGCGTCCAGCCGCAGCCGCGCCACCTCGACCCGGTGTTCCGGCCGCCCCTCGCCGCTCTCCGCGGCCGGCGGCACGTCGTACCGGAGCAGCTCGACCGGGTGGCGGCGGGCCTCCTCGGACCGGCGCTCCAGGTACTTAGCGGTCTCCGCCGGGTCGGTCGGCGGGAGCAGGCTGCTGACGGGGGCCGGCCAGGCGGGAACGTCCGTGGTCGTGGGCAGGGCATCGTTGTCGGAGTCCGCCCCGAGGACCTGTCCGTACCGGTCCCAGATCCGGTTGAGCAGCGTGATGCCGCTGTGCCCGTCGGTGATCACATGGTCCACCGACAGCACGAACGTGTGCGTGTCCCCGCCCGGGTCGCCGATCAGGACGGCCCTGACCAGCGGACCGCCCACGGTCAGCGGGGTGTTCAGCTCCTCGGCGTAGGCGTCCTCGTCCGCGGGCCGGGTGCGCAGCCGTGGCCGCTCGGACTCCGGGAGCAGTTCGAGGGCGTGACCCCCGTCGGCCGCGACGATGCGGGTGAGCAGGGTCGGCTGCTCGGCGGTCACGGCCTCGAACGCCGTGGCCAGGGCCGACGCGTCGACGGGGCCGGCCAGGGTGCAGGACAGGACCGCCCGGCTCCGCTGGGGGACGTACAGGGTTTCCACCGGGCACAGCTCGCGTCGCATACGTTCAGCCTTTCTTCCCGTCGGATTCACGCCCGACTGCCGGTCTGCCGACGGTTACTTCACGTGTTGTCGAGGGTGACGCGTCCGCTCGGGCCTGCCCCGGAGGAAAGGCGCCGGTGACTGGATGCGCTTTCCATCCAGTGGAAAGCGGAGGATCCATGGGCTTTCCACTCAGTGGAAAGAACCGGGGTTCTCCATTGCTCCTGCCGTCGAATCCCTCACGAGTGCGGACACCCACACAAGGTATCCGCCACCCCGCAGATGAACACCTCAAGTTGACTGATTCACAACCAGGATCGCGCTTGCACCCCGGGTGTGGAGCGGCTGTCCACCGGGCCCGTTTCAGCATCCGGGCGCAGTAACGGCAGGTCAACAGCGTGTCCGGGCGGCTGGCAACAGGGCGCCCGGGAAGGATGTCTGAAATCAATTCCTCGGGCCGAGAGGCGTTGCCGATGCGGCCGAAAATTGTTCCGAGGACGTTTTCCGTGCGTCATTCTGCACACATCGGGGCGCCTTGACGGTCCGCCGACCGGTCGTGCAGAGTGATGCGTCGGCAGATGATCGTTCCCCGACCAGACGATTCCCGCGCCGCCGCGCGCATCCGTTTACTTACGCCTTATCGGCCGCCGCCGAGCCGACGTATCCGCCACCGTATTCACCCGCGCGCCGGTCCAGTGCGCGCCGGTCCGGTGCGCGGCCGGCCGGTGGCGGCGCATACGCCTGTCCGGCTTCACCGCCCCTGCCGCCCGCCGGAGTTCCGCGTGCGACGAGGCCTGTGAAGTCCCGCTCGCCAGTTGAGGGTTGGTGCCATGTCAGTCCACGAGCACGAACGTCGACCGCTGTCGGGAGCCCAGGAGGGACTCTGGTTCGCCGGGCGGCTCGCTCCGCACACCGCCGCGTACAACACCGGCGAGTACGTGGAGATCCACGGCCCCGTCGACCCGGCGCTGTTCGAGACCGCGCTGCGGCGGACCGTGGCGGAGGCCGACACCTTCGCGCTGCGCTTCGCCGACACTCCGGACGGGCCGCGCCGGGAGTGGGCCGCGGCGCCCGACGAATGGCCGCTGCACCGCGTCGACGTCAGTGCCGAACCCGACCCCGGGGCGGCCGCGGAGGACTGGATCCGGCGGGACCTCGCGATCCCCTGCGATCTCGTGGCGGGGCCGCTGTTCTCGCACGCGCTGATCACCGTCGCGCCCGACCGGCACCTGTGGTTCCTGAGGGCCCATCACATCCTGCTCGACGGCTACAGCTACAAGCTCGTCGCGCGCCGGCTCGCCGACACCTACACCGCGCTGGCCGCCGGTGCCGAGCCGCCGCCCGCCGGCTTCGAGTCGGTCACCCGGCTGGCCGACGAGGAGGAGGCCTACCTCGCCTCGCCGCGGCACGCCCGCGACCGGGACCACTGGGCCGCCCGGCTGGCCGGCCTGCCCGCGCCGGTACGGCTCACCGAGCGCACCGCGCCGCCCACCGCGCCCTTCCTGCGCGCCACCCACGACCTCACCCCCGCCAAGGCCGGCGCACTGGCCGCCGCGGCCCGGCGGTCGGCGGTCTCCCGCACCGACCTGCTGGTCGCGGCCGTCGCCGCCTACCTGCACCGCATGACCGGCGCCGACGACCTCGTGCTGGGCCTCGCGACCATGAGCCGGCTGGGTTCCGCCGCGCTGCGCACCCCCGGCACCGCCTCCGACATCCTGCCGCTGCGGGTGACCGCCACCTCCCACGCACCGGTCGGCGAACTCGCCCGGCACGTGGCCGGCGAACTGCGCGCGCTGCGGACCCACCAGCAGTACCGGGGCGAGTTCGTCCGCCGCGAGCTGGGCCTGCTGGGCGCGGGCAACCGGGTCCACGGCCCCGTGGTGAACATCGTGCCGTTCTCCGAGGACCTGGTCTTCGCCGGGCACCCCTCGACCTCCCACCACCTGTCCGGCGGCGCGGTCGAGGACCTCCAGATCTCCGTCCGCCCGGGTGCCGAGCCCGGCGGCCTGTGGATCGCCTTCGACGCCAATCCGGCCATCTACGAACAGGCCGAACTCGACCTGCACCTGCGGCGGTTCCTCCAGCTGCTGGCCCAACTCGCCGTCGTCCCCGGCGAGTCGCCCGTGGCGGACCTCGCGCTGCTGCTGCCGGGCGAGGAGCCCGTCACCCGGCCCGCGCGCGCCTACCCGGTCACCACCACCCTCACCGGGCACTTCGAGGAGCAGGCCGCCCGGGTGCCCGACGCGCCCGCCCTGACGTGCGACGACGAGACCCTCAGCTACGCCGACCTCAACGCGGAGGCCAACCGGCTCGCCCGGCTGCTCATCGGCCACGGCGCCGGACCGGGCCGTGTGGTGGCGCTCGCGCTGCCCCGCTCCACCCGTCTGGTCGTCGCCCTGCTCGCCGTCCTGAAGACCGGCGCCGCCTACCTGCCCCTGGACACCGGGCACCCCGCCGAACGGCTGCGCCTGGTCACCGAGGACGTGCCGCCCGCCGTCCTCGTCACCGACGCCGAAACCGCCGGATCGCTCCCGCCCCTCCCCGCCCCCACCGTCGTGCTCGGCACCCCGGAGGTGACCGCCGACCTCGCCGGACGCCCGGCCGGGGACCTCACCGACGCCGAACGCACCGGCACCACCGGGCCGGACGACCTCGCGTACATCATCCACACCTCGGGCTCCACCGGCCGCCCCAAGGGCGTGCCGATTCCCCACGCCCACGTGCTGCGGCTGTTCGCGGCCGCCGCCGAACACTTCGACTTCGGCGCGGACGACGTGTGGACGATGTTCCACTCGTACGCCTTCGACTTCTCCGTCTGGGAGATCTGGGGGCCGCTGCTGCACGGCGGACGGCTCGTCGTGGTGCCCTACGCCGTGAGCCGCTCGCCGCGGGACTTCCTGCGGCTGCTGCGCGCCGAACGCGTCACCGTCCTCAGCCAGACCCCGTCCGCCTTCGAACAGCTGATCCAGGCAGACCTCGACGACGAGCCCGGAAACGATCTGCGGTACGTCGTCTTCGGCGGCGAGGCGCTGCGCCCGGAGCGGCTGCGCCCGTGGGCCGACCGGTACGGGCTGGACACGCCCGCGCTGGTCAACATGTACGGCATCACCGAGACGACCGTCCACGTCACCTTCCACCGCCTCACCACCGCCGACCTCGACGACCCGCGCCGCACCAGCGTGATCGGCGTCCCGCTCGCCGACCTCTGCGTCCACCTGCTCGACCCGGCCCGGCGGCCCGTGCCCCCGGGCGTGACCGGCGAGATGTACGTGTCCGGGGCCGGCGTGGCCCCCGGCTACCTGGACCGCCCGGAGCTGACCGCCGAACGCTTCCTGCCCGACCCCTACGGGCCGCCCGGCGCGCTGATGTACCGCACCGGCGACCTCGCCCGGCGCACCGCCGACGGCCTGCTCGCCTACGTCGGGCGCGCCGACCAGCAGGTGAAGATCCGCGGGT
The DNA here is from genome assembly GCF_055591025.1 of Streptomyces sp. NPDC041784. Lineage (NCBI taxonomy): Bacteria > Bacillati > Actinomycetota > Actinomycetes > Kitasatosporales > Streptomycetaceae > Streptomyces > Streptomyces sp. NPDC041784. The sequence goes on from NZ_JBVJAB010000003.1 coordinate 12,879, forward strand.
TCCGCGTCGAACCCGGCGAGATCGAGGCCGTCCTCGCCGAGCACCACGCGGTCGCCGCCGCGGCCGTCGTCCCGCGCCCGACCGAGGACGGCGAGACGCAGCTCGTCGCGTACGCCGTCCCGTCCACCGGTGCCGAGCCGCCCGAGCCGGCCGAGCTGCGCGCCCACCTGGCCGAGCGGCTGCCCGCCCACATGGTCCCGGCCGCGACCGTCCTGCTCGACGCGCTGCCCCTGACCGCGAACGGCAAGCTCGACGTCCGCGCCCTGCCCGCCCCGCAGTTCACCGCGGCGGCCCCCGCCCAGCGGCCCACCACCCCCGAACAGACCCTCGTCTGCGCCCTGTTCGCCGAGGTGCTGCGGCTGCCCGCCGACTCCGTGGGCGTCACCGACAGCTTCTTCGACCTGGGCGGGCACTCCCTGCTCGCCGTGCGCCTGCTGTCCCGGCTGCGCACCGAGGCGGGCCGTGAGATCCCGCTGACCGTCCTCTTCGACACGCCCACCCCGGCCGCGCTCGCCGCCCGGCTCGTCGCGGACGCCGAGTCCGCGCCCCGGCTGCCCGCGCTGGAAGCCGCACAGAGGCCCGAGCGCGTGCCGCTGTCCTTCGCCCAGGAACGCATGTGGGTCCTCAACCGGCTCGACGGCGCGGCGGCCACGTACAACATCCCGCTGGTCGTGCCGCTGGCGGAGCCCCTCGACGACACGGCGCTGCGCGCCGCCCTGGCCGACGTCGTCGACCGGCACGAGAGCCTGCGCACCGTCATCGCCGACGACGGCGCCCACGGTCCGCGGGAGGCGGGCGGGCCGTACCAGCGGATCCTGCCGCCCGGCGCGCTGCGGCCCGGCTTGCGGATCGTGGACTGCCCGGCCGAGGAGGTCGCGGCGCACGTGGCCGCCGCCGCCCGCCGCCGCTTCGACCTCACCCGGGAGAGCGCCCTGTGGGCGGGCGTCTTCGGCGGCGGCGACACCCGCACCCTGCTGCTCGTGCTCCACCACAGCGCCGCCGACGGCTGGTCGCTGCGCCCGCTCGCCGAGGACCTGAGCGCCGCCTACGAGGCGCGCCGCGAGGGCCGCGCGCCGCACGGCAAACCACTGCCGGTGCAGTACGCCGACTACGCCCTGTGGCAGCGCCGCGTGCTGGCGACCGGGCCCGACGGGCCGGGCCGGGCCGACCGCCTCACCGCGTTCTGGCGGGACGCGCTGGCCGGACTGCCCGAGGAGAGCACCCTGCCCGCCGACCGGCCCCGGCCCGCCACCGCCGCGGGCCGCGGCGCGAGCGTGTCCGCCGTCGTGGACCCCGCGCTGCACCACAGGCTGCTGCGGCTGGCCGAGACCGAGGACACCAGCCTCTTCATGGTGCTGCACACCGTGCTCGGCGCGCTGCTCTCCCGCTGGGGCGCCGGGCCGGACGTGGCGATCGGCACACCGGTCGCCGGGCGCTCCGAACCCGCCCTGGACGACGTGATCGGCCTGATCACCAACACCCTCGTCCTGCGCACCGACACCGCCGCGGACCCCGCCTTCCGGGACCTCCTGGCCCGCGCGACCCGCTCGGACCTCGCGGCCCTCGACCACCAGGACCTGCCGTTCGACCTTCTGGTCGACGCCCTCAACCCCCGCCGGCACCCGGCCCGCCACCCCCTCTTCCAGGTCATGCTGGCCCTGCAGAACAACGAGCCGGCCGTGCTCCGCCTCGGCGGGCAGCGCACCCCGCTGCGGCCCACGGCGACCGGCACCGCCAAGTTCGACCTCTTCGTCGACGTCCTCGAACGGCACGACGAACACGGCACGCCCGACGGCCTCGACCTCCATGTCGAGTACGCCACGGACCTGTACGCCGCCGACACCGTCGCCCGGTTCACCGAGGCCCTGACGGCAGCCCTGGAGGCGGTCTGCGCCGACCCCGGCCTCCCCGTCGGCTCCCTCCCCGCCCCGCCCCCCGGCACCGGGGGCGCCACGGCCGTGGCCGCCGACCCGGCGGACCTGGCGGCGACCGCCCGGTCCGTGGCGGGCGTCCGCGACGCGATCGCCCTGCCGGCGCCGGGGGAGTCCGGACCGCCGTCGCTGTACGTCGTGCCCGGCCGGGCGGGCGCCGCCGACCAGGTCGAACAGCTCCTGACCGGCGACGCCGCGCCCCCCGCCCGCGTCACCGCCGTCAACGCGCTGCCGCGCACGCCCGACGGCGCCCTCGACACCGACGCCCTGCGCGCCCTGCCCGCCGTCGACCGCGCCGCCGCCGCCGCGTGGGCGGACCTCCTCACCCGGATCCCCGGCGTCCACACCGCCGAGGCCGAGCCGGAGGACCTCACCGAGGAACTGGGCCGCGTGCACGCCGGAACGCCCCGCACCGAGGCGCCCGCCGAGCACGGCGCCCCCGACCGGGACGCCGTACCGGAGGACCGTGTCCCGGCGCTCAGCGAGGGCGGCCCGCTGCCCGAACCGTCCGTGCCCGGCTGGGCCGAGGCGCTGACCCGGGCCGCCGAGCGGGCGCGCGGCGAGATCGTGCACGTCCGCGCCGACGGCTCCGAGACCCGCCGCAGCTACGCCTCGCTCGTCGCGGAGGCCTCCCGGGTCCTCGCCGGACTGCGCGCGAACGGACTGCGCCCCGGCGACAAGGTCATCCTCCAGTGCTCCGACACCGAGGACTTCGTCGCCGTGCTCTGGGGCTGCGTCCTCGGCGGGTTCACCGCCGTGCCGCTGACCGTGCCCGTCTCCTACGCGACGGCCTCGGCCGCCCGCATCAAACTGGAGGGCATCTGGCGGATGCTGGACCGGCCGTGGATCGTCGCCTCGCCCTCCGAGGCCCCGGGCCTGCGGGAGCTGGCCGCCGGCGGTGAACTGTCCGGTCTGCGGCTGACCACCGCCGACGTGCTGCGCGAGGCGCCCGAGGACCGCGACTGGCACCCCGCCCGGCCCGACGACCTGATCCTGATGCTGATGACCTCCGGCAGCACCGGCCTGCCCAAGGCCGTCCGGATCACCCACCGGGGCGTGCTCACCCGCTCCGCCGCGACCGAGGCCATGAACGGCCTCGGCGAGCACGACGTCAGCCTCAACTGGATCCCGATGGACCATGTCACCGGCGTGGTCATGTTCCACCTGAGGGACGTCTACCTCGGCTGCCGCCAGATCCACGCGCCGACCACCTGGATCCTCGAGGACCCGACGCGCTGGATGGACCTCGCCGACCGGCACCGGGTCAGCGTCACCTGGGCGCCCAACTTCGCGTTCGGACTGCTCGCCAGCCAGGCCGACCGGTTCGCGGACCGGACCTGGGACCTGTCGCCGATGCGGCTGGTGATGAACGCCGGCGAGGTCGTCGTCGCCTCCGCCGCCCGGGCCTTCCTGCACACCCTGCGCCCGTTCGGCCTGCCGCAGGACGTGATGCACCCCGGCTGGGGCATGTCCGAGACCTGCTCCGTGGTGACCGACGCCGTCCTGCCGTCCGAACCCCCGTCCCGCGACGAGGCGTTCGTCAGCTGCGGGCTGCCCTACCCCGGGTTCGCCATGCGGGTCGTCGACGACCGCGACACCGTGCTCGCCGAGGGTGAGGTCGGCCGCTTCCAGGTCCGCGGCACCTCCGTCACCACCGGCTACCACGACAACGCCAAGGCCAACGCCGAGGCGTTCACCGACGACGGCTGGTTCGACACCGGCGACCTGGCGTTCCTGCGCGACGGCGAGCTGTACATCACCGGCCGGGTGAAGGACGTCATCATCGTCAACGGCGTCAACCACTACAGCCACGAGATCGAGTCCTGCGTCGAGCAACTCCCGCACGTGGTACGGAGCTTCACCGCCGCCGTCGCGGTCCGCAGCGACCCCGCCGCGACCACCGACGAACTCGCCCTCTTCCTCCACCTCGCCCCCGGGCAGGACCCGGCCGGCGCCCTGCGCGAGATCGGCGGCAAGGTGACCCGCGAGATCGGCGTCAGCCCCGCCTTCCTGGTCCCGGTCGCCGCCGAGGACATCCCCAAGACGGAGATCGGCAAGATCCAGCGCACCAAGCTCCGCAAGAGCTTCGAGGCGGGCGACTTCGACGAGAAGGTGCGCGAGTCCCAGGTGCTGCTCGGCACCGCCGCCACCCTGCCCGACTGGTTCCTGCGGCCCGTGTGGCAGCGCGCCGGCATCCTGCACCCGCCGGCGCCCCCGGCCGGCCGCCACACCCTGGTCCTGGCGGGGCGGGCCGGGACGCCGGCCGCCGCCCTGGCCGCGCTCGCCGCCGCACGACTGCGCGCCGAGGGCGGCCTGTGCACGGTCGTCGAGCACGGACCGGCGTACCAGCGCCTGGACGCCGCCCGCTACCGGGTGCGGCCCACCGACGTGGACGACCACGGCAGGCTGCTGGACGCGCTCGCCGCCGACGGGCGTGCCGTGGACGCCGTCCTGCACCTGGGCGCACTGGACGCTCGGGCCGGTCTGCCGGACCCCGCCGCGGACCCCGAGAACGACCCCGCCCTGTCCTTGTTGGCGCTCACCCGCGCGCTGACGGACCGTCACGACGGCGACCGGGCCGCACCCTTGACCCTGGTCCTCGTGACGAGTGGCGCGCAGGCCGTCGTGCCCGACGACCCGGCACCGGCCTGCGCCCACGCCCCGGCGGTGGGCCTGCTGAAGTCGCTGCGCGAGGAACAGCCGTGGCTGCGCGGCGTCCACGTCGACCTCCCGGCGTCCCCGCCCAGGGAGACGGAGACCGTGGCCGCGCTGCTCGCCGAGGCGGCGACCCCGCCCGTCGACACGGAGGTCGCCCACCGCGACGGGCACCGCCATGTCCGCCGGCTGGCCCCCCTGCCCGACTCGCCGCCCCGCGTGACGCTCCCGTCCACCGAGGGCTTCCACCTGGTCAGCGGCGGCCTGGGCGGGGTCGGCACCGAGGTGGCCGCCCACCTGCTCAGGACACCCGGCACCCGGCTGCTGCTCATCGGCCGCAGTGAACCGGGCACAGCGCGAGGGGAGTCCGGGGCCGCCGCCCTGGACCGCCTCGGCCGGCTCGGCGAGGTGCGCTACGCCCGCGCCGACGTCACCGACCCCGACCGGGTACGGGCCGCCGTGCGCGAGGCGGCCGAGGCCTGGGGCGTGCCGCTCACCTCGGTCCTGCACCTCGCGGGCGCCTTCGACGAACGGCCCGCCCGCGACCTGGACCGCGACGGCTGGCGCGCCGCCCTGGACGCCAAGGTGCGCGGCGCCTGGGCCCTGCACCAGGTGGCCGCCGAACACCCCGTCGAGTCCTTCGTCACCTTCTCCTCCGTCAACGGCTGGTTCGGCGGATCGATGACCTCCGCCTACGCGGCCGCCAACGCCTACCTCGACGCCCTCGCCGTGCACCGCCGACGCTCCGGACTGCCCGCGCAGAGCCTGGCGTGGAGCATGTGGCGGGAGACCGGCATGAGCCGCGGCTACGGACTCACCTCCCTCACCGAGGCCCGCGGCTACCGGGTCCTCGACACCGCCGCCGCACTGCGCTCCTTCGACTTCGCGCGCTCCCTCGACGAACCCCACCTCCTGATCGGCGCCGACCGCACCGCGCCCTGGGTCCGCAGCCATGTCACGGGCCCCGTACGGCAGGTGCGGCGGGCCGCCGCCCGCGTCGGACTCGACGACGGCACCGACCTCGCCGCCCTGTACACCGCGGCGGCGCAGGGCGCGGAGCCGCTCGCGGGAGCCTGGGCGCTGCGCTCGGCGGGCACCGCGCAGCGGGCCGCCGACCCGGGCGCCGACGAGGATCTGCGCCGGCTGGAGACCCGGCTGGCCGAGATCTGGTGCCGGGTGCTGGGCCGGGACCGGGTGGGCCGCGACGACAACTTCTTCGACCTGGGCGGCAATTCACTGCTCCTGGTCGGCACCCGGTCCGCGGTCAACGAGGCCCTCGGCTGCGATCTGGGCGTCGTCGACCTGTTCGCCCGCCCGACCGTGCGCGCGCTCGCCCGGCACCTGGCCGCCACGACCGCCGTACCCGCGACGGCGGTGGGGGACGGCGAGGGCGGCGACGCCCCGGAATCCGCGGCGCCGGGCGCATCGCCGACCACATCGCAGGCAGCCCCGTCGACCGCCCTCGACCAGGCCCGACAGCAGGCACAACGGCAGCGGACGGCCCGCGGCGCACGCCGCTCCGCCCGCTCCGCACGCGAACGAAAGGACCGGCGCGATGGCTGAGGCCACGGCGGAGAACCACACCGGGCAGGACGGCGACGACCTGCCGGCCGTAGCCGTGATCGGCATGGCGGCCCGCTTCCCGGGCGCCGACGACATCGACACGTTCTGGGAGAACCTCGCGGCCGGCCGGGACGCCGTACGGCCCGTCACCGACGAGGAGTTCCTCGCGGCGGGCGGCGACCCCCGGGACCTCGACGACCCGAGCCTCGTGCGGATGGCGTCCGTCGTCGAGGGCATCGACCGCTTCGACGCGGAGTTCTTCGGCTACAGCCCCGCCGAGGCGGCCGTCGTCGACCCGCAGCAGCGGCTCCTGCTGGAGACCGCCTACCACGCGCTGGAGGACGCCGGCTGTCTGCGCGCCGCCCAGGACGGCACCACGGGCGTGTACGCGGGCGCCGGCGACAGCCGCTACTACCCCGCCCACCTGCACCCGCGCTACGCCGGGCAGCCCGGCTCGGTGGCGCTGGTCCACGCGGCCACCGCCAACTCCCTGGGCACCCTGGCCACCCGGATCTCCTACGAGCTGGGCCTGACCGGACCGAGCCTGTCCCTGCAGACGGCCTGCTCGACCGCGCTGGTCGCCCTGCACACCGCCTGCCAGGACCTGCTCGACCACCGCTGCGACACCGCGCTCGCCGCCGCCGTCTCCCTCAATCCCTCGGCACTCCTCGGCTACCGGCACGTGCCCGGCGGGCCGTTCTCGCCGGACGGGCGCTGCCGGGCCTTCGCGGCGGACGCGGCCGGCACCTCCTCGGGCGACGGCGTCGGCGCCGTCGTCCTCAAACGGCTGGAGGACGCCCTCGCCGACGGCGACCGCATCCGCGCGGTCGTCCGGGGCTCGGCGGTGAACAACGACGGCCGCCGCAAGGTCGGCTTCACCGCGCCGAGCGCCGAGGGCCAGACCGAGGTCATCCTCGCCGCCCAGGCCGAGGCCGACATCGACGCCGGCACCATCGGCCTGGTCGAGGCGCACGGCACCGCCACCCACATCGGCGACCCCATCGAGGTCTCCGCGCTCACCGAGGCGTTCCGGCAGAGCACCGACCGGCGCGGATTCTGCGCCCTGGGGTCGGTGAAGACGAACATCGGACACCTCGGCGCCGCCGCCGGCATGGCCGGGTTCGTCAAGGCCGTCCTCGCCCTGGAACACCGCCGGATCCCGCCCAGCCTTCACTTCGACCAGCCCAACCCGCTCATCGACTTCGCCTCCGGACCGTTCCGGGTGCCGACCACGCTGGAGGAGTGGCCGGCCGCCGGCCACCCCCGGCGCGCGGCCGTCAGCGCCTTCGGCGTCGGCGGCACCAACGCCCACCTGATCCTGGAGGAGGCGCCCGCGACCGCCGAGGCGCCCCGGCCCGCCGAGGTCCCGCGCCGGCACGTCCTGCCGCTGTCCGCGCGCACCGCGGGCGCCCTGCGCGGCCAGGCCGAGGCCCTCGCCCGCCACCTGGAACGCGATCCCGGACTCCGGCTGGACGACATCGCGCACGCCCTGCGCACCGACCGCCCGGCCCTGCGCCACCGCGCCGCCGTCACCGCCGCCACCACCGCCGAGGCCGTGGCCGCGCTGCGCACCCCCTGGCCGCCCCTGCCGCCCGTCCCCGACGACCCGCCCCGGGTGGCGTTCCTGCTGCCGGGCGGCGGCACCCAGTACGTCGGTATGGGCGCCGAGCTGTACCGCGACCACGACGTCTACCGGGACGTCGTGGACGAGTGCGCCCGCATCCTGCGGCCGGTGACCGGCGACGACCTGCGCACCGCGCTGTTCGAGCGGGTCGAACCGGGCAGCACCTCCGCCTTCCTGGCCCTGGTCGTCACCGAGTACGCCGTCGCCCGCACCCTCATGGAACAGGGCGTGCGCCCGGACGCCCTCATCGGGCACTCCCTGGGCGAGTACACCGCGGCCTGCCTGGCCGGCGTCATGGACCTCGACGCCATGCTGCCCGTGGTCGCCGAACGCATCCGGCTCATCGCGGCCTGCGGCGGCGCCACCGTCGGGATCGCCGCCCCGGCCGACGACCTCGCCCCGCTGCTCGGCCCCGACCTGTCGCTGGCCGCCGTCAACGGCCCCGAGGCCTGCACGGTCGCGGGCCGCGGCGAGGCGGTGGACCGGCTGGAGGCCGAACTCACCCGCCGCGGCGTGCCGTTCCGACGGCTGCGGATGCCCGCCGCCGCCCACTCCCACGTCCTCGATCCCATCCTCGGCACCTTCGCCGACCACCTGCGCACCCTGCGCCTGCGGCCGCCGACCATCCCCTACGTCACCAACGTCACCGGCACCTGGATCACCGACGCCCAGGCCACCGACGTCGACCACTGGGTCGCCCACACCCGGCGCACGGTGCGCTTCGCCGACGGCATCGCCGCCCTCTGGGAACGCGACCGGCCCGTCCTGGTGGAGATCGGACCCGGCGACGGCATGGTCAAACTGGCCCGCGCCCGGCTCGCGGACCAGGAGCCGGTGACCGTCACGACCATGCGGCACGCCAAGGCCGAGGGCCCCGACGGCTTCGTCCTGTCCGGGGCGCTCGGCCGGCTGTGGGCCGCCGGGGTGGACACCGCCCTGCCCGACGCCGCCGGGTCCGACGACGAGGGTCGTGACGGCGAGTCCCGGCGCCGGGCGCAGCTGCCCGGATACGCCTTCGAACGGCGCCGGCACTGGATCGACGCCCCCGGCGCCACCGCGGCCGCGCACGACGACGAGCGCGCCCCCGACCCGGCCGGCGCGCGCGTCCCCCGCCCGCAGCTGACCACCGAGCACCTGGCGCCGCGCACCTCGCGGGAGCACGCGGTGACCGAGCTGTGGGAGGAGGCTCTCGGCGTCCACGGGATCGGCGTGCACGACAACTTCTTCGACCTCGGCGGCGACTCGATGCGCGCCGTGCTGCTGTCCGGACGCCTCCGCCAGGCCGGGGTGCTGGACGTGCCCGCGGCCTCGCTGCTGGCCACCCCCACCGTCGCCGGCCTGCTGGCCGCCGCCGCACAGCAGGAGCCGGGCCCCAAGGCCCTGCGCCCGCTGCTGGCGCTGCGCGCCGAGGGCACCGAGGCACCCCTGTTCTGCGTCCACCCGGGCGCCGGCGTCTCCTGGCGGTACACCGGACTGCTGCCCCATCTCGGCGAACGGCAGCCGGTGTTCGGCGTCCAGGCGTTCGGCCTCGACGGCACCCGGCCGCCCGCCCCGGACGCCGCCGCCATGGTCGCCTCCTACGTCGAGCTGGTCCGCGAGGCCCAGCCGCGGGGACCGTACCGGCTGTTGGGCTGGTCCTACGGAGGGTTCGTGGCCCACGCGATGGCCTGCGCGCTCCAGGAACAGGGCGAGGACGTCGAGTTGCTCGCCCTGCTGGACGCGCCCCAGCCGCACGGCACCGCCCACGACCCCGCCCAGGCCGAACGGCAGGTGGCGGCGCTCCTGGCCCGCGTGGCGGGACTGGACGTCCCCGACCTCGACGTCGACGCCGTGCTCCGGCGGATCCCCGAGGACCCCGCCGACGACCCCGCGGCCGCGCCCGTGACCCGCGCCGAGGCCGCGGCGATCGCCGCCGTGATGCGCAACAACCTGCGGATCGCACCCCAGTTCCGGCCCGGCGTGTTCCACGGCGACGTGCTCTTCTTCAGCGCGAGCCAGGACACCCCCGGCGCCGGCGACGACCTCTCGCTCGCCCCCGACAAGGCCGACAGCTGGCGCCCGTACGTCGACGGCTCGCTCGACGACCACGCCGTGCCCTGCGGCCATTACGAGATGACCGAACCCGCGCCGATGGCCCTGATCGGCGAGGCGGTGGCCAAGTCCCTGCGCCCCGCCGCCGGCTGACCGCACCTCCCCGCCGACCGCCGCTTCCCCTTCGCACCACCGGACGGCCTCACCGCCGGCCACCGAACCGACGCTCAGGAGACTCCCCGTGAAAAAGGACCTGTACGAACTCGGCGACGCCCCCGAACTCGGCACGGCACCCCAGCGGATGTACGCCTCGCTCATCCGTCAGGAGCGCTACGGTGAGCCGATCGGCGCCTTCCGCACCGAGGTGGTGGACGTGCCGCCGCTGCTGCCGGGCCAGGTCCTTATCAAGGTGATGGCGGCCGGTGTCAACTACAACAACGTGTGGGCGGCGCTCGGTTCACCGCTCGACGTGATCGGCGCCCGGCAGAAGCAGGGCGCCACCGAGGACTTCCACATCGGCGGCTCCGACCTGTCCGGCATCGTGTGGGCCGTCGGGGAGGGCGCGCGCGGGGTGAAGCTCGGCGACGAGGTGACCGTCCTCGCGTGCCGCTGGGACGAGTCGGCCGAGGACATCCGGCTCGGCGGCGACCCGGTCACCTCCTCCTCCCTGCGGGTCTGGGGCTACGAGGAGAACTACGGCTCGTTCGCCCAGTTCGCGGTCGTCGACGACTACATGGTCCACCCCAAGCCCGCCCGGCTGAGCTGGGCCGAGGCGGCCTGCTACATGGCGACGGCGGCCACCGCCTACCGCCAGCTGTTCGGCTGGCAGCCGCACACCGTACGGCCCGGCGACCCCGTCCTCATCTGGGGCGGCGCCGGCGGTCTGGGCAGCATCGCCATCCAGCTCGTCAAGCACGTCGGTGGCATCCCGGTCGCCGTCGTCTCCAGCGAGGAACGCGGCGAGTTCTGCGTGCGGCTGGGCGCCAAGGGGTGGATCGACCGCCGGGAGTTCGACCACTGGGGCCGGCTGCCGCACACCGACGACGAGGCCGCCATGAGCGCCTGGCTGTCCGGCGCCCGCGCCTTCGGCCGCCGCTACTGGGAGGTGCTCGGGGAGCGCCGGGCCCCGCGCATCGTGCTGGAGCACTCCGGCGCCGACACCATCCCGACCTCGATCTACATGGTCGACAACGCGGGCATGGTCGTCATCTGCGGCGGCACCACCGGCTACAACGGCGACGTCGACCTGCGCTTCCTGTGGATGCGGCAGAAGCGGCTCCAGGGCTCGCACGTGGCCAGCCGGCGCGAGGCCCGCGAGGTGACCCGGCTGATCGAGCAGGGCGCGATCGACCCGTGCCTGTCGCGGACGTTCGGCTTCGAGGAGATCGGCCTGGCCCACCAGCTGCTGCACGAGAACCGGCACCCGGCGGGCAACATGGCGGTCCTGGTCAACGCGGACGCGTGAACGACGAGGAGGGGCCGGCGACTTCAAGTCGCCGGCCCCTCCTCGTGTCCCGGTCGTGCCGGTCGTGCGGTGGTGGACCGCTGCCGGTCTCAGCCTCCGGCCCGGAGCAGCTTCTTGATGATCTTCCCGGCGGGGTTGCGCGGCACCTGCTCGATGAACTCGATGCTCCGGGGCCGCTTGTAGGGGGCGAGGTTCTCGCCGAGGAACCCGAGCAGCGTCCGGGCGTCGGTGCCCTCCGCGGCCACCACATACGCCAGCGGCACCTCGCCGAAGTCCTCGTCCGGGATGCCGACGACCGCCGCGTCCTCGACCGCCGGATGGGTCAGCAGGACGCGTTCGATCTCCGAGGGGTAGACGTTCTGCCCGGCCCGGATGATCAGGTCCTTGCTGCGGTCGACCAGATGGATCCGGCCCGCCTCGTCGAGGAACCCGAGGTCCCCGGTGCGCACCCAGCCGTCGGTGGTGGTCTCCTCGGTGGCCGCGGGGTCGTTCCAGTACCCCTGCATCAGCCCGGGGCCGCGCACCACGATCTCCCCGACCTCGCCGCGGGCGACCTCCCGGCCGTCCTTGCCGAGGGAGCGCGCCGACATGCCCGGGACGACCCGGCCGCACGGGATGCGGGCGCTGACGTCACCCGGCGCGGGATGCTCCTCCGGGCCGAGCGTGACGAACGGGCCGCCGACCTCCGTCATGCCGTACACCTGCCGGAAGCCGCAGCCCAGGCGGTCCACGGCGGTGGCGTACACGTCGAGGGGCATCGGCGCGGCGCCGTAGAGGATCTCCCGCAGCGAGGACAGGTCGGCGCTGTGCGAGGCCTTCGCCTGGAGCAGGAACCGCAGCATCTGCGGGACCAGCCAGACATGGGTGGCCCGGTGCCGTTCCACGGCGGCCAGGGCCCGCTGCGGGGTGAAGCCGGGCATCAGCACGACGGTGGCCCCGGCGGCCAGATAGGTGAGGGAGACGACCATGCTGCCGTGGTACAGGGGGCAGCAGTTGACCATCACGATGTCGTCGGTGGGCCGGGCGACGGCCAGCCAGCCCAGCGCGATGGCCCGGAACGACCCCTCGTCGACGGTGACACCCTTGGCCTGGCCGGTGGTCGCCGAGGTGTGCAGGATGGCGACCGGGTCGGTGTCGGGAACGACGGGCAGCTCGGCGGGCGCCGCGACCGTGCCGAGGGCGGTGAAGACGGGCTTGTCGAGCGCCACCCGGATCCGGACGCAGGCGGGCAGCTCGGTGTGCCGGTCCAGCAGCGCGGACTCGCCGAGCACCGCGACCGCGCCGACCCGCTCGATGATCCCGGCCACCTCCGGCACCGCGAGGCTGTGGTTGAGCGGGACGAACACCGCGCCGAGCCGGGCCAGCGCGAAGTAGCTCTCCAGCACCTCGATCCGGTCCAGGGAGAGCACCGCGACCCGGTCACCTCGCTCGATGCCCAGCTCGCCCAGACCCCGGGCGAGTTCGGCGGTACGGGCGTCGAACTCCGCCCAGGTGACCGAGCGTTGCTCGTCGACGAGGGCCAACCGGTCGGGGAAGCACTGCCGGTTGCGCTCCAGGAGCTGGGTCAGCCACATCACGCGCCGCCCGACACACCGCCGGCGGCGCGCTCGGCGACGAACCGCTCGTAGTCGCCGATCGTACGGAGCTTCTCCATGTCCTCGGCGGTGATCTCCACGCCCGTACGCTGCTCTACCAGCAGCACCAGCCGCACCAGGTCACCGGAGTCGATCCCGCTGCCCGCCAGGTCGACCTCGTCGCCGATGGTCTCCGCGTACTCGACCGTGCCGGTGAGTTCGACCAGCAACTCCCTGATGGAGCTCATGACTTCCCCTTCGATTCGATCTCGTCCTGCTCGTCCTGCGTGTCATCAGGGGAAGAGGAGGGGACGCCGCCGCACACTCCCCGGCACCACGGGTGACATGTGTCACGCGGTCATGCCGCGGGCGGCCGGGATAGCGGGCCGCCTCCGCCGCCTCTTGTATCGGTGAGAGCCCCCGGGGAGGTACGCCCCGGGGACGCCCGAGGCGAGGGAGTGATGGTGGACACGGCCGAGGCGAGCGTTCAGGCGGCCGGTACCGCGCCGGATACGGAGGCCGTGCCGGTTACCGGTTCCGTGCCGGGTACGGGCGCCGCGCCGGGCACGGACGCCGGGCCGGACACGGAGGCCGCCCTCACCGCGCACTTCGAGGCGCTGCTGCGGGCGGGCGAGACCGTCGAACCGCGCGACTGGATGCCCGACGGCTACCGCCGCATGCTGCTGCGGCAGATCGCCCAGCACGCCCATTCCGAGATCATCGGCATGCAGCCGGAGGGCTCCTGGCTCACCCGGGCTCCCTCCCTGCACCGCAAGTCCGTGCTGCTCGCCAAGGTCCAGGACGAGGCCGGCCACGGTCTGTACCTGTACGCCGCCGCCGAGACCCTCGGCGTCGACCGCGTCGACCTGCTGGACGCCCTCCACCGGGGCCAGCAGCGCTACGCCGCCACCTTCAACCACCCGGCGCTGACCTGGGCCGACACCGGCGCCATCGCCTGGCTCACGGACGGCGCCGCCGTCGTCAACCAGGCACCGCTGACCAGGACGTCGTACGGCCCCTACGCCCGCGCGATGCGCCGGGTCTGCCAGGAGGAGGCCTTCCACGTCCGCCAGGGCTACGACCTGATGAAGGCCCTGTGCGAGGGCACCCCCGCCCAGCGGGAGATGGCCCAGGACGCCGTGGACCGGTGGTGGCTGCCGGCCGTGGCCCTGATGTTCGGCCCGCCCGACACGCTCGCCGGCGGCGCCGACGAACGGACGGCCGCCCTCGGGGCCCGGGTGTCCCGGCAGGCCATCGCCTGGGGCATCAAACGGCACACCAACGACGAACTGCGCCAGCGCTTCGTCGACCACTGCGTGCCGCAGGCGGAGAGCCTCGGCCTGACCCTCCCCGACCCCGGCATCCGCTGGAACGAGGAACGCGGCCACTACGACTTCGGGCCCATCGACTGGGAGAGCTACCGGGGCGCCCTCGCCGACGACTCCCACACCGCCCGCCGGCGCGTCGCCCACCGGGTCGCCGCGCACGAGGACGGCGCCTGGGTCCGGGAGGCGGCCGCGGCGTACGCCGCCCGCGAGGGAGACCCGGAAGACGCCCTGGACGACGCTCCGCAAGACGCCCGGGAAGACACTCTGGAGGCCGCGCTGTGAGCCGGGAGACGGAGGGCGCGATGGCGTCCTGGGAAGTGTTCCTGCGGCCCCGCCGCGGCCTGTCCCACCAGCACGTCGGCGCCGTCCGGGCGAGCGACGCGGACATGGCCCTGGAACACGCGCGCGACCTGTACACCCGGCGGGGCGAACCGCTGTCGCTGTGGGTGGTGCGCTCCGCCGACGTGCACGCCGCCTCGCCCACCGAACGCGACCCGTTCTTCAGCAACGCCCGCCACAAGCCGTACCGCTATCCCGAGCACTTCGCCCCGCTGACCGGGGGAGGCGACCACGATGACGACGACTGAGACGCGGCACGCCCAGGACCTCGCCCTGCTCACCCTCCGCCTCGGCGACGACGCCCTCGTCCTCGGCCAGCGCCTGTGCCAGTGGATCACCCGGGCTCCGACGATCGAGGAGGACCTGGCCCTCTCGAACATCGCCCTCGACCTGATCGGCCACGCCCGCGCCCTGCTGACCCTCAGCGGCACCCTGGACGGCACCGGCCGCACCGAGGACGACCTCGCCTACGACCGCTCGGACCGGGAGTTCCGCAACACCCTGCTCACCGCGCTGCCGGGCGGCGACTTCGCGGTGACCGTCGCCCGCCAGCTCGCCTACAGCCACTACGCCGTCCTCTATTACGAGGCGCTCGCCGGCAGCACCGAACCGGGGCTCGCGGCCTGCGCCGCCCGGGCCGCCAAGGAGGCCGACTACCACCGGCGCCACGCCGACGGCTGGACCGTACGCCTGGGCCTCGGCACCGCCGAGAGCGGTCGGCGCATGCAGGCGGGCCTGGACCGGGTGTGGCCGTACACGGCCGAGCTGTTCGACGAGGACGACCTGGTGGTCCGGCTGGCCGGGACCGGGGCCGCCGCGTCGCCCGGCCCGCTGCACGCGGTGTGGCGGGAGCGGGTGCGCACGGTGGTGGAGCGCGCCGGACTGACCGTGCCCGCCCCGCACTGGGAGGCGCGCGGCGGCCGACAGGGTCTGCACGGCGAGGAGTTCGCGCCGCTGGTCGCCGAACTCCAGTCGGTGCACCGGCAGTTCCCCGGAGGCATCTGGTGACCGGCCCGGTTCGCGGCACCGTCGCCGCCTCCGCCTCCGCCTCCGCCACTGCCTCCGCGGCCGAGGTGCGGCCGCTCTCCGCCGACGAGGTCCGCGCCCGGGTGCACGCCGTCCCCGACCCCGAGCTGCCGTTCGTCACCCTCGGCGAACTCGGCGTCGTCCGGGGCGTGTTCACCGCGCCGGACGGCCGGATGGAGGTCGAGTTCACCCCCACCTTCCTCGGCTGCCCCGCCCTGGCCGAGATCGCCACCGCCCTCGCCGAGGCGCTCGCGGAGTGCGGGCACCCGGACGGCCGGGTCCGCCAGGTGCTCACCCCGGCCTGGAGCACGGACCAGATCACCCCCGCCGGGCGGCGCGCGCTCGCCGAGCACGGCATCGCCCCGCCCGGACCGACCACCGCCCCGAGATCCGTCCGGATCGGTCTCGGCGCACCCTGCCCGAACTGCGGCAGCCGGGCCACCCGCCCGCACTCACCGTTCGGGCCGACCCGCTGCCAGTCGGTCCTGGTGTGCACGTCCTGCCGCGAGACGTTCCCGTACCTGGCCACGGTGTGAGGCGCCACCATGAACACGACCACCACGTCCACCACGTCCACGACGTCCACCACGACTACGACGTCCACCACGACTACGGCGACTCCGACGACCACCGCACCCGCACCGGCCGCGACCGCCGCGACGGCGACCCGCCGCACCGGCTGGCACCGGCTCACCGTGACCGGCAAGGAGCCGCTGACGCAGGACGCCGTCGCCGTCACCCTGGCCGTCCCCCCGGACCTCACCGCCACCTTCGCCGCCGCTCCGGGCCGGCATGTCGTCGTACGCCACCGGCCGCCCGGCCGTGAACTGCGGCGCACCTACTCGGTGTGCCCGCCGCCCGACGACCCCGGCGCCCTGCGCCTGGTGATCCAGCGCAACACCCCCGACGGCTTCGGCGCCCACGCCCTCACCGCCCTCGCCGCCGGGGACACCCTCGAACTCGCCCCGCCCGCCGGGACGTTCGGCCTGCCCGCGATCCCCGGCGCCCATCACGTCCTGCTCGCCGGCGGCAGCGGCATCACCCCGCTGGCCACCATGGCGGCCGCCGCCCTGCGCGACGACCCCGGCTGCCGGGTCTCCCTGATCCACGCCGCCCGCACGGCGGGCACGGCCCTGCTGGCGGACGAACTCGCCCAACTGAAGGATGAGTTCGTCGACCGCTTCACCGCCCTGTACGTCCTCTCGCGCGAGCGCCGCGAGAGCGACCTGTTCACCGGACGCGTCGACGCCGACCGGCTGCGCCGTCTGCTCACCCTGCTCGGCGCCCGCCCCGACGGCGCCACCACGTTCAGTCTGTGCGGGCCGTGGGGCCTGGTCGAGACCGCGCGCACGACCCTCACCGCGTGGGGCGCGCCCGCCGGGAACATCCGCTGGGAACTCTTCTCCGCCGACGGTGCGCCCCCCGAGCCGGACCCCGCTCCCGCCACCACGGCCGGGTCCGCCCGGTCCGGCGTGGTCCGTGCGGTGATCGGCGGCCGGACCACGGCCGTGACGATGGCCCCCGACGACCGCGTCGTCCTGGACCCCGTGCTCCGGGCCCGCCCGGAGGTCCCCTACGCCTGCCGCGACGGCGTGTGCGGCAGCTGCCGCGCCCTCGTCGTGTCCGGCGAGGTGACCCTGGGCCGCCAGCACGCCCTCGACCCGCGGGACCTCGCGGCCGGCTACACCCTCGCCTGCCGTGCCCGGCCCGCCACCGACGACCTCACGCTCGACTTCGACGCCTGACGGCCTGACGGCCTGGATTACCCAGCCGACCTGGACGGCCTCGACGTCCCACCCTTCCCCCGACCGCTACTCCGCCCGCTACCCCGAACGCCCCCCTTGAAAGGACACGCACTTGACCACCACGGGACGACACCAGGACAGGACCGCCCTGGTCACGGGAGGCAGCCGCGGCATCGGCCGGGCCATCGCCGGACGCCTCGCCCGCGAGGGCGCGCTGGTCGCCGTGCACTACGGGCACGACCACAGCGCCGCCGAGCGCACGGTGAAGGAGATCGAGGCGGACGGCGGCCGCGCCTTCGCGATCCACGCCGAGCTGGGCGTTCCCGGCGACGCCGCCACCCTGTGGGACGCCTTCGACCGCGCCCTGGCCGCGCGCGACGCGGAGCCCGGGGTGGACATCGTCGTCAACAACGCGGGCATCACCCTGCCCAAGCCGATCGAGCACGTCACCGAGGAGGAGTACGACCGCGTCTTCGCGATCAACACCAAGGCGCCGTACTTCATCCTCCAGCAGGCCCTCGGCCGGCTCCGGGACGGCGGCCGGATCGTCACCATCTCCTCCGGCGCGACGAAGATCGCCTACCCCGCGATCGCCACGTACTCGATGACCAAGGCCGCGCTCGACAGCCTCACCCTCTCCCTGGCCCTCCAGCTCGGCCCCCGGGGCATCACGGTGAACACGGTCGCGCCCGGCTTCACCGAGACCGAGATCAACCCCACCCTCCAGAACCCGCAGATCCGCCAGGCGCTGGCCGCGGCCTCCGTGTTCAACCGGCTCGGCGCCCCCGCGGACATCGCCGACGTGGTGTCCTTCGTCGCGAGCGACGAGGCCCGCTGGGTGACCGGCCAGTGGATCGACGCCACCGGAGGCGTCCACCTCGGCCTGTGAGCACTCCCGGCCTGTGAGCCACCTCGGCCTGTTGAGCCGAGGGCCTCGCGTATCTCGCCGCATCCCGCCCACCCCCAAGAGCGGAAGCCCCAAGGAGCCATCCATGAACGACGGCACGTCCGCGCTCGCGGATCTGTCACCGGACGACCCGCTGGTCCAGCCGTTTCCCGGCGTGAGCCCCTACGACGACTACGTGCACGCCTCGGTCCTCAACTCCCTTCAGCAGCCGCTGACCGAGGCCGCCGACGAGATGGGCTTCCTCGTCACCACCCAGGTGATGGAACTCTGGTTCACCCTGATCGTCCACGAGTGGCGCACCGCCCGGGACGCCTTCACCAAGGACGACCTGGACGCCGCCACGGACGCCCTGGCGCGCAGCCGCCGCGCCGTCGGCGCCCTCGTCAGCTCCTGGGAGCCCATCGCCGCCCTGACACCCGTTCAGTTCAACGGCTTCCGGGCCGCGTTCGGCCAGGCGTCCGGCTTCCAGTCGTCGATGTACCGGCACATGGAGTTCCTGCTCGGCGAGAAGTCCGCGACCCTGGTCCGCGCCCACCAGGGCGACCCGACGGTCCACGAGGCGCTGCGCGACGCCCACCGGGAACCCTCGCTCTACGACGAGGTGCTGGCGTATTTGTACCGCCAGGGCCTGCCCGTGCCGGAGCACGTCCGGGAACGGGACGTCACGCTGCCCTACGAGCCCGATCCCGGGGTCGTCGAGGCCTGGCGGCACGTGTACACCGGCCCGCAGCACCACCCGCTGCTCGCGCTCGGCGAACTCCTCACGGACATCGCCGAACGCTTCACCCGCTGGCGCTTCGACCACGTCATGGTGGTGCGCCGCGCCATGGGCGCCAAGAGCGGCAGCGCGGGCTCCTCCGGGGTGGACTTCCTGAAGGCGCGCGCGGACCGGCTGGTCTTCCCCGAACTGTGGGCGGTCCGCGGTGACATCTAGGGTCATCTCGGCGTTCGCCGCCGAGGAGGAGAAGCGTGTCCTCTCGCTCCGGCCGGTCCTGGCACCCGTCCACGGCCGGTACGGCGACCACCCGCACCAGGTCTACGACGCATGGCCCGCCGAGGACCCCGCCGCACCGCTGGTGATCCTGCTGCACGGCGGCTACTGGCGCTACGACCGGATGCACCTCACCCCGTTCGCCGCCTACCTGCAACGACAGGGCTTCTCCGTGCTGCTGCCCGGCTTCCGCAGGTCCGGGGGCGCCGGCGGCTACCCCGAGACCTTCGACGACGTCGCCCGGATCGTCGACACCCTGCCCGAGGGACGGCCGTACGTGCTGGCCGGGCACTGCTCGGGCGGGCACCTCGCCCTGTGGTGCGCGGCCCGCGCCCTGCTGCCGCCCGCATCCCCCTGGCACACCACCCGACTGCCGCCGGCCGTCCTCGCCCTCGCCCCGCTGACCGACCTCGACGCCACCCGCCGGGACCGCCTCAGCGAGGACGCGGCACTCCAACTCCTGGGCGGACCCGCAGAGTTCGGCGAGCGACTGCCGTACGTCGACCCGCTCACGCTGCTCAAGGACGCCGGTACGACCGGGGTCCGTACCGTGCTGCTGCACGGCGAGGTCGACGAGGAGGTCCCGCTCACCCAGTTCGCGGACTACGCCGCCGTGCACCGGGACCTGGAGACCGTCGTCCTGCCCGGCACCGGCCACTACACGCTGATCGAGCCCGGCGCCCCCGCCGCCCAGGCCGTCGCCGACACCCTGCGCCGGCTGTCCGCTCCCCGGAGCGGGGACACCGGGCCCGCACCGGAGGAGTCCCCCCGACCGTGACCACCGCACCACCCGCCCACGCCGAACTCACCGCACTGGCCTCGGAGTTGGACGCCACCGCGCCCCTCGCGGACACCCGCGGCCGGTTCCTGCTCCCCGAGAACGTCGTGTATCTCGACGGCAACTCGCTCGGCCCGCTGCCCGCCGCCGTCCCGCCCGTCCTCGACGACGTCCTGCGCCGCCAGTGGGGGACCGACCTCATCGCCTCCTGGAACACCCACGCCTGGTGGGACGCCCCCACCCGGGTCGGGGACACGGTGGGCCGGATCGTCGGCGCCGCCCCGGGGCAGACGCTGGTCGGCGACTCGACCAGCGTGCAGCTCTACAACGCCCTCGGCGCCGCCGCGGCCCTGCGCCCCGGCCGCCCCCTGCTGGTCACCGATCCCGACCACTTCCCCACCGACCGGTACATCACCGACTCGGTGGCCGCCCGGCTCGGCCTCGAGGTGCGCCGGGTACGGCCCGCCGATCTCGGCCCTCTGCTCGCCGCCGAGGGCGACCGGGTCGCCGTGGTCGGGTACTCGCCCGTCGACTACCGCACCGGCGTACTCCACGACATGGCCGCGCTCACCCGGGCCGTGCACGAGGCCGGCGCGCTCGTCCTGTGGGACCTGTGCCACGCGGCCGGGGCGATGCCCGTCCACCTCGACGCGCTCGGCGTGGACTTCGCCGTCGGCTGCGGCTACAAGTTCCTCAACGGCGGCCCGGGCGCCCCCGCCTTCCTGTACGTCGCCGCACGGCACCACGAGCGGTGGAGTCCCGCCCTGACCGGCTGGACCGGGCACGCCGACCCGTTCGGGCTGCACGACACCTACACCCCGGCCCCCGGGATCGCGCGGGGCCGCGTCGGCACGCCCCCGATCCTCTCCCTGCTCTGCCTCGAGGCCGCGCTCACCGTCTTCGACGACCTCGACCTGGCGCAGGTGCGGGCCAAGAGCCTCTCCCTGACCGGCTTCCTGCTGCGCTGCGCCGACACCCTGCTGGACGGCCTGGGCTTCGAACCGGTCACCCCGGCCGACCCCGAACGCCGGGGCAGCCAGGTGTCGTTCCGGCACCCGCACGCCTACGGCCTGGTCCAGGCGCTCGCCGCCCGCGGGATCGTCGGTGACATGCGCGCCCCCGACCTGCTGCGCCTCGGCGTCAACGCCCTCTACCTCTCGCACACGGACCTGCTCAGGGCGGTGACGTGCCTGCGGGAGATCGTGACGACGGGCGCGTACGACCCGGCGCCCGAGCGCGGCGCCGTGACCTGAGACGGCACGGCCGCGGCCGTGCCGTCTCCCGCCCTTCCCGCTCAGCCCTCGATGCGGTGGGTGATCCAGAACGACGTCAGATCCGTGGTCGTGGCGGCCTGCGCGGCCGCCTTGAAGTCGGCCGTGGTCGAGACGCCGTACCAGTGCGCCGTGGCGTAGTCCTTCAGCAGGCCGGCCATGGCGGTCTCGCCGATCAGCCGCCGCAGGTCGTGCAGGGCGCACTTGCCGTAGCCGTAGACGACGGTGGAGTACCGGGAGGAGTGGGCGTCCCAGTAGGCCATCGAGTTGGTGATCTTCTCGGCGGACGAGGCCCAGGAAACACCGTTCCAGCAGTTGCTGCCGGTCTTTCCGAGCGCCAGGTCGGTGGCGTAGTCGGTGAACGACTCGTCCAGCCAGGGGCTGGTGTACTCGTCGTCGCCGACGATGCCGTACCACCACTGGTGGCCGATCTCATGGGTGAGCGCCGTGGTGCTGACCAGGTCGAGGACGAACCCGGGGTACTCCATGCCGCCGAACCAGAAGTTGTTGTCGATGACGGCGTCCAGCTCCCCGTACGGGTAGGCGCCGAAGCGGGAGGCGTGGGCGTCGACGGCCGTCCTGGCGGTGGTCAGCATCGACTGGGCGTCGGCGGAGCTGATGCCGGAGACGGAGTAGACGTTGACCGGGGTGCCGGCGGCCGAGGTACCGGAGATCTTGCTGAACGGCCCCGCCGCCCAGGCGAAGTCACGGACCTCGGTCGCGGTCGCGGTGGTGATCGTGCGGCCGCTGGAGCCGGGGGTGTCCACCGAGGTGCCGGTGGCCGGGACCAGCAGGGTGCTCGGGTGGTCGAGGGTCACGCGGAAGTCCGCGGCCAGCGAGTAGAACGCCTCGCCGTTGTTGGTGTACGGGTCCAGGTGCCAGCCTGCGCCGTCCTTCACCGCCAGCACCGGCAGCGCGTTCCCGATGAAGCTGAAGGCACCGTCGTGACCGAAGCGGTCCGCGCCGCTGGGCACCGAGATGCCCAGGTCGAAACCGATCGTGGCGCTCTGCCCCTGCGCGAGGGGGGTGGGCAGGGTGATCGGGAGCGCCGTGCAGCCGACCGAGAGCGCGCCCGCCGTCCCGCCGGTGACGTTGGATACCGTGATCGGCGTCGAGGAGCAGGTGCCGTGGTAGTTGTCCCACAGCCGCAGGTACACCTCGGCGAGCGGGGTGGCGGAGGCGTTGGTGAAGGTCGCGCTCTGGTGCCCGGTCCAGACCGTGCCGGCGGCGTTGCTGCTGAGACTGACCGTGTACGACGGTGAGACGGGCGTCCGCGTGGAGTCGGCGGGCGGGGGCGTGTCGCCCGCGGTGTTCAGCGCGATGTCGTCGAGGACGAAGCTCGACCGGAGGCTGGAGTCCTCGGTGCCGGTGAAGGCGAGCGTGACGGTCTGGCCCGCGAACGCGGACACGTCGAACGACTTCTGTACGTACCCGGTGTTCTTGTCGAGGTTCGAGTAGGTCGCAAGGGTCGTCGAGCCGATCTTCGCCGTCAGCTTGTCGTAGGCGATGGAGGACGTCGTCTCGGTGGTGTCGATGTGCAGCCAGAAGGTGAGGGTGGCGGCGGCACAGCCGGAGGGGACGGTCACGCTCTGGGTGAGCGTGTCGGTGCGGGTGGCCCCGGTGCCGCCCAGCCAGGCGAAGCTCGTGCCGCCGTGGGCGGTCTGCCCGGTGCGGCTGGTGATCACGGACGTCGACGACTGGGTCCAGGAGGCAGCACCGCTCTCGAAGCCGCCGTTGGCGACCACCTGGGCCGGGGTGCAGACGGCTTCGGCTTGCGGTGCGGCGGCCGCCGGTGCGGCTGCCGCCGGGGTCGCGGGGAGGGAGAGGGCGGCGACCGCGGCGAGAGCGAGCGCGCTCGCGGACAGGGCCGTGCGGGGGGTGGGTCTCACACGTGGCTCCTTTGTGGGGTGTGCCGAACGGAGAGAGCAGCGGTGTGCGACGGGTGAGGGAAGCCTTACAGGTTTGACAAGTCCATGCCACAAGGGCAAGGCAAAGGAATTCCACAGCGAGCGGCCGGGGAGCAGGCGCGGGGAGCGGCAGAGGGTCCCGCTCACACCCCTGAAGGGGGCCCGTTCACACCCCTGAGGGGTCCCGCTCACACCCCTGAGGGGTCCCGCTCACACCCGCCCGCCCCCTCCTGTGCGCCGGGCTTAACCCCTGGCGGCCCGTTCGGGAGACACCTGCGTAATGCACACTTCGTACCCTCACACTGGCTCTCACCAGGCCGATCGTCAGAACGAAGGGAGCGCCCGTGGCCGTGCCGGACCCGCGGACCGACAGCGCGACGAAGGTGCGCTCGGTCTGCTCGTACTGCGGTGTCGGCTGCGGCATGGTCCTCGACATCGGCCGCGGACCGGACGGACGCCGTACGGTCCTGAAGGCGACCGGGGACAAGGAGCACCCCGCGAACCACGGCCGACTCTGCACCAAGGGCGCCACCACCGCCGACATGCTCGCCGCCCCCGGCCGGCTGGCCACCGCCCTCGTGCGCGCGGACCGCGGCGAGGAACCGGAGCCCGCCCCCGTGGACGCGGCGGTCGCCGAGACGGCTTGGCGGCTGCGGGCGATCGTCGACGAGCACGGGCCCGACGCGGTCGCCCTCTACGTCTCCGGCCAGATGAGCCTGGAAGCGCAGTACCTCGCGAACAAACTCACCAAGGGCTATCTGCGCACCAACCAGATCGAGTCGAACTCCCGGCTCTGCATGGCGAGCGCCGGAACCGGTTACAAGCTGTCTCTGGGCGCCGACGGCCCGCCCGGTTCGTACGAGGACCTCGACAAGGCGGACGTCTTCTTCGTCATCGGCTCCAACATGGCCGACTGCCACCCGATCCTCTTCCTGCGGATGATGGAACGGGTGAAAGCGGGCGCGAAGCTGATCGTCGTCGACCCGCGGCGCACCGCCACGGCGGCCAAGGCCGACCTGTTCCTCCAGGTCAGGCCCGGTACCGACCTCGCCCTCCTGAACGGCCTGCTGCACCTCCTGCACGAGAACGGTCACACCGACCCCGAGTTCGTCGCCGCGTACACCGAGGGCTGGGAGGCGATGCCCGACCTCCTCGCCGACTACCCGCCGGCCACCGTCGCGGAGCTGACCGGCATCCCCGAGGCCGATCTGCGCGAGGCCGCCCGGCTGATCGGCGAGGCGGGGGAGTGGACCAGCTGCTGGACCATGGGCCTCAACCAGTCCACCCACGGCACCTGGAACACCAACGCCCTGATCAACCTGCACCTCGCGACGGGCAAGATCTGCCGCCCCGGCAGCGGCCCGTTCTCGCTCACCGGCCAGCCCAACGCCATGGGCGGGCGCGAGATGGGGTACATGGGCCCCGGCCTGCCCGGCCAGCGTTCCGTGCTCGTCGACGCCGACCGCGCCCTCACCGAGGAGGTGTGGGGACTTCAGCCCGGCACGATCCGGGCCGACGGCGTCGGCAAGGGCACCATCGAGATGTTCCGGAAGATGGCCGACGGCGAGATCAAGGCCTGCTGGATCATCTGCACCAACCCGGTCGCCTCCGTCGCCAACCGCAGGACCGTCATCGAGGGCCTGGAGGCCGCCGAGTTCGTCGTGGTCCAGGACGTCTTCGCCGACACCGAGACCAACGCGTACGCCGACGTCGTCCTGCCCGGCGCCCTGTGGACCGAGACCGAGGGCGTCCTGATCAACAGCGAGCGCAGTCTCACCCTGGCCCGCCCCGCCGCCGACCCGCCCGGCGAGGCCACCGCCGACTGGCGCCTGATCGCCGCCGTGGCCCGCGCGATGGGTTACGAGGACGGCTTCTCCTACGACTCCGCGGCGGAGATCTTCGAGGAGATCAAGCGCTTCCACAACCCGCAGACCGGCTACGACCTGCGCGGAGTCACCTACGACCGGCTCCGCGAGACCCCCGTCCAGTGGCCCGCCGCCACCGCCGAGGGCCCCGCCCGCAACCCCGTCCGGTACGTCGGCCCCGACGGTTCGCTCACCTTCGCCACCGCGTCGGGCCGCGCCGTCTTCCACGCCCGCCCGCACCTCGACCCCGCCGAGATGCCGGACGACGACTACCCGTTCGTCCTGAACACCGGCCGTCTCCAGCACCAGTGGCACACCCTGACCAAGACCGGCCGGGTCGCCAAGCTCAACAAGCTCGACCCCGGCCCGTTCGTCGAGATCCACCCCGAGGACGCGGCCGCGCTCGGCGTCGTTGACGGCGACTCGGTCGAGGTCGCCTCACGGCGCGGGCGCGCCGTGCTGCCCGCCGTGGTCACCGACCGGGTGCTGCCCGGCTCCTGCTTCGCGCCGTTCCACTGGAACGACCTGTTCGGCGAGTACCTCAGCGTCAACGCGGTGACCAGCGACGCCGTCGACCCGCTCTCCTTCCAGCCCGAGCTGAAGGTGTGCGCGGTGTCGCTGACGAAGGTGTCCACACCGGTGAGCGTGCAGGCCCCGGCGACCACGGCCCCGGCGACCGTGACACCGTCGTCGACCGTCACCTCGGCCCCCGCCCTCCTGCCCACCGCCGTCCTGCCCTCCGCCGCCTCCGTCTTCGGTCTGGAGCCCGCCCCGCCGCCGGTCCTCACCGAACGCGAGCGCCAGTACCTCGTCGGCTTCCTCGCGGGCATCCCGGCCGGCGCACCCGGCGTCCCCGTGCTGCCCCCGGACGCGCCCTTCAGTCCCGAGCACGCCCTGTGGGTCAACGGCACCCTCGCCGGCATGTACTCCCGCACGGCCCCCGTCGCCGCCGCGCCCGAGGAGGCCCCCCGCCGCAGCGTGGTGATCCTGTGGGCCTCGCAGACCGGCAACGCCGAGGAGTTCGCCGCCACCACCGCCGCACGGCTCGCCGCCGGCGGCCACGCGGCCTCCCTCGTCGCCATGGACGAGGCCGACCCCGCCACCCTGCCCTCCGGCGCCGACCTGCTCCTGATCACCAGCACTTTCGGCGACGGCGACGCCCCCGACAACGGCGCCGGCTTCTGGGACGGCCTCGCCGCCCTCGACACCGGCCGCCTCACCGGTCGCCGCTACGCCGTGCTGGCCTTCGGCGACTCCTCCTACAACGACTTCTGCGGGCACGGCCGACGCCTGGACGACCGTATGGACGAACTCGGCGCGGTCCGGCTGGCCCCGCGCACCGACTGCGAACCGGACTTCGAGCCGCAGGCCGAGGCCTGGCTGGACCAGGTGCTCACGGCGCTCAAGGAAGCGGCGGGGGTCGAGTCCGCGGCGCCCACGACGGTCACCGAGGCCGCCCCCGCCGCGGCACCGACCGCTGCCCCCGCCGCGACACCGACCGCTGCCCCCGCGCGCTCGAAGCGCCCCGCCCCCGTCGTCGCGCGCCTCACCGGTAACCGGTTGCTGAGCCTGGCCGGCTCCGGCAAGGAGGTCCGGCGCTTCACCTTCGACACCCGCGACAGCGACACCCCGCTGGTGTACGAGGCGGGCGACGCCCTCGGCGTACGGCCGCTCAACTCCCCGGCCCTGGTGGAGGAGTGGCTGACCGTCACCGGACTCGACGCGCACACGCCGGTGCGGATCGGCGGGACGGACGACCTGGCCCTCGGCGAGGCGCTGCTGCGCCACCTCGACATCACCCGGATCACCCCGGCCCTGCTGCGCTTCACCGCCGAGCGGACCCGCGACCCGCGCGAGCTGCGCAAGCTGCTGCGCCCGGACAACAAGGGGGAGCTGGCGAAGTGGTCCTGGGGCCGGCAGGCCGTGGACGTGGCCGCCGAGTTCGGGATCCGGGCCGGTGCCCAGGAGTGGGCCGAGGTGCTGGGCCGGCTCCAGCCCCGGCTGTACTCCATATCCTCCAGCCCGCTGACCGACCCGCACCTCGTCTCGCTCACCGTCTCCGTGGTGCGCTACGAGAACCTGGCCGGCCGCCCCCGCCACGGCGTCTGCTCGCCCTTCCTCGCGGACGCCGCGCCGGGCACCGAGGTCCCCGTGCACGTCCAGCGCGCCCCGCACTTCCGGCCGCCGGCCGACCCGGCCACACCCATGGTGATGGTCGGACCCGGCACGGGCGTGGCGCCCTTCGTCGGCTTCCTCGAGGAGCGCCGGGCCCGCGGCCACCGGGCACCCAACTGGCTGTTCTTCGGCGAGCAGCGCCGGGCGACGGACTTCTACTACGAGGAGGAACTGGCCGCCCTGACGGCCGACGGCACCCTCGCCCGCCTGGACACCGCGTTCTCCCGCGACCAGCGCGCCAAGGTCTACGTCCAGGACCGGATGCGCGAGCACGGCTCCCAGCTGTGGTCCTGGCTCCAGGACGGCGCCCACTTCTACGTCTGCGGCGACGCCTCCCGTATGGCCAAGGACGTCGACCAGGCCCTGCGCGAGGTCGCCGTCGTCCACGGCGGCCTCGGTGAGGGGGAGGCGGCGGCGTACGTCAAGCAGCTCGCCGCCGACAAGCGGTACGTGCGGGACGTGTACTGACGCCGGGGACGGGCGGCCACCGGGTGGGCCAAGTGGCGTTGCGCCGAAGAGAGTTGAAATCTGGCCATCACGGCGCGCCACTGTTCGGTTTATCAACACTATCCGACAAGATCTGACGCACCCTCCGTCCGTGCAGCCGCACGGTCCGCCCCGAGGAAGGTCGTGGTCATGTCGCACCCGCACGTGTCGTCCATGGACCGGCCGGACCGCCCCCAGCGGGTGGTCGTCAGCCGCCGTCGTCTCCTCGAAGGATCCGCCGCCGTCCTCGGCGCGCTCGCCCTGTCCGCCCCCGCCGGCGCCCACCGGGCCGCCGCGGCCGACACCACCCCCGAGTGGAACGGCCACATCGACGTCTTCCGCCTCGGCACCGAACCCGCGCACACCACCCTGATGCCGTACGGCACACTCGCCCAGGCCCTCGCCGCCGACCGCACCCGCTCGCCGTACCGGCTGAGCCTCGACGGCACCTGGAAGTTCGCCCACGCCGACCGTCCCGACGACCGCGACGCCGACTTCCACCGCACCGACGTCGACGACAGCGGCTGGGACACCATTCCCGTCCCCTCGGTCTGGCAGCTGCACGGGTACGACCGCCCGATCTACATCAACATCACCTATCCGTGGTGGGGCGCCAACGGCCTCGGCGAGGACGCGCAGCCGCCTGCCGCCCCCACCCGCTACAACCCCGTGGGCCAGTACCGCCGCACCTTCACCGTCCCGCGGGACTGGGCCGGGCGGCGGACGTTCCTGCACTTCGAAGGCGTCAAGTCCGCCCACTATGTATGGATCAACGGCCAGTTGGTCGGTTACCACGAGGATTCCTACGACCCGGCCGAGTACGACATCACCCCGCACCTGAAACCGGGCACCAACCAGATCGCCGTCGAGGTCTACCGCTACTCCGACGGCGACTGGCTCGAGGACCAGGACATGATCCGGCTGAGCGGCATCTTCCGCTCGGTCTACCTGTATTCCACCCCGGCCGTCCACCTGCGCGACTTCCGGCTGGACACCCCGCTGAGCGACGACTTCACGGCGGCGCGGCTGTCGGTCACCGCGAGCGTGCGGGACTACGGCGGACAGGGCGCCGGCCGCTACACCGTCGAGACCCAGCTGTACGACGCCGACGGGCACCCGGTGTGGCCCAGACCGCTCACCCAGGCCGTCGCCCTCGGAGCCGGCGGCGAAGAGACCGTCCAGGCCGCGAAAGAGGTTCCCGAGCCGCGGCTGTGGTCGGCCGAACACCCGAACCTCTACACCGCCGTGCTCCGGCTGCGCGACCCGGCCGGAAAGGTGATCGAAACCCTTTCCCACCGCGTCGGCCTGCGCACCTTCGAGCTGCGCGACGGCCTGATGCGCATCAACGGCAGACCGGTCTCCTTCCGCGGCACCAATCGGCACGAGATGCACCCGGTCCACGGCTCGGCCCTCACCCGCGCCGACATGGTGCAGGACATCGGGGTCATCAAGCGGCTGAACATCAACACCGTCCGCACCTCGCACTACCCCAACAACCCGCTGTGGCTCGAACTCGCCGACGAGTACGGCCTGTACCTCGTCGACGAGACCAACCTCGAGACCCACGGCATCCGCTCCGAGTACCCCGGCAACCACGCCGAGTGGACCACCGCGTGCCTGGCCCGCGCCCAGAACATGGTCCACCGCGACAAGAACCACGCCTCGGTCGTCATCTGGTCGCTCGGCAACGAGGCGGGCGGCGGCAGCACGTTCACCGCCATGTACGACTGGATCCGCTCCTACGACACCACCCGCGTCATCCAGTACGAGGGCGACGACCGCCCCGGCATCAGCGACATCCGCTCCGAGATGTACGACACCCCCTCCCGTGTCGAGGCCCGGGCGAAGGACACGAGCGACACCCGGCCGTACGTGATGATCGAGTACTCGCACGGCATGGGGAACTCCAACGGCAACTTCAAGAAGTACTGGGACCTCGTCCGCCGTCACGACGTGCTCCAGGGCGGCTGGATCTGGGACTTCGTCGACCAGGCGCTGAGCTGGCCCACCCCGGCCCGCACGGTCTTCACCGAGACCGGGCCCGGCGCGCTGACCGGCGAGATCATCGCCCCCGCCGGCACCTTCAGCCGGGACAAGGGTGTCTACGGCGGCACCGTCTTCGCCCGCGACGAACGCCTCGACCTCACCGGCTCCCTCACCCTGGAAGCCTGGATCACCCCCGGCACAACCGGCTACCACCAGCCGATCATCGCCAAGGGCGACACCCAGTACGCCCTCAAGCAGTCGGGCCGGAACCTGGAGTTCTTCATCCACGGCGGCGGCCAGTGGATCACCGCCACCTGGGCGCTCCCGGACGACTGGACCGGCCGCGAACACCAGGTCGCGGGCGTCTTCGACGCGGACGCGGGCACCCTCACCCTGTACGTCGACGGCGCGGTGCGGGCCACCCGCACCACCACCCGGCGCCCGAGCGTCAACACCGCGTCCCTCGCCCTCGCCACCGACGTCGACAACCCGACCCGCGAGTTCAGCGGCACCATCCGCCGGGCCCGCGTCCACGCCCGCGCCCTGACCGCCGCCGAACTGGCCTCCGACAGCCGGGGCCCCGACGACGACGGCGTACGGTTCTGGTTCGACGCCGCCACCGTCGGCGTCACCGAGAAGCAGCCCCGGCAGAAGACGTTCCTCGCCTACGGCGGCGACTGGGGCGACAACCCCAACGACGGCGCCTTCTCCGGCGACGGCATCGTCACCGCCGACCGCGGCGCCACCGGCAAGTCCGCCGAGGTCAAGCGGATCTACCAGGCCGTCGGCGCCGCACCGGCCACGGGCGACCGGCTCGCCCCCGGCGCGGCCGTCACCCTCACCAACGAGTACCTCTTCACCGGCCTGCGTGAGTTCGACGGACACTGGGAACTCGTCGGCGACGGAAAGGTGGTCCGGCGCGGCAGGCTGACCCGCGCCCAGCTGGACGTGGCACCGCTGTCGAGCAAGGACGTCACCGTGCCCTTCCGGCTGCCGGGCGACCCGGCGCCGGGCGCCGAGTACTTCCTCCGGCTGTCCTTCACCACCCGCGAGGCCACGAAGTGGGCCGCGGCCGGCTTCGAGGTGGCCAGGCAGCAGCTCGCCGTGGACGCCGGCGGCCCCGCCGTCACCCCCGTGTCACTGGACGCCGTCCCGGCGCTCGCCCACACGGACGCCGACGGGGCGGTCACCGTCACCGGCCGGGACTTCTCGGTCACCGTCGACAAGAAGACCGGTGTCATCACCTCGTACCGGGCCGGCGGCGCCGAGCTGATCTCCTCGGGACCGGTCCCGAACTTCTGGCGGGCCCCCACCGACAACGACCGGGGCAACGGCCAGCACACCCGCAACCAGACCTGGCGCGACGCGGGCGCCCGGCGCACGGTGACCGGCGTGAGCGTCCGCGCGCTGCGCGACCGGGCCGTCGAGATCGAGGTCGCCGGCACCCTGCCCACGACGACGGAATCGACGTACACCACCACCTACACCGTCTTCGGAAACGGTGAGATCAAGGTCGACAACACCCTGCACCCGGGCGCGGCCTCCCTGCCGTACATCCCGGAGGTCGGCACCCTGCTGTTCCTGCCCGCCCGCCTGGAGAACCTGCGTTACTACGGCCGCGGCCCCGAGGAGAACCACTGGGACCGCAACAACGCCACCGACGTCGGCCTGTACTCCGGGACCGTCACCGGGCAGTGGACCTCCTATCTGCGCCCGCAGGAGAACGGCAACAAGACGGACGTCCGCTGGATCGCCCTCACCGACCGCGACGGCACCGGCCTGCTCGTATCCGGCGAACCGCTCCTGGAGGTCAACGCCTCGCACTTCACGCCCGAGGACCTGTCCGTCGGGGCCCGCCACGACTACCAGCTCACCCCGCGCCCCGAGGTCGTACTGCGCGTCAACCACCGCCAGATGGGCGTCGGCGGCGACAACAGTTGGGGCGCGCACACCCACGACGAGTACAAGCTGTTCGCCGACCGCGACTACGCGTACACCTACCGGCTGCGGCCGCTGAAGGACGTCGACGAGGCGATGCGGGCCTCGCGCCGGCCGACGGCGACCACCGAGTGACCGTTTCCCCCGCCGCACGCCCGGGCACGGTCACCCCTCGGTGACCGTGCCCAGCCATCTCCCGTCCTCGAACTCCGCGGGAACCTCGTCCTCCCACGGGTCGATCCCGCGCGCCTGAAGCTCGTCGAACCAGCGGTCCCGCAGGGACTCGGGCAGGCGCCGCCCGCACCACGGGCAGAACTCGATCTCGATGGTCGCGGTGCCCCCGTCATGGACGATCAGCCCGTACTCCCGAAACCGCGGACTGAAGAGTACGAGCGCGTCCGGGCAGGCGAAGACGTCGGCGTGCGCCTCGCACCGCCCGTCCACCCGGCGGGCCATCTCCGCACAGCAGTGTTCGATCACTCGCGCATTCTCCCCGACGACGCGGAAGAATCGGACCGGCAGCACGCACCACCCGTCACGCACTCCACGGAAAAGGAAACCTCCCATGGTCGAGCAGGACGAACGCTTCGACGTCGTGGTCCTCGGCGCCGGCCCCGGCGGCTACGTCGCCGCGGTCCGCGCCGCCCAGCTGGGCAAACGCGTCGCGGTCGTCGAGGAGAAGTACTGGGGCGGGGTCTGTCTGAACGTGGGCTGCATTCCCACCAAGGCCCTGCTGCGCAACGCCGAGCTGGCGCACATCTTCACCCACGAGGCGAAGACCTTCGGCATCAAGGTGGACGGCCAGGTCACCTTCGACTACGGCGAGGCCTACCGCCGCAGCCGCAAGGTCGCCGACGGCCGCGTCAAGGGCGTCCACTACCTGATGAAGAAGAACAAGATCACCGAGTTCGACGGCCGCGGCACCTTCGTCGACGCGCACACCCTCCAGGTGGCCGACTACGACGGCAACACCCGCACCCTCGGCTTCGACCACTGCATCATCGCCACCGGCGCCACCCCCAAGTTGCTCCCCGGCACCAAGCGCAGCGCGCGCGTGGTGACCTACGAGGAGCAGATCCTCGCCGAGGACCTCCCGCAGTCGATCGTCATCGCGGGCGCCGGCGCGATCGGCATCGAGTTCGCCTACGTCCTGCACCACTACGGCGTGAAGGTCACCGTCGTCGAGTTCCTGGACCGCATGGCCCCGCTGGAGGACGCCGAGGTCTCCGCCGAACTCGCCCGCCAGTACCGCAAGCTGGGCATCGACGTGCTCACCTCCACCCGCGTGGACGCCATCGACGAGTCCGGCCCCCAGGTCCGCGTCACCGTCACACCCAAGGACGGCAGCCCGCAGATCCTGGAGGCCGACAAGGTCCTCCAGGCGATCGGCTTCGCCCCGAACGTCACCGGTTACGGCCTGGAGAACACCGGTGTCAGGGTCACCGACCGGGGCGCGATCGACGTGGACGGCCGCTGCCGTACCTCCGTCCCGCACATCTACGCCATCGGCGACGTCACCGCGAAGCTGATGCTCGCGCACGCCGCCGAGGCGATGGGCGTGATCGCCGCCGAGACCCTCGCCGACGCCGAGACCATGGAACTCGACTACGTGATGATCCCGCGCGCCACCTACTGCCAGCCCCAGATCGCCAGCTTCGGCTACACCGAGGCCCAGGCCCGCGACCTCGGCTACGACGTCAAGGTCGCGAAGTTCCCGTTCACCGCCAACGGCAAGTCCCACGGCCTCGGCGACACCACCGGTTTCGTCAAGCTCATCAGCGACGCGAAGTACGGCGAGCTGATCGGCGGGCACCTCATCGGTCCCGACGTCACCGAACTCCTTCCGGAGCTGACCCTGGCCCAGCAGTGGGACCTCACCGTCCACGAGGTCGCCCGCAACGTCCACGCCCACCCGACGCTGGGCGAGGCTGTCAAGGAGGCGGTCCACGGCCTGGCCGGCCACATGATCAACATGTGAGCCGGAGGCGGGGCCGCTCACCCGGACGGCCCCGCCGCGCTCGCCGTCCCCGGACGCCCGGGATGTCCTGGCAGCAGCCACCGGACCTGAGCGACGGACGAGGGAGCGCGCCATGCCGGACAGCGGTGCGCCCTCCGAGCCCGGGGGTGCCGCCGACCCACGGGAAGTGGCGCGGCTGCGCGCCCGGGTCGCCGTACTGGAGACGGAACTCCGCACGGCCCGCGCCACCGCCGCTGCCCCCGCCACCCCGTCCGCCCCGCCCGTCGAGGCGCTCCGCCCCGCCCGCCACCGCCTGCGCTCCCTGCTCGCGGTCGTCCTCGTCGTGCTGGGCTGTCTGCTCGCCCCGCTGGGCGTCGTAGCCGCCTGGAGCGCCGAACTCGTCGGGGACACCGACCGCTATGTCGACACGGTCCGCCCCCTGGCCTCCGACCCGGACATCCAGAACGCCGCCGCGGCCGGTGTCACCGACGCCGTCATGTCCCGCCTCGACCTCCCGGCCCTGCTCCAGAGCGTGGCCCCGACCCAGCGGCCGCTGGCGGAGAAGGCCCTGGGCGCGCTGGAGGAGCCGTTGCAGGACGCGGTGCGCAGCTTCGTCCACGACAAGGCCCGGGCGGTCGTCGCCTCCGCCGCCTTCGAGCGGATCTGGGCCGACGCCAACCGCCGTGTCCACGACACCCTGGACAAGGCCCTCACCGGCAGCGGGGACGGCGCGGTCAGGCTGGAGAAGGACAGCGTCACGCTCGATCTCGCGCCGGTCGTCGAGGAGGTCAAGAAGCGCCTCGCCGACGACGGCCTGACGGTCGCCCGCCGCATCCCCACCGTCCACACCGACTTCACGCTCGTCCGCTCCGACGACATCGGCAGGATTCGTACGTACGTCCGACTCTTGGAGTTGGCCGGGCTCTGGCTGCCGGTCGTGGCCGTGCTGCTGGTCGCGGCGGGCGTCCTGCTCGCCACCCACCGCCGCCGCGCCCTGATCGTCTCCGCCCTCTGCTTCGCCCTCGCCACCCTGCTGCTCGCCGTCGCCCTGAGCGTGTTCCGCGTCGTCTACCTGGACGCCCTCCCGGCCGGCCTCTCCCAGCCCGCCGCCGCGTCCGTGTACGACACGCTGACCCGCTTCCTGCGCACCAGCGTGCGGGTGGTGGTCGCCCTCGGCGTGGTGGTCGCCGTGGCCGCCTGGCTCACCGGGCCGGGCCGTCGGGCCGCCCTCGTCCGGCACCTGTGGCACGCGGGGATCGGCGCCGTCCGGACGACCGCCGACCGCGCGGGGCTGCGCACCGGCCCCGTCGGCCCGTTCGTCCGACGATTCCGTCCGTGGATCACCTGGATCCTGGTCGCGGCGGCCGTCCTGACCTATCTCCTGTGGCCCTACCCGACCGGCTGGGTGGTCATCGGCCTGGCGCTCGCCCTGCTCCTCGCCCTGAGCGTCGTCGACTTCCTGTCCGCCGAAAAACCCGCCGAAGCCCCCACCGGCGACCCCGGAGGGGAGGCCCCGGCATGAGCCGGCGCCCCACCCCGTCGGCCGGTGACCCGCACCGCAGGAACCCTCGGGGTGAGATCGGCACCGCCTGGTCCGTCCCGCCCGGCGGCCCGCGTCGCCCCGCGCCGCCCGCGCCCGCCGGCCGGGTCACCGGCGACGTCGCCTTCGCCGGTGTCCTGATGCTGTGCGGCGGTGTCCTCGCCGTCCTCCAGGGCATCCCGGCCCTCACCGAGGACGGCGGCTACACCCGCCCCGGCTCCTCCGTCTACGGCCTGAACCTCACCGCCTGGGGCTGGATCCACCTGGTCCTCGGCGTCCTCGCCACCGCGACGGGGGTGGGCCTCCTCAAGGACGCCGCCCGGGCCCGCCGGCCGGCCGTCCTCCTGGCGGCCCTCAGCCTGGTCGCGCAGTTCCTGTTCCTGCCGTACCAGCCCTTCTGGTCGATCACGGTGATGGCGATCGACGTCTTCGTGATCCGGGCGATGGTGGCAGGCCAGGAGGAGACGGGGCGCCCGACCGGACCCTGATCCAGGGCCCGGGAGCGGTGCGGGCCACCGCGGCCGGCGTCGCAAGCGAGTCCTTCCTCCACCCCGGCCCACGAGCGCAACCCCCGTGCACCCGCGACTCCAAACAGGGCGCTGTCCCCAAATGGCAAGTCGCTCGTCTCCGTGGGTCAAGCGGTCCCGGCCCGTCGCCTCTACCGTGGCAGCACCGCAGAGACGCGGTCGGCCGCCGGAGGGGGCATGCCACTCCCCTTGGTGCACACCCCCTTCGGGCCGGTCGGCCGTAGACCAGGTCGCCACGTGCCCGCGTCCTCGGTCCCCGCTTCGATCCTCGCCCCGCATCCCCCGTCCTCGCGCCGCGCCGCATGCGCGGACGCGCCCGGCGAGTGATCACCGATACGACGAAGGAGACGCACCGTGCACTTCCACGACGACTCACTTTTCCCCGAGAACCAGGAAAAGCTGGTGATCCAGGCCGCTCCCTACGGGCCGGAGTGGCTGCCCGGTGACGCCGACGACCTTCCCCTCACGATGGACGAGCACGTGCAGGCGGCGGTCGACTGCTACAACGCCGGCGCCACCGTGCTGCACATCCACGTGCGCGAGCTCGACGGCAAGGGTTCCAAGCGGATGTCCATGTTCAACGAGCTGCTGGGCCGGCTGCGCGAGGCCGTGCCGGACATGGTCCTGCAGATCGGCGGGTCGATCTCGTTCGCCCCCGAGGACGAGGGCAGTGAGGCGAAGTGGCTCAGCTACGACACCCGTCACCTGCTGGCCGACCTCACCCCCGCGCCGGACCAGGTGACGATCGCGATCAACACCAGCCAGATGAACATCGTCGAGATCATGAACGACGACGACCTCGAAGGCACCTCGATCGCGAAGCCGGAGTACTACAAGGCCTACCGCGACATGGTCGTCGAGGCGGGCCCCGACTTCTACCTGGAGCACCTCGAGCGCCTGCGCGCCAAGGGCATCCAGCCGCACTTCCAGCTGGCCACGCTGGCCCAGCTGGAGACCGTGGAGCGGCTGATCCGGTCCGGTGTCCACACCGGTCCCCTGATCCTCAACTACGTGGCCATCGGCGGCGGCTTCGCGGGCCGGCACCCGGCCGACCTGATCGAGTTCGTCCGCCGCACGCCGGACGGTGCGGTCCTCACCATCGAGAGCTCGATGCGTGCCGTGGCGCCGATGAACGCGATCGGTATCGCGCTCGGCGTGCATGTGCGCGTGGGCAACGAGGACAACCTGTGGCGCCGCAAGGGTGAGCGCATGACCACCGTCGAGCAGGTCGAGCAGATGGTCCAGATCTCCGAGGCGCTCGGCCGTGACATCGCGACCGGTGCCGAGGCCAAGAAGATCTACCAGCTCGGCGAGTACTACGCGGACGCCGACGAGACCCTGGCCCGGCTCGGCATGGTGCCGAACCGCCGTCCCGGTCAGCGCGGATTCATGCTGCGCGACGTCTGATCGCGGCGCCGGACCCACCGCGCCGCAGCCGGCGTGCGCGGTTCCGCTCGGCCGCCGCAGCCGCCCCGCTCACGGCTTTGGCGACCGAGATCCGGGGGCCGCCGGAGCATTCCCCTGACTCCGGCGGCCCTCCTCCTCTCACCCCACTGCCCCGCGGCCGCTCCTGTGCGAGACGTGCCCGCGACGAACAACGGAGCACGACCGTGGCCCACGCCATTCGCTTCAAGGAGACCGGCGGACCCGACGTCCTGCGCTGGGAAGAGGTCGTCGTCGGCGACCCCGGCCCGGGCGAGGTGCGCATCCGGCACGAAGCAGTCGGACTCAACTTCGCCGACACCTACTTCCGCACCGGTCTCTATCCGGCGCCGCTGCCCGCCGGACTGGGCGTCGAGGCCGCCGGCGTGGTCGAGGCCGTGGGCGAGGGAGTGACCCACGTGACCGAGGGCGACCGGGTGACGTACACCGGGAGCCCGCTCGGCGCGTACAGCACGGAACGGGTCATGCCGGCCGGCTCCCTGATCAGGCTGCCGGACGCGATCGGCTTCGAGACCGCCGCGGCGATGACCATGCGCGGTCTCACCTCCGCGTACCTGCTCCGCAGGATCCACCCGCTGAAGGCCGGCGACACGATTCTGCTCACCGCGGCGGCGGGTGGCGTGGGCCTCATCGTCTGCCAGTGGGCCAAGCTGCTGGGGCTCACCGTGATCGGCACCGTCTCCACCGAGGAGAAGGCCGAACTGGCCCGCGCCCACGGCTGCGACCACGTCATTCACTACCGGCGCGAGAACGTCGCCGAGCGTGTGCGCGAACTGACCGGCGGGGAAGGCGTACCCGTCGTCTTCGACAGTGTCGGCGAGTCGACGTTCGCCGGCTCCCTCGCATCGCTGCGCCGGCGCGGCCTGCTGGTGTGCTTCGGTACGGCCTCCGGTCCGGTGCCGCCCATCGACGCCATGCAACTGGCCGTCAACGGCTCGCTGTTCGTGACCCGGCCCGCGCTGGCCGACTACATCGCGGACCCCGCGGAGCGGGCCGAGCTGGCGGGCGAGCTCTTCGACCACGTCGCCTCCGGGCGCATCGCCATCGAGGTCAACCAGCACTTCGCGCTCGAGGACGCCGCCCAGGCGCACCGCGAGCTGGAGGCGGGCCAGACCACGGGATCGTCCGTCTTCGTCCTCTGAGCACGCGGCCGGCCGCGTGCCTCACGCACCCTCTCCAGGAGGAAGCACCATGGAAAAGACCCTCACCCAGTTGGAGGGCGCACCCGCACTGGTGCGCGCCCACTCCCGCGGCTCGGTCAAGGCCGAACCACTGACCTGCACCATCGGCGCCGAGCTCTTCGGCGTGAACCTCGGCGACGCCTCGCGCGACGACGATCTGTTCGCCGAGATCAAGGCCCTGCTCCTGCGGCACAAGGTCCTGTTCCTGCGCGACCAGGACATCACGCGCGCCGAGCACATCGCGTTCGCCGAGCGGTTCGGCCCGCTGGAGGACCATCCGGTGGCCGGCAGCGACCCGGAGCACCCCGGCCTGGTCCGTATCTACAAGGACCTCGACAGCCCGGCAGAGCACTACGAGAACGCCCTGCACACCGACGGAACCTGGCGGGAAGCACCCGCCATGGGAGCCGTGCTGCGCTGCGTGGAGTCGCCCCCGGTCGGAGGGGACACCATCTGGATCAACATGGTGGAGGCCTACCGCCGGCTGCCGGAGCACATCAAGACCCAGATCCAGGGCCTGCGGGCCCGGCACAGCATCGAGGCGAGCTTCGGTGCGGTCATGCCGCAGGAGAAGCGCCGCGAGCTGAAGGCCCGTTTCCCCGACGCGGAGCACCCGGTGGTGCGCACCCACCCCGAGACCGGCGAGCAGATCCTCTTCGTCAACAGCTTCGCCACACACTTCGTCAACTTCCACACGCCCGAGAACGTGCGCTTCGGGCAGGACTACGCCCCCG
Organism: Streptomyces sp. NPDC041784; assembly: GCF_055591025.1. Lineage (NCBI taxonomy): Bacteria > Bacillati > Actinomycetota > Actinomycetes > Kitasatosporales > Streptomycetaceae > Streptomyces > Streptomyces sp. NPDC041784. Next base: position 51,846 of record NZ_JBVJAB010000003.1, read on the forward strand.
GGGCCGGCCTCCTGCTGAACTACCTGCTCAGCCAGGCGGCGATCCCCGAGTACCAGGTGCGCTGGCGCTGGCAGCCGAACAGCGTGGCCATCTGGGACAACCGCTCCACCCAGCACTACGCCGTCCAGGACTACTGGCCCGCCGTCCGCAAGATGGAGCGCGCCGGGATCGTGGGCGACAGACCGTTCTGACCTGTCCTTCAGAAGCGCGTGAGGTGATGACAATGGGGTTTCACACCACTGCGGAGTCCGTCCCGGAGACGGAGACGACGTCTCCGTCCGGATGGCCGGTTTCCCGCCGCTATGCCTGGATCGTTTTCGCCCTGAGTTTCGGGCTGCTGCTGTCCGACTACATGTCGCGGCAGGTGCTCAACGCCGTCTTCCCGATGCTGAAGGCCGAATGGCTGCTCTCCGACGCCAGGCTGGGCTCGCTCAGCGGTGTCGTGGCACTGATGGTCGGCCTGCTCACCTTTCCCATGTCGCTCATGGCGGACCGCTGGGGCAGGGTGAAGAGCCTGCTGCTCGCCGCCACGATGTGGAGCCTGGCGACCCTGGGGTGCGCCGTGTCCGCGAGCTACGGGGAGATGTTCGTCGGCCGGCTCTTCGTCGGCATCGGGGAGGCGGCCTACGGGAGCGTCGGGATCGCCGTGGTGCTGAGCGTCTTCCCGACCACGCTGAGGGCCTCGCTCTCCGGTGCCTTCATCGCCGGCGGCGCCTTCGGCTCGGTCCTGGGCGTGTCGATCGGCGGCGCCGTGGCCCAGCAGTTCGGCTGGCGCTGGGCGTTCGGCGTGATGGGCGTCTTCGGGCTGGTGCTCGCCGCCGTCTACGGCGTCGTCGTCACGGAGAAGAGACTGCGCCCCCGGGCGGCCGCGGCCCCGGACGCCGGCGAGGACGGGGCCGCCGCCCCGCGCGAGCACCTCCGCGCCCTGCTGCCACGGCTGTTCTCCTCCGTCTCGGTGATCAGCGCGTACGTCGGCAGCGGACTCCAGCTGTTCATCGCGGGCACCCTGATCGCCTGGCTGCCCAGCTACTTCAGCCGCTACTACGACCTGCCCACCGCGAAGGCCGGTGCGGCCGCCGGGGTCTTCGCTCTGATCATCGGCATAGGGATGATCGCCGGCGGGATCGCCTCGGACCGGATCAGCAAGGTGCTCCCGATCCGGAAGTGGGCCGTCGCCATCACCTGCAGCCTCGGCGCGCTCGTCCTGCTGGTGACCGCCTTCCGGCTGCCCGTCGGCCCCCTTCAGATCGCGGCGCTGGCGGCGGGAGCCCTGCTGTCGGCCGGCACGGCCGGTCCCGCCGCCGCCATGGTGGCGAACCTGACTCCCGTGACCATCTCCGCGACCGCGTTCGCCACCCTCACCCTGGCCAACAGCCTGCTCGGCCTGGCGCCCGGCCCCGCGGTCACGGGCATGCTCGCGGACCGGATGGGCCTGCTCGGCGCGCTGCGGCTGGTCCCGCTCATCGCGATCGCCGCCACCGCGGCCTTCCTGATCGGCCGCCACTACTACGAGCGCGACCTGCGCCGCATCACACAGAACCACCTGCCGGCCGAGCCGGAGGCGAAGGAATCGGAGCTGCCCTCATGAACGGCACCACCGAATCGACGGTCGTGATCGTCCCCGGCCTGCGCGACCATGTCGAGGAGCATTGGCAGACGCTGCTCGCCGGCCGGCTGGCCGAGGCCGGCCGCACGGTCCGCACGGTGCCCCCGCTGACGCGGGACGGGCTCAGCCGCCAGGCCCGCGTCGCCGCCCTGGACAAGGTGATGTCCCAGATCACGGGGCCCGTCGTGCTGGTCGCCCACAGCGCCGGTGTGATCACCACCGTGCACTGGTCCCAGGAGCACAAGGCCGACGTCCGGGGCGCGCTCCTGGCCACCCCGCCCGACTTCGAGACTCCGCTGCCGGAGGGCTATCCCGCGCCCGAGGTACTCGAGGAGAACGGCTGGACACCGGTGCCCCGGGCGCCGCTGCCCTTCCCGAGCATCGTCGCGGCGAGCTCCGACGACCCCCTGGGCAGCGTCGAGCGCGTCCGCGAGCTGGCCGGGCACTGGGGCAGCCGGTTCGAGGAGCTGGGAGCGGTCGGCCACCTCAACCCCGTATCCGGCCACGGTCCCTGGCCGCAGGCGGAGGAACTGCTCCGCCGCCTCGACATCGGCTGAACCCCCGATCCGACCCGCAGCCCCCGGAAAGGCAACGATGAACACCGACCCCGACCTGCTGTGGTCTCCCGGCCGCCGCGAGACCGAGGACTCCGCCGTCGCGTCCTTCATACGGTGGCTCGGTACCGACCGGGGGCTGCGCTTCGACGACTACGCGGAACTCTGGCGGTGGAGCTCCACCGACCTGCCCGGCTTCTGGTCCGCGGTGTGGGAGTTCTACGGCCTGGACGCCGTCACCACCTACGACGAGGTGCTGGCGGACTCGTCCATGCCGGGCGCCACCTGGTTTCCCGGGGCCCGGCTGAACTTCGCCGAACGGTGCCTCGCGCAGGCCACCGACGCCCGCCCGGCGCTGGTCTGCGTGGCCGAGGGCGGCACGCCCGTGGACACCTCCTGGGCGGAACTGCGCCACCAGGTCGCCGACGTCGCCGCGGCGCTGCGCCGGATGGGCGTCGGCCCCGGCGACTGCGTGGCCGGCCACCTTCCCAACCTTCCGCAGACCGTCGTCGCCCTGCTGGCCACGGCCGCCGTCGGCGCGGTGTGGACGGCCTGCTCCCCGGACTTCGGCACCCCCAGCGTCCTGGCCCGACTGCGGCAGGCGCGACCCGTCGTCCTCGTGGCCGCGGACGGCTACCGCTACGGCGGCAAGGAGTACGACAGACGCACGGCCGTCGCCGAACTCGTGGACGGGCTGCCCACCGTCCGGCACGTCCTCGCGGTCGACCGGCTCTTCCCCGCGCCCGACGAGCCGTGGTCGCGGCGGGCAGGGGTCGCACAGCACTCCTGGTCCGCGCTGCCGGCCGCCGACGGGCCGCTGGAATTCGCCGACGTGCCCTTCGACCACCCGCTGTGGATCCTGTGGTCCTCGGGGACCACCGGTGTGCCCAAGGGGATCGTGCAGGGCCACGGCGGCATCGTGGTGGAACTGCTCAAGGCCCTCGGCCTCGGCGCCGACCTGCGGGCCGAGGACCGCTATCTCTTCCTCACGTCCACGAGCTGGATGGTCTGGAACTTCCTGGTCGGCGGACTGCTGCACGGCAGCACGATCGTCCTCTACGACGGCAGTCCCACCTTCCCCGACGTCAACGGCGCCTGGCGCGTCGCCGAACAGACCGGCGCGACGATGGTCGGTGTGGGTGCGGCCTACCTCGCCGCCGTGGAGAAGTCCGGGACGCATCCGGCGGCCGAACTGGATCTCGGCGCTCTGCGCTCCATCCTCCAGACCGGGTCGTCGCTGCCCGACAGCACCTGGCGGTGGGTCCACGACCGGCTCGCGCCGGACGCCTGGCTCCAGTCGATCTGCGGCGGGACCGACATCTGTTCCGTCCTCGCGGGAGGCTCCCCACTGCTGCCCGTCCGGGTGGGCCGCATCCCCTGCCCCTCGCTCGGTGTCGCGCTGGCCGCCTGGGACCCCTCCGGGCAGCCGCTGGCCGGCGAACAGGGCGAGCTCGTGGTGACCGCGCCCCTGCCGTCCATGCCCCTCCACTTCGTCGACGACCCCGACGGGGCCCGCTACCGGGCCAGCTATTTCGACACCTACCCGGGCGTCTGGCGGCACGGCGACTGGGTCACCGTCCATCCCGACCTGTCGGTCGTCGTGTCCGGCCGCTCGGACTCCACGCTCAACCGCATGGGCGTACGGATGGGCTCCGCCGACCTCTACGCGGTCGTCGAACAGCTTCCCGAGGTCGCCGACAGCCTCGTCGTCGGCGTGGAACGCCCGGACGGCGGCTACTTCATGCCCCTGTTCGTCGTGACCGCCGAGGGCACCGCTCTCGACGACGGGCTGCGTGAGCGGATCGCCGCGGCCGTCAGGCGCCGGCTGTCGCCACGCCATGTGCCCGACGCCATCGTGCCGATCGCCGCCGTGCCCCGCACCCTGACCGGGAAGAAGCTGGAGGTGCCCGTCAAACGCATCCTTCAGGGCGCCCGCGTCGCCGACGTCAGCAGCGAAGGCGCCGTCACCCATCCCGAGATGCTGGCCTGGTTCGCCGACTACGCGGGCCGCTCGATGCCGGGCGGGTGAGCGGGCCCCGAAGTCCCGCGAACCCCGCCGAACCGGCCACGGCCGGGCGCAGCCGAAGCCGCAGGTGTGTCTCCAGTGGACCGCACCTGCGGCTTCTGGCTGTGTCCCGCCGCGGCCGGTTCGGCACCGGAACGCCCCCCTTCGAGGAGGGAGTTGCCGAGGCTGAGGACGCCCAGGCCCGGAAACCCACACCCGGGAAGGCCACGCTCGGGAAGGCCACGCTCGGGAAGGCCACGCTCGGGAAAGCCACGCTCGGGAAGGCCACGCTCGGGAAAGCCACGCTCGGGAAGGCCACGCTCGACGGGACCCCGATGCCGTACACGGAGAGAGACCCGCCAGGAAACACCTGCGGGAGGAGCACCCGGCGCGGTACGCCGGGTGCTCCTCCCACGGAATGGCTGCGCCCCTACGCCTTCTTCACAGGCACCTGACGCCGTACTGAAGGGCGAGGCTGGAGACGGAGACCACCACCCACAGGCAGGCCCCCAGCAGCAGCGGGCGAGGGCCGGTACGGCGCAGGGCCGAGAGGTCGGTGGACAGGCCGACCGCGCAGAGCGCGACGGTGACGAGGAGCACCGAGACCTCCTTGAGGCCGGGATGGGCCGCCGCCGGGATGAGGCCGGCGCTGTTGGCCGCGGCCGCCAGCAGGAAGGCCACGAGGAACCAGGGCACCAGCCCGGCCGGCCGCACCTTGGGTGAGGAGGCGGCCCGGCCGGCGGCGCGGGCGCGGCGCCCGGCCAGGATCGCCAGCCCCAGACAGATCGGGATGATCATCAGCGTGCGGGTGAGTTTGACCACGACGGCGTTGTCAGCCGCCGCGGGCCCGTAGGCGGAGGCGACGGCGACCACGGACGACATGTCGTTGACCGCGGTTCCGGCGAAGAGGCCGAAGGCATCGGGACCCATCCCGAGCAGATGGCCGATCACGGGGAAGGCGATCACCGCGGCGATGTTGAACAGGAAGATCGTCGAGATGGCGTAGGCGACTTCCACGCTCGCGGCGCCGATGACCGGTGTGACCGCGGCGATCGCCGACGCCCCGCAGATTCCGGTGCCGGCTCCGATCAGGGTCCGCAGGTCGCCGCCGATGCCGAGGCGGCGACCGATGAACCAGGCGGCGGTCAGGCAGGCGGCCAACGAGCCGATCATGATCGGCAGTGAGCTTCCGCCCACCCGGAGCACCTGGGTGAGCGACAGCTGGGCGCCGAGGAGGGCCACTCCGGCCTGCAGCACGGGCTTGTTGGCGACGCTGATCCCCGGACGCAGCCGTGGGCCCGGCTTGCACACGGCGGCGACGAGTACGCCGATGACCACGCCGCTCACCGGACCGCCGAGGACCGGGAGCAGTCTGCCCACTCCCGTGGCGGCCACGGCGACGACCAGGGTGAGGGCGAGCCCGGGTATCCGGGAGCCGGGCGCGGGCCGGGTGCCGGCCGCCGAGGGGGTCCGAGCACCCTCGGTGGACCGGGGCGTGGTGTCCGGGACGGACCGAGGGTGATGAGCGGCCGCTTCGTTCATCACGAGACCGGCTCTTGGCCGCCGGAGTCCCGCGTGCCCGTCCGCTCCACGACGACGATCTCGCGCTTGAGGATCTTGCCGGTCGCACCCTTGGGGAGCGCGTCCGTGAACGTGACGATCCGCGGGTACTTGTAGGCGGCCACCCGCTCCTTGACGAATCGCAGGATCTCGCCGGCCGTGGTGTCCTCGCCGTCCCGGAGGGCCACGACGGCCGCGATCTCCTCCCCGTGGACGTCGTGCGGCACACCGACCACGGCGGCCTCGGCGACGGCCGGGTGCTCGTAGAGGACCTCCTCGATCTCGCGCGGATAGACGTTGTAGCCACCGCGGATGATGAGGTCCTTCTTGCGGTCGACGATGAAGTAGTAGCCGTCCTCGTCGACGCGGGCGAGGTCGCCGCTGTGGAACCATCCGCCGCGGACGGCCTCCGCGGTCGCCTCCGGACGGTTGCGGTAGCCCTTCATCACGTTCTCGCCGCGGATCGCGATCTCACCCACATCGCCCGGGGCCACCGTGGAGCCGTCGTCCCCGACGAGCTTGACCTCGACCCCGCGGACGGGCAGACCGATGGAGCCGGCCTTGCGGGGCCGGTCCGGGGGGTTGAACACGGCGACCGGCGAAGTCTCCGAGAGCCCGTATCCCTCCAGCACCGTGACGCCGAATGCCCGTTCGAAGCCGTGCAGCACCTCGACCGGCAGGGAGGCGCCACCGGAAACGGCGAGGCGCAGCCGGGAGAGGTCGTGGCCGTCGGGGACACCGGCGTGGAGCAGGGCCGTGTACATGGTGGGAACGCCGAGGAAGACCGTGACCCCGTCCCGCCGCATGATCCGCAGGGCGGTGGCCGGCTCGAACCGCGGCAGCAGGGTCAGGGTGGCTCCCGCGACGACGGCCGCGTTGAGGGCACACGTCTGCCCGAAGGCGTGGAACAGCGGAAGGCCACCGAAGAGCACGTCGTCCGGCCCGATCCGGATCAGCGTCCGCACCGTCGTGACCGAGTTGGTCATCAGGTTGTGGTGGGTCAGCTCGGCGCCCTTCGGGGTCCCCGTCGTTCCCGAGGTGTAGAGGATCACGGCGGTGTCGTCCCGCGCCCGGTCGACGACCTCGGCCGTCGGCTCGGCCGCCCGCATCAGGGTGTCGAACGCCTCGGGGTCCGTGACCAGGCATTCCGCCCCGACCTCGGCCGCGGCCTTCAGCACCTCCTCGGCGAACAGCGGGAACGTCAGCACGAGCCGGGCCCCGGAGTCCCGGAGGGTGAAGGCCACTTCGCGCGCCTTCAGCAGCGGGTTCATCGGTACCACGACGGCTCCGGACCGGAGGATGCCGTAGTACGCGACCGGGAAGAGGGTGACGTTGGGCATGACCAGTGCGACGCGATCGCCCGGCCGTACGCCCCTGTCCCGCAACAGCGTGGCGACCCGGGCGCTCGCGTCGTCCAGCTGGGCGTAGGTGAGGACGGTCTCGTCCTGGCGTACGGCGACGCGGTCGCCGCCGGCCCGGGCCGATTCCACCAGGGCTGCCGCGAGGTTGTTCATTCGTTGTCCGTTTCGGTCTGGGCCGGAGGCGATCAGCAGGGGCAGCAGGAGCCGTCGGTGTCGACGGAGCCAGGTGTCGCGATCACGTCTCGGGGGGTGACCCCGCCGCGACCGGATCCGTCCGCGGCGGCGGGCATGTCCCCCCAGAAAACCGGTGGAAGGTCGCGTCCTTGACGCAGGGTCAGCCACAGCCGCAGCACATGGCGCTTCAGCTCGGGCTCGGCGAAGTCCTCGTACTCCGTGCGGGAGTGCAGAACCGCGTAGTTGTTGACCAGCAGGAGATCGCCGGCCTCGAAGGGGACGTCCAGCCGGAATTCCGGGGAACCCGCCAGCCGGTCGACGAGGTCGAACAGCTCGACGTCGGCCGGCTCCAGGCGGGGGACGTCGGGAAAGCGCTGCGCGGACTCGAGGTAGCGGCGGTGGTAGCGGATGCTGAGCTTTTCCCCGTGCCAGGCGGCGAGCGGGGCCGCGTGGCAGGGGCGCTCGCCGGGAGCGTGATCCTCCCGGCGGTCGATGAAGTGCGTGCGGTACAGACGCTCGACGAGGTCCGGGCGCCGCGCCAGCACCGCGTTGTAGACGGCCGCGGAGCTGACGAGGGAGGTGCGCGCGCCGGCACGAGCCGCTCGCAGGCACAACAGCCCGAGGACGTCGGACCCGTCCGTATGGAACGGCAGCTCCGCCCGCGTCTGATACCCGCGCGTCGAGGGGTCGGCCAGGGTACGGCCGGTGTCCCGGGCATGGCCGAGCATGTGGCCCGCCGCGTTCTGCGACACCGGGACACCCAGGTGCTGACCCAGCCCCCAGAACACGGTGCTCGCCGCCGCCGGGCCGTACCGCTCGACCGGGACGCCTGTGACGAGGACGAACCCGCGGCCGTTCTCCAGCACGTCGGCGATGCGTGCCAGCTCGCCGGCCAGCGTCGGCAACGGGAAGTCGTCCGCCCTCACCTTCAACAGCGGAACCCCCCGCTCACGCACCGCGCGCAGGGCGGCCCCGAGTTCGTCGATCTGCGCCGGTGACAGCCGCAGGACCCGGTCCTCGGAGTCCGCCAGGTCCGGACCCCTCCACACGGCCGGTCCCGTGCAGGGCCGGCGCAAGACGTCGATCACGTTCGGGTGAACCGCGGGCACGCCTCTTCTCCCTTCTTCGCGGAGAATCCCACGGATCTTCGCGAAAAATCCCACGCATTTCAGCACAGGAATGTCCGCCCGGAGGTCGTTCATCCGTCAGGAATTCCGTACCGCTTTCCAGGGCTGGTCAACAGATGAATGATTTGCCATGGTGTTCCCCGTCGGGATTTCCGATCGGCCGGGACGCCGAATACCGGGACGGTGAACTCCATCGCGAGTGGTGCAACGCTAGGCCACCACGTGACGCAACGCTTGACTTGACGTGACATCTGACTTATCAATCAGGGACAGAGTTCTGGAGTGCGCCCATGAAGCCCCTCGTCCGCAACGCCACCCTGAGCAACTACGTCGAGCTGAGCCAGTCGCTCGGCATCGACCCCCGGGCTCTGATGAAGCGCGTGGGCCTGGACCCCGCCGGCCTCGCGGTCCAGGACCGGTGGATCTCCGGCGAGGCCGTGATCCAGCTGCTCGAACTCTCGGCCGCGGCCTCGCACCGCGAGGACTTCGGCCTGCTCCTCGCCGAGCGGCGCCGCTTCTCCACGCTCGGCCCCATCAGCCTGGTCCTGCGCGAGGAGCCCGATGTCCGCAGCGCGGTCGAGCTGCTCGTCCGCCATGAACACATGTACAACGAGATGCTCCACAGCCGGCTGTCCGAGGCGAACGGTCTGGCCACCCTCAAGGTGAACCTGGAGCTGGCGGAGGCGATGGCGGCCCGTCAGGCCACGGAGCTGGCCATCGGTGCCTTCCACCAGGTCCTCCGTACCTTCCTCGGCGCCCGCTGGCAGGCGCTGTCCGTGTGTTTCACACACAGCGCTCCGGTGGATCCCGCGACCCACCGGCGTATCTTCGGCCCCGTGGTGGAATTCGACAGCGAATTCAACGGGATCGTCTTCTACGGCAGCGATCTCAACATCCCCAACCCCATGTCGGACCCCCTGCTGAGGACCTACGCACGGCAGTTCTTCGAATCGATCGCGGTATCGAGGGACACGACCGTGCTGGACCGCGTGCGCGACCTGATCGAAGTGTTGCTGCCGACCGGACGGTGTTCCATCGAGCAGGTCGCGGGCAGTCTCGGCGTCGACCGGCGGACCGTGCACCGGCACCTGGCGGCGTCGGGCGAGACGTTCTCCTCCGTCCTCAACGCGACGCGCGCCCAGCTGGCGGAGCAGCTCGTGACGAATCCGCGCCGCTCGCTGACGGACATCTCCGGCCTGCTGGGGTTCTCGGCACCGAGCGCCTTCTCGCGCTGGTTCCGCGAGCAGTTCGGGTGCAGCGCGAGGGAGTGGCGTGCCCGCGGGGCCGGGCGGCAGACCGTCGGTGAGGAACGACCGGCGGCCGTCGGGCGCCGCCGTACCGCCGGCCGGGCCTGAGGCCGGACCGCGGCACCGGCGGCGACCGGACCGATGCTCCGACCGGCCCTTTCACGAGACGACCCCACGAAGGTCGATGTCGGATTCTCGCCAGCCCCGGCCGGTCCGGTCGTCGATGCTGGACGCATGCAGAACGGGATGCACACCGACCGGGACCGCTGTCTGCGCGCGGTGCAGTCGAAGGACGCGCGGTTCGACGGCTGGTTCTTCACGGCGGTCACGACCACCGGAATCTACTGCCGGGCGAGCTGCCCGGTCGTCCCGCCCAAGCCCGAGAACATGATCTTCCTGCCCAGCGCCGCCGCCTGCCAGCAGGCCGGCTTCCGCGCCTGCAAGCGCTGCCGCCCCGACACCAGTCCGGGCTCCCCGGAGTGGAACCAGCGCGCCGACCTGGTGGCCCGCGCCATGCGGCTGATCGCCGACGGTGTCGTCGACCGGGACGGCGTCCCGGGCCTCGCCGGCCGCCTCGGCTACAGCACCCGCCAGGTCGAGCGCCACCTCCTCGCCGAACTCGGCGCGGGACCCCTGGCGCTGGCCCGGGCGCAGCGCGCCCAGACGGCCCGACTCCTCATCGAGACGACCCGACTGCCCATGGCGGACGTGGCGTTCGCGGCCGGCTTCGCCTCCGTCCGCACCTTCAACGACACGGTACGCGAGGTCTTCGCGCTCTCCCCGAGCGAGCTGCGCGCCCGAGTCCCGAAGCACGGCGGCGCCGGCCGGGAGGCGCACACCGCCACCCCGGCCGCCCCCGGCACACTCGCCCTCCGCCTCCCCTTCCGCGCCCCGCTCAACCCCGACAACCTCTTCGGCCACCTCGCGGCGACGGGCGTACCGGGCGTGGAGGAATGGCGCGACGGGGCCTTCCGGCGCACGCTCCGCCTGCCCTACGGGCACGGCATCGTGGCCCTGACCCCGCACCCCGACCACATCGGCTGCCGGCTCACCCTCAGCGACCTGCGCGATCTCACCGTCGCCATCAGCCGCTGCCGGCGCATGCTCGACCTGGACGCCGACCCGGTCGCCGTCGACGACCAGCTGCGCACGGATCCGCTGCTCGCGCCGCTGGTGGACAAGGCCCCCGGCCGCCGGGTGCCGCGTACGGTCGACGAGGCGGAGTTCGCCGTACGCGCCGTCCTCGGCCAGCAGGTCTCCACCGCGGCCGCCCGTACCCACACGGCCCGTCTGGTCGTCGCGCACGGCGACCCGGTGGACGACCCGGAGGGCGGCCTCACCCACCTCTTCCCCACCCCCGAGGCACTGGCCGCCGTCGACCCCGAGACCCTGGCGATGCCCCGCACCCGCCGCACCACCTTCACCACCCTGGCCCGGCAACTGGCGGACGGATCACTCCACCTGGACGTCGACAGCGACTGGTCGGAGGCTCGCGCCCGCCTCCTCGCCCTCCCCGGCTTCGGCCCCTGGACGGTCGACGTGATCGCGATGCGCGCCCTCGGCGACCCCGACGCCTTCCTCCCCACCGACCTCGGAGTCCGGCGCGCCGCCCAGGAGTTGGGCCTGCCCTCCACCCCGGCGGCCCTCACCGCCCGCGCCGAGGCCTGGCGCCCCTGGCGCGCCTACGCGGTCCAGTACCTGTGGGCCACCGACAGCCACCCGATCAACTTCCTTCCCGCGTAAGGAACACCGTGAAGCAGCACACCGTCATCGACAGCCCCTACGGGCCGCTCACCCTCGTCGCCGACGACGGCGTCCTGTGCGGCCTCTACATGACAGACCAGCGCCACCGGCCGCCGGAAGAGAGCTTCGGCCCCCGCGACGACGGCCCCTTCGCCGAGGCGGAGGAACAACTGGAGGCCTACTTCGCCGCCGACCTCAAGGAGTTCACCGTCCCTCTCCACCTGCACGGCACCCCCTTCCAGCGCTCGGTGTGGTCCGCACTCCGCCGGATCCCCTACGGCGAGACCCGCACGTACGGCGAACTCGCCGAGGCCCTCGGCAACTCCGGCGCCTCCCGCGCGGTGGGCCTCGCCAACGGCAAGAACCCCATCGGCATCATCGTCCCCTGCCACCGCGTCGTGGGCGCCGACGGCGGCCTCACCGGCTACGGCGGCGGCCTGGACCGCAAGCGACGCCTCCTCGACCTCGAGCGGGGAAGCTCGCTGTTCTGACCGTCACCGTCACCGCCTCACGGCGTACCGGCGTCGGCCAGTCCTCGCAGCAGCCTCGGCAGTGCCGTCCCGATCGGCTCGCGGACGACGTCGTCGGCGCGGTCGTCGTACGGGGTCGGCTCGGCGTTGACGATGATCAGGCGGGCGCCGTGGTCGGCGGCGATGCCGGCGAGGCCGGCGGCGGGCTGGACCTGGAGGCTGGTGCCGACGGCGAGGAAGACCTGGGAGGCCTTGGTGATGGCGACGGCCTCGCCGAGGACCATCGGGTCGAGGCGCTGACCGAACATGATGGTCGCGGACTTCAGGATCCCGCCGCACACCAGGCACGGCGGGTCCTCCTCACCGGCCTCGACGCGGGCGACGGCGTCCTCCATGGGCCCCCGCGCATGGCACTTCGTGCACACGAACTCCCGGGCGGTGCCGTGGAGTTCGAGGACCTTACGGGCGGGCAGACCGGCGAGCTGGTGGAGCCCGTCCACGTTCTGCGTGATCACCCGCACGGGCACTCCCGACCGCTCCAGGTCCACGACGGCCCGGTGCGCGGCGTTCGGCTCGGCCCGCAGCGCGCGATTTCGGCGCCGCATCTGCCACGACTGCCGCCGGATCTCCGGATCACGCATGTAGTACTCGTACGTGACGAGCTTCTCCGCCTCCGGGTCCTTCCGCCACAGCCCGTTGGGGCCGCGGTAGTCGGGGATCCCGGAGTCGGTGGAGACACCGGCGCCGGTCAGGATGGCGACGAGAGGCTTGTGCATGCTCCCGAGCGTAGGGCGGGAGGTCCGGGCGCGGCGAACGGATATCCGGGTGCCCCGGACCGGTGCTACGGTCCCGCCATGGCAAAGGTCACCGTCTCCCTCGACGCCGAACTCGTCGTCGAGGTCATGGTCCTCTCCGGCGTGGGCAGCCCGCAGGACGCCGTCGAGCTGGTCGTCCGCGACTAGGGCCTGTCCGGCCGATCAAGTCGCAGGAAAGCGACGGTGCCTCGGTAGTGCCGGTGAGCGGGGTGTGGTGCGTGCAGCTGCAAGGCGGAGGAGGGCGTCGACGCGGAGCGTCGGCAACCGACGACAACGCCGCAGATGGGCGTGCCACACCCCGCGTCTGCGGCATGATCGGCCGGACAGGTCCTACATCGAGCGCGGCCACCGCACGGAGGCCCGGACCGCCGTACGCGACGAGGCGCTGCGCGAGGTGGACGTGCAGCCGCGCGACACCCAGGGCTGAGCGCTCAGGCCACCCGGTGGCCGTTCTCCAGCTCGGCCGTGCCCGACCCGTCCGCCAGCACGTCCAGGCCGGCCAGCACACGCCGGCCCAGCGAACCCGCCAGATGGTCGGTGATCTCCTCGGGCGCGACCATGCGCCAGGACAGCAGCTCCTCCTCCTGGAGCTTGATCTCCTTGAGGTCCTCCTCGCCGAGCACGCCACCGTCGTACAGGTACGCCACGAGCGGCGGGCGGCCCGGGCCGGTCACCCAGTCCACCGCGAGCAGCCGGCCGAGCGGACGGTCGAGGCCGATCTCCTCGAGCGTCTCGCGGCGCGCGCCCTGGCGCGGGGACTCGCCCTCGTCGGATTCGATCGTGCCGCCGGGCAGCGCCCAGCCGTCACGGTAGTTGGGCTCGACGAGCAGGACCCGGCCCTCGGCGTCACGGAAGAGCGCGGCGGAACCGGCCAGGACGCGGGGCAGGGAAGCGATGTACGCCGCGAAGTCGGAGGTGCTGGAAGTACTCATCCACGAAGGGTAACCAGACCGCGGGGCCGCTCATCGGACCGGTCAGGGCGCCCCGGGGCCCCGCGTGCCCCCGGCATCCGTGCCCCCGCGGTGTGAACAGCCGTCATACGCTCGTCAGTTCGCGGAGTGATCTTGTGGGTGCGGGTTGTCGCGGGCAGCCTCCGCTCCGGCCTCCGCCAGCCGTACCGTACGCTCCGCCAGCTCGCTGATCCGCACCCCGTCGAAACCGAACACCGCGCTGCGCACCGTGTCCTCCAGCGGGTCCTTCCAGTGGGCGGGGATCGCCGCCGCCCCCGCCATGACACCGGCCACGGACCCGGCCGTCGCCCCGTTGGAGTCCGTGTCCAGGCCGCCGCGGACGGTGAGGGCGAGGGTGCGGGTGAAGTCCCCGTCGCCGTACAGCAGCCCGGCGGTCAGGACGGCCGCGTTCGGGACGGTGTGGATCCAGCCGAGGCCGGCCGTCTCCCGCGCCAGCGTCGAGAGCGTGTCCTCCCAGGCCAGCCCCGTGTCGTGGAGGGAGACGACACGGCGTACGGTCCGCGCCAGCCGGCTGCTCGCCGGGACCACGGCCAGCGCCGTCTCGACCGCGTGGCGCACGGTCGGCGCGGTGAACGCCGCGGAGACCGTCGCCGCCGCCCACATCGCGCCGTAGACACCGTTGCCGGTGTGCGAGAGCACCGCGTCCCGGCGGGCCAGGGAGGCGGCGCGGCCCGGGGCGCCGGGGCACGTCCAGCCGTAGACGTCGGCGCGGATCAGGGCACCGATCCACTCCTGGTACGGGTTGTCGTACGTCGCGGTCAGCGGCGGTTTCAGCCCGTTCGCGAGGTTGCGGTAGGCGGCCCGCTCCGCGGTGAACGTCTGGAGATACGGCAGCCGCAGCAGCCACAGGTCGCCGACCTGCTCGGTGCTGAAACCGAAGCCGTGGGTCTGCAGCAGATCGAGGCCGAGGACGGAGTAGTCCACGTCGTCGTCGCGGCAGCTGCCGTGGACGCGGCCGCGCACGCAAGCGGGCCACTCCGGGCGCAGCAGCGCGCGGTCCTCCTCGGTGGGAGGCTCCGGCAGGTAGTCGGTGAGCGGCAGGGCGCCGGCGCGCCGCAGATAGCCGTCGATGCGCTCGCGCGTCCACACCTCGCCCTGCTCGACCGGTTTGCCGAGCATGTTGCCCGCGATCCGGCCCAGCCAGCCACCGAGCACGCGGTCGGCGAACTCCGGGTCCGTGCCCACAGGGGTCATGGCTCCGGTCTACCCGATTCCGGGGGCGCTCGCGCGGGCTTCGGGCGCCCGGGTGCCGCCCGCACAGCGGGCGCTCAGGGTTGGTCCAGGTGCGGGCACCGCATGACGGCGGGGGTGTCCGCCGGTTAAGGTCGCAGCGGCGCGACTGGCCCTGACGTGCGCGGGGCCCGGAGAGCAAGGGGTTGGAAGGTGGCGGACGCCGGAGCGCAGGGCACCCGACGGGTGCTCGTGGCCGCGGACAAGTTCAAGGGGTCGCTGACGGCCGTGGAGGTCGCCGAGCGGGTGACGGCCGGGCTGCGCCGGGCCGTACCGGATGTCGAGGTCGAGGCCCTGCCGGTCGCCGACGGCGGCGACGGCACGGTCGACGCGGCGGTCGCGGCCGGGTTCGAACGCCGGGAGGTACGGGTCGCCGGGCCCCTCGGCCACGAGGTCACCGCCGCGTTCGCGCTGCGCGGCGACACCGCGGTCGTGGAGATGGCGGAGGCGAGCGGCCTCCAGCGGCTGCCGGCCGGTGTCTTCGCACCGCTCACGGCGTCGACGTACGGCTCGGGGGAGCTGCTGCGGGCGGCGCTGGACGCGGGCGTGCGGACGATCGTGTTCGGGGTCGGCGGCAGCGCCACCACCGACGGCGGCGCGGGGATGCTCTCCGCGCTCGGCGCCCGGTTCCTCGACGAGGACGGGGAGCCGGTGGCACCCGGTGGCGGCGCTCTCACGGAGCTGGCCCGCGCGGACCTGTCGGGGCTGGACCCCCGGCTGTCCTCCGTCGAGCTGATCCTGGCGAGCGACGTCGACAACCCGCTGACCGGGCCGAAGGGCGCGCCGGCGGTGTACGGGCCGCAGAAGGGGGCCGCACCGGACGACGTCGAGGCGCTGGACGCGGCGCTCGCCCACTACGCGAAGGTGCTGGAGGCGGCCGTCGGCCCCTGGGCGGCGGAGTACGCGGCCGCGCCGGGTGCGGGGGCCGCGGGCGGCATCGGTTACGGCGCCCTCCTCCTCGGTGCCCGCTTCCGCGCCGGTATCGAGGTCATGCTCGACGTGTTGGGCTTCGCGCCGGCACTGGACCGGGCCGAGCTGGTGATCACCGGGGAGGGCTCGCTGGACGAGCAGACCCTGCACGGGAAGGCCCCGGCGGGGGTCGCCGCGGCCGCCCGGGCGGCCGGCAAGGAGGTCGTGGCCGTGTGCGGGCGGCTCGCGCTGCCGCCGGAGGCCCTCGGCCGGGCGGGGATCCGGCGGGCGTATCCGCTGACCGACGCCGAGCCGGACGTCGCCACGTGCATCTCCGACGCGGGGCCGATCCTGGAGCGGGTCGCGGAACGGATCGGCCGGGACTTCCTGACCTGACCCCCACCCCCCAGGGGCGCGGGGAACCGCGCGACGGCCACCACGGCGCCGCACCGAACCGCCGTCCGCCGCCCCCGGACAACACACAGAGAAGGGCCCCGGGTCACAGACCCGGGGCCCTTCTCTCTCGTATGGCATCCAGCGGAGCGCTACGGCAGCTGTGCCGCCCGCGCCTCGCGTCGGTTGTCGCGGAAGTTGTTCACCCGGCGGGCCGTGGCGAACAGCGGGATGACCGCGCCCATGACCAGCTGCAGCGCGCAGCCGGTCTGGAGGAGCAGCTGTCCGCTCGGGGCGTCGAACGCCCATGCGGCCAGCAGGCCCATCGACAGCACGATCCAGCCGAGCATCGCACCGGCGAGGCGCCCCCGCGGCTTCGGGTACTCGACCCGGCTCACCATCAGCCACGCCGTGCCGAGGATGGCGAGGAGCGTCGCCACGAAGGGCAGCTCCAGGAGCACGATCGAGACCACCGTCAGTGCGCCGAACGGCGAGGGCATGCCCTGGAACATGCCGTTCGGTGGGGTCACGCAGGAGAAGCGGGCGAGGCGCAGCACCACGGCCAGCAGGACGACGATCGCACCGACCGCCGCCACCCGCTGGTGCGCGTCGTCGGCGACCATGCCGTAGACCAGCACGAAGTACGCCGGGGCCAGGCCGAAGCTGATCAGGTCCGAGAGGTTGTCCAGCTCGGCGCCCATGGGGGAGGAGCGGAGCTTCCTCGCGACCAGTCCGTCGAAGAGGTCGAAGACCGCCGCGCAGAGCATCAGGATGACCGCCGTGGCCGCGCTGTGGCGGGCCATGCCGGATTCCTGGCTGCCGGTGAGGTGCGGGATCAGGATGCCGGTGGTGGTGAAGTACACCGCCATGAAGCCGCAGGTCGCGTTGCCGAGGGTGAGGGTGTCCGCTATCGACAGCCGGAGAGAGAGGGGCATCTCCTCCTCTTCGTCCACCTCGTCGGCCTCCGGCACCCAGCCGGCCTGTGTCTCCGGGTCAATCACGGTCAATGCGAGTCACCCCTGCCACCGTCTTCTGCCCGACCTCGACCGCGACCTCCACGCCCTCGGGCAGGTAGATGTCGACGCGGGAGCCGAAGCGGATCAGACCGATCCGGTCGCCCTGCTCCACCTTCGTGCCCTCGGGGATGTAGGGGACGATACGGCGGGCCACGGCGCCGGCGATCTGGATCATCTCGATGTCACCGAGCTCGGTGTCGAAGTGCCAGACGACGCGCTCGTTGTTCTCGCTCTCCTTGTTGAACGCCGGAACGAACCCGCCGGGGATGTGCTCGACCGACGTCACGGTGCCGGAGAGCGGCGCGCGGTTGACGTGGACGTTGAGCGGGCTCATGAAGATCGCGACCCGGGTGCGTCCGTCCTTCCACGGCATGATGCTCTGCACCACACCGTCGGCGGGGGAGATGACCCGGCCGGAGGCGATCTCGCGCTCGGGGTCACGGAAGAACCACAGCATGCCCGCCGCGAGAGCGGTGGCGGGCACGGCGACGGCCCTGGCGGCGCCCGAGCGACGGGCGCGGAGCAGGCTGACGGCTGCGGTGGCGACGGTCGGCAGGAGCCACGGCGATGCTCCGCGCGCGAGGCGTGCGCCTACCAGGCTGTCGCGGTGTGCAGAGGTTTGGCTGTGGGGCATGGATGACCTTCGTAGCGGATGATGCCGCGCTTCGACGGGGGGACGGCGGCTTTCCGGCGATCGTAGCGGTTCGGGGCCACAACTGGGTAAGTCAGGAAGCCGAGTCGGTTTGCGGGGCAGGTTGACGGGGTGTGATCTTCTTCTCGAAGAAAACACCCCCAACCCTGACATCTAGCCCTGGAACCGATACTCTTCGAGCAGTCTGCGGCCGATGATCATCTTCTGGATCTCGGCGGTGCCTTCACCGATCAGCAACATCGGGGCCTCGCGGTAGAGGCGCTCGATCTCGTACTCCTTGGAGAAGCCGTAGCCTCCGTGGATCCGGAAGGCGTCCTCCACGACCTCCTTGCAGTACTCGGAGGCGAGGTACTTCGCCATACCGGCCTCAAGGTCGTTTCGTTCCCCTGAGTCCTTTTTGCGTGCGGCGTTCACCATCATGGCATGCGCGGCCTCGACCTTGGTAGCCATCTCGGCCAGCTTGAACTGGATCGCCTGGTGCTGAGCGATCGGCTTGCCGAAAGTGTGACGCTGCTGGGCGTACCGGACACCGAGCTCGAACGCACGCTGAGCGACGCCGCAGCCACGCGCCGCCACGTTCACACGGCCCACCTCGACGCCGTCCATCATTTGGTAAAAACCTCGGCCCGTGACCCCGCCGAGCACGCGGTCTGCGGGAATCCGCAGGCCATCCATGATCAGTTCGGTGGTGTCGACGCCCTTGTAGCCCATCTTGTCGATCTTGCCCGGGATCGTGAGGCCGGGGCGGACCTCTCCGAAGCCGGGCTCCTTCTCGATCAGGAAGGTCGTCATCGACTTGTGGGGCGCCGTGCCCTCGGGGTGTCCTTCGTCACTTCGCACCAGAACGGCCACGAGGGACGACGTACCGCCGTTCGTCAGCCACATCTTCTGGCCGTTGAGGACGTACTCCTCGCCGTCCTTCACCGCCTTGGAGGAGATGGCGGAGACGTCCGAGCCGAGGGCCGGCTCCGACATGGAGAAGGCGCCCCGGATGTCGCCGGCCGCCATGCGCGGCAGGAAGTGGTCCTTCTGCTCCTGCGTGCCGTGCTGCTTGAGCATGTACGCCACGATGAAGTGCGTGTTGATGATGCCGGACACCGACATCCAGCCGCGGGCGATCTCCTCGACGCAGAGGGCGTACGTCAGGAGCGACTCGCCGAGGCCGCCGTACTCCTCGGGGATCATCAGGCCGAACAGGCCCAGCTCCTTGAGGCCGTCGACGATCTGCTGCGGGTACTCGTCGCGGTGCTCCAGCTCGGTCGCGACCGGGATGATCTCCTTGTCCACGAAGTCGCGGACGGTGGAGAGGATCTCCTGCTGGATGTCGGTCAGACCGGCGGTCTGGGCGAGTCGCGCCATGACTACTTCTCCTGCTCCTTGAGCTGGGGGCGGCCGGGCTGCTCGCCGCCGCGCTCCTTGATGTACGTCTCGGTCGGCACCATCACCTTGCGGCGGAACACGCACACGAGCGTGCCGTCCTGCTTGTAGCCCTTGGTCTCGACGTGCACGATCCCGCGGTCGTTCTTCGACTTGGAGGGCCACTTGTCGAGCACGGTCGTCTCGCCGTAGATCGTGTCGCCGTGGAAGGTCGGCGCCACGTGACGGAGCGACTCGATCTCCAGGTTGGCGATCGCCTTGCCGGAGACGTCCGGCACGGACATGCCGAGCAGCAGCGAGTAGATGTAGTTGCCGACGACGACGTTCTTGCCGAAGTCCGTCGTCTTCTCCGCATAGTTGGTGTCCATGTGGAGCGGGTGGTGGTTCATGGTGAGGAGACAGAAGAGGTGGTCGTCGTACTCCGTGACCGTCTTCCCGGGCCAGTGCTTGTACACCGCGCCGACCTCGAACTCCTCGTAGGTGCGTCCGAACTGCATCGCGCTCAGGCCTCCGGGATCTCGAACGTGCTGGTGCGCTTCATGCCGGCGGCGCGGCCCTTGCCGGAGATGACCAGGGCCATCTTGCGGCTGGCCTCGTCGATCATCTCGTCGCCGAGCATCGCGGAGCCCTTCTTGCCGCCCGCCTCGGACGTGTAGTAGTCGTACGCGTCCAGGATCAGCTCGGCGTGGTCGTAGTCCTCCTGCGACGGCGAGAAGATCTCGTTGGACGCCTCGACCTGGCCCGGGTGCAGCACCCACTTGCCGTCGAAGCCGAGCGCGGCGGCGCGCTGGGCGACCGCGCGGTAGCCGTCGACGTTGCGGATCTGGAGGTAGGGGCCGTCGATCGCCTGGAGGTCGTTGGCGCGGGCGGCCATCAGGATCTTCATCAGGATGTAGTGGTAGGCGTCCGCCGGGTAGCCGGGCGGCTGCTCGCCCACGACCAGCGACTTCATGTTGATCGACGCCATGAAGTCGGCCGGGCCGAAGATGATCGTCTCGATGCGCGGGGAGGCCTGCGCGATCTCGTTGACGTTGTTCAGGCCCTGGGCGTTCTCGATCTGCGCCTCGATGCCGATCCGGCCGACCTCGAAGCCCATGGTCTTCTCGAT
Source organism: Streptomyces sp. NPDC041784 (assembly GCF_055591025.1). Classification (NCBI taxonomy): domain Bacteria; kingdom Bacillati; phylum Actinomycetota; class Actinomycetes; order Kitasatosporales; family Streptomycetaceae; genus Streptomyces; species Streptomyces sp. NPDC041784. The sequence continues at coordinate 72,164 of NZ_JBVJAB010000003.1, forward strand.
CTGGGTCAGCAGGAGGTCGAGGGCGACGATCTGCTGGGCGTTCTGCACCTTCGGCAGCATGATGCAGTCGAGGTTGGGGCCGGCGCCCTCGACGACCGTGACGACGTCACGGTACGTCCACTCGGTCGTCCAGTCGTTGACCCGCACGACCCTGGTCTTGCCCGTCCAGTCGCCCTCGTTGAGGAACTTGACGATGGTGTGCCGCGCCTCGGGCTTGGCGAGCGGCGCGCACGCGTCCTCCAGGTCGAGGAAGACCTGGTCGGCGGGGAGGCCCTGGGCCTTCTCCAGGAAGCGCGGGTTGCTGCCCGGTACGGCGAGACACGAGCGCCGCGGACGAAGACGGTTGACGGTCATGCGGGGACCTCCAGGGGGTCGAGCTTGTTCGCTTTCCGGATCTCGTCGACGATGCGGCCGATGATCCCGGTGATGTCGAAGTCCTTCGGGGTGAAGACGGCGGCCACACCGGCTGCCCTGAGCTGCTCGGCGTCACCATTCGGGATGATGCCACCGGCGATCACCGGTATATCTGTGGCACCGGCCACACGGAGCCTTTCCAGCACGTCCGGCACCAGCTGGGCGTGCGAGCCGGAGAGGATCGACAGGCCCACCGCGTGCACGTCCTCCGCGAGGGCCGCGTCCACGATCTGCTCCGGGGTGAGGCGGATGCCCTGGTAGACCACCTCGAAACCGGCGTCACGCGCGCGTACGGCGATCTGCTCGGCGCCGTTGGAGTGCCCGTCCAGGCCCGGCTTGCCGACCAGGAAGCGCAGCTTGCCGGCGCCGAGGTCCTTCGCCGTGAGGTCGACCTTGCGGCGGACGTCGGCCATGGCCGAGCCCTCCTCCGCGGGGACCGCCACCGGCGCCGAGGAGACCCCGGTCGGGGCGCGGAACTCGCCGAACACCTCGCGCAGGGCACCGGCCCACTCGCCGGTCGTGACCCCGGCGCGGGCGCACTCCAGGGTGGCCTCCATCAGGTTGCCGGTGCCCTGGGCGGCCTCCTTCAGCCGCTCCAGCGCCTTGCAGGGCCGCGGGTGGTTGAACGGCGGCTGGTAGCGGGTGTCGCGCCAGTGCTGGAGCGAGGCGACGACCCGGGCCTCGACGGCCGGGTCGACCGTCTGGATCGCCGTGTCGAGGTCCGCGGTCAGCGGGTTGGGCTCGGTCGTCTCGAAGATGTTGACGCCGATGATCTTCTCCTGGCCGGACTCGATCCGGGCCCGGCGCTCGGCGTGCGAGGAGACCAGCTGCGACTTGAGGTAGCCGGACTCGACGGCGGCCATCGCGCCGCCCATCTCCTGGATCCGGTCGATCTCCGCGAGGGACTCCTCGACCAGCTTCTCGACCTTCGCCTCGATCACGTGCGAGCCCGCGAAGATGTCCTCGTACTCCAGCAGGTCGCTCTCGTGGGCGAGGACCTGCTGGATGCGCAGCGACCACTGCTGGTCCCAGGGGCGGGGCAGGCCGAGGGCCTCGTTCCACGCCGGGAGCTGCACGGCACGCGCGCGTGCGTCCTTGGAGAGGGTCACGGCCAGCATCTCCAGGACGATCCGCTGGACGTTGTTCTCCGGCTGCGCCTCGGTCAGACCGAGCGAGTTGACCTGGACGCCGTAGCGGAAGCGGCGCTGCTTGGCGTCCTCGATGCCGTAGCGCTCGCGGGTGACCTTGTCCCAGATGCGGCCGAAGGCGCGCATCTTGCACATCTCCTCGATGAAGCGGACGCCCGCGTTCACGAAGAAGGAGATCCGGGCGACGACGTCACCGAACTTCTCGGCCGGCACCTGCCCGGAGTCCCGGACGGCGTCGAGGACGGCGATGGCGGTGGACATCGCGTACGCGATCTCCTGGACCGGAGTGGCGCCCGCCTCCTGCAGGTGGTAGCTGCAGATGTTGATCGGGTTCCACTTCGGGATGTGGGAGACCGTGTACGCGATCATGTCCGTCGTCAGCCGGAGCGAGGGCCCCGGCGGGAACACGTGCGTGCCCCGGGACAGGTACTCCTTGACGATGTCGTTCTGGGTCGTGCCCTGGAGCCGGGTGATGTCCGCACCCTGCTCCTCGGCGACGACCTGGTAGAGCGCCAGCAGCCACATGGCGGTGGCGTTGATCGTCATCGAGGTGTTCATCTGCTCCAGGGGGATGTCCTGGAACAGCCGGCGCATGTCACCGAGGTGGGCGATCGGCACGCCGACCCGGCCGACCTCGCCGCGGGCGAGGATGTGGTCGGAGTCGTAGCCGGTCTGCGTCGGCAGGTCGAACGCGACCGACAGACCCGTCTGGCCCTTGGCGAGGTTGCGCCGGTACAGCTCGTTGGACGCCTCGGCCGTGGAGTGACCGGCGTACGTGCGCATGAGCCACGGCCGGTCCTTCTGACGCTCAGTCATCTATGACCTCGGGTGTCTCAGATGTTGCGGAAGCGGTTGATGGCGTCGAGGTGCCGGGCGCGCATCTCCTCGTCGCGCACGCCCAGGCCTTCCTCGGGGGCCAGGCACAGCACGCCGACCTTGCCCTGGTGGAGGTTGCGGTGCACGTCGTAGGCGGCCTGGCCGGTCTCCTCCAGGGAGTAGACCTTCGACAGGGTCGGGTGGATCTTGCCCTTCGCGACGAGCCGGTTGGCCTCCCAGGCCTCGCGGTAGTTGGCGAAGTGCGAGCCGATGATCCGCTTCAGGGACATCCACAGGTAGCGGTTGTCGTACTCGTGGTTGTAGCCGGACGTCGAGGCGCAGGTGACGATGGTGCCGCCCTTGCGCGTGACGTAGACGGAGGCGCCGAAGGTCTCGCGGCCGGGGTGTTCGAAGACGATGTCCACGTCCTCGCCGCCGGTCAGCTCGCGGATGCGCTTGCCGAAGCGCTTCCACTCGCGCGGGTCCTGGTTGTGCTCGTCCTTCCAGAACTTGTAGCCCTCGGCGTTGCGGTCGATGATCGCCTCGGCGCCCATCGCCCGGCAGATGTCCGCCTTCTGCGGGCTGGAGACCACACAGATGGGGTTGGCGCCGCCGGCCAGGGCGAACTGCGTGGCGTAGGAGCCGAGTCCGCCGCTCGCGCCCCAGATCAGGACGTTGTCGCCCTGCTTCATGCCGGCGCCGTTGCGGGAGACCAGCTGCCGGTAGGCGGTGGAGTTGACCAGACCCGGGGCGGCGGCCTCCTCCCAGCTCAGGTGGCCCGGCTTGGGCATCAGCTGGTTGGACTTGACGAGCGCGATCTCGGCGAGGCCGCCGAAGTTCGTCTCGAAGCCCCAGATGCGCTGCTCCGGGTCGAGCATCGTGTCGTTGTGGCCGTCGGACGACTCCAGCTCGACGCTGAGGCAGTGCGCGACGACCTCGTCGCCCGGCTTCCAGGCGTTGACGCCCGGGCCGGTGCGCAGGACGACGCCCGCGAGGTCGGAGCCGATGATGTGGTACGGCAGGTCGTGCCGCTTGGTCAGCTCGCTGAGGCGGCCGTAGCGCTCCAGGAAGCCGAAGGTGGACAGCGGCTCGAAGATCGAGGTCCACACGGAGTTGTAGTTGACCGAGGAGGCCATGACGGCCACCAGGGCCTCGCCCGGGCCCAGCTCGGGCAGGGGGACGTCGTCGAGGTGGATCGACTTGCGCGGGTCCTTGTCGCGGGTCTCCAGACCCGCGAACATCTCCGTCTCGTCCTTGTGCACGGTGATCGCGCGGTACGACTCGGGGAGCGGCAGGGCGGCGAAGTCGGCCGGTGTCGATTCGGGCGACTGGATCGCGTCCAGGATGGCCTGAGTGGTCACGGTGTTGCCTCCGGCGATGAGCGCCCTGAGGGCGGGGCGCTGAGGGTTACGTCGGTGTGCTGCTGAGGGTTTCGGGAATGCCGTCGGTTCGGCGGGGGTGCTGTTCGGCAGCGCTTTGTGGCGCGGGAGGTTGCCTGTGACGCAGGCGTCCGGGCGCGCAAACCATGAGCTTGCGGGGACAGCCGGCGTACGAATGGTCTCTGCACGCCGGCCGCCCGGACATCTTCAACGTATGACACCGTGTGCCAGGTGGCAAGGCACTGAGTGCCAGGAATTGGGCTCAGCTGAAATCTTTACGTAACAAATGAGCGATGATCGATCGAACGGCCTCTGAAATCCGCGCGAAAAGGTGCCCTGACATGCCAAAACGGCCACCCGGTGGGGTGGCCGTCGTCACAACGGGGGTGGGCGCTTCAGCGCTCCTTGAGCGCCTGCTCGATGGTCCGCATGACCTCGTCCAGCGGGGCGTCGGTGCGGGCGACCGTCACCAGGACCTCGCCCTGGGCGGAGACTGCCGCGGGGGCCGGCCTGGTGGACGCCGCGCCGCCGCGCCCGGCCCCGATGCCCGTCCCGAAGGTCCTGCGGACGATCGCGAAGGCGTGGTCGAGCTGTGTCTCCACATCGCCCTGGCCGCCGGCCCTGAGCCAGCGCCGCAGCACGTGGTTGTGGGCGGTGACCACCGCGGAGGCGGCCACCTCGGCCAGCAGCGGGTCGTCGTTGGCGTCGTCGTCGTGCGCGTGCTCGTCGAAGTGGCCGAGGAGGTAACGGGTGAAGAGCCGCTCGTAGCGGGCGACCGAGGCGATCTCCGCCTCGCGCAGGGTGGGCACCTCGCGCGTCAGCTTGTAACGGGCGACCGAGATCTCCGGCCGCGCCGCGTACATCTTCATGACCTCCTTGATCCCGCGGCACACGGTGTCGAGCGGGTGCTCGTGCGCGGGCGCCGCGTTGAGCACCGCCTCGGCGCGGATCAGGGTGTCGTCGTGGTCGGGGAAGATCGCCTCTTCCTTGGAGCGGAAGTGGCGGAAGAAGGTGCGGCGGGCGACACCGGCCTGTGCCGCGATCTCGTCGACGGTGGTCGCCTCGTACCCCTTGGTGGCGAACAGCTCCATGGCCGCGGCCGCCAGTTCTCGGCGCATCTTGAGGCGCTGGGCGGCCGCGCGGCTGCCCGCGGCACTCTCCGGCGCGTCGGGCGTGGCTGGTGTACGTGAGGACCTGGCGGGCTGGGACATGACCCGAACGTACTGCATGTGCGCAGCTCGATGCGCCTGTCCGGGGTTTCCCCCGCCCGGTGCGGGCGGGGGTCCGCCGGTGGGGCCGAGCAGCCCGCCCCACTCCCGGTCGTCGGTGAACCAGCCGCCGACGCCGTCAGCGGCGGGCATATTCGCGGAAGCCACGGCCGGTCTTGCGGCCGAGGCAGCCCGCGGCCACCAGGTGCTCGAGGAGCGGGGCCGGCGCGAGGCCCGGGTCGCGGAACTCGCGGTGCAGGACCTTCTCGATCGCCAGCGAGACATCGAGCCCGACGACGTCGAGCAGCTCGAAGGGGCCCATCGGGTAGCCGCCGCCCAGTCGCATCGCGGCGTCGATGTCGTCGAGCGAGGCGTAGTGCTCCTGCACCATCTTGATCGCGTTGTTCAGGTACGGGAAGAGCAGCGCGTTCACGATGAAACCGGCCCGGTCCCCGCAGTCGACGGCGTGCTTGCGGATCCGGCCGCAGACCTCGTGCACCGTCGCGTGGACGTCCTCGGCCGTCAGCACCGTGCGGACGACCTCGACCAGCTTCATCGCGGGCGCCGGGTTGAAGAAGTGCATGCCGATCACGTCCTGCGGGCGCGAGGTGGCGCGGGCGCAGGCGACGACGGGCAGCGACGAGGTGGTGGTGGCCAGGACGGCACCCGGCTTGCACACCTTGTCGAACGTGGCGAACAGGTGCCGCTTGATCTCCAGGTCCTCGGCGACCGCCTCCACGGCCAGGTCGACGTCGGCGAAGGAGTCGTAGGTGCCGGCCGGGGTGATCCGCTCCAGGGTCTGGGCGGCGGCCTCCGCGGTCATCCGGCCCTTGTCGACCGAGCGGGCCAGGGACTTGCCGATCCGGGCCTTCGCCGTCTGCGCCTTCTCCTCGCTGCGGGCGGCCAGGACGACGTCGTAGCCCGCCTTGGCGAAGACCTCGGCGATACCGGAGGCCATGGTGCCGGAGCCCGCGACCCCGACGCTGCGGACGGTGCGGCCGGCGGTCCCGGTCCCGCCGGTGAGGGGCGTGAGGGCGTCCGGGACGACCGTGGCGCTGCCCGGCGCCTCGTAGGTGTAGAAGCCGCGGCCCGACTTGCGGCCGGTCAGCCCCGCCTCGCTGAGCTGCTTGAGGATCGGCGCGGGGGCGTGCAGCCGGTCGTGGGACTCGGCGTACATGGCCTCCAGGACCGTACGGGCCGTGTCGACGCCGATCAGGTCGAGCAGCGCGAGCGGGCCCATCGGCAGTCCGCAGCCCAGCCGCATCGCGGCGTCGATGTCCTCACGGGAGGCGTAGCGCGCCTCGTACATCGCGGCGGCCTGGTTGAGATAGCCGAACAGCAGCCCGTCGGCGACGAACCCGGGGCGGTCGCCGACCGCGACCGGCTCCTTGCCGAGGTCCAGGGCGAGGTTGGTGACCGCGCTGACGGCGGTGGGCGCGGTCAGCACCGAGGAGACGACCTCGACCAGCTTCATGGCCGGCGCCGGGTTGAAGAAGTGCAGGCCCAGCACCCGCTCCGGACGGGCCGACTCGGCGGCCAGCCGGGTCACGGACAGGGCGTTGGTGCCGGTCGCGAGGATGGTCTCGGGACGCACGATCCCGTCCAGCTCACGGAAGATCTGCTGCTTGATCTCGTACGACTCCGGCGCCACCTCGATCACCAGGTCGGCGTCGGCCGCCGCGCGCAGGTCGGTGGAGGTGCGCACCCGGGCCAGGGCCTCGGAGCGCTCCTGCTCGGTCAGCCGGCCGCGTTCCACGGCACGGGCGGTGGACGCCTCCAGGACGGAGACGGAGCGCGCGGTCTGGGCCTCGCTGATGTCGATGCCGATCACCGTGCGGCCGGCCTTGGCGAGGACCTCGGCGATGCCGGTGCCCATGGTGCCGAGACCGACGACGGCGATCGTCCGGAGCGGGGACAGAGAGGTGTCGGACAGGGGAGTGGCCATGGCGGGACTCCAGGAAGAGGGTGACGACTGGGAAACGCGCCCGGGTGCGCCGAGGGAGCCCTCGCGGGCCATGGCGCACCGGGGTGCGGAAAGGAGTGCGGGTGTTGTCGGGCTGCGAGCGCACACGCCCGGTGCCGGTCGCCGCGGGCGTGCACACGCCCGGAGGACGAACGGGGAGATCCGACCGGCCCTGTCCCGTGGCCGGGTCGTACAGCGGTACACGCGGTACCGAACCGACTTCCCCCACTGCCTTAACGGCGTGGGAGGTTCCACCATCACGACGGCTGCGTCACCAGGCCGCCGTGAGGAGGTGCTGCGAGTGGGTGACTCGCTCGTATGAGCTTAACCGGTGGGTAACGAGCGCGCCAGCCCCCGGGTTTGTGATGTAGGTCCCGGCGCCCGCGGGACACCCATAAGCTCGGCCTCATGGACGAGGAGTTGCGAGCGCTCACGGAACGCTTACGGCGGGAGTCGGGCGGCACGGCGGCGTACGAGCGGCTGTCGGGCCCCGTCGGCCACGACGAACTGGCGGCCGTGCTCACCGAGGCGGGGCAGCCGCTGTGGGTCCGGGAGATGGCCGCGTTCCGGCTGGGCCTGGCAGGCGACCGGCGCGCCTTCGAGGCGCTCGTCCTGCTGCTCAACCACCGCGACCCGCCGCGCTGCGCCTCCGCCGCCTACGCCCTGACCCGGCTCGGCGACCCCCGCACCGCCCGCGCGGCCGCCGCCCTGGCCACCAACGAAATGCGTGTCGCCTACGCCCTGCACCCCGTACGGCTCCTGGTGGAACTGCGTGCGCCGGAGTCCGTGCCCGCGCTGATCACGACCCTCCAGCGGCGGCTGCGGCCGCACGACCCCTACCGGCGGGTGGCCCTCGCCTGCGTCGACGGACTCGGCACCCTGGGGGACCGCCGCGCCCGGCCCGTGCTGAACGAGGCCCTGGCCCACCCGGCGCTCGCCGAGGCGGCCGTGCGGGCGCTGGCCCGGATCCCGGCGGGGCGCTGAGCCATCAGCCGGCGAGGTGGCGCACGTACCGCACCTCGGGCACCACGGCTCCCTCGACCTCGAAGGGCTCCTCGACGCCGTCGGCCCGGAACCCGGCCCGCTCGTAGAACCGGCGGGCGGGGGTGTTCCCCTTCAGCACCCACAGATACATACGGGACTGTCCCTGGGCCAGCCGTACCGACTCCTGGAGGAGGGCGTGCCCGACGCCGGTGCCGAGGTGGTCGTCGGCCACGTAGATCGCGTACAGCTCGGCGTCCCCGGTGCGGACTTCGCCGTCCCGGTACGGTCCGAGCGCCGCCCAGCCGACCACCGCGCCGGCCCGCTCGGCGACCAGGTTCACCACACCACTGTCGCCACCACCGCCGTCGCCACCACCGCCGTCGCCATCGCCGCCTTCGCCACTGCCGTCGCTCTGCCGGAAGAGGGCGCGGCGGCGCTCGGCGTCCTCGGTGACGCTGAGGGCGTCGAGGTACGACTGCGGCATCAGGCCCCGGTAGGCGCTCTGCCAGCCGCGGATCCGGATCTCGGCGACGCGGTCGCAGTCGGCGAGGGCCATGTCCCGCACGGCGATCGGGGCGGGCGCGCGGTCCGGGGAGGTCACTCGGCCCGAGGTCACTCGGCCACCACGGCGAACGCCTCGATCTCCATCAGGAACTCCGGGCGGACCAGCGCGGCGACCTGGACGGCCGAGGCGGCCGGGAGCCGGTCGTCGGGTATGTGGGCGGCGCGGGCCGCGCGGATCGCGGGCATGTGGGCCATGTCCGTGACGAAGTAGGTGAGTTTGACGACGTCGTCGAAGGTCGCTCCGGCGGCGGCGAGACAGCGCCGCAGGTTCTCGAAGACCTGGCGGGCCTGCGCCTCCGCGTCCCCCTCGCCCACCACCGCGCGGTGCTCGTCGAGGGGGAGTTGGCCGGAGACGGCCACGAAGCGGCCCGTGCCCGTCACCACGTGCGTGTACTGGGCCGCGGCGGCGACACCGTCGGGGGCGGCGATCCTCGTCAGCTCACTCATGCGTCCATGGTGGACCACGGGTCTGACAATGCCCCCGACGGGCCGGCTCCAGGTGGGCTCGGGCGAGCGGCTCTCAGCCGCGGAAGCCCAGCATGCCGTGGAGCGTCGCGCCGTGGGCCGTGCGCGAACCGACCTTCGCGTCCAGCGGCTTCGGGTCGGGCAGCGCCGCGCACTCCGCGTCGACCGAGCCGGTGCCGCGCGGCACCGTGCCGTCGGCGAGGTACTCCGCCAGGTGCTTGTCCAGGCAGGAGTTCCCGCTCAGCGTGATGCCGTGGTTCCCGCCGCCCCGCTCCACCACGAGGCTGGAGCCGCGCAGCAGCGCGTGGACGATGGCGCCGCCCGCGTAGGGTGTGGCCGCGTCGTTCGTCGCCTGGAACAGCAGCACCGGCGGCAGCTTGCCGTTGGTGATGTCCACCGGACCCAGCCGCTTCGTCGGCCAGAACGCGCACGGCGCGTTGTACCAGGCGTTGTTCCAGGTCATGAACGGCGCCTTCGCGTAGGCCGTCCAGTTGTCGGTGCGCCACTCGTCCCAGTTGCGGGGCCAGTGGGCGTCACGGCACTGCACCGACGTGTAGACGCTGTAGCCGTTGTCCCCGGAGGCGTCGACGGCGCCGAAGTTCTCGTACGCCTTGACCAGCGGGCCGCTCTCCCCGGTCTTCGCGTAGGCGGCGAACGCCTCGGCGAGGTAGGGCCAGTAGCCGTTGTAGTAGCCGCCCGGCAGGAAGGTGTCCTCCAGCTCCGAGGCGCCCACCCGCCCGCCCGCGGGCTTCTTCGCCAGCGCCGCCCGCATCGCGTACCACCTGGCCTCGATCCCCGCCGGATCCGTGCCGAGCCCGTACGCCTTGTCGTGCCGGGCGATCCACGCCATCAGGGCGCGGTGGCGGTCGTCGAAGGCGAGGTCCTGCGTCAGGTTGTCCTCGTACCAGACACCCGTGGGGTCGACGATCGAGTCGAGCACCAGACGCCGCACCCGCTCCGGGTAGAGCTTGGCGTAGACCGCGCCGAGGTAGGTGCCGTACGAGTAGCCGAAGTAGTTGATCTTCGGCGCGCCGACCGCCGCGCGGATCGCGTCCATGTCGCGCACCGTGCTCGTCGTGTCGATGTACGGCAGCACGCGCGCGTGCTTGTCGGCGCAGGCCTTCGCGAAGGACCGGGCGCGGTCGAGGTTGGCCCGCTCGATCGCCTCGGTGGCCGGCACGGAGTCCGGGCGCACGGTCTTGAAGTGGCCCGGCCTGCAGTCCAGCGCGGGCGTGCTCCGGCCCACCCCGCGCGGGTCGAAGCCGATGACGTCGTACTGCGCCGCGACCGCCTCGGGCAGCGCCGACGCGACGAACCCGGCGAGCGAGAGCCCTTTGCCGCCGGGGCCGCCGGGGTTGACCAGCAGCGGCCCCTGATAGGTCTTCGCGGTGTGCGGGACGCGGGACAGCGCCAGCGTGATCTTCTCCCCGCCTGGGTCCGCGTGGTCCAGCGGCACCTTCAGGGACGCGCACTGGAGCGTCGGCCGGTCCGCGGTGCCGCACTTCTTCCAGGTGAGCTTCGTCGCCCGGGCGGCCTGCGCGACGGGTGCCGGGCTCGCGTCGGCGGGCCCGGCGGCACAGGTCCCGGCCGCGACGACGACGGCGGCGGCGCACAGCACGGCTGCGCGTGTGTTCATGGAGTCCTCCCAGGACGGAGGTGGCCGGACCGCGTGGATCACGGCCCTCGCCGCATCGTCCCGGAAAGATCGTCCGGAAGAACCCGATCTGAAGATAGTTGACCCGATTGGGGCGCCGGATGCGCTCGAACGCGCTCAGCCTCGAACGCGCTCAGATCAGCGTGAGTTGGGTCGGCCCCGGCGCGGCGGGCTCCTCCTCCTGCTCGGGCGGCCGGATCCGGCGGGGCATCCCCCCGCGAGCGGGGCCGATGCCGTACTCCTCGGCCAGCTCGTGGACCTGACGGGTGATCCGGCGCTGGTACCACTTCGGGGCGTAGGAGCCGTCGGCGTACAGCCGCTCGTAGCGGCGCACCAGGTACGGGTGGTGCTGTCCGAGCCAGGCCATGAACCACTCGCGGGCCCCGGGCCGCAGATGCAGCGCAAGCGGCGTCACGGAGGTGGCCCCGGCCGCCGCGATCGCCCGCACGGTGGCGCGCAGTTGGGCCGGCTCGTCGGAGAGGAACGGGATCACCGGCGCCATCAGCACGCCCACGCCGATGCCGTGCGCGGTGAGGGTCCGTACGACGTCCAGGCGCCGCTCCGGGGATGGTGTGCCCGGCTCCACGGTGCGCCACAGCGCGGGGTCGGTGAAGCCGACGGAGACGGAGACGCCGATGTCGGTCACCTCGGCGGCCTGCCTCAGCAGGTCGAGATCGCGCAGGATCAGGGTGCCCTTCGTCAGGATCGAGAACGGGTTCGCGTGGTCGCGCAGCGCGGACAGGATGCCCGGCATCAGCCGGTAGCGGCCCTCCGCGCGCTGGTAGCAGTCGACGTTCGTGCCCATCGCCACGTGGTCGCCGTGCCAGCGGGGCGAGGCCAGCTGGCGGCGCAGCACCTCCGGCGCGTTCACCTTGACGACGATCTGGGTGTCGAAGCCGACGCCCGTGTCGAGGTCCAGGTAGCTGTGCGTCTTCCTCGCGAAGCAGTACACGCACGCGTGTGTGCAGCCCCGGTAGGGGTTCACCGTCCACTCGAACGGCATCCGGGAGGCGCCCGGCACCCGGTTGAGGACCGAGCGGGCCCGGATCTCGTGGAAGGTGATGCCGGCGAACTCGGGCGTGTCGAACGTCCTGGTCGTGACCGCGTCCGCGCCGAACAGCGCGGCGTCCGCCGGCCGGTCGTGGCGGGATTCCACGGTGAGGTTCTCCCAGCGCATGAACGCCTCCTCGGTAGCACTCGGCCCCACAATAGAACATGTGTTCCCATGATCGTGCGAGCGGGACCGCGCGACGGCCGCACGGCGCTCGCACGGCGCTCGTACGGCGCTCGTACGGCGCTCGCACGGCGCTCGTACGGCGGTCGTACGGCGGTCGTACGGCGGTCGTACGGCGGTCGTACGTCGGTCGGGCGACGGCGCGGGGTGGACCTTTTCGATCGCCCGGCGACCGCTTCCGGGGCCCCGATTTGGGCGCCCGAGGACCGGGGTGGTTGGCTTGCCCCGACCCCGAGAAACAAGGACCTGGAGGAACCCCATGGCGCAGGTCGAGGCCACCACCGAGCGCGTCGTCGCGGCGGACCCGGACAAGGTGTTCGACACGCTCGCCGACTACAGCGGCTCCCGCGCGAAGCTGCTGCCCGAGCAGTTCAGCGAGTACGAGGTGCGCGAGGGCGGCGACGGCGAGGGCAGCCTCGTCCACTGGAAGCTCCAGGCCACCAGCAAGCGCGTCCGTGACTGCCTCCTGGAGGTCACGGAGCCGACCGACGGCGAGCTGGTCGAGAAGGACCGCAACTCCTCGATGGTCACCGTCTGGCGGGTCACCCCGGCCGGCGAGGGCAGCTCCCGGGTCGTCGTCACCACCACCTGGACCGGCGCCACGGGCATCGGCGGCTTCTTCGAGCGGACCTTCGCGCCCAAGGGCCTCGGTCGTATCTACGACGCGATCCTCGCCAACCTCGCCACCGAGGTGGAGAAGTAGGACGACGCCGGCTGAACCCCGGCGCCCGACCCCCGGCCGCCCGCCGGGTGTTGAGCCCCTTCGCCGGTTCCAGTGGTTCTCCCTTGCCACCGGGACGGCGCGGTGACTCGTCGCGCTTGCTCGTAGTTGTCGCTTTCCGCGGGAATCGCGTGGCAGGTGCGACGAGGGGAGCGGTGCGTGGGCGGGACCACTCCGGTGCGGGACGGGCCGCCGCCGATGACCACCGGCCGCGGGCCGTCTCCGTCGGCGAGCGCCCTGTCGAGCCGGACGGTCGCCACCCTCCTCCGGATCGCCGGGGGCGGCCGCACCGAGTGTGACCTGCGACTCGGCCGCGAGGACCGACCTTCCGCCCCGCACGGGGGCGCGGTGGCGTACCCCGGCGCGACCCGGTGAAACCAATTCCAGCATTGCCGCACATCCCGGCAGGTGTGCGCCGTACGGTGGTGGCTGCGGGACAGATCTTGCGTAGCTCTGGGGAGAGAGGGCCTGGGCCATGGACCGTGGCACCGAGAGGGACGCACCTCCCCGCCGCGGAGCGGGCAGTGGCACGGCGGACGACGACACCGCCGACGCCGGACGCGTCCCGCTGGCCGTCGTCGTGGTCGACCGCGAGGGTCTCGTCTCCCACTGGAGCACCGGCGCCCGTCGGCTCTTCGGCGTCCCCAAGGACGAGGCGATCGGCCAGGCCGCCCTCGACCTGCTGCCCGTCTCCGGCGCCCTCCCCGAGCCCGACGACGACCCGCCGTACGGCGGGTACGGGGACTACGACGGCCTCGGGCCGGGCCTGGAGTCCTCGCTCGACCGCGGGCTGAGCTACCCCGCCGCCGGTCGGGCCCGGCTGACCGTGCCCGAGCGAAGCGAGAGGGGGTTACCCCCGGCCGAGGGCCGCGGGAGGGACCGCGTCGACGTGCTGTGGTGGGCCTACCCGCTGGTCGGACCGGGCCGCGAGCGGCTGCTCGTGCTCGCCGCCGACGCGGCCGGACTGCGCCGGGCGGAAGCCCTCGACAGCGCGGCCGTCGAGCGCATCGCGCCCGGCTTCGCCCTGCACACCGACTTCCCCGGCGCCGAGGAACTCGCCCACCGGCTCCCCGAGATCCTGCCCAGCATGAGCGTCGGCGAAAGCGCCCGTATCGTCGCCCAGATCCTCGAACTCGGCTATCCCGTCCTGGAGTTCAGCCAGAACGACCGGGTGCCCGTCACCCCCGACTGGGGCGTCGCCCGGCGCGTCGAACGCAGAGCCCGCCGTGAGCGGGCCGCCCGCGCCGTCGCCGAGGGCAGACCCCTGCCGGACCACTCCGACGACGAGGGCGAGGACCTCGAGTACGCCGCCGTCCGCGAGCGTCTGGAGTTCCTCAACGAGGTCAGCGGGAAGATCGGCACCTCCCTCGACCTCTCCCGCACCATCGTCGAGGTCAGCAGAGCCGTCGTCCCCCGCTTCACCGACGTCGCCGGCACCTATCTCCGCGAACAGGTCGTCGCCGGCGAGGGCTTCCCGGACGGTGTGCCGGACACCCGGACCATGTGGCACCGGGTGGCCGTCGAGCACACCGACGAACCCGGTCGCTGGGACGACGTCGTGCCGGTCGGCGAGGCCATGCCCTTCCCGGCGCACACCCCGTTCTTCCAGTGCATGACCACCGGCGAGCCCGTCCTCGTGCCACGCATCAGCGAGCAACTGGGCCACGCCATCGCCTCGCAGTTCGAGAAGCGCGACATCCGGCCCCTCATCACCGGCCGCTCCATGCTCGTCGTCCCGCTGAAGGCCCGCAACGTCGTCCTCGGCTTCATGATCCTGCTGCGCCACCCGGAGCGCGCCGAGTTCAACGACATGGACCGCGTCACCGGCGCCGAACTCGCCGCCCGCGCGGGCCTCGTGCTCGACAACGCGCGCATGTACACCTACCAGGAGAACGTCGCCGAGACCCTCCAGGACAGCATGCTGCCGCACATCCCGCCGCACATGGCGGGCTGCGACATCGCCACCCGCTACCTTCCGGGCACCTTGCTGGGGCGGATCGGCGGCGACTGGTTCGACTCCGTGAAACTCCCGGGCGCCCGCACCGCCCTGGTCGTCGGCGACGTGATGGGCCACGGCCTCAACTCGGCGGCGATGATGGGCCAGTTGCGCACCGCCGTGCAGACCATGGCCGCCCTGGACCTGCCGCCGGCCCAACTCCTGCGCAACCTCGACGACCTGGCCCAGCGGCTCGGCGACACCTACCTCGCCACCTGCCTGTACGCCGTCTACGACCCGATCGAGGGCGAACTCCACCTCGCCAACGCGGGCCACATCCCGCCGGTGCTGGTGCGGGCCGTCGACGGCCGCAGCGAGCTGCTCGAACTGCCCACGGGCGCCCCGATCGGCGTCGGCGGGGTGCCCTTCGAGTCGGTCCGGGTGCGGGTGGAGCCCGGGGACCGGCTGGTGATGTGCACCGACGGGCTGGTGGAGGTGCGGGGCGAGGACATCGGCGTGGGTCTCGCGGCGCTCTGCGAGTCCGCCGCCCACCCGGCCGCCTCCATGGACGACGCCTGCGACACCATCATCCGCGCCCTCGCCGCGACCTTCGCCGAAGCGGGGCGCGGCGGCCGCAAGGACGACGTGGCCCTGCTGATGGCCCGGCTGGGCGGCATCGCCCCCGACGACGTGGCCGAGTGGCGCTTCCCGCTCGACCCGGCCGAGGTCGCCCGCGCCCGCGCGGTGGTCCGCGAGCAGCTCCACGACTGGGGGCTGGCGAAACTGGCGTACACCACCGAACTGATGGTCAGCGAGCTGGTCACGAACGCGATACGGCACTCCCACCTGCGGCCCGTCGCCCTGCGGCTGGTGCGCGGCGACACCCTGCTGTGCGAGGTGGACGACGACGACCACGAGCTGCCGACCCTGCTCAGCGCCGGGCCGGGCGCCGACACCGGGCGGGGGCTGCGGGTGGTGAGCACGCTGGCCCGGGAGTGGGGGACCAGCCGTACCGGGGCGGGGAAGTCGGTGTGGTTCGAGCTGACCCTGCCGAGGCGCTGACCGCGCACCTCCGGCGTACGACCGCACACCGCACACCACGCACCGCACACCTCCGGCGTACGACACCGCACGTCGCACCTCCGGCGCACAACGGCGCACGCGTCTCGAACGAGGCGTGAAGGAACCGCGCATGTCGCTTGTAGCGGCACCCTGGGAGCGATAGACCGTACTCGCCCGTCACTTACGGCGGATCGGCGTCGCACCCTGGGGAGTTCGGCATGAGCGTGACGATGCGGTACCGGGAGGCCTGGGAGGGCTTCTGGAGTGAGGCTCCCGACGAGCCGGGCGCGGTGTTCTGGGACGCGGACCCGAAGGTGACCGCGGCCCGCCACCTCGCCCTCCTCGAACCCCGGCTCCTCGACGCGGGGCTGCCGCTGGTCGACCTCGGCTGCGGCAACGGAACCCAGACCCGGTTCTTCGCCGACCGCTTCCGCCAGGTCGTCGGCGCCGATCTGGCCGCCGCCGCCCTCGACCGGGCCCGGCGCGCCGACCCCACCGGGCAGGCGGTGTACCGGCAGCTGGACGCGGCCGAGAAGGGTGCCGCCGAGACACTGCACGCCGAACTCGGCGACGTCAACGTCTACATGCGGGGCGTCCTGCACCAGTGCGAGCCCGCCGACCGGCAGCCCCTGGTGGACGGGATCGGCGCGCTGCTGGGGGAGCGCGGCCGGGCGTTCCTCGTCGAGCTGTCCGAGGCCGCCCGCCCCGTCCTCGGTGGCCTCGCCCAGAGCCCCGGCGGACCGCCGCCGAAGCTCGCGCCGATCTTCCGGCACGGTATCGCCCCCGGCGAGGTCGCCGACGACGCGATGCCCGCCCATCTGGCCGCCGCCGGCCTCACCGTCCTGGCCGCCGGTGAACTCCCGCTCGTCACCACCGAGTTCACGCCCGACGGAGCCCGGATCGAGCTGCCGTCGAGGTGGTTCGTGGCGGGCCGATCCATGTGACAGCGATCACATCGGAAAACAGCTCCCGCTCCTGTCACACTCGCCCGGCGCCCGGTGTCAGGAGGGTGAAGGACGTCACCGAACCCCTGATGAGGAGCTGTTGAACATGTCCACTGCCTACGTCGTCGTCACCATTCTGGGAGCCGTTTTGGCGGGCTTCTCGGCCGCGTCGGTCTTCCTGGGCGCCGAGTGGACCGTGAAGCCGCTGGCCGATTACGGGGTGCCGCGCGCCTGGTGGCCGTGGCTCGGCGCGGCCAAGGCCGCCGGGGCGGCCGGTCTGCTCGCCGGACTGGCCGTGCCCGTCATCGGGGTACTGGCCGCCGCCGGGCTGGTGCTGTACTTCCTCGGGGCCGTCGTCACCGTGCTGCGGGCCCGCTGGTTCTCGCACGTGCCGTTCCCGCTCATCTACGCGGCACCGGCGGTGGCGTCGCTGGTGCTGGCGTTCTGAGGACGAGCGCGGACCCGAGGGGCGACCGGGAATCCCCGGCCGCCCCTCGGCCGTCTGTCACCCACCGGCCGTCGGCAGTCTGTCGCATGCCGGCCGTCGGCCGTCTGTCACCCACCGGCCGTTGGCAGTCTGTCGCATGCCGGCCGTCGGCCGTCT
>NZ_JBVJAB010000003.1:89353-189500 GCF_055591025.1 Streptomyces sp. NPDC041784
CGTTCTGTCACCCACCGGCCGTTGGCAGTCTGTCGCATGCCGGCCCTCGGTCGTCTGTCACCCACCGGCCGTTGGCAGTCTGTCGCATGCCGGCCCTCGGTCGTCTGTCACCCACCGGCCGTTGGCAGTCTGTCGCATGCCGGCCCTCGGCCGTCTGTCACCCACCGCCCCTCGGCCGTCTGTCACCCGCCGGCCGTCGGCCCGTCGGGCACCGCCGCCACCTCCAGTCCCGCCAGCCGTGCCCGGTCCGCCACCACGTCGATCGCGGTGATCCCGCCCTCCGTGACCGTGAAGAGCAGCACCAGCCGCAGTCGGCCGTGGGGCGCCATCGCCAGGCCGATCCGGCCGTCGAGCAGGGCGAGACCGGTGAACCGGGCCCGGCCGGTCGCCGCCATCGCCCCCTCGGCGACGGGCCGGGCACCGGTGACCGTGACGGGCCCCGGCGTCGGCACCACGAACCGGTCGGCGGTGAGCACGACGTCCGGGTGCAGCAGCGCCAGCAGCGCCTCGAAGTCACCGCCGCGCGTGGCCGCCAGGAACGCGCCGACGGCCGCCCGCTGCCGGGCCCGGTCCGGTCCGGCCGCCGGGGCCTCGGGCGCCGGACCGCCGCGTACCCGGCGGCGGGCCCGGCTGGCCAGCTGCCGGGTCGCCGCCGGTGTCCGCTCGACCAGCGGGGCGATGTCGTCGAACGGCACGGCGAACAGGTCGTGCAGCACGAACGCCAGCCGCTCGGCCGGGGAGAGGGTGTCCAGGACGACCAGCAGGGCCACCCCGACGGAGTCCGCCAGCAGCGCCTCCTCCTCGGGGTCCCCGCCCGCCACCGAGGGCTCGTCGGCCTGCGCGTCGAGCGGTACCTCGGGACGGGTCCGGCGGGCGCGCAGCATGTTCAGGCACACCCGGCCCAGCACCGTGGTCAGCCAGCCGCCGAGGTTCTCCACAGCGCCGATGTCGGCCCCGGCCGCCCGCAGCCAGGTCTCCTGCACCGCGTCCTCGGCCTCGGCCGACGAGCCGAGCATGCGGTAGGCGACCGCCCGCAGACGCTGCCGGTCCGCCTCGAACCGCTCCGGCGGCAGCGTGTGCGTGATCATGACTGGTCCCCGTTCGTCGCTGCGGTGGTCGCTGTGGTGCGGTCGCGCCCACAAGATCAGAACACGGGGCCGGTGGCGCGCGCAGCCCTCAGGCGGTCAGCCGCGCCAGCGTCTCCTCGAAGGAACGGGCGTCCTTCGGCGGCCGGTTGTACGGCAGCCTGGCGAGCAGCGCGGCCATGCCGCAGCTGTTGGTCGCGCCGGAGAAGGCCAGGCCCGCGCCGATCAGCCCGGACAGCCAGTGCGCGGGCGGCCAGGCGAGCCCCGCGACGAAGCCGGTCAGGACCAGGGAGCCGGCGACCAGACGGACCTGACGGTCCATCGGCCAGCGCGGCCGCGATCCGGCCGGGCGCTCCACGGGGTGGCCGGCCGAAGCCCAGCCGCTGGTGCCGCCCTCCAGGGTCGCCGCCTCGACGCCCAACGCCGCCAGTCGCTCGCAGCCCTGGGCGGAGCGGGCCCCGGAGGCGCAGACGATCAGCAGCGGCCCGCGGGCGGCGGCCGCCGTCAGCGCGGGCGCGGCCTCGTCGAGCCGGTCCAGCGGGACGTTGTGGGCGCCGGGCAGCCGGCCGCCGGCGTACTCGCCGGGCGTGCGGACGTCGACCACGGTGAACTCGGCGAACCGGGCGCTCGCCTCGGCGGGGGTGACACGGGCCGGGACGGCCATGGGACGGGTCACGGAACAGAACCTCTCGGTGGGGTGTTGTCCCGCACGGGTAGGATACCCGTGGGGGTATAGGAGGAGGAATCGTGCAACTCGACATGTCGGCCGAGGAGCTGAAGTCGGCGCTCAACCGGCTGCGGCGTGCCCAGGGGCAGCTCGCGGGAGTGATCCGGATGATCGAGGAGGGGCGGGACTGCGAGGACGTGGTCACCCAGCTCGCCGCGGTCTCCCGGGCTCTGGACCGGGCCGGCTTCTCGATCATCGCGACCGGGCTGGAACAGTGCATGACCAGTGAGGACCCGGAGGTCCGGGACTCCGCGCAGATGCGGGCCCGGCTGGAGAAGCTCTTCCTGTCGCTGGCCTGACCGGCGCCGGCCCGCGTGCGAGGCCGGGGCGTGAGGGCTGGGGTGTGAGGGCTGGGGTGCGAGGGCCGTTCGGCCGTTCACAGGACGGCCGTGAGCCCCATCCCCGCCGCGACCGTCAGCAGCACCGCGCCGAAGACGCGCTGGAGGGTCGCGGCGGACACCTTCGCGGCCAGCCGCCTGCCGTCCCACGCCCCGAGGACGGCGGTCGCCAGGAACGGCAGGATCAGCGCCCAGTCCAGGTCCACGGCCGTGTACGCCCGGGCGCCCAGGGCCACCAGCGCGTTGGCGACGATCACCAGCAGGCTCGTGCCCACCGCCGCGTCCATCGGCACGGCCAGCACCCCGACCAGCGCCGGTACGGCGAGGAAGCCGCCGCCGACCCCGAGGAATCCGGTCACCGCGCCCAGCCCGGCCCCGGCGCCCAGCGCACGCACCCCCGAGACCCGGCCGTCCCCGCGCGGGGCGCGGCGGCGGAGCATCCGGGCGGCGGCCAGAGCGGCCAGCGCCGCGAACATCACGGTCAGCGCGCCCTGGGGGATCCGGGCGGACAGGACGCCGGCCGTGGCGGCGGGGAGCACGCCGGCCGCCGCGAACAGCAGACCGGCCCGCCAGCGCACCGCCCCCGCCCGGGCGTGGGCGAGCAGCGCGGTGACCGAGGTGACGATCACGATGACCAGGGCGCCGGTGGTGGCCGCCGCCGGGTCGAAGCCGAGCAGGTAGATCAGGGCCGGCACGGTCAGGATGCTGCCGCCCGCCCCCAGCGCGCCCAGGGCCAGCCCGACCAGACCGCCGGCGAGCAGCGCCAGGACCAGCGCGCTCATACGACGGTCCCGGCGGCCCCGCGCGCGTTCTCCACGGGCAGCCCCTCGGCCGCCCAGCCGCGCATGCCGCCGGTCACGTCGGCCGAGGCCACGCCCCGCTCGGCGAGCAGGGCGGCGGCCCGCCGGGAACGGTTGCCGGAGCGGCAGATCAGTACGAGGTCCCGGCCGGCGGGGACGCTCGCGGTGCCGTCGGCGAGCGCGGCCAGTGGCAGGTGCACGGCGCCGGGCGCGTGCCCGGCCCGGAACTCGTCCGGCTCGCGGACGTCCAGCAGGACGGCCGTACCGCTGCGCAGGAGCTCGTGGGCCCGGGCGGGTGTGACGCGGGAGTGCGGCATCGTAGGTGTTCCTCGGTGTTCGTCGGTCCTGGGGTGCGTGCGCGGTCAGCCGCGGGAGGCGGGGGCGACGAGGGGGAGGCCGGCCTCGGCCGCCGCGGCGTAGCCGTCGTCGACGGCGACCACCGACCGGCCGGCGGCGTCGAGCAGGGACGCGGCGATGGCCGCGCGCATCCCGCCCGCGCAGTGCACCCACACCGTGCCCGCCGGCACCTCGGCCAGCCGCCGGTGGAGCTGGTGGACCGGGATGTGTGTGCTGCCCTCGATCCAGCCGCCCGCCCGCTCGCCGTCCCGTCGGACGTCGAGGACGACCACGTCCTCGCGGCGCGCGAGGGTGGCGGCCAGGCCGGCGAACGTGGACCGGGGGAAGGACGCCGGCCGGGCCCCGCCGGCGAGCCAGTCGGCGGGGGAGCCGACGGCCGCGGCGGCCGGACGGTCGATGCCGACCCGGGCCAGTTCACGCTGGGCGCGGGCGACGTCCGCGGCGCTCCCGGCGAGCAGCGTCACCGGCCTGCCCCACGGGATCAGCCAGGCCAGGTAGGTCGCGAGCTGCCCGTCGACCTCGAAGTTGAACGACCCGGCCACATGCCCGTCGGCGAACGCCGTCCGGCTGCGCAGGTCCACCACCCACTCACCGGCGGCCAGCCGGCGGACGATCTCGGCCGCGTCGGCGCGCCGGGGCGGGGTCAGGTCGACCGGGGCGGGGCCGCCGGCGTTGGCCGGGCCCATGTGCGCGTAGTACGCGGGGACGTCGTCCAGCCCGGCCAGCAGCTCCTTCACGAACGTGTCCACGTCCTGCACCAGCACCGGGTTGGACGCCTTCTCCGCGCCGATCGTGCTGTGCTCGCCCTCGGCCCGCGACGAGGAGCAGAAGCTGCCGAAGCCGTGCGTGGGCAGTACGGCGACGTCGTCGTCCAGGCCGTCCGCGAGCCGGTGCACGGAGGCGTGCTGCGCCCGGGCCAGCCGTTCGGTCAGCCGGGGTTCGACCAGGTCGGGGCGGCCCACGCTGCCGATCAGCAGCGAGCCGCCGGTGAAGGCGGCCACAGGCCGGCCGGACTCCTCCAGCACGTACGCGGTGTGGTGCGGGGTGTGCCCCGGTGTGGCCACCGCCCGCAGCACCAGGTCCTCGTCGACCGGCTCGACGTCCCCGTCGGCGACCGGCACGCGCGCGTACGCCACCTCGGCGCCGGCCGGCACCAGATAGCGGGCCCCGGTCAGCCGGGCCAGCTCCAGGCCGCCGGTCACGTAGTCGTTGTGCACATGGGTCTCGGCGACCGCGACGATCCGCACCCCGCGCCGGGCCGCCGCGGCGATCACCCGGTCGATGTCGCGCGGTGGGTCCACGACCACCGCCGACCGGGCGCCGCCCGCCAGATGGCTGCGGTTGCCCAGCCCCTCGGTCTCCAGGACGTCGGCAAAGAACATGGCGCTCTCCCTCGCTGAGAAATTACCCCCCGTGGTATCTGTCCTCCACCGTAACAGATACCCCCAGGGGTATTCAGGAGGGTGGTGGTGGGGTGGTCGAGGGCCTTCACGGGCGGGGGGCGGCACCGCGTCCCCGAGCGCTGACCCTCCGTCAGGTGAAACAGCTCAGCCACGAGCGGAGTCGCACCCCGGGCAATCCGGGCACGGCCCGCTAAGCTCGGGGGCCTCCTGGACCCGATCAGGACGGAGCCCGGGCATGAAGATCCTCATCAGCGCGGACATGGAGGGCGCCACCGGCGTCACCTGGCCCGCCGACGTGCTGCCCGGGACACCGCAGTGGGAGCGCTGCCGGGCGATGTTCACCTCGGACGTCGACGCGGCCGTCCTCGGCTTCCTCGACGGCGGCGCCGACGAGGTGCTGATCAACGAGGCCCACTGGACCATGCGCAACCTGCTCCTCGAACGGCTCGACGAGCGGGCGCAGATGCTCACCGGCAAGCACAAGGACCTCTCCATGGTCGAGGGCGTGCAGCACGGCGACGTCGACGGCATCGCCTTCGTCGGCTACCACGCCGGCGCCGGCATGGAGGGCGTCCTCGCCCACACCTACCTCGCCAACTCCATCACCGGCGTCTGGCTGAACGATGTACGGGCCAGCGAGGGCCTGCTCAACGCGCATGTCGTCGCCGAATACGGCGTCCCGGTCGTCCTCGTCACCGGCGACGACGTGGCCTGCGAGGACGCCCTCGGCTACGCGCCCGAGGCGCTGAAGGTCGCCGTCAAGGACCATGTCTCGCGGTACGCGGCCGTGTGCCGTACGCCGGCCCGTACCGCCGCCGACATCCGGGCCGCCGCGAAGGAGGCCGCCGCGCTGGCCGTCCGCCGGGAACCCGTGCGCGGCGGACCGTACACCGTCGCGGTGGAGTTCGACGCCGAGCACCTCGCGCGGGCCGTCACCGTCGTCCCCGGCGTGACCCGGGCCGGCGAACGCAGGATCGCCTACACCAGCGGCACGATGTACGAGGGCATCCGCACCTTCAAGGCGGTGACCACGATCGCCTCCGCGGCGATCGAGGAGCAGTATGGCTGAGGAGCACCATGGCTGACCCACAGGCGAGCGACGAGGTCGTCCGCTTCACCTCCGACCTCATCCGCATCGACACCACCAACCGCGGCGCCGGCGACTGCCGCGAGCGGCCGGCCGCCGAGTACGCGGCCGCGCTGCTGGCCGACGCCGGGGTGGAGCCGACGCTCCTCGAACGCACCCCGGGGCGGACCAACGTCGTCGCCCGGATCGAGGGCACCGACCCCACCGCCGACGCGCTGCTCGTCCACGGCCACTTGGACGTCGTCCCCGCCGAGGCCGCCGACTGGAGCGTGCACCCCTTCTCCGGGGAGGTCCGCGACGACGTGGTGTGGGGGCGCGGCGCGGTCGACATGAAGAACATGGACGCGATGATCCTGGCGGTGGTGCGCGCCTGGGCCCGCCAGGGCGTACGGCCGCGCCGCGACCTCGTGCTCGCCTTCACCGCCGACGAGGAGGCCAGCGCCGAGGACGGCTCCGGGTTCCTCGCCGACCGGCACGCCGGGCTCTTCGAGGGCTGCACGGAGGCGATCGGCGAGTCCGGCGCGTTCACCTTCCACGACGGCGCCGGGCACGAGATCTACCCGATCGCGGCCGGGGAGCGCGGCACCGCCTGGCTGAAGCTCACCGCGCGCGGCCGCGCCGGGCACGGCTCCAAGGTCAACCGGGACAACGCGGTGACCCGGCTGGCCGCCGCCGTCACCCGCATCGGCGAACACGAGTGGCCGCCGCGGCTCACCCCCACCGTGCGTGCCGCGCTCACCGAACTCGCCGCGCTGTACGGCATCGAGACCGACCTGACGGGCGCGGACGGCCCGCCGGACGTGGACGGCCTGCTGACGAAGCTCGGCCCGGCCGCCGCCCTCGTCGACGCGACGGTCCGCAACAGCGCAAACCCGACCATGCTGAACGCCGGTTACAAGATCAATGTGATCCCGGGGGAGGCCGTGGCCTACGTCGACGGCCGGTATCTCCCGGGCGGCGAGGACGAGTTCCGCGCGACCCTCGACGAACTCACCGGCCCCGACGTCGACTGGGAGTTCCACCACCGCGAAGTCGCCCTCCAGGCGCCGCTGGACACGCCGATCTACGCCAGGATGCGCGCCGCCGTCGAGGAGTTCGCGCCCGAGGGGCACGTGGTGCCGTACTGCATGTCCGGCGGCACGGACGCCAAGCAGTTCTCCCGGCTCGGGATCACAGGCTACGGCTTCGCGCCGCTGCGGCTGCCCCTGGGCTTCGACCACCAGGCGATGTTCCACGGCGTCGACGAACGCGTCCCCGTCGAGGCGCTGCGGTTCGGTGTCCGCGTCCTCGACCGCTTCCTGCGCACGGCCTAGGCGAGCGGGGGAGAACGTGCACATCCTGCCGTACGGTTCCTGGCCCTCACCCATCGGCGCCGGCCTCGCCGCCGCGCACGGCGGGCGGCCCGAGTACGTCGGTTTCGTCGGCGACGAGATCTGGTGGACCGTGCCCCGCCCCGCCGAAGGCGGCCGGCGCACCCTGGTGCGCCGGCACTTGGACGGCACCGAGGAGTCCGTCCTGCCCGCGCCCTGGAACGTCCGCAGCCGGGTCGTCGAGTACGGCGGCCGGCCCTGGACGGGAGCCGTGCGCGAGGACGGACCCCTGGTGGTGTTCGTGAACTTCGCCGACCAGCGGCTGTACGCCCTCGAACCCGGGCACGAGCCGCGTCCGCTCACTCCGGTCTCGTCGGTGGGCGGCGGACTGCGCTGGGTGGAGCCGCAGTTGCTCCTGGATGGCGGCGAAGTGTGGTGCGTGCTGGAGGAGTTCACCGGCGACGCGCCCACCGACGTACGCCGGGTCCTGGCCGCCGTACCGCTGGACGGCTCGGCGGCGGCGGACCGCGGGGCCGTCCGTGAACTCTGCGACGACCGGCGGCGGTTCGTCACCGGTCCGCGGCTCTCGCCGGACGGACGGCGGGCCGTCTGGCTGGCCTGGGACCATCCGTGGATGCCGTGGGACGGCACCGAGGTGGTCGTCGCCGACGTCACGCCCGAGGGGACCCTGAGCGGCCCGCACGTGGTGGCGGGCGGACCGCGGGAGTCCGTCGCGCAGGCCGACTGGGCGGCGGACGGCGGCCTGCTGTACGTGAGCGACCGCGGCGGCTGGTGGAACCTGTACCGCGACCACGAGCCGGTGTGTCCGCGCGAGGAGGAGTTCGGCGGGGCGCTGTGGAAGCTCGGCCACCAGTGGTTCGCGCCGCTGGCCGACGGGCGGGTCGCCGTCGTCCACGGCCGGGGCGCCACCGCGCTCGGCGTCCTCGACCCGGAGACCGGCGAACTGGTCGACGCGGCCGGCCCGTGGACGGAGTTCGCCGCCACGCTCGCCGTGCGGGGCGAACGCGTCGTCGCGGTGGCGGCCTCCCCGCGCAGCGCCCACGAGGTGGTGGAGCTGGACGCGCGCACCGGCCGGACCCGGGTGACCGGGGCCGCGCACGACGACGCGGTCGACCCGGCGTACTACCCGGAACCGCAGATCCGTACCTTCACCGGCCCCGAGGGCCGCGAGATCCACGCCCACGTCTACCCGCCGCACAACCCGGACTGTGCCGCCCCCGGCCACGAACTGCCGCCGTACGTGGTGTGGGCGCACGGCGGGCCCACCGACCGGGCGCCGCTCGTGCTGGACCTGGAGATCGCCTACTTCACCTCCCGGGGCATCGGCGTCGCCGAGGTCAACTACGGCGGGTCCACCGGGTACGGGCGGGAGTACCGGGAGCGGCTGCGCGAGCAGTGGGGGGTGGTCGACGTCGAGGACTGCGCGGCCGTCGCCCGGGCGCTCGCCGACGAGGGCACCGCCGACCGCCCGCGGCTGGCGATCCGGGGCGGCAGCGCGGGCGGCTGGACCGCCGCCGTGTCCCTGACCGGCACCGACGTGTACGCCTGCGGCACCATCAGCTACCCCGTCCTCGACCTGGCCGGCTGGGCCGGCGGCGAGACCCACGACCTGGAGTCGCGCTACCTCGACGGGCTCGTCGGACCGCTCGCCGAGGTGCCCGCCCGGTACGCGGAGCGCTCCCCCGTCGAGCACGCCGACCGGATCACCGTGCCGTTCCTGCTGCTCCAGGGCCTGGACGACGTGATCTGCCCGCCCGTACAGGCCGAACGGTTCCTCGCCCGGCTCGCCGGACGACGGGTACCGCACGCCTACCTCGCCTTCGAAGGGGAGGGGCACGGCTTCCGGCTGGCGGCGACGACGGTGCGGGCGCTGGAGGCCGAGCTGTCCCTGTACGCTCAGGTGTTCGGGCTGCGCCCGCCCGGTGTCCCCACCCTGGAGCTGAAGCGGTGAAGAACCTGGTCCGGCCGTCCCGGCTCGCCCCCGGCGCCCGGGTCGCCGTCGTCGCGCCCAGCGGACCCGTGGTGGAGGAGCGGCTCCAGGCGGGCCTCGACCTCCTGCGCGGCTGGGACCTCGACCCGGTGCCCGCGCCCCATGTGCTCGACCGGGCCGCAGGCCTCGGCTATCTCGCGGGCACCGACGCCCACCGGGCCGCCGACCTCCAGCGGGCCTGGTGCGACCCGTCCGTCGACGCCGTGATCTGCGCCCGCGGCGGCTACGGCGCCCAGCGCGTCGTCGACCTGCTCGACTGGGACGCGATGCGGGCGGCCGGACCCAAGGTGTTCGTCGGCTTCAGCGACAGCACCACACTGCACGAGGCGTTCGCCGTCCGCCTCGGCCTGGTCACGCTGTACGGCCCCGTCGCCGCCGGCGTCGACCTCGTCAAGAACGCCCGTGCCCAGGACCACCTGAAGGCCACCCTCTTCGCCCCGGAGACGGTCCGCACCCTCACCTCCTCCGGCACCGCCCTCGCCCCCGGCCGGGCCCGGGGCGTCACCCTGGGCGGCTGCCTGGCGCTGCTCGCCACCGGATACGGCACCCCCCACACCCGCGCCGGCGCGCGCGGCGGGCTGCTCCTGATCGAGGACGTGGCGGAGCCGCCGTACGCCGTCGACCGCGCCCTCACCCAACTGCTGCGCACCGGCTGGCTGGACGGCGTGGCCGGGGTCGGGCTCGGCTCGTGGGACCGGTGCGGGCCCTACGAGGAGCTGCGGCCGGTGTTCGCCGACCGGCTCGGCGCGCTGGGCGTCCCGGTCGTCGAGGAACTGGGGTTCGGCCACTGCGAGGGCGCGATGACCGTGCCCTTCGGGGTGAGTGCCGAGCTGGACGCGCAGACGGGGACGCTCACGCTCGACGAGCCCGCGCTGCGCTGAGCCGTCACCCGCGGGCCGTTCTCACCGTGCGTGACGGCCGCCGCGGGCACACCCTGGGGGTATGAGCCCGAAGACCTCGAAGACCTCCGAGCGCGGCGGGAAGCACGGCGGCAGGCGCATGGAAGTGACGCCCGCCCGGATCACCATGGTGGTGCTCGCCGTCCTCACCCTGATCTTCATCTTCCAGAACACCGACGAAACCAAGATCAGACTGCTGATCCCCGAAGTGATCATGCCGCTGTGGGCCGCCCTGCTCGCCACGGCGCTCGTCGGCGCGCTGTGCGGGGCGTACTTCATGAGGCGCCGCCGCTAGCCTGCCGCTTTAGGGTGGCCGAATGCCGCACACCGCATCCCGCTACCTCGCCGAGGGCCCCCGCGTGGGCATACGTCACTTCACCTACGCGGACGGGGACGAGTTCACCGCCCGGGCCCGCGAGAGCGAGGAGCTGCACCGCCCCTGGCTGTTCCCGCCGGCCACCCCCGAGACGTACCACGCGTACGCCGGCCGGCTGATCGAGGATCCGACGAAGGCCGGGTTCCTGGTGTGCGAGAAGGGCGGCGGGGCGAGGGACGGGGCCATCGCCGGGTTCGTCAACATCAACAACATCGTCCACGGCGGCTTCCAGTGCGGCGCCCTCGGCTACGGCGCGTTCGCGCACGCGGCGGGGCGCGGGCTGATGCGCGAGGCGCTCGGCCTCGTGGTCGGGTACGCGTTCGGACCGATGCGGCTGCACCGGCTGGAGATCAACGTGCAGCCCGGGAACGCCGCCTCCATCGCCCTCGCCCGCTCCTGCGGCTTCCGGCTGGAGGGCTACTCCCCGAGGATGATCTACATCGACGGGGAGTGGCGCGACCACGAGCGGTGGGCGATCACCGCCGAGACGGCGACTTCCGGTTGATCTTCATGGTGTCGAGGTCCGTGACGGTCGACCGCAGCCCGGTGCAGCCGTAGCCCAGCTCCCGCAGGGCCGTCTCCGCCCGGTCCTCGGCGAGCGCGCCCGCCATCTCCGGGCCGTCCGCCGCGTCCGACACCACCACGTAGCGCATCGAGAAGTGCTTCAGCGGCGACGGCTCGTACGACAGCGTGCCCTCCGGCGTGAACCGCATGCCGGCCGGACCGTGGTCGGCGGCTTCGGCGAGCAGCCGGGCACGGGCCTCCTCGGTGAGCCCGTCCCAGGTGCCGCGGACGATCACCCGGTAGGTGTGCTGCTCGCTCACATTCGCTCCTTCGCGCCGGTCGTCGGACGGCCGACTCTACGGCGGTGAGGACGCGGCGCCCACGGAATTTCAGCGGGTCCGTCAGGCCTGGCGGCGGTCCACGTACTCGTACACCGCGCCGTCCGGGTGCCGGGCGATCAGGTTGCGGCCGACCGGGGTGGCCACGGGGCCGGCGATGACGTCCGCGCCCAGCTCGGTGAGCGTCCGGTGCACCTCGTCGACGTCCGTGACCGCGATCGTCGCCGCCACCTTGCGCAGCACCTCCAGCTCGGCCCGCGGCCCGCTCATCAGCAGGAAGCAGCCGACCGCGGCGACCGCCACGCCGCCGCGTTCGAAACGCAGCGCGCTGGTGCCCGCGAGCCGCTCGTAGAAGGCGACCGAGTCCTCCAGATCGTCGACGCAGACACGCAGTGTGGCTCCCAGAATGTCCATACGGGCAAGCCTAGTTGGAGCGGTCCGGGCGAGGTGATCCCTTCACGCGATCCCCTTCCCGGGCAGCCGTGGGCCGCCCCGGGCCGCCACGTTAAGGCCCCGGGCCGGTGGGTACCCGCCGCGCCATGGAACGCAAGGAGCACCTGGACCACCTTGATCATCTGGAGCACCTCGACAAGCACCTCGTCGACGAGCTGGCCCAGGTGGCACGCGAGACGATCCGCGACGAGCTGCGCGAGCAGACCCGCGGGCAGCGGCGCAAGGCGACGCTGTACGCGGCGTCCGGCGCCGTGGCCCTCTACGCGGGCGCGGCCGTCGCCCTCGCCCTGGGCCTGGCCCTCGACACCGGCCTGCCCGGCTGGGCCGCCGCGCTGATCACCGCGGTGGTGCTCGGCGCCGTGGCGTACGCCCTGCGCGGTGCCGCCCGGCCCGGCACCCCCGCGGGCTCCGGCCGGGTCGTCGGCGGTACGCCGCCCGCCGGCCCGCCCGGCGGTCTCGGCATGCCGTACCCGCCCCTGCCGCCCACCGCCCCCGGCACCCGGACACCGCCGCCCGGCCACGCACCGCGCACGGACGACATCGACCCCGAGAACCCGAGCCCGCGCCACCGCACGTGAGGCGCGAGACGCGACGCGCGGCCCGGAGCGGTGCGGCGGCCTCGGCAGGGCAGTGCCGTTCGGCCCGTCCGATGTGGCCCGATCCGGGGTGGACGTTTGGTCGCCCCGGGCAGGGGGACGCGGTGACCTCCGGGACGGTCCGGGCCATTCCCCCGGGGCTCCGCACCGCCCCGTCACCCGTGCACGCCACGACCCCACCGCGCCGAGAGCGTGGGAGAACCCGATCGGAGGCGCACCGTGAGGCGAGCCCGAATCGTGATCGTCGGAGCTGGATTCGCCGGGTACCGGACGGCTCGTACGCTGGCCCGGGAGGCCAGGGGGCGGGCCGACATCACCCTGCTCAACCCGACCGACTACTTCCTGTACCTGCCGCTGCTGCCCCAGGTGGCCGCGGGGATCCTCGAACCACGCAGGGTCACCGTCTCCCTGTCCGGCACCCTGCGCGACGTGCGGCTGGTGCTGGGCGAGGCCGATCGGATCGACCTCGACGGACGCACCGTCCACTACACCGACCCCGAGGGCGGCGCGGGCGCCCTGGCCTACGACCGGCTCGTGCTCGCCGCCGGCAGCGTCAACAAGCTGCTGCCCATTCCCGGGGTCGCCGAGCACGCCCACGGCTTCCGGGGCCTGCCCGAGGCGCTCTACCTGCGCGACCACATCACCCGACAGGTGGAGTTGGCGGCCTCCGCCGACAACGCGGACGACTGCATGGCGCGTTGTACGTTCGTGGTGGTCGGCGCCGGATACACCGGCACCGAAGTCGCCGCGCACGGGCGGCTGTTCACCGACGCCCTGGTGCGCGCCCACCCCCTGCGCCGGGGTATGCGGCCCCGCTGGCTGCTCCTCGACGTGGCGCCGCGCATCCTGCCCGAACTGGGCGAACGGCTCTCGCGCACCGCCGACCGGGTGCTGCGCGAGCGGGGCGTCGAGGTGCGCACGGAGACCTCCGTGCGGGAGGCCACACCCGACGGAGTCCAGCTCACCGACGGCGAGTTCGTCGGCACCCGCACCCTCGTGTGGTGCGTCGGCGTACGGCCCGATCCGCTCGCCGAGTCGCTCGGACTGCCCCTGGAACGCGGCCGGCTCCTCGTCGAGCCCACCCTCCAGCTTCCGGGCAGGCCCGAGGTGTTCGCCTGCGGTGACGCCGCCGCCGTACCCGATCTGGAGAATCCCGGGCAGTACACGCCGATGACCGCCCAGCACGCCTGGCGGCAGGGGAAGACCGCCGCGCGGAACGTGGCCGCGTCGCTCGGTGACGGCGAGGCGCGGCCCTACCGGCACAAGGACCTGGGGTTCGTCGTCGACCTGGGCGGGGTCAAGGCCGCCGCCGATCCGCTGGGCGTGCCCCTGTCCGGGATTCCGGCGAGCCTGGTCACCCGCGGCTACCATCTCGCCGCCCTGCCCGGGAACCGTGTCCGTGTCGTCGCCGACTGGCTGCTGGACGCCGTACTGCCGCGCCAGTCCGTCCAGTTGGGCCTCGTACGGTCCTGGTCGGTGCCGCTCGACACGGCGTCGCCGGAGCTGGCACGGGTGCCGGGCGCGGGGCGGGACCGCACCACCGTCTCCGGTCCGGGCGCGGCCGTCGCCGAGGACGTGAACGACGGCGGCGCGATCGGTGGGGGCGCGACCGGT
Organism: Streptomyces sp. NPDC041784; assembly: GCF_055591025.1. Taxonomy (NCBI): domain Bacteria; kingdom Bacillati; phylum Actinomycetota; class Actinomycetes; order Kitasatosporales; family Streptomycetaceae; genus Streptomyces; species Streptomyces sp. NPDC041784. Next base: position 103,252 of record NZ_JBVJAB010000003.1, read on the forward strand.
GGGCAGGAGACCGGTGGGCAGGAGACCGGTGGGGACGGCGACGACTCCGGGCCGATCGTCGCGCCGACGCCGGACACCGCCGAGGACGAGCCGGACACCGACGGCGGCGAGGAGGACGACTCCGGGCCGATCGTCTCCCCGACACCCGCCCCCGCGAAGGCCCGACCCGACACCCCCTCGGAAGGAGACCGGTAGCCGATGGACACCGCCGAACTCAGCGACCTCGGACAGCAGTTGCGCGTGGACAGTGTGCGCGCATCCGCCGCCGCGGGATCCGGGCACCCGACGTCCTCGATGTCGGCCGCGGACCTGATGGCGGTCCTGCTGGCGCACCACCTCCGCTACGACTTCGACCGCCCCGCCCACCTGGGCAACGACCGCTTCGTCCTGTCCAAGGGCCACGCCTCGCCCCTGCTCTACGCCGCCTACAAGGCGGCCGGCGCCATCGACGACGACGAACTGCTCACCTTCCGCACCCTCGGCAGCCGCCTCGAAGGGCACCCCACCCCGCGCCGGCTGCCGTGGGTCGAGACGGCCACCGGGTCGCTCGGCCAGGGCCTGCCCGTGGGCGTCGGCATCGCGCTGGCCGTGAAACGGCTGGAGCACTCCGCCGCCCGGGTGTGGGTGCTGTGCGGGGACAGCGAACTGGCGGAGGGCTCCGTGTGGGAGGCGGCCGAGCACGCCGGGCACGAGCATCTGGACAATCTCGTCGCGATCGTCGACGTCAACCGGCTCGGCCAGCGCGGCCCCACCCGGCACGGCCACGACCTCGCCGCCTACGCCCGCCGCTTCCAGGCCTTCGACTGGCACACCGTGCAGGTCGACGGGCACGACGTGGACGCCGTCGACCGCGCCTACGGCGAGGCCCTCGCCACCCGGGGACAGCCCACCGCGATCCTCGCCCGCACCCTCAAGGGCAGGGGCGTCGCCTCCGTCCAGGACCGCGAGGGCCTGCACGGCAAGCCGCTGCCCGAGCCCGACGAGGCGATCGCGGAACTCGGCGGGATCCGCGACCTGCGCGTCCAGGTGCACGAACCGGCGCCCGCCCGGCTGCTGCACTCCGTCCCCACCGGCCGCCTCGACCTGCCCCGCTGGGAGAAGGGCGAGGAGGTCGCGACCCGCGACGCCTACGGGCAGGCCCTCGCCGCCCTCGGCACCGCCCGCGAGGACGTCGTCGCCCTCGACGGCGAGGTGAGCGACTCCACCCGCGCCGAGTACTTCGCCAAGGAACACCCGCAGCGGTTCTTCGAGTGCTACATCGCCGAGCAGCAGCTCGTCGCCGCCGCCGTCGGGATGGCGGCGCGCGGCTGGGTGCCGTACGCCTCCACGTTCGCGGCCTTCCTGACCCGGGCGTACGACTTCGTGCGGATGGCGTCGGTCAGCGGGGCCGGGATCAACCTGGTCGGCTCGCACGCCGGAGTGGCCATCGGTCAGGACGGGCCGTCGCAGATGGGGCTGGAGGACCTGGCGATGTTCCGGGCCGTGCACGGCTCGACCGTGCTGTATCCGTGCGACGCCCACCAGACCGCCCGGCTCGTCACCGCCATGGCCGGGCTCGACGGCATCCGCTATCTGCGCACCTCGCGCGGCGCCGGACCGGTGCTGTACGGGCCCGACGAGGAGTTCCCGGTCGGCGGCAGCAAGGTGCTGCGCTCCTCCGACCGGGACCGGCTGACCGTCGTGGCGGCCGGCGTCACCGTGCACGAGGCGCTGCGGGCCGCCGACGCCCTCGCCGGCGAGGGCATCGAGGTGCGGGTCGTCGACCTGTACTCGGTCAAGCCCGTCGACCGGGCCGTCCTGCGGCGGGCCGCCGAGGAGACCGGCTGTCTGCTGACCGTGGAGGACCACCACGAGGAGGGCGGCCTCGGGGACGCCGTCCTCGACGCCTTCACCGACGGACGGCCCGTGCCCCGCCTGGTGCGGCTCGCCGTCCGGACGATGCCCGGCTCGGCGTCCCCGCGGGAGCAGCTGCGCGCCGCGGGCCTCGACGCCGACTCCATCGCCGCGTCCGCCCGGCTGCTGGTGGAACACGCGGTCGTACCGTGAGCGCCGCGCGCTCGCGCCCGGCGGCGGCCGGGAGGACGATGAGGACGAGAAGGACGTGACGGAACGGAGCGGGGCTCGACCGCGGGGCGGGGCGGCCGGTGCCACGCGGACCGGCGGGGCCGCGTGGCACGCAAGGCCCGGGAGGACGTTCGGGAGGAGTCGTCATGACGGGACTGCGGTACGTCTACGCCGTTTGCCGGCCTTTCGCCGCGCCTCTCCAGGCCGATCTCACCGGCGTCGCGGGCGATCCGCCTCGTCCGCTCACCCACCACGGTCTGATCGCCGTCGTCAGTCATGTGCCGGAGCGCGACTTCGCCGAGCAGCCGCTCCACGACCACCTCGCGGACCACGACTGGCTCACCGAGACCGCCCGCGCCCACGAGCAGGTGGTCGACGCGCTCACCGCCGTCACCACCCCGCTGCCGCTGCGCCCCGCCACCGTGTTCCCCGACGACAGCGGGGTGCGCGTGATGATGCAGGACCACGAGGAGGACTTCCGGCGCACCCTGGACCGGCTGGAGGGGCGGGTCGAGTGGGGTGTGCGGGTGTACGGCGAGTCCGGGGCCGGGACGGAGCAGGTCCAGGGGTTCGCCGACCGCCTGCACGAGACCCTCGCCGCGCACGCCGAGGCCGCCCGGCTCCGCCCGACGCGCATCACCGCCCCGGCGGATGTCCCGCAGAGCGTCCTGGACGCCGCCTATCTCGTGCCCCGGATGAAATCCGAGGAATTCGTCGAGATCGTGGACCGCGCGAGAGGCGAGGCTCCGGGAGCGCGCGTCGACCTCGCCGGTCCGTGGGCGGCCTATTCCTTCGTGGAATCCTTCGTGGACGACGTGCATGCGTGACCGCGTGGCCGCGTGACCGCGTGGCCGCGTGAATGCGTGGCCGCGTGAATGCGTGAATGGGTGACTGCGATTCCGCGGCTCAGGCGTCCTTCCGGCACAGAATCTCCCCGTGCAGGACGCTGAACCAGCCGTCCTCGCGCTCGCCCCACTCCCGCCACGCCCGTGACACCGCCCGCAGCTGGTCCGCGGTGGCGTGACCCCCCTCCGTGGCGCGCTCCGCGTACGCGGAGGCCAGGGTGCGGTCGGCCCACAGGCCGCTCCACCACGCCCGCTCCTCGGCGGTGCTGAACGTCCAGGTGCCGGAGGTCGCCGTGATGTCGGTGAACCCGGCCGCCAGCGCCCAGGACCTCAGCCGGCGCCCCGCGTCCGGCTCACCGCCGTTGGCCCGGGCCACCCGGCGGTACAGGTCCAGCCAGTCGTCCATCCCCTGGGACGCGGGGTACCAGGTCATCGCCGCGTAGTCCGCGTCGCGGACGGCCACGTACCCGCCCGGCTTGGTCACCCGCCGCATCTCGCGCAGCGCCAGCACCGGGTCGCCCACGTGCTGGAGCACCTGGTGGGCGTGGACCACGCAGAACGTGTCGTCCGGGTACTCCAGGGCGTGCACGTCCGCGACCGCGAAGTCGATGTTGGCCAGACCGCGGGCGGCGGCCGTGGCACGCGCCTGGTCCAGGATGCCCGGCGCGTGGTCGACGCCCGTGACGTGCCCGTCGGGGACCAGGGCCGCCAGGTCGGCGGTGATGGTGCCCGGCCCGCAGCCGATGTCCAGGATCCGCATGTGCGGCTTCAGCGCGCCGAGCAGATAGGCCGCGGAGTTGGCGGCGGTCCGCCAGGTGTGCGATCGCAGCACCGACTCGTGGTGCCCGTGCGTGTAGACGGCGGTCTCCTGCGCCTTCGGCATGGCTCTACCCCTTCTCGGCGTACCGGACCCGGCCTCCGGGGAGGCCCGGGCGACACAGGTCACCGTACGCTCATGGCCGCATACTGAGACCGTTTGTTTCACGATGCGGACGGCGGAGGTGTCTCGGCGCCTGTCCCGGCGCCGGTCCCGACGGGTACGCTGAGGTGGCCGTTTCCGGGCGCGGGGGCGGTGTCCGCGGCATCCGCGGTATCCGACTCCGGAGGGTCACTGCATGCGACTGCTGCTCGTCCGCCACGGCCAGACCCCCACGAACGTGGAGTACCTGCTGGACACCGCCGTCCCCGGACCGGGTCTGACCGAGCTGGGCGAACGGCAGGCCGCCGCCCTGCCGCAGGCCCTCGCCGGCGAGGACGTCGAGGCCCTGTACGCCTCCACCCTCGTGCGCACCCAGCTCACCGCGGCGCCGCTGGCCGCCGCCCACGGCCTCGACGTGCGTGTCCGCGACGGCATTCGGGAGATCTCCGCCGGCGACCTGGAGATGGCGCCCGGCGACTCACCGCAGAGCGGGCGGTACATGCGTACGGCGTTCGCCTGGGCCGCGGGCGACGTGGAGCTGCGCATGCCTGGCGGGGAGACCGGCGTGGAGTTCCTGGCGCGCTACGACGCCGTGGTCGCCGAGGCCGCGGCGAGCGGCGCGGGCACGGTCGCCCTGGTCAGCCACGGCGCCGCGATCCGTGCCTGGGCCGCCGCCCGGGCCGACAACGTCGACGTCGCCTTCGCCGCCGCCCACCGCCTCGCCAACACCGGCACGGTGATCCTGGAGGGCTCCCCGACGGACGGCTGGAAGGCCCTCAGCTGGGCGGGCGCCACGGTGACCCCGGCGCGGGAGAGCGGACCGACGGGGGAGAGCGGACCGGCGGGGGAGGGCCTGGCGGCGCGCGGCTGAATCCGCAAAGCGGGCCGCGGCGCGTCGGATCCCGGCCGCAGGACCCTGGTGCCGGCCGCATGCTCCCTGCTCCCGGCCGCTTATCGGTTTGCCGCCGGTCGTGGCCGGACCGCAGAATGCCTCCTCATGGGACATCTGGAAGCCGCGCACCTCGAGTACTACCTCCCCGACGGGAGGGCGTTGCTCGGCGACGTCTCCTTCCGGGTGGGCGAAGGGGCCGTGGTGGCCCTGGTCGGACCCAACGGCGCCGGCAAGACCACCCTGCTGCGGCTGATCTCCGCAGAGCTGAAGCCGCACGGCGGCACCGTCACCGTCAGCGGCGGACTCGGCGTGATGCGCCAGTTCGTGGGCTCCGTACGGGACGAGACGACCGTACGGGACCTGCTGGTGTCGGTGTCCTCGCCGCGCATCCAGGAGGTCGCGAAGGCCGTCGACAAGGCCGAGCACGCGATCATGACCGTCGACGACGAGGCAGCCCAGCTCCAGTACGCGCAGGCCCTCTCCGACTGGGCCGAGGTGCGCGGCTACGAGGCCGAGACGCTGTGGGACATGTGCACCACGGCCGCGCTCGGCATGCCGTACGACAAGGCGCAGTTCCGGCTGGTGCGCACGCTCTCCGGCGGTGAGCAGAAGCGGCTCGTGCTGGAGGCGCTGCTGCGCGGCACCGACGAGGTGCTGCTGCTCGACGAGCCCGACAACTACCTCGACGTCCCCGGCAAGCGGTGGCTGGAGGAGCGGCTGAAGGAGACCCGCAAGACGGTCCTCTTCGTCTCCCACGACCGCGAACTCCTCTCCCGCGCCGCCGAGAAGATCGTCTCCGTGGAGCCCTCGCCGACCGGCGCCGACGCCTGGGTGCACGGCGGCGGCTTCGCCACCTACCACGAGGCCCGCCGCGAACGCTTCGCCCGCTTCGAGGAGCTGCGCCGCCGCTGGGACGAGAAGCACGCCCAGCTGAAGAAGCTCGTCCTGAACCTCCGCCAGGCCGCCTCCATCAGCCATGAGCTGGCCTCCCGCTACCAGGCCGCCCAGACCCGGCTGCGCAAGTTCGAGGAGGCCGGCCCGCCGCCGGAGCCGCCGCGCGAGCAGGACATCACCATGCGCCTCAAGGGCGGCCGCACCGGGGTACGGGCCGTCACCTGCCAGGGGCTCGAACTGACCGGCCTGATGAAACCCTTCGACCTGGAGGTCTTCTACGGCGAGCGGGTCGCCGTCCTCGGCTCCAACGGCTCCGGCAAGTCGCACTTCCTGCGGCTGCTGGCCGGCGACGACGTGGCGCACACGGGCGCGTGGAAGCTCGGCGCGCGGGTCGTCCCCGGGCACTTCGCCCAGACCCACGCCCACCCCGAACTCCAGGGCCGCCCCCTCCTCGACATCCTCTGGCAGGAGCACTCCCAGGACCGGGGCGCGGCCATGTCCCGGCTGCGCCGCTACGAGCTGACCCAGCAGGCCGAGCAGACCTTCGACCGGCTCTCCGGCGGCCAGCAGGCCCGCTTCCAGATCCTGCTGCTGGAACTGGAGGGCGTCACCGCCCTGCTCCTCGACGAGCCGACCGACAACCTCGACCTGGAGTCCGCCGAGGCGCTCCAGGAAGGCCTGGAGGCCTTCGACGGCACGGTCCTCGCCGTCACCCACGACCGCTGGTTCGCCCGCTCCTTCGACCGCTACCTGGTCTTCGGCAGCGACGGCCGGGTCCGCGAGACCCCGGAGCCGGTGTGGGACGAGCGGCGCGTGGAGCGGGCCAGGTAGGACGCCGTGCTCCGTGCGGGGGCCCACCGGTGCGAATGTTCGTACAGTGGAGGCAGAACTCGGAACGACGAGCGGGGCACCACCATGACCGGAGTCGACCCGGACCGGCTGGACGACCAGCAGCTCATGAAAGAGCTGGAGACGATCCACCGCACGCGCCACGACACCCTGCTGTACGGCTCGAACGACGCCTTGCGCGCCCACAACGACCGTATGGCCCGGCTCGAGGGCGAGTACCTGCGCCGCAACCCGCGCCGCTTCGTGGCCCCGGGCCGCACCCGCGAGGGAGCCCGGGACCGCGCCGCCGCGTGCGACGGCGCCCGCCGGGCCCCGGCGGGCCGGGCCGAGACCCCGGTCGGCAAGTGGGGCCGGGAGCCGACGAGCGGCACCGGCTCCTAGGGGCCGGCTCCCAGAGACCGGCTCGCAGGGACTGGCTCCCAAGGACCGCCGGACGGGCGGTTGGGGCCTGTCCTGGCGCCTGTCCGGGCGCTCCCGGAACGTCACCCGCATGGCGGGCCCCGTCCCGCGAATGGGGTCCGGCCGCGCGCGGCACGGGCCGGTGCGGGCTGTGATGGTCGCGGGGCTGTCACGCCGCCCCCGCCCGCAGCCGTCGGCCGAAGGAGCCGCTCCATGCGCCGCACCGCCCCACTTCTGTCCGCCGTCGCCCTGGCCGGTGCCCTGCTGGCCGCCGCCGGCCCGGTCGCGTCCGCGGATCCGGCGGCGGAGGTCAGCCCGGGCAGCGTCGACCCGGGCGGCAGCGTCACCGTCTCGGTGTCCTGCGACCCGCTCGGCGGCCCCGCCCCCGAGACCATCGACGCCTCCTCCCTGGCCTTCGCGGACGGCACCGTCCGCCTCAACCGGGTCACCGGCACCGACGACACGGCCGCCGGGCCCGCCTACACCGGCACCGCCCGCAGCGGCCCCGCCGCCGACCCGGACGCGGACGAGGGGGTCGGCCCGGACACCGCCTGGACCGTCGACGGCACCTGTCCGGCGCCGCCCGGCGGACAGGGCAGCCCCTGGAGCGCCACCTTCGACATCACCCGGGCCGGCGGTGGTGGCAGTCAGCCCTGCACACCGGCGTACGACCGGAGCGGCTCGTCCTGCGAGACCGGCCACACCTGCGCCCACCCCGCCGACTGCCCGACGCCCGCCCCCACCCACCACCCGTGCGCCCCCTCCGCGCAGCCCTACGGCACCGCGGCCCGCACCGACCCCTGTGCCCCGGCGACCGTCGAGCACGGTGTACGGGCCGGTACCGGCGGCACCTTCGCGGACTCCGTGCCCGCCCTGGTCGCCGGCGGTGTGCTGATCGCCGGCGCGCTGGGCGCCGCCGTGCACCGGCTGTGCCGCCGCGGCTCCGCGAGAGACGCCTGACCGCGCCCAGCCGCCGGCCGGGCCCGCGCTGTGACCGGCGCGACGCGATCGGGCGGCCAGGGGGCGGGGCCCCACGGCGTACGCACAGCCCCGGGGCCCCACCCGGCCCCGGACGACAGGTCACGCACCACCAGGCACAGGGCATCAGGGACGGACTGCGCGGAGGACCCCATGCGGCGCACGGAACCGGAAGGCCACGGGCCGGTCCGCTACGGCCCCCCGCTCCCCTCGGACGGACTGCCCGTGCCGCCCGAACTCGCCGCCGTCCTCGCCGAGGCCGCCCACCGCGGCGACGGCGAGCGCGTCGGCGGCGGCCCGGGCCTGCTGGAGGCCGCGGGCGGCTACTGGGAGCGGCGCGGCATCCCCGCCGCGCCCGCCCGGATCGTGGCCGGTCCCGGCGCGCCCCCGCTGCTGCTCGCGCTGACCGCCGCGCTCGGCGGTGACGTCCTGGTGCCCCGGCCGTGCGCGGCCTGGTGGGCGCCGTACGCGCGACTGCTGGGCCGGCCGCTGTTCCATGTGGCGACGCCCGCCGAGTGCGGCGGCGTCCCCGACCCGTACGCGCTGCTGGAGACCGTGCGCCGGGTGCGCGCCGAGGGCGGCGACCCGAGGCTGCTGGTGCTCTCCGTCGCCGACGACCCCACCGCCACCGTGGCGCCGCCGGAGGTGCTGCACGAGGCCGTGGAGGCAGCCGCCGGGGAGGGGCTGCACCTGGTCAGCGACGAGACCTGGCGCGACACCGTGCACGCCCCGCACGACACGGTGCTGGTCAGCCCCGCCGAGATGCTGCCCGAAGGGGTCACCGTCGTCACCGACCTGGCCGGGGCCCTGCTGCCCGTCGGCTGGCCGGCCGCCGTCGCCCGTTTCCCCGCCTCGGCCGCCGGGGACGACCTGCACGCGCGCGTGCTCGACGTCCTCACCGCCCTCGACGCGCGCGTGGCCGCCCCGGTCGCCGCGGCCGCCGCGCACGCCCTGACCGAGCCCGCGCCGGTCACCGAGCGGGTCGCCGCCGCCGTACGCCTGCACGCGCGGGTGGCCGAGGCGGCGCACGCGGCCGTGGCCGGCGCGGGCGCCCTCGTCCGGCCGCCCGAAGCGGGACGGCATCTGTACGTCGACCTCGAACCCCTGCGCGACGCGTTGTCCCCGCGCGGTGTCGGGGACGCGCAGGACCTGGAGGACTTCCTCTCCGCCCGGCTCGGGATGCCCGCGCCGGGCGGCCACCGCTTCGGGGACGACCTCGCGGCGCTGCGCGTGCGCCTGTCCACCGGCGCGCTGCTCGGTGCCACCGACGCGCTGCGCGCGGAATGCCTCACGTCCCCCACGCCGTTGGAACTGCCGCACGTGCACCGCGCGCTGACGCATCTGAAGTCGGTCTTCGACGATCTCCGTGACGACGCCCGGCGATGGGAGCCTCCTCGATGACGCAGCGGTCCGAGCCGACCACGACCAGCGCGGTGACCACCCGGGACACCGCCCTCCCCGCCGTCCCGCCGTCCCCCCTCATGCCCCCGTTCCCGCCGCTCGCCGAACCCCGCCCGCCGGGCGAACGGCGGGTGTGGCCGCGCACCTTCCACGACCGGTTGACCGCCCCGCTGCCCGACCTCAGAGCCCTCGCCCGCTTCGCTCGCGAGGGCTCGGTACGCCCCGGCAAGGAGGGCCTCGCCGACATCCCCCGGCTGCCCTTCGCCCCCGCTCCGCTGCCCCGCGTGGACGCCCGCGCCGTCGCCGTCTCCTGGGCGGGGCACGCCAGTTGGGTGCTGCACGTCGGCGGTCTGACCGTCCTCACCGACCCGGTCTGGTCGCGCCGTATCCTCGGCACCCCGGCCCGGATCACCCCCGTCGGCATCCCCTGGCGGGCGCTGCCGCCCGTCGACGCGGTCGTCATCAGCCACAACCACTACGACCATCTGGACGCGCCGACGCTGCGCCGGCTCCCGCGCGACACACCGGTGTTCGTGCCCGCCGGGCTCGGACGCTGGTTCCACCGCCGCCGGTTCACCCGCGTCACCGAGCTGGACTGGTGGGAGGCGGCCGAACTGTCCGGCGTACGCTTCGACTTCGTCCCCGCCCACCACTGGTCCAAGCGCACCCTCACCGACACCTGCCGCTCGCTGTGGGGCGGCTGGGTCCTCACCGCGCCCGACGGGCGACGCGTGTACTTCGCCGGCGACACCGGTTACGGTCACTGGTTCTCCCGGATCGGACAGCGCCACCCCGGCATCGACCTCGCCCTGCTGCCCATCGGCGCCTACGCCCCCCGCTGGTGGCTCAGCGACGTCCACTGCGACCCGGACGAGGCCGTGCGGGCCGCCCTCGACCTGGGGGCGCGCCGGATGGCCCCCATGCACTGGGGGACGTTCGTGCTGTCCGCCGAGCCCGTCCTGGAACCCCTCGACCGGGTGCGGGCGGCCTGGGCGCGGGCCGGGCGGGACCGCGAGGACCTGTGGGACCTGCCGGTGGGGGCCTCACGGGTGCTCGGATAACGCGTTGCGCGAGCCGCCCGGAGCCCTGGAGGATCGCGGATCATGAACCGGCGGCGCGGCAAGAAACTCAGCGGCAGACTCGTCACAGCGGCCCTCCTGGGCGACGTGTCGCAGGTGAAGGCGCTGCTGCGGGCCGGGGCCGACCCACGGCGCGCCGACGCCGACGGCACCACCCCGCTGTACCAGGCGGCCGTGCAGGGGGACGCGGAGACCGCCCGCCTGCTCCTGGCGGCGGGCGCCGACCCGGACGCCGAGAGCGGGCACGGCTCGGAGGGCACGCCCCTGTGCGGCGCCGCCTGCTGGGGGTACACCGAGACCGTGCGCGTCCTGCTGTCCGCAGGCGCCGACCCGAACCTGCCCGAGGACCACGGCACGGGCTGGACGCCCCTGGAGTGGGCCGAGCACGGCCCCCACCCGGAGACGGCCGCCGCCCTCACCGCGGCGGGAGCCACCCCGCGCGGCGACCGAACCGGCCCTTCCGCGCAGGACGTTTCCTAGACGGCGCGCGTCCCCCGCAGGCGTCGCCACACGCTCGGGGCCGCGCTGATCAGTACCGTCAGTGCGACCGCCGCGACCACGCCCTCCCACGGCTCGGCGAACAGGGAGCCGCCGACGATCCCGATCAGCTGGTAGGTCACCGCCCAGGCCAGACAGGCCGGCAGATTGCCGCGCGCGAAGCGGCGCAGCGGCCACTCGGCCATCAGACAGGCCAGCATCACGGGGATCCGGCCGGCCGGCACCAGCCGGGACAGCACCAGCACCGTGGTCCCGTGTTCGGCGAGCTTGTCCTGCGCCCCCGTCAGCCGCTCCTCCGGGGCCCGCGACCGGATCGCCTCCAGCCAGCGCGAGCCGTTGCGCGAGCGCATCCCGCGCTGCCCCAGCCAGTACAGCGTCGCGTCCCCGCAGAACGCCGCGAGCGACGCCGTCAGAAACACCAGCGCCAGCGAGAACGGCTCCGCCTGATGGAACGCCACCACGGCCGCCGAACTCACCAGCGCCCCCGTCGGCACCACCGGAACCAGCGCCCCGATCAGCACCAGCAGGAACAGCGAGGGATAGCCGAGCGCCTGCGTGGACGCCGTCGGCGCCGTCGTCGCGGCGGCCGCGAGCCACCACCTCACCGCGCGACCTCCAGGCGCACGCTCTCCCCGTGCCCGAGCCGGTGCACCGCCACCCGGGGCGCACGCTCCGCCGCGAGGCGCACGAACTCATCGCCCGGCGCATGGAACTCATGGGGGCGCACGGCGTCCATGCCGATCGGCCAGTATGTGCCGTAGTGCACCGGCACCGCGCTGCGCGGCGCCAGCCGGGCCAGTGCCTCCGCCGCCCGCCCCGCGTCCAGATGCCCCTCGCCGAGGTAGGGACCCCAGCCGCCCACCGGCAGCAGCGCCACGTCGACCGGCCCGACCTCCCGGGCCATGTCCTCGAACAGGCCGGTGTCCCCGGCGAAGTACGTCCGTGCCTCGCCCTCCACGACGTACCCGAGCGCGGGGGAGCGGTGCGGGCCGACCGGCAGCCGCCGCCCGTCGTGGCGCGCGGGTACGGCCCGTATCCGCAGGCCGCCGACGGTGACCACGTCACCGGGCGCCAGCTCGCCGACCCGCAGATGGCGCAGCCGGCGCAGCGCGGGGACGGCGCGCGAGGCACCCCGGGGCACCAGCAGGCGCGTGCCCGGCGCGAGGCGCGCCAGCGAGGGCACATGGAGGTGGTCGGCGTGCAGATGGGAGACGAGCGCCACGTCCGCGCGCCAGGCCTCGGGCGGGGGCGGCGCACCTCGGCGGCGGCGCAGATGGGCGAGCCGGCGGGCGAACAGAGGATCGGTCAGCACGCGCACGTTCGAATCCTCGACCGTGCAGGTCGCGTGACCCCACCAGGTGATCTCCACCGGCACCTCTTTGCCTCCTTCGCGCGACTCCCCCGAAGCCTACGGGCAGGAGTAGGGTCGGCGGCGAAACCCGGAGGTGAGGGGGACGCCATGGGACCGGTGCGGGTCACGGCGATCGCGAGTCTGACGCCGCTCGAGGAACTGGACGACGATCCCTTCCTGGTGGACTCCCGCAGCCAGCACGCGATGTGCTCGCGCTGGGCCGCCCAGCGCGGTTACGTCGTCAGCCGGGAGCTGCTGGTGCGCGGGCTGCGCGCCGACCACGGTGTGCTGTGGGACGGCGTCCGGCCCGGCGTCGACCTGTTCGTCGCGCCCAGCCGCCGCGTGCTGGAGAGCGCCCTGTCGGACGTCGAGGAGTTCACCGAGGAGTGCGCCCGGCGCGGGGTGCGGGTGGAGACCGTCGGGTACGCCGAACCCGCCTACGACGCGCAGATGAAGGCCCGCGTGCACCGGCGCCTGTCGATGCCGACCGCCGGGTACGACGGCCGCTGACCGCGGGTGCCCGCCGGCCCGGTGTGACAGGGTGGGGACGGCCCCCGCGGGCGTCGGGGCCGGAACGCGAGGTGGACGGGGCGTGCGTGGGGTGCGGTGGCGGCGGGCCGTCAGCCAGATCGGGCGGAGTCTCACGGTGTGGGCCGTCTCCACCCTGACGATGCTGGTGCTCGCGGGGATCCTTCCGGACTTCCGCCTCCAGTCCGCCGACGGCGACAGCGCCACCACCATCGCCGTCACCGCGGCCGTCGGCGCCGGCGTCTTCGGTGTCCTGTCGGCGCTGGTCTGGCCGCTGCTGGTCCGGCTGCTGCTGCTCGTGCCCGCGCTGGTCCTGGGCCTGCTGGTGTTCTTCCTCAACGGCTCGCTGCTGCTGATAGCCCTGCGGCTGACGCCCTCCGGGCAGACCGAGGCCGCGCCCGAGACCGCCGTCATCGTCGCCGCCGTGATGTCCGCCGTCGCCTCGGCGACCGGCGGTGCCCTGGCCGTCCGCGACGACGACGCCTACCGCCGGCGGCTGTACCGGCTCGCCGACCGCCGGCGCCGCGGCGGGCCGCCCTGCCCCGCCACCCCCGGCACCGTCTTTCTCCAGCTCGACGGCGTAGGCCACGACGTGCTGGCCGCCGCCGTCCACAAGGGCCTGATGCCGACGGTCGCCCGCTGGCTGGGGGAGGACCCCGGGGACCCCGGCGGGCTCCCCGCCCACAGCCCCGCCCACCGCCCCACCCACCGGCTCACCCCCTGGCACACCGACTGGTCCAGCCAGACCGGCGCCAGCCAGCTCGGCATCCTGCACGGCAGCAGCCACGACGTCCCCGCCTTCCGCTGGTACGAGAAGGACACCCGGGAGGTCATGGTCTGCAACCGGCCCACCAGCGCCGCCGAACTCCAGCGCCGCGCCGTCGCCCGCACCGGCGACGGCGGCCTGCTGACCGTCGACGGCGCGAGCCGCGGCAACCTCTTCAGCGGCGGCGCCGACGAGCAGGCCCTCGTGCTCTCCATCGCCGCCCGCCGGCGCAGCCGCGAGACCCGCTCCCGGGCCGGCTACTTCGCCTACTTCTCCGACCCGGCCAACGCCGTGCGCACCGCGCTGTCCTTCGTCGCCGAGGTGGCCCGCGAGATCGGCCAGTCCACCCGGGCCCGGCTGCGCGAGGAACGCCCGCGCGTGAAGCGCGGCGGCCTCTACCCGCTGGTGCGCGCCTTCGCGACCGTCGTCGAACGGGACGTCGTGGTCGCGGCTGTGACGGGCGACCTGCTCGCGGGCCGCAGCGCCGTCTACGCCGACCTGGTCGCCTACGACGAGGTGGCGCACCACTCCGGGCCGCTCGGCCGGGACACCGAACAGGTCCTCGGCCGCCTCGACCGGGCGCTCGCCCTCATCGAGAAGGTCGCCGAGCACGCCCCCCGCCCGTACCGGATCGTCGTCCTGTCCGACCACGGGCAGAGCCCCGGCGAGACCTTCCACGCCCGCTACGGCCTCACCCTCGGTGACCTGGTCCGGGCCGGCTGCGGGCTGCCCGTGCCGAGAAGGGCCGAGCGGACCCACAGCGGTGCCGAGGCCCGCGCCGCCGTCCGCGCGGCCCTGCGCCGGCCGGTGGAGGAGGGCGGCGACAAGCACCGCCCGTCCCGCCGTTCGGAGCCGATCGTGCTGGCCTCCGGCAACCTCGGCCTGATCTCCTTCCCGGACGTCCCGCACCGGATGAGCAAGGAGGAGATCGACGCCCGCCACCCCGCCCTGCTCGCCACCCTCGCCAACCACCCCGGCATCGGCTTCCTGCTGGTCCGCAGCGAAGAGCACGGCGGGCTCGTCCTCGGCGCGCAGGCCGCCGAGATCCCCCTGGACCGGCTGGACGAGTCCCCCGGCCCGCTGGCCGCGTTCGGGCCCGGCGCCGCCGACGCCGTACGCCGCACCCACTCCTTCCCGCACACCGCCGACATCATGGTCAACTCCTTCCACGACCCGGCCGACGGCGAGGTCCTCGCCTTCGAGGAGCAGATCGGCTCCCACGGCGGGCTCGGCGGCGCCCAGTCCCGGCCGTTCCTGCTGTCCCCGCTCGCCCTGTCCGAGCCCGTCGGGGACGGCGAGGTGCTGGCCGGCGCCGAGCACATCCACCGCGTGCTGCGCCGCTGGCTGCGCGAGTCCGACGGGCCCCAGGTACCGCTGGAGACGGCGCCGGAGGAGCGGGCCGCCTGAAAATCGGCTGCGTCCACGGGGCCGTACGCACACACTGACCGTGTCGCCCTCCCCTCCCTTCCAAGGAGCCTCTCCTTTGCAGGCAGCCGTCACGGTCACTCCCGCCCGCGTCCCCGAACTCCTCCTCGGCCTCGCCACCGTCCGGCCGGTGTTCCTCTGGGGCGCTCCCGGCATCGGAAAGTCCTCCCTGGTCCGGGAGTTCGCCGAGTCGCTGGGCCTGGAGTGCGTGAGCCTGCTCGGCACCCAGCTGGCGCCGGAGGACCTGATCGGCGTCCCGCAGATCCGTGACGGACGGTCGGTGTTCTGCCCGCCGGAGGCGATCGCCCGCGACGAGCCGTACTGCCTGTTCCTGGACGAGCTGAACGCGGCCACGCCGGACGTGCAGAAAGCGTTCTACTCGCTGATCCTGGACCGCCGGATCGGCACCTACGAGCTGCCCAAGGGCTCGATCGTGATCGGCGCCGGGAACCGGGCCACCGACAACGCGCTCGCCCGGCCGATCGCCTCCGCGCTGGTCAACCGCCTCGCCCATGTGCACCTGGAGGCGTCCCCGAGGGATTGGCTGGCCTGGGCGGCCGGACACGGCATCCACCCGTGGATCCTCGACCACCTCACCGACCGCCCCGACCACCTGTGGTCCAAGCCGCCGAAGACCGAGGAGCCGTTCTCGACGCCCCGCTCCTGGCACATGCTCTCCGACGCCCTGCACTCCTTCGGACGCGACCTCGACGAGGACACCCTCAAGGTCCTCGCCCACGGCACGCTGACGCCCGCGCACGCCACCGCCTTCTGCGGCTACGTCAAGATCGTCCGCAGCCGGTACGGCATCGAGGCCGTCCTCAAGGGCGAGGCCTCCTGGCCGCACCGCGTCGAGGACCGCGACCTGCTCTACTACCTCGCCGACTCGTTCCGCGGCCGGCTGGTCAAGGAACTCCCCGCGTCCAAGGAGCACATGTCGGCGAACGGCCGGCAGATCGCGTACCGCGCCAAGGCGCTGCTCGTCCAGCTCGCCGAGATCTCCGTCGAGGTCGCCCAGACCGTCATCGCCTCCGACGCCGACGGCAACCCCGTGCTGCCCGCCTGGTTCCTGGTGGAGGCGGCCCGGGACATGCCCCGGCTGGTCGAGGCGCGCCGGTGAGCCGGGCCGAACGCGCGAAGAAGAAGCGCGACCTCGCGAAGGAGGCGTTCGAGACGGGCCTCGCACTGACACGCGGCAACTCCGCGCTGAACGCCGTCTCCTTCGGCGTCTGCCGGAGCGAGGAGTGCGCGCTGGCGCCCCGCGACGGACTCGTGCGCGTCGACTCCGACGGCACGGTCCACGTCCACCCGGCCCGCATCGCCGACCCCGCCCTGTGGGCCTGGTCCCTCGCCCACGCCGCCCTCCACCTCGGCTTCGGCCACCTCCCGGCCGCCCCCGGCGCCCGCGTCCAGCCCGACCGCTACGACCTCGCCGCCCGCTGCACGGTCGTGAACCGGTTTCTGCTGACGCTGCCGGTGGGCACGGCGCCCGAGGACCACCCGCTGACCCACCCCGACGGCGACGAGGAGCGGCTCGCCGCCCGCTGGCGCCGCACCGGCCTCCCGGCCGCATGCCAGCGCTGCGGCACCGCGGGCCCGGAGCCCGACCAGCTGCTGCTGCCCTGGGACACCCGGCGCAACGGGCAGCCCCCCGACCGGCAGCTGGCGTTCGCCACCGCCCTGACCCGGACCGTGTCCGCCGCGATGGACATGGCGGGCGGCCGCCGCGCCTCCCTGGACGCCGACCTCGAGCCCACGCGCCCCTGGGAACGCGCGCTGAGCTGGTTCATCTCCTCCTACCCGCTGCTCGGCGCCATCGCGGCCGGCATCCGGCTCGTCGCCGACGCCGAACTCGCCCGCGCCCACGGCATCCAGATCGCCGCCGTCAACGCCGAGGCCGGCGAGATCTACGTCAACCCGCTGTACCGGCTCGACGACGAGGAATGGCGGTTCGTGCTCGCCCACGAGATGCTGCACGCGGCCCTGCGCCACGGCGACCGCCTCGGCGCCCGCGACCCGTACCTCTTCAACGTCGCCTGCGACTACGTCGTCAACGACTGGCTGCGCGCCATGCGCGTCGGCACCATGCCCGAAGGACTGCTGTACGACCCGGAGCTGACCGGCCTGTCCGCCGAGGAGGTCTACGACCGCATCGCCGGCGACCTGCGCCGGATGCGCCGGCTGGCCACCCCGCGCGGCCGGGGCGCCGGCGACGTCCTCGGCACCCCGCTCGGCTCTCCCCGGGACTGCGTCGACCTCGACGGCTTCTACCGGCGCGGGCTCGCCCAGGGCCTCGACCTGCACCACCGCCAGGAACGCGGATACCTGCCCGCCGGGTTGGTCGAGGAGATCCGCGCGCTCAGCCATCCGCCCCTGCCGTGGGACGCTCAACTGGCCCGCTGGTTCGACGAGTTCGTACCCCGCCCGGTGCCGCTGCGGTCGTACGCCCGGCCTTCGCGGCGCCAGGCCTCCACCCCCGACATCCCGCGCGCGGGCCGGTACTTCCCGCCGGAGGAGATCGCCCGCTGCACCTTCGGCGTCGTCCTGGACACCTCCGGCTCCATGGACCGCACCCTCCTCGGCAAGGCCCTCGGCGCCATCGCCTCCTACGCCGAGGCCCGCGACGTGCCCGCCGCCCGGGTCGTGTTCTGCGACGCCGCGCCGCACGACGCCGGCTATCTGCCGGTCACCGAGATCGCGGGCCGGGTCCGCGTGCACGGCCGCGGCGGCACGGTCCTCCAGCCCGGCGTCGACCTGCTGCACCGCGCCGACGACTTCCCGCCCGGCGCACCGGTGCTGGTCATCACCGACGGCTGGTGCGACGTCCTGCGGATCCGCCGGGAACACGCCTACCTGATCCCGCAGGGCCGACGCCTGCCGTTCACCCCGCGTGGGCCGGTCTTCCGGGTGCGGTGAGCGGGAGTGTGATCGGATGGGGCACGCAAACCCGTCCGAGGGGAAGACCCCGCGAAAGGAAGAACCGTGGCAACCACGCGCTCCGCACACACCGTGTGGGAAGGCAACCTGTTCAAGGGCAACGGCGTCGTCACCTTCGACTCCTCCGGCAGCATCGCCGCGCAGCCGGTGACGTGGGCGTCGCGCGCCGAGGACGCGAACGGAAAGACCAGCCCGGAGGAGCTGATCGCCGCCGCCCACTCCAGCTGCTTCTCCATGGCCTTCTCGAACATCCTCGACAAGGCGGGCACCCCGCCCACCAAGCTCGTGACCTCCGCCGACGTCGTCTTCCAGCCCGGGGAGGGCATCACGGGCATCCACCTCACCGTCGAGGGCACCGTCCCCGGCATCGACGAGGAGGCCTTCCTCGCCGCCGCCGAGGACGCCAAGAAGAACTGCCCGGTCAGCCAGGCCCTCACCGGCACGACGATCACCCTGACGGCCAAGCTGGCCTGACCCGCCCCACCGGCCCGCCGGACGCGCCCCGCCCCACCCGGGCGACGGCGCTCCGGCGGGTCCGGTGCGCCCGCCCCGTGTCCGGGAGCCGATGACCGTGCCACCGCCCCGCCCCGCCGTCTCCGCCCACCGCGGCGGCACGGAACGCTTCGGCGCCGCGACCTGGGCGGCGTACGAGGACGCGCTCGCCTGCGGTGCCGAGTACGTCGAGTTCGACGTCCGGCGCACCGCCGACGGCGTCCTCGTCGTCCACCACGACCCCCGCGCCGGCGGCCCCGCCGGACCGCCCCTGCACCGGATCGGCCACGCCGAACTGTGCCGGCGCGCCGGACACGCCGTCCCCGTCGTCGAGGACGTCATGGCGCTGGTCGCCGGCAAGCTCGTGGGCCATCTGGATCTGAAGGAGACCGGTTACGAGCATGAGCTGATCGACCGCGCGATCGCCCTGCTCGGCCGGGACGGGTTCGTCGCCACCACCCTGGAGGACCGGTCCGTCGCCGCGATCACCCGGGCCTTCCCCGGCGTGCGCACCGCGCTCTCGCTGGGCCGCGACCGCCGGGAGGTCGGCGCGGCCCGGCTGGCCGCCACCCGCGCGAGCGAACTGTTCCCGCTGCGCCGGCTGCGGGCCTGCGGGGCGCACGGAGTGGCCGTGCACCGGCTGCTCGCCCGCGCCACCGTGCTGCGCCGGGCCGCCCGGCACGGGCTGTTCACCATGGTCTGGACGGTCAACGACGACCCTGGCCTGCGGACCTTCCTCGCCGACGCCCGCGTGGACGTCGTGGTCACCGACCGGCCCCGGCGGGCCGTGGAACTGCGCAAAGAACCGCGCCGCACGCTCCCGGCGGGACATCTGTCCCATTGACAGCCGACCGCTCACGTTCTGTCCTGGAACTCCGGCGGCGCGGCAGCCTCCGGGCGGACGGCCGCCGGGCGGAGACTGCCCGGCACAGGGCCCGGCTGAGGGCCTCCTGGCGGAAGGGGACAGCGATGGCACGCTCGGTCGGGATCGACCTCGGGACCACGAACTCGGTGGTCGCCGTCCTGGAGGGCGGCGAAGCCACCGTGGTCGCCAACGCGGAGGGCGCCAGGACCACCCCGTCCGTGGTGGCCTTCGCCAAGAACGGCGAGGTGCTCGTCGGCGAGGTGGCCAAGCGGCAGGCGGTGACCAACGTCGACCGCACCGCCCGCTCGGTCAAACGGCACATGGGCGACACGGCCTGGCGGTTCCCGGACCAGGGCGCCGTGGACGGCACCCGCTACACCGCCCAGGAGCTGTCCGCGCGGGTGCTCCAGAAGCTGAAGCGGGACGCCGAGGCCTATCTCGGCGAGGACGTCTCCGACGCGGTGATCACCGTGCCCGCCTACTTCGACGACTCCCAGCGGCAGGCCACCAAGGAGGCCGGGGAGATCGCCGGCCTGAAGGTGCTGCGGATCATCAACGAGCCGACCGCCGCCGCCCTCGCCTACGGCCTCGACCGCGGCGAGGAGCAGACCGTCCTGGTCTTCGACCTCGGCGGCGGCACCTTCGACGTGTCCCTGCTGGAGATCGGCGACGGCGTCATCGAGGTCAAGGCCACCAACGGGGACACCCACCTCGGCGGCGACGACTGGGACCACCGGGTCGTCGAGTACCTCGTGAAGAAGTTCAAGGGACAGCACGGCATCGACCTCGGCAACGACAAGATGGCCGTGCAACGGCTGCGCGAGGCCGCCGAGAAGGCGAAGATCGAGCTGTCCTCGTCCTCCGAGACGAGCATCAACCTGCCCTACGTCACCGCCACCGCGCAGGGCCCCCTCCATCTGGAGGAGAAGCTGACCCGCGCCCAGTTCCAGGAACTCACCGCCGACCTCCTCGACCGCTGCCGGACCCCCTTCCACCAGGCGGTCAAGGACGCGAACGTGAAGCTGTCCGCGATCGACCACGTCATCCTGGTCGGCGGCTCCACCCGGATGCCCGCCGTCACCGACCTGGTCCGAGAGCTGACCGGCAAGGACCCGCACAAGGGCGTCAACCCCGACGAGGTGGTGGCCGTCGGCGCCGCCCTCCAGGCCGGTGTCATCCGCGGGGACGTGAAGGACGTCCTGCTGCTCGACGTGACCCCGCTGTCCCTCGGCATCGAGACCAAGGGCGGCATCATGACGAAGCTGATCGAGCGCAACACCACGATCCCCACCCGGCGTTCGGAGATCTTCACCACGGCCGCCGACAACCAGCCCTCCGTCGGCATCCAGGTCTACCAGGGCGAACGCGAGATCGCCGCGTACAACAAGAAGCTCGGCGTCTTCGACCTCACGGGGCTGCCGCCGGCCCCGCGCGGGGTCCCGCAGATCGAGGTCGCCTTCGACATCGACGCCAACGGGATCATGCACGTCTCCGCCAAGGACCTGGCGACCGGCCGCGAGCAGAAGATGACCGTGACCGGCGGCTCGGCGCTGCCCAAGGACGACATCGACCGCATGATGCGGGACGCCGAGCAGTACGCCGAGGAGGACCGCGCACGCCGGGAGGCCGCCGAGACCCGCAACCAGGCCGAGCAGCTCGTCTACCAGACGGAGAAGTTCGTCCGGGAGAACGAGGACCGGGTGCCGGCCGACACCCGGTCGGAGGTGGGGGCCGCGGCCGACGAACTCAAGGAACTGCTGCGGAGCGACGCCGACACCACCGCCCTGCGGGCCGGCGTCGAGAAACTCGCCGCGGTCAGCCAGCGCATGGGCCAGGCGATGTACGCCCAGCCGCAGCAGGACGCCACCGCCCGGCCCACCGAGGACCACACGGCGGCCCAGGACGACGACCAGGTCGTCGACGCGGAGATCGTGGACGACGAACGGGACAGCCGCGGGGGTGCCGCCTAGGACAGGTCCCAGCCACCGGCGCCGGACCGGGGAGGCCGCCGGCAGGCAAGCGGCTCCCCGGCGGCTCAGAGCAGGCCCGTCAGCCCGCGGATCGCCTCCTGCGCCCACTCCTGCGCGCCCACCGTCGCGCCGGCCGCGGCGCCCGTCGCGACCGGGGCCAGGGCTCCCCTGAGGCCGTTCAGCGCGCGGCGCAGCCGGCCGGGCTCGGGGGCGTCGGTCCCGGTGATCTCCGCGAGCACCTCCTGCGCCGCCGCGTCGGCGTCCTGGCGGTCCTGGTCGGCGAGGCCGGACTCGGGCAGCCGGCGGCGCAGGTCCGCCACCAGCTCGGCGAGGGCCTCGAAGCCGGGGGCGACCGTGGCGTTGTTCTGCTGGTTCTGGGTGACGTTCTCGTTGTTCCAGGCGAACTGGTTGCCCGAGGCGGGGCCGTTGAACACCGGGCCGTCGTAGTTGTTCACGTGCTGCGGCTCGCTCACGCGCCGGCTCCGTTCTGGTCGATCTGCTGGATCTGGGTGACCTGGGCGTTGTTCCAGGCGAACTGGGCGTTGTGGACGGCGGCGTTGATCACCGGCCCGTAGTAGTGATTGGTCTGGTTGATGACGGTCGCCGGCGAGGATTCGGCCGGTTCGGGCTCGGTCTCGACGACGGCGAGGGAGGTGTCGAGGGACTCCAGGTCGATCCGGCCGTTGTGCTGCACGGCCTGCCCCCGCGTTCCCGGCACGGAGCAGTCCACCAGCCGGCCGCCGCTCGCTCCCTGGGCGGCGATCCCCACGACGGCGCAGTCGGCGAACCGGCTCCCGGCCACGTCCAGGTAGGCGGAGTCCCGGCCCAGCAGGCCGATGGCCTCCGCGTCGGTGACGTCGAGGCCGCGCGCGTGGAGCATCGCCGAGCCGATCGCGACGGCCCCCACCCGCGCCCGGGTGACGGCACAGTCGCGCAGCTGCAGCTGGGACTCGTCGCCGGCGGCGAAGCCGAACAGCCCGCGCTCCACGGAGACGTCCCGGAGCGTGACCCGGGACTGACCGCCGGCGGTCACCGAGCCCATGGCGCACCCGCTGAACCGCCCGTCGGCCAGCTCGACCGTGGTGGCGGCGTCGCCCAGCGTCTCCAGCCCCACCGCGCACCGTCGGACGTCCACTCCCTCGAACACGGCCCGGGACCCCTCCCGCACCCGCAGGGCGACGCTCGTCAGATCCTCGACGTCGATCCGCGCGAAATGGCCCCGGCCCTTGTCGACCACGGCGACGCCGACATTGCCCCCCGAGACGCGGCAGCCGTCGACCCGCGGCGTGGCGCCCTTGGCCGAGAACACCGAGACACCGCCCGCGTCGACGACCTCGCAGTCCTCGAACGTGCCCCGGCCCGCGGACTGCACGTTGATCCCGCTGTCCCGGCAGCCGGTGAACACACAGCGGCGCACCACCGGGTCGGCGCCGCTCTCCAGCGAGATCCCGATCTCCGCGTCCGTGACCCGGGTGTCGTGGACCAGGCCCCGGGCCTGTTCGACGAAGTACAGCGCGTCGGCGTGCACGCCGGTGATCGTGCAGTGCCCCACGACGAGTTCCGCCCGGGTGTCCGCGGCCAGCGCCGCCTTCTCGGTGCCGGTGAACTCGCACCCGGTGACCGAGGCCCACGCGTCGCTGACCCGCAGGCCGTGGATCCGGCTGCCGTCGAACCGGCAGTCGCGCACGGTGACCCGGGCGCCCTCGATCACCGCCAGCGCGTTGTCGGCGGCGTCCACGAACCGGCAGCGCTCGACGACGCCGGTCGCCCCGGCGAACAGGGTCCGGCCGTACCGGAACTCGCCGCCGGTCAGCGCCACGGAGGTGCCCCGCCGGGCGCGCACGGAGAGCCCGCCGTGGGCGTGGACCTCCACCCGGTCGAGGGTGAGGGTGCCCGCGTGGCAGTCGACCACGTCGGCGTCACGGCCCACCAGCACCAGACCGCGCACCGCCACCGCCCCGGACGCGGTCAGCGCGCCGCCCTGCGAGGGGCTCACCACCACCGAGCCGGGTTCGCCGAGCGCGACCAGCTCGACCGTGCCGTGGACGGTGAGCGGCTCGTCGTAGCGACCGGGCATGATCTCGATGCGCGCCGGTCCGCCCCGCTCGGCGGACCGCAGGGCGGAGGTGATGTCGGCGTAGACGCCCCAGCCCCCGTGCGGCGCGACCACGTACCGCCTGACCATGCCCGCCTTCCCCGCAGCGCTCGTCCGGACGTGCCGATCCTTCGCAGCCGCCGATGCTACCGGAGCGTCGGTCGCCGATCCGCTCCCACACCCGCCGCAGCTGATGCCCCAACTGGTGCCGCCTGAGGGCCTGTCATGGGCGCGTTCCGGTGTTCGCGGTCGGCAGCGCGGCGCACACCGCGTCCAGGACGGACGCGTACGGCGTGCCGGCGTCGGTGAGCCGGGAGCGGAGCTTCTCCAGGCCGTCGCGGTGCTCGGTGAGCAGCCCGGTGTCCCCGGTGCGGGCCGCGAACTCCAGCACCGCGGGCAGGAAGTCGGGCAGTTCCTCGCCGGTGAACGTCAGACCGTGCGCCCGGTAGAGGTCCTTGAAGCGGACCAGCGGCACACCGCGCCGCCGGGTGTCGCCGTCCCGCCACCGGCTCAGGTGGAGGCTGTGCCGGTGCGTGAAGTCGAAGACCCGCACATACTGCGCCTCCAGCTCCCGCAACGGCGTGACGGCCGCGTGGTCGGCGAACTCCCGTAGCTGCGGGGCCGCTTCGCGCAGCAGCGGCAGCCGGGCGAGCAGATCCTCGTCGGGGTACGTCAGACAGAGCGCGGCGGCCTGGTACAGCACGGCGTCCGAGGGCATCACGCCTCCTTCGGGTCGTCCGTCGACAGCCGCCGGCGCGGCGCGCCCCTGCCGAGGTCGGTCGCCCGCAGGCGGGAGCGCATCGCGGCGAGCTTCTCCCGCAGCAGTGCCGCGCCCGGCTCGGTGGGCGGTATCCGCGTGTCGGTCACCTGCGCTCCCTTGCTCGCCCCGGTCTACGACGCTAGGGGCGGGCGCGGGAGCGCACCCGTTCACGGCACCCGTACGGGTGCCGTGGCGCAGGGCGCAGGGCGCAGGGCGCAGGGCGGCGGGGTGCAGGGCTCAGGGCTCAGGGCTTGCGGGCGACCCCCGCGTACACCGGGACGATGCCCTCGGCCTGGATCGCCACGTCCTCGGGGTCCGGCCGCCAGCCGGAGACCGGGATCAGGCCCGGGCCGAGCAGCTCCAGGCCGTCGAAGAAGCGGGCGAACTCGGGGAGGGAGCGCGGATAGAAGGGGGTGCCGCTGCGGCGGAAGGCGTTCGCCGCCTTCTCGATGGCCTCCGGGCTGAGGTCCGGGGTCACCTGGGAGAGGATCAGCCAGCTGCCCGGGGCGAGCCGCGCCATGTACTCCCGCACCAGCTCGTACGCGGCGTCGTCCAGGTAGTGCGTCAGCGCCACCAGGGACAGCGCGACGGGCCGCGCGAGGTCGAGGGATTCGGCCGCCTGTTCGAGCAGTATGTCGAGGTCGCGGACGTCGGCGTGCGCGTACTGCGTGGACCCCTCGGCCGAGCCGTGCAGCAGGGCCTCCGCGTGCCGCAGCACGATCGGGTCGTTGTCCGCGTACACGACCCGCGCCTCCGCCGCCACGCCCTGCGCGACCTGGTGCAGGTTGGGCTCGGTGGGGATGCCGGTGCCGATGTCCAGGAACTGGCGGATCCCGGCCTCGGCGGCCGTCCGCACCGCCCGGATCATGAAGCGGCGGTTGGCCCGTGCCCCGCGCAGCACCGTGCCGTCGACGGCGAGGATCTTCCGGGCCAGCTCCTCGTCCACGGGGTAGTTGTCCTTGCCGCCCAGCCACCAGTCGTAGACGCGGGCCGGGTGCGGTCGGCTGGTGTCGATGCGGGGCGCTGCGGACTCGGTCATGCTGGGTCTTCTCCTCGGGCGTGGGGCGGGACGCGGTCGCGGTGCGGGGCGGTGGTGCTCGGGGCGGGACGCGGTGCGGGGCGGGACCTGGTGCGTGGGGTGAGGACGGGGCGGCGGACCTCGGAGATCCTCGCGGACCTCAGAGGCCTTCGCGGACCTCCCGCAGGATCTCCGTGGTGCGCTGGGCGGACGCGGCGTGCGTGGTCATGTGGTCGAGGACCTCCAGATGCGCGGAGACCTCCTTGCGCGAGTCGAGGTACAGGGCGCCGGTCAGATACTCGGTGACGACCATGTCGGGCAGCTCGGGCTCGGCGAACCGGAACAGCGAGAACGGCGCGGACGTGCCCGGGTGCGGACCGTCGGCGAACCGGGCGACCTGGAGCGTGATCCGGTCCCGCTCGGCCAGCTCCAGCATCCGGTCGAGCTGCGCGGCCATCACCCCGGGCTCCAGGCTCGCCGGGCGGCGCAGCACGGTCTCGTCCATCACCGCCCACAGATGGGGCGGGTCGGGGCCGTCCAGCAGCCGCTGCCGGGCCATGCGCAGCGACACGTGCCGCTCGATCGCCTCGGGGGTGGTCCGGCCGACCGTCCCGGCCTCCAGCACGGCGCGGGCGTAGTCCTCGGTCTGCAACAGGCCCGGCACGAAGTGCGGTTCGTAGGAGCGGATCAGCCGGGCCGCGCCCTCCAGGCTCACGTACAGGCTGAACCACTCCGGCAGCACGTCGTGGAACCGCTGCCACCAGCCGGGCCGGTTGGCGTCCTCGGCGAGCGTGACGAACGCGGCCGCCTCGCCCGCCGGTACGCCGTACGTGTCCAGCAGCACCTGCACGTACGGGATCTTCAGCGAGACCTCGGCCGTCTCCATGCGCCGGACCGTCGCGGGGGCCACCCGCAGGGCGCGGGCCGCCTCCTCGCGGCCCAGTCCTGCCGCCTCGCGCAGCTCCTGGAGCCGTCTGCCGAGAACCACCTGGCCCACCGTGGGCGCGGGCCGTCGTTCACTCACGCCACGTCTCCCCTACGTGTCGAAGCACGCGGGCCAGTGTGTCATGTTCCGGCTGTGCCCTCACCGGCACGGGAATGAGGTCCTCGCCACGTGCGGAGCGGAGCGTTCCGCCGGGTGCGGCCGCCCGCTCGCGGCCACGGGCATGACGTCGCAGGTAATCGACGGGCGGGCCCCGGGGGCGGGATCGTGGAGGCACCGGGTTCCGGGCCGGCGCACTCCGCTCCGGAACCCGGTCTTTTTACCGTCGCGTTTCCTGAGGGTGCGTCAATCGGTCAGTGAATGAAGGTATTTGACCGTCGCCGGGTCGGCCGGGAGGAACGTCTCGATGGCCAGCTCGGCGACCGTCACGTCCATCGGTGTGTTGAAGGTGGAGATCGACGAGACGAACGACAGGGTCCGGCCCCCGTGCTCGATGCGCAGCGGCAGCGCGAAGTGCGGGACGGGCTCGGCCGGTTCGTCCGCCGGCTCCTCGGGAACGGGGTACGCGGCGACCTCCTCGTACAGCCGGCGCAGCGGCGCCGAGCGGTGCAGGGCGATCTGCCGCTCCATCTGGTGCAGCAGATGGCCGCGCCACTCACGGAGGTTGAGGATGCGCGGCGCGAGCCCCTGGGGGTGCAGGGTCAGCCGCATGGCGTTGAGCGGCGGCGCCAGCAGGGACTCCGGGACGCCGTCCAGCAGCATCATGATCCCCTGGTTCGCCGCGACCACGTCGTACGTCGCGTCCACCACCAGCGCCGGGTACGGCTCGTAGCCCTGGATCAGCCGCTCCACCCCGGCCCGCAGCGCCTCCAGGGCCGGGTCGTCCAGCGGTGTCTCCGGGTAGTGCGGGGCGTACCCCGCGGCCAGGAGCAGCGCGTTGCGCTCCCGGACGGGGACGTCGAGGTGCTCGGCCAGCCGGAGCACCATCTCCTCGCTGGGCCGGGAGCGGCCCGTCTCGACGAAGCTGATGTGCCGGGCGGAGGAGTCGGCACGCAACGCCAGCTCCAGCTGACTGATCCGCCGCCGCTCCCGCCAGGCCCGCAGCAGCGGGCCGACACCCGGGCCGGCGGAGGCGGCGGAGGCGGCGGAGGCGGCGGAGACGGTGGGGGCGGCGGGGGCGGTGTGGGGGGCGTGCGTACCGGTCGCGACGGAGGCCATGCGTACGACCGTAGCCGAGCGGGATCTCGTACACCCCGGGCGGTCGAGAGGCATCGCGTGCACTACAAGCCCAGGGCGGCCCCGTGCGGCCCCGGACCCCGCCCGCGTGCGCCCGCGCCCCGCGCGCGGCGGGCCGCGGGCCGGGCTTCCGTGCGCCCCGTGCGCCGGGCCCCGCGGGCGATCTGACCAGGGCCGTCGCCGCCCACCTGTGGCACGCTGGACAGGTACGCGACACCCACGAAGGGAGTCCGGTCATGGCCGTGGAAGCGCTCTCGCACAAGGAGATCGAGGACCGCCTGTCCGAGCTGCCCGGCTGGTCCCTGGAGGGCGGCCGGCTCACCCGCTCCTACCGGCTGGATTCCCACTTCGCCGCGACCGCCCTGGTCGTCCATGTCGCGAGGATCCAGGAGGAGCTGAACCACCACGCCGAGATCACCCTCGGCTACCACACGGTCTCGCTCGCCGTGCACACCCACAGCGCGGGCGGTGCCGTCACCGACCTCGACGTCGGGCTCGCCCGTCGGGTGGAGGCGGCGGCGCCCGCCCACGGCGCGCGCTGACCCGCGGGGGGACAGGGGGAGCGGAGGGGGAGCGCGCGTGCTGGACTACGACAAGGAAGCCGAACGCTACGACGGCCTGCGTGGCGGCGAGCCCCGGGCGGCCGCCGCCGCGCAGGCCGTCCTCGGTCTGCTGCCGCCGGATGCCGGCCGACTGCTGGACGTCGCCTGCGGCACCGGCATCGTCACCCGGCGGCTCGCGGCCGGCCGGCCCGGCCTGCGGGTGACCGGCGTCGACCTGTCCCCGGCGATGGCCGGGCAGGCCGCCGCCCGGCTGCCCGGCACCATCGTGCGCGCCGACAGCCGCCGACTGCCCTTCCGCGGCGGTGGGTTCGACGCCGTCAGCAGTGTGTGGCTGCTGCATCTCGTCGAGGACGCCGGCGACGCACGGCGGATCGTCGCCGAGTGCGCCCGGGTGCTGCGGCCCGGCGGTGTCTACGTCACCACGGTCGACAAGGGCGCCTCGCACAACGTGGGAAGCGACATCGATGTCGTCCTCTCCTCCCGGCCCCGCCGGGCCGCGTCCGACGCGTCCGCCCTGGTCGAGGGGTACGCCGCCGACTGCGGGCTGCTCCCGGCCGGGCAGGCCCGCTTCCCCGGCCGGGGCCAGGGCCGCAGTCCACGCCGCGCGATCGCCGACCTGCGCCGGGGCTGGTTCGTCACCCTCCCGCCCGGCCACCCCCTCGCCGACGACTTCGCCGCCCGGCTCGCGGCCCTCCCCGATCAGGAACGCCCGCGCCCGGAACCGGAGTTCACCCTGCGCGCGTTCCGGAAGCCGGGCGGCTGAACGCCATGGTCCAGTTGGTCACCCAGATCCCTCCGCCGTCCACCGAGAACGCCTGCTCCCAGTGAGCGGCGCCGGGGGAGATCCCGGACCACACGAAACGCACCCGCACGTCCTTCCCGTCATAGGTGTCGTCGCCGTGGAAGAGCCCCCGCCCGCCCTCGAAGCGCCCCATGACCGGCGGAAACAGTGTTCCCGTGGTGCTGGACGACCAGTTCAGCGACCAGGTGCGGCTCGCCGGGTCGAACAGCCGCAGCGTCAGCCCCTTCGAGCCCAGGTGCGGCATGTCGATCTCGTCGAGGTTCGCGGCCCCGTCGAACAGCGGCAGACAGCGGGTGGTGGCGGGAAACTCCTCCCACGCGCCGGCGGGGTCGAGGAAATCGGTGCGGCGGCGGTTGTGGACATGCCACTCGCCGTGCAGGAAGTCGAAGTCGTGCGGGCTGCTCATGCGCGGTCTCCCGTGGTTCCGTCGGGCAGGGTGTCGGCCACGTAGGCCTGAAGGTCGGGTACGTCGGTGGAGAGCACGTGGCGGACCCACGCGTCCCGTTCGTGCAGGACGGGTGGCAGTTCCCAGACGCAGCCGATCCACGGCAGGTCGTGGCGGACGAAACGCGTGGGGTCGAGGTCGGGACAGCCCAGCACCGGCTGGCCCGCCGCCGCGCCCCGGAAGTGCAGCACGTTGTCCCACACCCAGCTGTACGCGTTGAGGTAGGCGCCGGTGTCCCCGCCCCGGTGCAGCACGACGAACGTGGCCGGCGGGGTGTCGTCCGGCTCCGGCAGCAGCTCGGGCAGGATCGCGTACGCCGCCCGTTCCACCTCGGGCGCGATGCCCGCCGGGTCGGCGGTGACGTGGTAGCGCTTGATCCACCGCCCCGCCACCTGGATCGGCGGCGGCACGGTCAGCAGCTTCTCCTGGAAAGCCGTGGAGGCCGTGGAGGCTGTGGAAGCCGCGGAGTTCGTGGAGGTCGTGGAGGTCATGGCGGGACGCTAGGCCTGCTCCACTGACATCCTGTGTCAGTGAAGTCCAGCCGACTCGTGTCGATCCTGTTGCTGCTCCAGACCCGGGGCCGGATGACCGCCGCCCAGCTCGCCGGGGAACTGGAGGTCTCGGTGCGCACGGTCTACCGGGACGTCGAGGCGCTGGCCGCCGCGGGCGTCCCGCTGTACGGCGACGCCGGGCACGCCGGCGGCTATCGGCTCCTCGACGGCTACCGCACCCGTCTCACCGGCCTGACCACGGCCGAGGCCGAGGCCCTCTTCCTCGCCGGGGCGCCGGGACCCGCCGCCGACCTGGGCCTCGGCCCGGTGCTGGCGGCCGCCCGGCTGAAGGTCCGGGCCGCGCTGCCGGCGCCGCTGCGGGAGCACGCCGACCGGATCAGCGGCCGCTTCCATCTCGACGCGCCGGGCTGGTACGCGGACGCCGACGAGGTGCCGCATCTGCCGGCGGTCGCCGACGCCGTGTGGAACAACCGCGTTCTGGATGTTTCCTACCGCCGCTGGCGCGAGCCCACCGATGTGCGCCGCCGCCTCGAACCGTACGGCCTGGTCCTCAAGGCGGGCCGCTGGTACGTCGTCGCCGGGCCCGGCCCGCGTACCTACCGCGTCGACCAGATCCTCGAACTCACCGTCACCGAAGCCGAGTTCACCCGCCCGGGCGACTTCGACCTGGCCGCCCACTGGAGTGCCCATCAGCGCGACTTCCACCAGCGCCTCCACACGGCACAGGCGGTGGTGCGGCTGGCGCCGGGCGTGACGCTCGGACGCCCGGTGACGGTCGAGGGGCCGGCGGACGCGGACGGCTGGGTGCGGGCCACGGTCCCCATCGAGTCCGTGGACCACGCCCATGGCGAGTTCCTGCGCCTCGGCACCGGCGTCGAGGTCCTGGAACCCGCCGAGCTGCGCCGGCGCATCGCCCGTACGGTGGCGGAGTTGGCCGAAAGATACGGCAACGTGGCCGAAGCCGGCGGCGACTGAGGGGCGGAACCCGTCCGTCCTCTCTGGAGGTTCGTCCCGTGCAGCACCCGCACCCGCACCGGCCCCCGCACGCGCACCGCCGCCGCCGAGCCCTCCTCGCGGCGGCGACCGCGGCGACCGCCCTCGTCGCCGCCGGGCTGACCGCCCTCGGCACCGGCAAGGCCGAGGCCGCCACCGCCCGCCAGGTCGAGGCCCTCGACCGGGGCGTGGTCAGCGTCCACACCGACAGCGGCAACCTGGTCGGCTGGCGCTGGTGCGCCGCTCACACCTCGGGCGCCGCGACGATCCGGCCGTTCTCGTCGAGGGTCCGGGTCCGCCAGTACTCGTACCACTCGTCGCCGACGTGCTCGGGGACCTTGCCTTGCGGATAGCGGGCCCAGCCCTGCGCCGGCTCCCGGCCGTCGTCGACGCAGTCGGATCCGGCGTCGTTCACGGCCAGCACCGGGTACTGGCCGCCGGCGCAGACGGCGTCCTGCTGCAGGGAACAGCCGGTCGTCAGGGCGGCGGTCAGACCGGCCAGGGCGAGGAGCGGCAGCAGGCGGGGGCGGCTGGTCATACGCACGGGTGACTCCCTGTCGTCGGTGTGTGCGACCAGCCTGCGCGACAGGAGAGCACCTCCTCATGAGTAGGCGTACTCAACCGTCCTGGGTGATCAGACGACCGTGCAGCTCTGATCACCCAGCTTGAACGCGGTCGGTTCCGTGTTCGATCCCGACCAGCTGCCCGTGAACCCGAAGCTCACGGACGACCCGGCCGCCACGTTCCCGTTCCAGCCGACGTTCTTCGCCGTCACCGCCGCGCCCGACTGGGTGAAGTCGGCGTTCCACAGCTGCGAGACCGTCTGCCCGTCGGCGAAGGACCAGCCGAGACTCCAGCCGGACCAGGCGCTCGTGCCCGTGTTGGCGAGCTTCACGTCCGCCTGGAAGCCGCCCGACCACTGGTTGGTGACGGTGTACGTCACGGCACAGGCACCGGTCGGGGTGGGATCGGTGGGGTCCGTGGGGTCGGTCCCCCCGCCTCCGCCCCCGCTGGTGTCGGAGGTGTCGCCGTAGACGACCCCCCGCCCGTTGGTGGCGATGTACACGCGGCCGTACACCCTCGGGTCACCGGTGATGGCCGCGCCCGTCCAGCCCCACTGGTGGGCGTCGTCGTTGATCCGGGTCCAGGTCGCGCCCTTGTCGGTCGAGCGGAAGACGCCACGCACGCCGGCGATCTTCGCGCTGGTGTAGAGCGTCTGGTACGAGGCGCCGGCCGCCGCCTTGCCGAAGCCGATGGTGTCGGCCTGCTCGACCGTCGACAGCCGGGTGAAGGTCGCGCCGGAGTCGGTGGAGTGCCACAGCCCGTACGCCCCGTCGCTCGCGCCGCCCGCAAGCCAGATGTCGCCCTTGGTGCCGGGCAGCGCCTTGAAGCGCACGCTGTCCCCGCTGGGCAGGCCGGTCGCCGAGGACGCCGTGAAGGTCGCCCCGCCGTCCGAACTGACGTAGAACTTCCCGGACTTGAAGCCGTAGAAGGTCTTCGGGTCGACGCGGTCCGACTCGACGGTCGCACCGGCCGGGATGCCGCTCGACGCCGCCCAGGACGAGCCGAAACCGGTCGTGTACTGCACGCCGGTGCCCGCCGGGCTCCACACGAACCGGCTGCCGTCCGCCGCCGCGGCGACCGTCCCGCCGCCGCTGACGCCCGAAGGGTCCGTCCCCGCGAACCAGTTGGTGCCGTTGTCCGTCGAGAACGCCACATGCGGGCCCGCGTCCAGATCGCCCACGCGGACCACCGTGTTCGGGTTGGTCTCGGCGTAGTCCAGGCTGGTGGTCGTCGTGAAGTTCGGCGAGGTGAACATCATCGACGGCACCTTGGTGAGGTCCGTGTGGCGGAAGCCGCCGATGTCACCGAGCGCGCTCAGCAGCGGCGCCCCGGTCGGGGGCGAGGCGAGGTCGTTGACCGCCGTCTCCTCCAGCCCCTGCACCATCGGCCTGATGGTGAACTGGCCGCCGCTGTCCCAGTTGGCGAGGTTCTCGGTGCCGTAGATCGTCGCGCCCGTTCCGTACATCATCCGGCTGGAGTTGAACGGGTCGATCTCCAACGCCTCGGTCATCCAGCCGAGTTTGGGGGTCTGCTCGGGCGGCGACGGGTTCGCGCCCCAGGTCAGCCAGGGCGACGAGGAGACGTCCATCGTGTACCGGTTGGCGCGGTTGGGGTACGAGGTGTAGTCCCACGCCTTCGTCCAGGTGCCGCCGCTGTCCGTGGAGCGGAAGATCTGGGTGTCCGGCCACCAGGAGCTGTAGGCGGTGGCCATGACCGTGCCGGGTTTCTGCCGGTCGAGGGTCAGCCCGGCGAAGCCGTAGTAGGTGTCGGCCTCCGCCACCGGGCTGATGTCCGTCCAGGTGCCGGTCGCCGTCGCGTACCGGAACAGCCGGCCCTTGCCGCCGTCGTACGGACCGCCCTTGTCGCTGTAGGCGAGATAGAGGTGGCCGTCGACCGTGTCCAGGACGCCCTTGTGCGCCAGGTATCCGGTGGGCTGTCCGGCCAGCCGCGACCAGGTCGCGCCCGCGTCCGTCGAGCGGTACACCGCGTTGTCCTTGTCCGCGACCCCGACGTAGATCGTCCTCGTCGCCGTGCCGGAGGTACCGGTCGACTCGTCGAAGGTGACCCAGACGATGCCCTGGTTGTCGGACGCGTATCCGCTGGTGTCGCTCGGATCCTGCACGTAGTTCCCGACGTTGGGGAAGTTCGTCACCTGCGAGAAGGTGACGCCCGAGTCCGTCGACCGCCACAGGCCCTTGCCGCTGGGCGCGCCCAGGTACACCACGCTGTTGCGGTTCGGGTCGACGGCGAGCCGCTCGCCCATGCCCCGGCCGGGCATGTTGCCGCCGAGCTTGAACGGCAGGTCCGTCCTCTGCCAGCTCGCGCCCCGGTCACCGGATCTGAGCACGGCCCCGTTCCCGGGATCCCAGCTGTTGGTGTACGTGCCGACCGCCGCGTACACCTTGTTCGGGTCGACGGAGTCGGAGGCCAGGCTCACCACGCCCGTGTGCCCCCAGTTCGCCCAGCCGACCGAGTCCAGCAGCGGCGTCCAGGTCTTGCCCGACTCCTGCCAGCGGTAGGCGCCGCCGATGTCGGTGCGCGCGTAGGCGAGGTTCTTCTCCTTGCGGTTGAAGACGATGCCCGGCACGAATCCACCGCCGTCGATCCGGGCGTTCTTCCAGGTGTACGACTCTGCCGCCAGCGTCGTCTTCGGGGTGCCGTCCGCGGCCAGCGCGGGCGGGCTGCCCGCGATCAGGCCGGCGGCGAGCGCCAGTACGGCCGTGAGGATGCGGGTTCTTCGCACGGTGGGGTCCTTCCTCGCGAAGCCATGTGTGCGGGGGGAGAGGGAAGGTGCGAGAGGTGCGGGACGTGCGACGACCGGGCGGCCCCCATGCGGGAAGGGCCGCCCGGCGCGGTACGCGGAGCCGGGCCCGGCCGACGGGCCCAGCGGGGACTACTCGAGCAGCTCCGCGTACGAGCCCATGGCCAGGGCGATGTCCGCCTGGGCCCAGAACCGGTGGTACGTGAACACGGGCGCGGCACCGCCCGCGAGATAGCTCTCGATCTTCGACCAGGCCGGGTCGTCCTCGTAGAACGAGCGGATCGAGTCGAAGGTCGACGACGCGTTGACCGGGTCGCCGTTCGGCATGGTGCCGCTCCAGCCGCTCGGGACGTAGACCGAGTCGTCGAAGCGGTTGTAGTCGGCACGGGTCTCCGGGACGGCGATGCCCAGGCTGTCCTGGTGGTGGCTCCACATGCCGTCGAGGAGCGCCTTGGCGGTCGTCGCCGCCCGGGTGTCACCGGAGCGGTCCGCGTAGTACGTCAGGGTCTTGGCGTACGCG
Source organism: Streptomyces sp. NPDC041784 (assembly GCF_055591025.1). Classification (NCBI taxonomy): domain Bacteria; kingdom Bacillati; phylum Actinomycetota; class Actinomycetes; order Kitasatosporales; family Streptomycetaceae; genus Streptomyces; species Streptomyces sp. NPDC041784. Next base: position 137,616 of record NZ_JBVJAB010000003.1, read on the forward strand.
GCGGCCACGCCGACGTCGTCGGTGTAGTCGGCGACGGTGACGTGAAGTCCCGTGTTCGCGCCGGGGCTTGACGCGTTCCAGGTGTCGGGCTGACCCGACCACTGGAGCGTGGAGGGGATCCGGTAGGTGCCGTCGGGGTTGACCGTGGTCTTGGACAGCGCCCAGTCCACCCACTTGTCGAGGACCGCCTTGGCCTGCGCGTTCCCCGTCTGCTGGTAGTACTCGGCGACCCGCTCCATCGACCACGCCTGGAAGCCGAACCACTGGTTGGACGGCGGGTCGTGGTAGACGGGCTGCTGGTCGTAGTACATGCCGTAGAAGGTCGGCTTCCCGGCCGGCGGAGTCGCGTAGCGGCCCGCCCAGCTGTTGGTCGCCCCGCCCGCGATGGCACCCTCGTCGGACTGGAGCCAGCGGTAGAACTCCAGCTGCCGGGTCAGCGACTTCGCCCAGTCCGCCTGTCCGGTCGCCGACTTGGGCTTCAGGTCGGCGTAGGAGCTGAGCGCGTAGGCGGCCAGCGGGTTCTGGTAGCCGCCGTGCGCGTGGCTGGAGCCGATCCGCCAGGCCCAGCCGGCGCTGGTGTCGGTGGCGCCGCCCCAGGCGTAGTACCAGGACATCAGATAGTGCGAGGCGTCCTTGCCGGTGCCGGCCGCGCACGCGGTCGGACCGACACAGTTGCCGATCTTCTTGAAGTACTTGTCGTACATCGAGTAGCGCAGGTAGTCGCCCATCTTCGCGGCCTTGCCCACGGTCGCGGCGACGTCACCGCCCTTGCCCTGCTGCTCGGCCCAGACGTCCGCCCAGTACGCGGCCTGCACGGCCCGTGCGTCGGCGTCCGGGGCGTTGGTGAACTTCCACTGCTTGGCGTAGGACGCGTCGCCGGTGAACAGGTCCAGATACCCGTTCGTGCCGCCGTACCTGAAGGCGTCGCAGGTCGGCTGCGGCACCGTCTCCCACACCGACTCCTGCGCGCCCCGCTGGAAGGTGTTGATGTACGACGGGCCGGTGTCGCTCGGGCCGGCCTCGCACTTGCCGGGGGAGTTGCCGTAGCCGTAGACGTTGTCGACGTCCTGGAGCCAGTGCATGCCGTACACGTCGTCCGTGCCGTACGCGGACTTCAGCTCCGCCGCGATCGGGTCGGGGCCGACCGAGACCCCGGTGTCGAGCCGTGCCGGGTACTCGTTCGGAGTGTCCAGCTCCGGCGCGTAGGTGGCCGGCTTCGACGCGTTGTAGAAGGAGTTGGTCGGCTGGTCGGCGTGGGTGGGGATCATGTACTTCTCCATGAGGTCCCACGCGCCGTTGAACTTGGTCCAGTCGCCCGTGATCTTGCCGTACATGGCCTGGAGCCAGAGCAGGTAGCTGTACGCCTCCGACGTGGTCTCGTGGCCGTGGTCCGGCGCCTCGACGATCAGCGTCTCGACCGAGTGGTACGGGATGCCCTCGGGGGAGAAGTAGCCGTTCGCCGGGTTGGTGATCTTGCCGTAGAGGTCCAGGAACCGGGCGTCGTACACCTTGGCGCCGGCGATCTGGGTGACCGTGACCGAGGCCTTCGCGTGCCCGGTCGCCGTCGACTCGAAGGTGGCCGCGCCCGTGCCGGAGGCGTTGGCGGTGACGGTCACCGTCTGCGCGGTGTTCCAGTTCGACGGGGTGAAGGTGAGGGACGCCCCGCCGGTCACCGTGAGGCCGGTGTTGCCGCCGGTGCGGGCGGTCGTCACGGTCACGTTGGCCGACGGCTGGGTGGACAGGCGCAGCTGGTAGCTGCCCGTCTTGCCCTGCTGCACGGCCAGCTGGGTGGCGGAGGCGACGACCGCCGGTCCCGAGGCGACCGTGATGCCGACCGGCGTCGAGGACGCCGACGCGCCCAGGCTGTCGTACGCCTTCGCCACCAGGGAGTGGCTGCCCGCGGTGAGCCCGGTGGCCGACAGGGTGAACGGCGCGCCGGTGTCCGTGCCCAGCAGGGTCGTGTCGTCGTAGAACTCGACCTTGGTGATCGTCGCGCTGTCGGCGGCCGCGGCGGTCGCCGCGAGCGGCACCGCGTCCCCCTGCGTGTAGACGGCGCCCGCGGCCGGGCTGGTCAGCACGGCGACCGGCGGCTGGTGTGCGCCGACGCAGGTGGTGCCGTTGACGGCGAAGCTCGTGGGGGCGGCGTTGGCGCCACTGTAGGTGAACTGCGCGCCCGTGCTCACCGCCGCGCCCGCGGCGATCGTCCCGTTGTAGGTGGCGTTGTTCACCGTGATCTGCTGACCGGACTGCGACCAGGTCCCGTTCCAGCCGTTCGTCAGCTTCTGGTTGCCCGCGTAGGAATACGTCAGGGCCCAGCCGCTGATCGGGTCCGTCCCGCGGTTGGTGAGGGTGAGGTCCGCGGTGAAACCGGACCCCCAGTCATTGGTCCGGTAGTCGACGCTGCACTGCAGCGCCGCCGCCTGGGCGGGGGTCGACGTGGCGCTCAGCATGGCCAGGGGGAGCGCGAGGGCCGCCACGACGGCGGTCCACAGGCGCCGCGCCCCGCGGCGTCCGCGTACGGGATCCATGGTGCTGGTTCCTCCTTGCGGCTCGGGGAGTGGGGGGAGGAGCAACAAGCCTTGAACCAGTGGGAGCGCTCCCATAGTGGGGACGGGGGTGAGGGCGGTCAAGGTGCTTGAAGAGTCGAAAAGATTCGACGTGCGTTGTTGAGGGAAAGTCAGCAACTCCCCTGTTCTTTGCCAGCACTTGGCGCTAACTTCGAGACACCAGTGGGAGCGATTCCATCAGTCGACGCGTCCGTCACGACGCGCTGAGCTGCAAGGAGTCGCTCATGCGACATCCCCCTCGTTCAGTGCTTTTAGCCGTGGCCGGCCTGCTCGCCCTCGGGACGGGCGTGACGTGGCCGGTCATGGCGGCGCAGGGAGCCACGCCCGCGTGCACGGTGGAGTACGCCGTCACCGGCCAGTGGGACACCGGCTTCCAGGGCGCCGTGACGCTGGTCGCCCGGGTCGAGGCGCACGGCATGACACCGGTCGTCGAACTGCACTGGTCCTGGGGGCAGTACACCGGCAACTCGGCCGGCTGTTCCGACGTGCACGCGAGCTGCCAGAAGCCGATGCCGAACATGCAGTACACACCGGCGTTCTGGACCTCGGTGGCGAACACCTTCAAGGACGACCGGGCTGTCGTGTTCGACCTGTTCAACGAGCCCTACCCGGACCGCGCCACCGCCACGGCCGCCCAGGCCTGGCAGTGCTGGCGGGACGGCGGCAGCTGCCCCGGCATCGGCTATGAGGTCGCCGGGATGCAGGACCTCGTGGACGCCGTCCGGGCCACCGGCGCGCGCAACGTGATCCTGGCCGGCGGACTCGCGTACTCCAACGACCTGAGCCAGTGGCTCACATACCGGCCCACCGACCCGGCCGGCAATCTCGGTGCCGCCTGGCACGTCTACAACTTCAACTCCTGTGTGGGCGAGAGCTGCTGGAACTCCACGCTCGCCCCGGTCGCCGCCCAGGTGCCGCTCGTGGCGGGGGAGATCGGGGAGAACACCTGCGCGCACGGGTTCGTCGACCAGGTCATGCGCTGGTTCGACGACCGCGCGCTGTCGTACCTGGGCTGGACCTGGAACACCTGGGACTGCTCCTCGGGCCCGGCCCTGATCTCCGGCTACGACGGCACACCCACCGCGTTCGGCATCGGGCTGCGCGACCGTCTGCGCGCCCTCGACGGACAGGCGCCACCGCCGACCGACCGGGCGGACAACACCCGCAACGCACAGCATCCGCAACGCACAGCATCCGCAACGCACAACACCCGCAACGCACAACACCCGCAACGCACAACACCCGCAACGGACAAGGAAACCCGCACTCATGAGCCGTAGCAGAACACCGATACTCGCCGCGCTGGCGCTGGTCGCCGGCGCCTCCGGGACCGCGCTGGCGGTGGTCCCCGGCGACCCGGGCATCGCCGCCATCCCGTGCACCGTCGACTACCAGGTGCAGAACCAGTGGAGCACCGGCTTCACCGCCAACGTCACCGTGACCAACCTCTCGGCCGCGAAGACCAGTTGGTCGGTGAAGTGGGCGTACGCCGGCAACCAGCAGATCACCAACGGCTGGAACGCGAAGATCAGCCAGTCCGGCACGGCCGTCACCGCCAACAACGAGTCCTACAACGGGACGCTGGCGAACGGCGGTTCGGTCAGCTTCGGGTTCCAGGCCTCCTACAGCGGCACCAACGCGCTGCCGACGACGTTCACGCTCGACGGCGTGACGTGCAACGTCGACAGCGGCACCGGCGGACCCACCGACCCAGGCCCGACCGACCCGGGCACCCCCTCCACCCGGGTCGACAACCCGTACTCCGGCGCCAAGGTGTACGTGAACCCGGAGTGGTCCGCGAAGGCCGCCGCCGAGCCGGGCGGCAGCCGGATCTCCAACCAGCCCACCGGTGTCTGGCTGGACCGGATCGCCGCCATCGAGGGCGTGGGCAGCGGTATGGGCCTGCGCGACCACCTCGACGCCGCCCTCGCCCAGAAGGGCAGCGGTGAGGAAGTGGTCCAGCTGGTCGTCTACGACCTGCCCGGACGCGACTGCTCGGCCCTCGCCTCCAACGGTGAGCTGGGCCCGACGGAGATCGACCGCTACAAGACGCAGTTCATCGACCCGATCGCGGCGATCCTCGCCGACAGCAAGTACGCCTCGCTGCGGATCGTCACCACGATCGAGATCGACTCGCTGCCCAACCTGGTCACCAACACGGGCAGCCGGCCCACCGCCACCGCGGCCTGCGACACGATGAAGGCCAACGGCAACTACGTGAAGGGTGTCGGCTACGCGCTGAACAAGCTCGGCGCGATCCCCAACATCTACAACTACATCGACGCCGGTCACCACGGCTGGCTCGGCTGGGACGACAACTTCGCCCCGTCCGCCCAGCTCTTCCACCAGGCCGCCACGGCCGAGGGTGCGACCGTCGACGACGTGCACGGGTTCATCACCAACACGGCGAACTACAGCGCCCTGAAGGAGAACAACTTCACCATCAACGACTCGGTGGCCGGCAAGTCGGTCCGTGAGTCGAAGTGGGTGGACTGGAACCGGTACGTCGACGAGCTGTCGTACGCCCAGGCCTTCCGCGGCCAGCTGGTCACGGCAGGCTTCCGGTCGACCATCGGCATGCTGATCGACACCTCCCGCAACGGCTGGGGCGGCACCGCCCGGCCCACCGGACCGGGCGCCACGACCAGCGTCGACACCTATGTCGAGGGCGGCCGCTACGACCGCCGGATCCACATCGGCAACTGGTGCAACCAGTCCGGAGCCGGTCTCGGCGAGCGCCCGCAGGCCGCCCCGGCCACCGGGATCGACGCCTATGTGTGGATGAAGCCGCCGGGCGAGTCGGACGGCTCCAGCTCCGCCATCCCGAACGACGAGGGCAAGGGCTTCGACCGGATGTGCGACCCGACGTACACGGGCAACCCGCGCAACGGCAACAACCTGTCGGGTGCCCTGGCCAATGCCCCGCTGTCCGGGCACTGGTTCTCGGCGCAGTTCCAGCAGCTGATGCAGAACGCCTACCCGCCGCTGCCGTAGCGGGTTGCGCCGCCGGGGCCCGGCCCTCCCGGGTCGGTCCCCGGCGGATCGCGTTTTTGCCGTGGGGGAGGGAGTATTTTGCCGTCCCGGCAACAGGAGTGGCCCTCGTCCGGTGCGTCGGCGCACGCTGTCGGCACACCGAGCGAGAGGCTGACCCCATGGCGCACGACCCGCACCCGCACGCACACGACGACGCCCCCGGCCACGGCCACGGTGACGGCCCTGGTCACGGCCAAGGCCAAGGGCAGGGCCACAGCCACAGCCACGGGCACGGCCACGACACCGACATCGACTGGGCCGAGATGGCCCAGCATCTCGAAGCCCAGGCCGAACTGTTCACCCCCCTGTACGAGCGGGCCCTGACCTGGCTCGCCAAGGAGGTCACCGAGCCGGGACTGATCGTCGACGTGGGCAGCGGGCCCGGTGTCGTCTCCTGTCTGTTCGCCGAGACCTTCCCCGGCGCCCGGGTGCTGGCCGTCGACGGCTCCGAGCCGCTGCTCCAGCGGGCCGATGAGCGGGCCGCCCGGCTCGGGTACACCGACCGCTTCGGCACCCTCGCCGGTGATCTGCCCGGTGTGCTCGGCGAGCTGGACTACCCGGCCGACCTGCTCTGGGCCGGGCACAGCCTGCACCACCTGGGCGACCAGCGGACCGCCCTCGCCGCCTTCGCGGAGCGGCTGGCCCCCGGCGGCACGCTGGCGATCATGGAGGGCGGTCTGCCGTCCCGGTTCCTGCCGCGCGACCTCGGCATCGGCCGCCCCGGCCTGGAGGCCCGGCTCGACGCCCTGGAGGCCGAGTGGTTCGCGCGGATGCGCGCCGACCTGCCCGGCACGGTCGACGAGGTCGAGGACTGGCCGGCCCTGCTCGCCGCCGCCGGACTGCGGCACGCCCGCAGCCGCAGCTTCCTGCTCGACCTGCCCGCCCCCGCCTCCGACCGGGCCCGCGCCTATGTCGCCGCGTCGCTGTCCCGGCTGCGGGACGGCTTCGGCGACGTCATGGACCCCGAGGACCGCGCCACGCTGGACCGGCTGCTCGACCCGGCGGACCCGGCGGGCGTCAACCGCAGGGCGGACCTCTTCGTGCTGGCGGCGCACACCGTCCACACCGCGGTGAAGTCCGTCTAGAACAAGGTGACTTGACTTCGAGAGCGCTCCAAGTGATGGACTCCCGCCGTCCACGCAACACCATGGGGGTACATCATGAGCAGCAACTCTCCGGTCGCACTGATCACCGGCGGCGGCAGCGGTATCGGCGCCGCCGTCGCGCGCCGGCTGCTGGACGACGGGTACCGGGTCACCGTCACGGGCCGGGGGGAGGAGCGGCTGCGCGCCTTCGCCGCGGACCTCGGTGACCCGGAGGGCCTGCTGACGCTGGCCGGCAGCACGGCCGAGTACACGGACGTGCGGCGGGCGGTGGAGGTCACGCTGAAGGAGTTCGGCCGGATCGACACCGTGGTCGCCAACGCCGGCACCGCCACCCACGACTCCGTCGCGGAGGGCGACCCGGCCGGCTGGACCGACATGGTGCTGACCAACGTCCTCGGCCCCGCCCTCCTCGTCCGGGCGTCCATCGACGCCCTCAAGGAGACCCGGGGCCGGATCGTGCTGGTCGGCAGCGTCGCGGGGTTCGTGCCCACGCCCGGCAACCTCTACGGCGCCACCAAGTGGGCGGTCACCGGGCTCGCGGAGAACACCCGCCGCCAGGTCACCGAGTGGGGCGTCGGCGTGACCCTGATCGCGCCCGGCCGCGTGGAGACGCCGTTCTGGGACAGCTACGGCAGCCTGCCGCCCGGCCATCTCCTCACCGCCGACCAGATCGCCGACTCGGTCGTCTGGGCGATCCGCCAGCCCGACGGCGTCGACGTCAACACCGTCGTCGTACGGCCGATCGGGCAGCCCAACTGACGCGCACCGGACGAGGACGGGGGCGTGACCCGACGGTCACGCCCCCGCTCTGTCCGTCCGGTCCGTCCGGTCCGTCCGGTCAGCCCATGTCGAAGGTGCCCGGGTCCGGGCCGATGCGCCGGTCCTCGTTGAGCGCGCTGATCGCAGCCAGGTCCTCGGTGTCCAGGCTGAAGTCGAAGACGTCGATGTTCTCCTGGATCCGCGACGGCGTCACGGACTTCGGGATCACCACGTTGCCCAGCTGGAGGTGCCAGCGCAGCACGACCTGGGCCGGGGTGCGGTTGTGCTTCTGGGCGATGGCCACGATCGCCGGGACCTCCAGGAGGCCCTTGCCCTGGCCGAGCGGGGACCAGGCCTCGGTGGCGATGCCCTGCTCCGCGTGCAGCTCGCGCAGGGCGTGCTGCTGGAGGTGCGGGTGCAGCTCGATCTGGTTGACCGCCGGGATGACCGACGTCTGCTCGATCAGCCGCCGGAGGTGCTCGGGGAGGAAGTTGGAGACACCGATGGCCTTGACCCGGCCGTCGGAGTACAGCTTCTCGAACGCCTTGTACGTGTCCACGTACTTCTCGCGCGCCGGGAGCGGCCAGTGGATCAGGTACAGGTCGAGGTAGTCCAGGCCCAGCTTCTCCAGCGAGGTGTCGAAGGCGCGGAGCGTGGCGTCGTACCCCTGGTCGCTGTTCCAGAGCTTGGTGGTGACGAAGATGTCCTGGCGGGGCACGCCGGAGGCGTTGATGGCCTTGCCGGTGCCCTCCTCGTTGCCGTAGATCGCCGCTGTGTCGATGCTGCGGTACCCGGCCTCCAACGCGGTGGAGACCGCCCGCTCCGCCTCGTCGTCCGGCACCTGCCAGACACCGAAGCCCAGCTGGGGCATCTCGACGCCGTTGTTGAGGATGATCGGGGGGACCTTGCTGCTCACGAGCTCTTGATCCTTCGGTTGGCCGTCAAAGTGGTACTGCCATCGTCAACGATCACGGCCCGTGATGCATTCCTGACCCCGGAATTCGTACCCCAGAGCCTCACGTGCGGTACAAGGCGTCCACTTCGTCCGCGTAGGCGTTCTCGATGGCCTTGCGCTTGAGCTTCAGCGACGGGGTCAGCAGGCCGTGCTCCTCGGTGAAGGGCTGGGCGAGGATGCGGAAGGTGCGGATGGACTCGGCCTGGGAGACCAGCGTGTTCGCGGCCACCACGGCCCGGCGCACCTCCGTCTCCAGGTCCGCGTCCCGCACCAGCTCGGCCGGGGGCAGCGGCGGCTTGCCGCGCATCTGGAGCCAGTGCTCGACGGCCTCCGGGTCGAGGGTGATCAGGGCGGCGACGAACGGCCGGTCGTTGCCGACGAGGATGCACTGGTTGACCAGCGGATGGTCGCGCACCCGCTCCTCCAGCAGCCCCGGCGAGACGCTCTTGCCGCCGGAGGTGACGAGGATCTCCTTCTTGCGGCCGGTGATGGTGAGGTAGCCGTCCTCGTCGAGGGCGCCCAGGTCGCCGGTGGCCAGCCAGCCGTCGTGCAGGGTCTCGTCGGTGGCCTTGGGGTTGTTCAGATAGCCCTGGAAGACGTTGTCGCCGTGCAGCCAGATCTCACCGTCGTCCGCGATGTGCACGGTCATGCCCGGAATGGGCTGCCCGACGGTGCCGTAGCGGGTGCGGCCGGGCGGATTGGCGGTCGCGGCCGCCGTCGACTCGGTCAGGCCGTACCCCTCGTAGATCTGCACGCCCGCGCCCGCGAAGAACAGGCCCAGCCGGCGGTCCATCGCCGAGCCGCCCGACATGGCGTGCCGGACCCGGCCGCCCATCGCCGCGCGCACCTTGGAGTAGACGACCTTGTCGAAGAACTGGTGCTGCATCCGCAGCCCCGCCGACGGGCCGGGCCCGATGCCCCACGCCTTCGCCTCCACCGCGTCCGCGTAGGCCACGGCCACCTCGACCGCCTTCTCGAACGGCCCCGACCTGCCCTCCCGCTCCGCCTTGCGGCGGGCCGCGTTGAACACCTTCTCGAAGATGTACGGCACGGCCAGGAAGAACGTCGGCCGGAACGCGGCCAGGTCGGGCAGCAGGGCGGCCGCGTGCAGCTGGGGCTGGTGGCCGAAGCGGACCTTGCCGCGGACCGCGGCGATCTGCACCATCCGTCCGAAGACGTGCGCGAGCGGCAGGAACAGCAGGGTCGCCGCCTCGTCGCCCTTCTTGGAGTGGAACACCGGCTCCCAGCGGTCGATGACGGTGTCCGCCTCGAACATGAAGTTGCCGTGCGAGATCACGCACCCCTTGGGGCGGCCGGTCGTGCCCGAGGTGTAGATGACGGTGGCGACCGAGTCGGGGGTGACGGCCTCCCGGTGCCGGTGCACCACCTCGTCCTCGATGGCCGCGCCCGCGTCGTACAGCTGCTGCACACAGCCGGAGTCCAGCTGCCACAGCCGGCGCAGCCGGGGGAGGCGGTCGATGACGGTGGCGATCGTCATCGCGTGGTCCTCGTGCTCCACGATGGCGGCCGTGCACTCGGCGTCGTACAGCATCCAGAAGCACTGTTCGGCCGAGGACGTCGGGTAGACGGGCACGACCTGGGCGCCGATCGTCCACAGCGCGAAGTCGAACAGGGTCCACTCGTAGCGGGTGCGGGACATCAGGGCGACCCGGTCGCCGAAGCGGACGCCCTGGGCGAGCAGGCCCTTGGCGAGGGCGAGGACCTCGTCGCGGAACTCGGCCGAGGTCACGTCCCGCCACTCGCCGCGCTCGTCCTTGCGGCCGAGCGCCACGTGCAGCGGGTCCTCCTGGGCGTGCTGGAAGACCACGTCGGCCAGACCGCCGACCGGCGGTGCCAACGCCAACGGAGGGTTGGTGAACTCGCGCAAACCCGCACCCCGCATCTCATAGCTGCACAGCGCCGTGAAAGCTACCCCACCCTCGGGCGGGGCGGGAGGGGGGCGGAAAGCGAGCGATGCTCTCGTCTGCGCTGGTCAGTGCCGGAAAATGGGGCCACATGGGGAAGGGTCGGACAGGAAACTGACGGATGAGTAAGTTTCGGTGCCGTAATCTCCACCGAATCTGCCCGACCCGCTTACGCCCCCCCCGACGGCCCGGCGGCGGCCACGGGCGGGGCGCCCGCCGACGGCCCGGACCGCTCACCGGTCGGGGCCACGGGCGGGGCGCCCGCCGAGGGCCCGGACCGCTCACCGGTCGGTCCCCCGGCCGGTCTCTCGGGCGGTCCCTCGCGCACCGGCCGGCCCCCGTCGGTGCAGCCGGTCGCCGCCCGCCAGGATGGCCGCCGCCAGCGCGTCCGCGGCGCCCTGGGCGGAGGCCTGCCGCCGGCCGTGCACCAGCACGAAGTCCACCTGGCCCAGCTCCGGCAGCCCCGCCCGCTCCTGGACCCGGACCAGACCCGGCGGGACGAAGCCCCGGGAGTGGGCCATCACGCCCAGCCCCGCGCGGGCGGCCGCGATCAGCCCGTTGAGGCTGCCGCTGGTGCAGACGATCCGCCACGCCCGTCCCTGCCGCTCCAGCGCCTCCAGGGCCAGTGCGCGTGTGATGCCGGGCGGCGGGAAGACGATGAGCGGGACCGGGCGCTCGGGGTCCAGGCGCAGCCGCTCCGCGCCGATCCACACCAGCTCGTCGTGCCACACCAGCTCGCCGCGCGGGTCCTCGGGGCGCCGCTTGGCCAGCACCAGGTCCAGCTTCCCGGCGGCCAGCTGCTCGTGCAGCGTCCCGGACAGCTCCACCGTCAGCTCCAGGTCGACCTCGGGATGGTCGTACCGGAAGCCTTCCAGGATCTCCGGCAGCCGGGTCAGCACGAAGTCCTCGGACGCGCCGAAGCGCAGCCGTCCGCGCAGCCGGGTGCCGGTGAAGAACGCCGCCGCCTGCTCGTGCACCTCCAGGATCCGGCGCGCGAAGCCGAGCATCGCCTCGCCGTCCTCGGTCAGCTCCACCGAGTGCGTGTCCCGGCTGAACAGGGTCCGCCCGGTGGCGTCCTCCAGCCGCCGTACGTGCTGGCTGACGGTGGACTGGCGCAGCCCGAGCCGCCGGGCGGCCTGGGTGAAGCTCAGCGTCTGCGCCACCGCGAGGAACGTCCGCAGATGGGAGGGCTCGTACATACCGGCCACCGTACCCCTGGTGATCGCGATTCGTGATGACAGTCAGAACGGTATGCCGGATTCCCGATCACGGGCCCGAGGAGGACGATGGAGAGGGGCCCTCCGGCCCCCGACGCAACGCCTTCCCACCCCTTCTCGACCCCTTCTCAACGCCTTCGCACCCCTTCTCATCCGTACGTGGAGCACCGTGAAACGCCTGACGTGGCCGAGTCGGATGCCGGTCGACCCCTACATCCTGCTGTTGCTCGGCACGGTCGGGCTCGCGGCCCTGTTCCCGGCCCGCGGCACCGGCGCCGACGTGGCCTCCGGCGCCGCCACGGCCGCCATCGCCTTCCTCTTCTTCCTGTACGGCGCCCGGCTGTCCACCCGGGAGGCGCTGGACGGGCTGCGGCACTGGCGGCTCCACCTCACGGTCCTGGTCTGCACCTTCGTGATCTTCCCGCTGCTGGGCCTGGCCGCCCGCGGACTGGTCCCGGTGTTCCTCACCGAGCCGCTCTACCAGGGGCTGCTCTTCCTCACCCTGGTCCCCTCGACGATCCAGTCGTCGATCGCGTTCACCTCGATGGCCCGGGGCAACGTGCCCGCCGCGATCTGCGCGGGCTCCTTCTCCTCGCTGGTCGGGATCGTCGTCACCCCGCTGCTGGCGGCCGCCCTGCTCGGCGGCAGCGGCGGCGGGTTCTCCGCCGACTCCCTGGTGGAGATCGTGCTCCAGCTGCTGGTGCCGTTCGCGGCGGGCCAGGTGGCGCGGCGCTGGATCGGCGGCTTCGTCGCCCGGCACAAGAAGGCGCTCGGGCTCGTCGACCGGGGCTCGATCCTCCTCGTGGTCTACACCGCGTTCAGCGAGGGCATGGTCCAGGGCATCTGGCACCAGGTGAGCCCGGTCCGGCTCGGCGGGCTGCTGGCCGTCGAGGCCGTCATGCTCGCGGTGATGCTGGCCCTGACCTGGTACGGCGCCAAGGCCCTGCGGTTCGACCGCGAGGACCGGATCGCGATCCAGTTCGCGGGCTCCAAGAAGTCCCTGGCCTCCGGACTGCCCATGGCGAGCGTCCTGTTCGGCGCGCACGCCTCCCTCGCGGTGCTGCCGCTGATGCTCTTCCACCAGATGCAGCTCATGGTGTGCGCGGTCATCGCCAAGCGGCGGGCCCGCGATCCCCTGGACCCACCGCGCGAGCCGGTCACCGGGCGGACCCGTGCCGCGGCGTGAGCCGGGACGCGCTCGGGAACGCGCCATGACCCGGTCGGGGGGTGAGCCGGAACCCCGGTCGGGGACGCGGACGGCCTCCGGTTCCCGGACACATTCGATTTCCCGGACATTCGAGCCGGATGTCCGGTACGGAGGGCTCATGGCGGATAACGTTCCGTCATGACCGCACCTGTCGCACTCGACCCCGCGCGCACCGCCCTCGTCCTCGTCGACCTGATGGACCGGATCGTCGCGCTTCCCCTGGCGCCCCACAAGGGCACCGAAGTGCTGTCCGTCGCCGAGAAGCTGGCGGACGCCTTCCGCGCGGCCGGCGCGCCCGTCGTCCTGGTCCGCGTCGAACGCCCCGGGGTCGCCGAGCAGCCCCCCGGCAGCGGACTGGTCCCCGGGCTGCTCCGGGCCGGCGACGTGGAGATCGTCAAGCGGACGATCGGCGCCTTCCAGGGCACCGGCCTGGACGGCCGGCTGCGCGAACGCGGCGTCACCACCCTGGTGTTCGGCGGGATCGCCACCAACCTCGGTGTCGAGTCCACCGCCCGCGCCGCCGGCGACCTCGGCTACGACCTCGTCTTCGTCGAGGACGCGATGACCGCGTTCACCGAGGCCGAGCACGAGGCGTCGGTCCGGCTCGACTTCCCCCGGCTGGGGTCGGTCGTACGGGCCGAGCGGCTGCGGCTCACCGGAGGCTCCGGAGGCTGAGGCGGGGCCCCGCGGCGCAGGGGGCGCTCCCCGCCGGCCGGGGCCCCGCCGCCGTGCCGCGGGGAGACCGGGTCACCCGCGGGCGGCCGCGGTCCGCAGGGCGATGCGGTCCTCCCCCGCGTACACGTTCATGGAACTGCCCCGCAGGAAGCCCACCAGCGTCAGCCCCGACTCGGCGGCCAGATCCACCGCCAGCGAGGAGGGCGCCGAGACCGCCGCCAGGACCGGGATGCCCGCCATCACGGCCTTCTGCGCCAGCTCGAAGGACGCCCGGCCCGACACCAGCAGGATCGCCCGGGACAGCGGCAGGGCGCCGCTCTGCAGGGCGCGGCCGACCAGCTTGTCGACCGCGTTGTGCCGGCCCACGTCCTCCCGGACGTCGAGCAGTTCGCCGTCCTCGGCGAACAGGGCCGCCGCGTGCAGCCCTCCGGTCCGGTCGAACACCCGCTGGGCCGCGCGCAGCCGGTCGGGGAGGCTCGCGAGCAGCTCGGTCTCGACCCGGACCGGGGGAGTGTCGGCGATCGGCCAGCGGGCCGTCGTACGGACCGCGTCCAGGCTCGCCTTGCCGCACAGGCCGCAGGACGAGGTGGTGTACACGTTCCGTTCGAGGGTGATGTCGGGGATCGTGACACCGGGGGCCGTGCGCACGTCCACCACGTTGTAGGTGTTCGAGCCGTCGGCGGTTGCGCCCGCGCAGTACACGATGTTCTGGAGGTCGTCCTGCTCGGCGAGGACACCCTCGCTGACCAGGAAACCCGCGGCCAGCGCGAAGTCGTCACCGGGCGTGCGCATGGTGATGGCCAGTGGCTTGCCGTTGAGCCGGATCTCCATCGGTTCCTCCGCGACCAGGGTGTCCGGCCGGGTGGAGACCGCCCCGTCGCGTATGCGGAGCACCTTGCGTCGTTCGGTGACACGTCCCATGTGATCAGCCCCGGTTCTGTACGTGCTGGTAGCCGAAGCGGCCCTTGATGCAGAGGTTGCCGTGGGTCACCGGATTGTCGTGCGGTGAGGTGACCTTCACGATCTCATTGTCCTGCACGTGCAGGGTCAGATTGCAGCCCACTCCGCAGTACGCGCACACCGTGGTGGTACGGGTCTGTGCAGATTCGTCCCAGGTTCCGGCCTCGCGCCGGTCGAACTCCGACCTGAACGACAGCGCCCCCGTCGGGCACACCTCGATGCAGTTCCCGCAGTACACGCACGCCGAGTCGGTGAGCGGCGCGTCGTGCTCCACGGCGATCCGGGCGTCGAAACCGCGGCCGGTCACGGAGATCGCGAAGGTGTTCTGCCACTGGTCACCGCAGGCGTCGACGCACTTGTAGCAGAGGATGCACTTGTCGTAGTCGCGGACGTACAGCTCGTTGTCGATCTTCGGCTCCTCGTTCAGCCGGGCCGCGTCCGGGCCGAACCGGTCCGGCTTCGCCTCGTACTCCTTGATCCACTCAGCGACCATCGGTGTCGTGGACAGGTCGACCGAGGAGGCCAGCAGCTCCAGGACGATCTTGCGGCTGTGCCGGGCGCGCTCGGTGTCCGTGCGCACCACCATCCCCGGCTCGGCGCGGCGGGAGCAGGCGGGCACGAGCGTGCGCGCGCCCTCCACTTCGACCACGCACACGCGGCACGCGTTCTTCGGCCGCAGCGTGTCGCCCTCGCACAGGGTCGGGACGTCCTTCCCGGCCGCCCGGCAGGCGGCGAGGATCGTCGAGCCCTCCGGGACCCGGGCCGCCTCGCCGTCGACGGTGAACTCCAGCAGCCGGCGCGGGATCCCCAGCGGTGTCACGGTCATTCGTACGCCCCCAGACGGTCGATGGCGGATTCCACGGCGTTCCACGCGGTCTGCCCGAGACCGCAGATCGAGGCGTCCCGCATCGCGCGGCCGACGTCCCTGAGCAGCGCGATGTCGTCGGCGGCGGCCGCCCCCGTGCGCTCCACGATCCGGTGCAGCGCCTCCTCCTGCCGTACCGTCCCCACCCGGCAGGGCACACACTGCCCGCAGGACTCGGCGCGGAAGAACTCGGCGATCCGCAGCAGCAGCCGGGGCAGCGGGACGGTGTCGTCGAAGGCCATGACGACGCCCGAGCCGAGCGTGGTGCCCGCCGCCCGGGTGCCCTCGAAGGTGAGCGGGACGGCCAGTTCGTCGGGCCGTACGAACCCGCCGGCCGCCCCGCCGAGCAGGACCGCCCGCAGCCCCGGGCGCACCCCGGCCAGCTCCAGCACCTCGCCCAGCGTCGCGCCGAACGGCAGCTCGTAGATGCCGGGGCGCGCCACGCTCCCCGCCACGCAGAACAGCTTCGGGCCCGTGGACTTCTCGGTGCCGATCGCCGCGTACGCCGGCGCGCCCATCGTCAGGACCGGCAGGACGTTGACCAGGGTCTCCACGTTGTTCTCGACCGTCGGCCTGCCGAACAGGCCCTTCTCCACCGGGAACGGCGGCTTCGAGCGGGGCTCGCCCCGGTAGCCCTCGATCGAGTTGAACAGGGCGGTCTCCTCGCCGCAGATGTACGCGCCCGCACCCCGCCGGATCTCGATGTCGAAGGCGTAGCCCTGGCCCAGGACGTCGTCGCCGAGCAGCCCCCGGGCCCGCGCCTGCTCGACGGCGTGCCGCATCCGGCGCAGCGCCCGCGGGTACTCGCCGCGCAGATAGAGGTACCCGTGGTGCGCTCCGGTCGCGTACCCCGCGATCGTCATCGCCTCCACCAGCGCGTACGGGTCGCCCTCCATGAGCACCCGGTCCTTGAAGGTGCCCGGCTCCGATTCGTCCGCGTTGCACACCAGGTGGTGCGGACGGTCGGGCTGGGACGCGGTGGCCTGCCACTTGCGGCCGGTGGGGAAGGCGGCGCCGCCCCGCCCGACCAGCCCGGAGTCGGTGACCTCGCGGATCACCCCGGCGGGGCCGAGCGCGAAGGCCCGGCGCAGGGCGGTGTAGCCGCCGTGGGCGCGGTAGTCGTCCAGCGACGACGGGTCGACGACCCCCACCCGCTTCAGCAGGACCAGGCCGTCCTGCCCCGCCTGGGGGACCGCCAGCGACGCCGGCCCCTCCTCGGGCGCCGAGTCCGGCGCGCTCGCGGCGAGAACGGCCGCCTCGACGGTCGCCGGCGCCGAGACCGCCGTACGCACCGGGTCGCCCGCCTTGACCGCGAGGGCCGCCGGGGCGCGTTCGCACAGGCCGAGGCAGGGGCTGCGCTCGACCGCGACCCCGCTGCCGGGGCCCAGGCGGGACTCGACGCCCGCGCACAGCTCACTCGCCCCGGCGGTCGCGCAGGCGAGGTCCGTGCACACGTGCAGCACGGTCGCCGGGCGGGGCTTCACCGAGAACATCGCGTAGAAGGTGGCGACGCCGTACGCCTCCGCCGGCGGCACGGTCAGCCGTCGGCACAGGTAGTCGAGGGCGCCCTCGCTGATCCAGCCCACCCGGTCGTTGATCGCGTGCAGCCCCGGCAGCAGCAGGTCGCGGCGGTCCCGGGCCGCCCGCCCGCCACGGGCCCACCTCAGGTCGGCGTCGGAGCGGTCCGCGCCCTCCCAGGAGGACTCGGGCGGGCCCAGCAGGGCGTCCACGGCCGCCCGTTCGTCATCCGTGGGTTTGCTGTCACCGAAGCGCAGGTCCACTTGCGTCACCTCACGTAGGTCACTACCGGAAGTTTCTCGATCCGGATCGCCGACGCCTTGAACTCCGCCGTCCCCGCGATCGGGCAGTTGGCCTCGATCGTCAGCTGGTTGGTGTCCACCTCGTCGGGAAAGTGCATGGTCATGAAGGCGAGCCCGGGGCGCAGCGCGGTGTCGATCCACACCGGGGCCACGACCGCCCCGCGCCGCGAGGCGACCCGTACCTCCTCGCCGACGACG
The DNA here is from genome assembly GCF_055591025.1 of Streptomyces sp. NPDC041784. Lineage (NCBI taxonomy): Bacteria > Bacillati > Actinomycetota > Actinomycetes > Kitasatosporales > Streptomycetaceae > Streptomyces > Streptomyces sp. NPDC041784. Next base: position 154,903 of record NZ_JBVJAB010000003.1, read on the forward strand.
ACCCCGTAGCGCTCGGCGTCCTCCGGGCACAGCTCGACGAACTCGCCGCGGCGCAGCGGGGAGGCGAAACTCCCGCTCTGCACGCCGGTGTTGTAGGAGTCGAGCCGCCGTCCGGTGGTCAGCCGGATCGGATAGCTCTCGTCGGTCAGATCGACCGGTGGATCGTGCCGGACGATCCCGAACGGCGCCCGCCCGCCCCGTCGCCGGGGATCCGTCTCCCACAACCGGCCGTGCAGATAGGTGGGTTCGAGTTCCTCGGTGCTCGGGCAGGGCCACTGGATGCCCTGGTGCTCCTCCAGGCGCTCGTACGTCATCCCGTAGTGGTCCGGGGAGACCGAGCGCAGCTCGTTCCAGACGGCCTCGGAGTCGGCGTACTTCCAGTCGTGGCCGAGGCGGCCCGCCAGCTCGCAGAGGATGTCGATGTCCTCGCGGGCCTCGCCGGGCGGGGTGAGGGCCCGGCGCACCCGCTGGACCCGCCGCTCGCTGTTGGTGGTGGTGCCGTCCGTCTCCGCCCAGCCGGCGGTCGCCGGCAGCACGACGTCCGCCAGCTCGGCCGTCCTGGTGAGGAAGATGTCCTGCACGACGAGGAAGTCCAGCTGCCGCATCCGCCGTACGGCCTGCTCGCTGTCGGCCTCCGACTGCGCCGGGTTCTCCCCGATGCAGTAGACGGCCTTCAGCGTGCCCTCCTCCATCGCCTCGAACATCTCCGTCAGGTTCAGCCCGTAGTGCGGCTGGATGACGGTGTCCCACGCCGACTCGAACCTCAGCCGGGACTCGGGGTCGAGGATGTCCTGGAATCCGGGCAGGCGGTTGGGGATCGCGCCCATGTCGCCGCCGCCCTGCACGTTGTTCTGCCCGCGCAGCGGCTGTAACCCGGAGGCGTACCGCCCGACATGGCCGGTCAGCAGCGACAGGTTGATCAGCGCCCGCACGTTGTCGGTGCCGTTGTGGTGCTCGGTGATGCCGAGGGTCCAGCACAGCTGGGCGCGCTCGGCGCGGGCGTAGGCGTGCGCCAACTCCCTGATGGCGGCGGCCGGTACGCCCGTCACCTTCTCGGCGAGCGACAGGGTCCAGGGCTCGACCAGCTTCCGGTACTCCTCGAAGCCGCTCGTCGCCCGCTGGACGAACGCCTCGTTGGCCAGGCCCGCGTGGATGATCTCGCGGCCGATCGCGTGTGCCATCGGGATGTCCGTGCCGACGTCGATCCCGAGCCAGCTCTCCGCCCACTCGGCGGTGGAGGTGCGGCGCGGGTCGACCGCGTACATCCGGGCGCCGTTCCTGATGCCCTTCAGCACGTGCTGGAAGAAGATCGGGTGCGCGAAGCGGGCGTTGGAGCCCCACATCACGATGACGTCGGTGTGCTCGATCTCCTCGTACGACGACGTCCCGCCGCCGGAGCCGAAGGCGGCCGTCAGACCCGCGACGCTCGGCGCGTGACAGGTGCGGTTGCAGGAGTCGACGTTGTTGGTGCCCATGACGACCCGGGCGAACTTCTGCGCCACGTAGTTCATCTCGTTGGTGGCCCGGGCGCAGGAGAACATGCCGAACGCGCCGCGATGGCGGGCGAGGCCCCAGGCCGCGCGGTCCAGGGCCTCCTCCCAGGTCGCCGGCCGGAAGGGCGCGTCGCGGGAGTCGCGCACCAGGGGGTGGGTGAGCCGGGTGTAGGTCTTCGGAGTTCGGTCGCGTTTCCTCATGCGCTGCTCCCCAGCGTTCATGCGGCGCTCCTCAGCGTTCATGCGGCGCTCCTCAGCGCGAGCAGGTCCGAGATGGCGTGCACGGTGCGCAGGGTGGGCACCTGGACGCCGGTGATCTCCGCCAGTTCGACGACCGCCGCGAGGAGCACGTCGAGTTCGAGCGGCTTGCCGCGCTCCAGGTCCTGGAGCGTGGAGGTGCGGTGGTCGCCGACCTTCTCGGCGCCGGCCATCCGGCGTTCGATGGAGACGCCGATCTCGCAGCCGAGGGCCTCGGCGACGGCGAGCGTCTCGGCCATCATGGTCTCGATCACCTTGCGGGTGCCGCCGTGCAGGCACATCTGCCGCATGGTGGCGCGGGACAGGGCACTGATCGGATTGAAGGAGATGTTGCCCAGCAGTTTGAGCCAGATGTCATTGCGCAGGTCCGGCTCCACCGGGCACTTCAGCCCGCCCGCCCGCATGGCATCGCTGAACCCGGCGCACCGCGCCGAGACGCTGCGGTCGGGCTCGCCGATCGAGAACCGGGTGCCTTCCAGGTGCCGTACGACGCCCGGTCCTTCGAGCTCGGTCGCCGCGTACACGACGCAGCCGACGGCCCGTTCGGGCGCGAGCACCGCACTGACCGCGCCGCCGGGGTCCACGCTCTCGACGCGATGGCCGTCGTAGGGTCCGCCGTGCCGGTGGAAGTACCACCAGGGGATGCCGTTCTGGGCGGCGATCACCGCCGTGCCGTCGTGCAGCAGAGGCTCGATCAGCGGCCCGCACGCCGCGTACGAGTTGGCCTTCAGGCCCAGGAAGACGAAGTCGGCCGGGCCGATCTCGGCGGGGTCGTCGGTGGCGTGGGCGCGGGCGGTGAAGTCACCGCGTGGACTGTGCACCCGCACCCCGTCCCGCCTCATGGCCGCGAGATGCGGTCCACGGGCGACGAGATGCACGTCGGCGCCCGCGCGGTGGAGCGCTGCGCCGACGTAGGCGCCGATCGCACCGGCGCCGAGGACTGCGACTTTCATGGTGAGGGAGCTCCGTTCGGTCGAGGGTACCGAGGAACTGCCGAACTCTGTCGACTGAATATTGTCTACAGTATGGTGGTGGGAGCGGCAAGGGTTCGCGCAGCGACGTCTCGGACCGGCCGCGAGCACACCGCGGTCCCGGAGGCGGAGGCGAACCGGACGGTCCGACCGTTCGGCGCAGTCCGCATACCGCTCACCGCATACGGTCGACGCGCCGCCTTCTCAACGCCGGTGATCCTTCCTACCGTTCGGGACTCATGAGTCCCCCTGTCGCACCGGTCGGCTGGAGCCGCTGGCTCGTCCCCCCGGCCGCCCTCTCGGTCCACCTCTCCATCGGCCAGGCCTACGCCTGGTCCGTCTTCAAACCGCCGCTGGAGGCCTCGCTCGGCCTCAGCGGCACGCAGAGCGCGCTGCCCTTCCAGCTCGCCATCGTCATGCTCGGGCTGTCCGCCGCGTTCGGCGGCACGCTGGTCGAGCGCCACGGGCCGCGCTGGGCGATGACCGTCGCCCTGGTCTGCTTCTCCTCCGGCTTCCTGATCTCCGCGCTCGGCGCCGCCACCGAGCAGTACTGGCTGATCGTCCTCGGCTACGGCTTCGTGGGCGGCATCGGCCTCGGCATCGGCTACATCTCACCCGTCTCCACACTGATCAAGTGGTTCCCCGACCGGCCCGGCATGGCCACCGGCATCGCGATCATGGGCTTCGGCGGCGGCGCGCTCATCGCCTCGCCCTGGTCGGCGCAGATGCTGGAGTCCTTCGGCGCCGACCACTCCGGCATCGCGCTCGCCTTCCTCGTCCACGGGCTGTCGTACGCGGTCTTCATGACGCTCGGCGTGCTGCTGGTGCGGGTGCCGCGCGCGGTCCAGCCGACCGAGGCGGCCGGGGCCGGCGCGGCGGGACCGGCCGCCGCGACGGGGGTGCAGGTCTCGGCCGCCGCCGCGGTGCGCACCCCGCAGTTCTGGTGCCTGTGGGTGGTCCTCTGCATGAACGTGACCGCCGGCATCGGCATCCTGGAGAAGGCCGCCCCGATGATCACGGACTTCTTCTCCGACACCTCCACCCCGGTCTCCGTCACGGCCGCCGCGGGCTTCGTCGCCCTGCTCTCGGCCGCCAACATGGCCGGGCGCATCGGCTGGTCCTCCACCTCCGACCTGATCGGCCGCAAGAACATCTACCGGGTCTACCTGGGCGCGGGCGCGCTGACGTACGGCCTGATCGCCCTGCTCGGCGACTCCTCCAAGCCGCTGTTCATCCTCTGCGCCCTGGTGATCCTCTCCTTCTACGGCGGCGGCTTCGCCACGATCCCCGCCTATCTGAAGGACCTGTTCGGGACCTACCAGGTCGGCGCGATCCACGGGCGGCTGCTCACCGCCTGGTCGACGGCCGGCGTGCTCGGCCCGCTGATCGTCAACTGGATCGCCGACCGGCAGGAGGAGGCCGGCAAGCACGGCGCGGACCTCTACTCCCTGTCCCTGTTCATCATGATCGGACTGCTCGCCGTCGGCTTCGTCGCCAACGAGCTGGTCCGCCCCGTCGACCCCCGCCACCATGTCCCCGCCCCGAAGGAGGCCGTCGATGTCGCAGCCCGACAGCAGCCCGAGTCCGCCTGACCGGCGGCCACTGATCGCTTTCGCCTGGCTGTGGGTGGGCCTGCCGCTCGCCTACGGTCTGTACGAGCTGGTGCAGAAGGCCACGAAGCTGTTCACCGGCTGACCGGCCGAGACGTCTCGTGCCGTCGGCGTTCGCGCTGCTCGCGGGCAGGCGTTCGGGAAGTGTTCGGGCGTCCGAGGGATAGCGGGAAGCCGACAAGCCCGGCGCCCGTTTCCTGTCGCAACACCTGTCCTCGTACCCGTGAGTCACTGATCAGACTGGTGGATCCCGCAACCCACGGCAACGAGGGGGACTCCCACATGAACGGCTCGCGCATCGCCGCAGTCGGCCACTACCAGCCCGCCAGGGTGCTCACCAACGAGGACCTGGCGGGCATGGTCGACACCAGTGACGAGTGGATCAGGAGCCGGGTGGGCATCCGCACCCGCCACATCGCCGGCCCCGACGAGCCCGTGGACGAGCTGGCCGCGCACGCCGCCGCCAAGGCCCTCGCCACGGCCGGCCTCACGCCCGGGGACATCGACCTGGTGCTGGTCGCCACCTCCACGGCGGTCGACCGCTCGCCCAACATGGCCGCCCGGGTCGCCGCGCGCCTCGGCGTCCCGAGCCCGGCCGCGATGGACGTCAACGTCGTGTGCGCCGGATTCACCCACGCGCTGGCCACCGCCGACCACACCGTGCGGGCGGGTGCGGCGACCCGTGCGCTGGTCATCGGCGCCGACAAGATGTCAGAGGTGGCGGACTGGACCGACCGCACGACCTGTGTGCTCGTGGGCGACGGGGCGGGGGCGGCCGTCGTCGAGGCCTGTCCCGACGGCGCCGAGCCCGGGATCGCGCCGGTGCTGTGGGGGTCGGTGCCCGAGATGGGCAACGCGGTGCGCATCGAGGGGCAGCCGGCGCGGTTCGCGCAGGAGGGGCAGAGCGTCTACCGCTGGGCCACCCAGAAGCTGCCGCCGCTCGCCCGGCAGGCCTGCGAGCGGGCGGGGCTCGGGCCCGAGGACCTCGCGGCCGTCGTCCTGCACCAGGCGAACCTGCGGATCATCGAGCCCCTCGCGGAGAAGATCGGTGCCGTCAACGCGGTGGTCGCGCGGGACGTCACGGAGTCGGGCAACACCTCCGCCGCCAGCATCCCGCTGGCCTTCTCCAAGCTCGTCGAGCAGGGCGTCCTCACCACCGGGGACCCGGTGCTCCTCTTCGGCTTCGGCGGCAACCTGTCGTACGCCGGACAGGTCGTGCGCTGCCCCTGACCGGTGATGTGACGGAGCCGACTGCGCCCGGCTCTGGACCCCGGTGCGCCGTAGACTGTAGACGAAAGACAATCGATACTCGGCTGTAGGCGGTGCGCCGTCGCGTACGGCGGCCCGCGTACGGCCGAACACGTGGCTTTCCGGCTGCGGTTGCCCGCGTGCTGCCCAGGAGGGGACCGACCGATGTTGTCGACAGGACTGCCGCAGGGTGCGGTGCCCAAGCTCGAACGGCCCGGACCACTGCGCGACCGCGTCTACGAGGCACTGCTCGAACTCATCACCACCCGGGCCCTGCGGCCCGGCCAGCACCTCGTGGAGAGCGAGCTGGCCGGGCACCTGGGCGTGTCCCGGCAGCCGGTGCGGGAGGCGCTCCAGCGGCTCAACACCGAGGGCTGGGTGGACCTCAGGCCCGCGCAGGGCGCGTTCGTGCACGAGCCGACGGAGGACGAGGCCGACCAACTCCTCACCGTCCGTACGCTGCTGGAGGCCGAGGCGGCCCGACTCGCCGCCGCGCACGCGGACGAGGCCGGCATCGGGGCCCTGGAGGAGATCCTGGCCCTGGGCATGGGCGCGGTGGAGGGCGACGACGTCGACGCGGCCGTCGCCCTCAACGCCCGCTTCCACGCCAAGATCATGGAGCTGGCGGGCAACGCCGTCCTCGCCGAACTCGCGGCCCAGGTCGACCGCCGCGTCCGCTGGTACTACACGCCCATCGCCCGCCGGCGCGGCCAGCAGTCCTGGATCGAACACCGCGACCTCATCGCGGCGATCGCCGACCACGACGAGCAGCGCGCGACGCACCTCATGCGCGAGCACACGGAACACACCCGCCGCTCGTACCACGCGCGGGCGAAGGACTGACAGGATCACCGGGCCCGGGCCCCCCCACGCGCGCGTGGGGCCCTCCCGGCGTGCCACGGGGGAGGGCCTCCACACGCGCGTGCGGCGTCAGCCGGTCGCCGGACGAGGACGTGTCACGCCATCTCCTCGCCGAGCGGCTGGGGGTTGGGGACCACGTCCCGGGTCTTCGGCCGGTCCGGAGCCCTGAGGAAGAGCGCCAGTACGGCGGAGGCCAGCCCGATGGAGCCCGCGATGACGAACGCGCCCTCGTAGTCCCACGCGTTCACCACCACCGCGCCCATCCCGGACCCCACGAGGCCCGAGATCAGTTTCGAGCTGTAGACCATGCCGTAGTTGGAGGCGTTGTTGTTCTCGCCGAAGTAGTCCGCGGTCATCGCGGCGAACAGCGGGAAGATCGCGCCGCCGCCGAAGCCCGAGACCATGGAGCAGAACAGGAAGAACGGCATGCTGCCCATCTGGCCGGAGACCAGCACGCCGAACTGGGCGATGCCCAGCACGATGCAGACGATGATCAGTGTGTTGCGGCGGCCGTAGCGGTCGGAGATCCAGCCGATCACGCCGCGCCCGGTGCCGTTGACGATCGCCTTCAGGGACATCGCCGTGGCCACGATCCCGCCCGCGAAGCCCATGTCCTTGCCGAACGGCACCTGGAAGGCGATGCCGAAGATGTTGATGCCGGCCGTGCACAGCAGACAGAACCACATCATCCACAGCACGGGGGTACGGGCGGCCTCCTTCGGGGTGTACTGCTTCACCGCCGGCGGGTTCTTCTCCAGCGCCCGGCGGATCTTCGGGTCGTCGGTCATCCGCAGCGGGTCGACGTGCGCGGGCCACCAGTTCTTCGGCGGGTCCTTGAAGAACCAGCCGGCGACCGCGACGACCGTGCAGCAGATGAGCCCGACCATCACCAGGACGCCCTGGTAGTTGCTCAGGTCCATGTACGAGGTGAAGAGGAACACGAAGGGCACCGAGCCGTAGGCGAAACCGCCGTTGACCAGGCCCGTCTTGCCGCCCTTGCGCTCCGGGTACCACTTGCCGACCATGTTCACGCAGGTCGCGTAGACGAGGCCGGCGCCGATGCCGCTGAACATGCCGAAGCCGATGTAGGCGACGATCACATGCGGCGCGAACGCCAGCGACACATAGCCGCAGACCGTGCCCAGCGCGCCCAGCATCATCGCGTACCGCGCGGGGAGCCGGCCGCTCTCCCGCAGTTGCCCGGCGGGGAAGGCGACGGCCGCCTGGAAGAACACCCAGACGCCCATCAGCCAGAAGATGTGCCCGCTGTTCCACAGATGGGCCTCGTGCAGGGTGTCCTCGGCCGAGGTGAACGCGTACTCCGAGGAACTGATGCCGAGCATGCCCATCCACGGGAAGAGCACCATGGTCCAGCGTGGCCGCCCCATGATGTCCCGGTCGGTCTCGCCGATCCGGTACACGCGGCCGTTGCGGTCCGTCACCTCCCGGTAGGGGAGGGACGTCGAGAAGTCGGTGGTTGTCATGTCTGTGTAGCACCCCTTGCGTCGAAAGTTCTGGCCAGCGCCCCCTGTCCAATGCCTTTCGTGCGCGCACGGGTCCCGGGGCCGGCCGACGCGCACCCGTCGGCCGGCCCCCTCTCGCTCACGTCATGAACCGCCCCCCAGCCTCTCCGCCGCCCGCGCCCACCGGTACTTGGCGCCGAGTACGGCCACCGGTCGTTCGGTCGTGTACGGGTACGCCACGACCCCCCGCTCGTACAGGTACTGGCAGGCCTCCTCGACCTCGACGTCCCCGGCGAGCGAGGCCACCACCGGCTTCTCGATGCCGCGCTCCCGGAACTCGGCCACCACGCGCGCGGTCAGCTCCGCGAACACCATCGGGGGAGTGACGATGGTGTGCCAGTAGCCGAGGACCAGCGCGTGGATCCGCGGGTCCTCGAGACCCAGCCGGATCGTCGCCTCGTACGTCGACGGCGGCTCGCCCCCGGTGATGTCGACCGGGTTGCCCGCGGCCCCGAAGGGCGGGATGAACTCCCGGAAGGCCGCGTCGAGGTCCGGCGGGATCTCCATCAGCGTCAGGCCGTTGTCGGTCACCGCGTCCGACAGCAGCACCCCGCTGCCGCCCGCGCCGGTGATGATCACGACGTTGTCGCCCTGGGGGGTGGGCAGCACCGGCAACGCGCGCGCGTACTCCAGCATGTCGTTCAGCCCGGGCGCCCGGATGACGCCCGCCTGGCGCAGGATGTCGTCGTACACCGCGTCGTCGCCCGCGAGCGCCCCGGTGTGCGAGCCGGCGGCCCTCGCGCCCGCCGCCGTCCGCCCCGCCTTGAGGACCACCACCGGCTTCCTCGGGACGGTCTCCCGCGCGGCCGCCACGAACGCGCGCCCGTCCTTGAGGTCCTCCAGGTGCATCGCGATGCACCGGGTGTGCGGGTCCTCGCCGAACCAGGTCAGCAGGTCGTCCTCGTCCAGGTCCGACTTGTTGCCTAGCCCGACGATCGCCGACACCCCCGTCTTCGTGGTCCGCGCGAACCCCAGGACGGCCATCCCGATGCCGCCCGACTGGGAGGTCAGCGCCACCCCGCCCTTGACGTCGTACGGCGTGCAGAACGTGGCGCACAGGTCCTGCCACGTCGAGTAGTAGCCGTAGATGTTCGGGCCGAGGAGGCGCACGCCGTACCGTTCGGCGATCGCCACGATCTCCGCCTGGAGCTCGTGCTCGCCGGTCTCAGCGAAACCGGAGGGGATGAGCACCGCGTTGGGGATCCCCTTGCGTCCCACCTCCTCCAGGGCCGTGGCCACGAACTTGGCGGGGATCGCGAAGACCGCCACATCCACCTCACCGGGAACGTCGGTGACACTCTTGTACGCCTTGCGGCCCTGGATGTCATCGGCCCGGGGGTTCACCGGATGGATGTCGCCGGCGAATCCGCCGTCGACGAGGTTGCGCATCACCGAATTGCCGATCTTGCCCTGCTCGTTGGAGGCGCCGATCACGGCGACCGACGCGGGCTGCATCAGCCGGCGCATCGAGACGAGGATCTCCTCGCGGGTGTACGTCCGGCGCGGCGCGGGCCGCGACTCGGCGAGGATCACCCGGATGTCGGCGGCCACCGCGCCCTCCGGCGTGGCGATCACCGGGTTGAGGTCCACCTCGGCGATCTCCGGGAAGTCCGCGACCAGTTGGGACACCCGGCGGATCTGCTCGGCCACCGCCCACCGGTCCACCCCGGCCTGCCCGCGCACCCCGCGCAGGATCTCCGCCGCCCGGATCGAGTCCAGCATCGACAGCGCCTCGTCGGCGTCCACCGGCGCCAGCCGGAAGGTGACGTCCTTGAGCACCTCGACCAGCACCCCGCCGAGCCCGAACGCCACCACCTTCCCGAACGTCGGATCGGTGACCGCCCCGACGATGACCTCCTGCCCCTTCGGCAGCAGCTCCTGGATCTGCACGCCCTCGATCCGCGCCGAGCCGTCGTAGGCCCGCGCGTTCCGAACGATCCGGTGGAACGCGGCCCGTACGTCCGCCGCGCCCTCGACGCCCACGACCACACCGCCGGCGTCGGTCTTGTGCAGGATGTCCGGCGAGACGATCTTCATCACCACCGGCCCGCCGAACCGCGCCGCGTACGCCACCGCCTCCTCGACGTCGGTCGCCAGTTCCTCTCCCGGTACGGCGATCCCGTACGCGTCGGCGATCACCTTGCCCTCGGGCGCGGTGAGCGCGGTGCGTCCCGCGGCCCGCACCTCGTCGAGCAGCGTCCGCACCCGCAGGATCCGGTCCTCGGCCATCACGTCAGATCACCCCGTTCGACTTGAGCAGGCGCAGTTCCTCGTCGCCGAGGCCCAGCTCGCCCACGTAGATCTCCTCGTTGTGCTCGCCGAGCAGCGGTGAGGTGGTCACCTCGACGGGGGAGTCGGAGAGCTTCAGGGGACTGCCGACGGTCACGAACTCGCCGCGCCGCGGGTGCGGGACGCGGACCACCATCTCGTTGGCGGCCAGCGACTCGTCCTCGACGATCTCCCTGGTGGACAGGATCGGCCCGCACGGGATGTTGTGGGCGTTGAGTCGCTCCAGTACCTCCCACTTGGGCAGGGTCGAGGACCACTCCTCGATCAGCTGGAACATCTTGCTCAGCTTGGGCAGCCGGGCCTGCGGGGTCGCCCACTCGGGGTCGTCGGCCAGCTCGGGCCGCCCGATCAGCTCGCTCAGCGGCCGCCATCCGACGGGCTGCACGATCACGTACACATAGTCGTTGGGGCCGCCGGGCGCGCACTTGACCGCCCAGCCGGGCTGGCCGCCGCCGGAGGCGTTGCCGGAGCGGGGCACCTCGTCGCCGAAGTCCTCGTTGGGGTATTCGGCGAGCGGCCCGTGCGCCAGGCGCTGCTGGTCCCTCAGCTTCACCCGGCACAGGTTGAGCACGGCGTGCTGCATGGCCACGTTGACCCGCTGCCCGCGCCCGGTGTTCTCGCGCTGGTACAGCGCGGCGAGAATCCCCGCGACGGCGTGCACCCCCGTCCCCGAGTCCCCGATCTGGGCCCCCGTCGCCAGCGGCGGTCCGTCCTCGAAGCCCGTGGTCGACATCGATCCGCCCATGGCCTGGGCGACGACCTCGTAGGCCTTGAAGTTGGTGTACGGGCCGTCCCCGAACCCCTTGATGGAGGCGTAGACGATCCGCGGGTTGATCTCCTGGATGCGGTCCCAGGTGAACCCCATGCGGTCGACCGCGCCCGGACCGAAGTTCTCGACCATGACGTCGGAGCGCCGGATCAGCTCGGTGAGGATTTCCTTGCCGCGCTCGGTCTTGGTGTTGAGGGTGATGCTCCGCTTGTTGCAGTTGAGCATCGTGAAGTAGAGGGAGTCGACGTCCGGGAGATCGCGCAGCTGCCCGCGCGTGATGTCACCGGACGGCGCCTCCAGTTTGACGACGTCCGCGCCGAGCCAGGCGAGCAGCTGGGTCGCGGACGGACCCGACTGGACGTGCGTCATGTCGAGGACGCGGATGCCTTCGAGGGCCTTCGTGGTCACGGGCTCACCTCACTTGTACATGGTCTGGTTCATGGTTCCGGGGGCGTACGCGTCCGGGTCGACCCAGACGTTGATCAGCGAGGGCTTCCCGGACTCCCGGGCGCGGCGCAGCGCGGGGCCGATGTCGGCGGGGTCGCGCACCTCCTCGCCGTAACCGCCCAGCATCTGGGCGAACTTGTCGTAGTGGACGTCGCCGAGGGTGTTGCCGACCCGCTCGCGCTCCAGGCCGTACTTGGCGGCCTGGCCGTAACGGATCTGGTTCATGGAGGAGTTGTTGCCGACGATGCCGACGAACGGGAGGTCGTAGCGCACGAGCGTCTCGAAGTCCCAGCCGGTGAGGGAGAACGCGCCGTCGCCGAAGAGGGCGACGACCTCCTTGTCGGGCCGTGCCTGCTTGGCCGCGAGCACGAAGGGGACGCCGACGCCGAGGGTGCCCAGCGGGCCGGGGTCCATCCAGTGGCCCGGCGACTTGGGCTGGACGACCTGTCCGGAGAAGGTGACGATGTCGCCGCCGTCGCCGATGTAGATCGAGTCCTCGGTGAGGAAGTCGTTGATCTCGCTGACCAGCCGGTAGGGGTGGATGGGGGAGGCGTCCGAGCGCAGCTGGGGCAGCCGCTTGTCGAGGGCGGTCTGTTCGGCCGCGCGCAGCTCGTCCAGCCATTCCTTGCGCTTCGAGGCGCCGCCGTCGATCCGTCCGGAGGCCGCCTCGGTCACCGACTTCAGCACCAGGCCGGCGTCGCCGACGATGCCGAGGTCGATGTCGCGGTTCTTGCCGACCGTGCGGTAGTCGAGGTCGATCTGCACGACGGTCGCGTCCGGCGAGAGCCGCTTGCCGTAGCCCATGCGGAAGTCGAAGGGCGTGCCGACGATCACGATGACGTCGGCGTTCGAGAAGGCGTACCGCCGGGAGAGCTGGAAGTGGTGCGGGTCGCCCGGCGGCAGGGTGCCGCGGCCGGCGCCGTTCATGTACGCCGGGATGTTCAGCGTGCGCACCAGCTCGACGGCCGCCTCGGTGCCGCGGGTCGTCCAGACCTGGCTGCCGAGCAGGATCGCGGGCTTCTCGGCGTGCACGAGCAGGTCGGCGAGCTTCTCGATCGCGTCGGGGTCGCCGGCCGAGCGGGTGGAGGCGCGGTAGGCGCCGGGCTGGGGCACGCGTGCCTTCGCCACGGGCACCTTGGCGTCCAGGACGTCGCGCGGGATCTCCAGGAAGGAGGGGCCGGGCGCGCCGTGGTAGCACTCGCGGAACGCCATGGACACCATGTCGGCCGCGCGGGCCGTGTCGGGCACCGTCGCCGAGAACTTGGTGATCGGCGCCATCATGTCGACGTGCGGGAGGTCCTGGAGGGAGCCCATCTTGTGCTGGGTGATCGCTCCCTGACCGCCGATCAGCAGCATCGGGGACTCCGCGCGGAAGGCGTTGGCGACGCCGGTGACGGCGTCGGTGGTGCCGGGGCCGGCCGTGACGACCGCGCAGCCGGGCTTGCCGGTGACGCGGGCGTAGCCGTCGGCGGCGTGGGCGGCGACCTGTTCGTGGCGCACGTCGACGACTTCTATGCCCTCGTCGACGCAGCCGTCGTAGATGTCGATGATGTGGCCGCCGCAGAGGGTGTAGATGCGGTCGACCCCCTCGGCCTTCAGTGCCTTGGCAACGAGATGACCACCGGAAATCACGTCCTGGGTGTCGTCGGGCATGGCGAAGTCCCGTCCCTTCGTAGGGGGTTGGAAGGCTCTCGCGGTACATTGCATACAGTCGACGAATACTGTATGAAGCTTGTTATCCCGCATCCGGTGGGTGGTGTCCAGGGGGCGTGCGGCACTTTTAGACGGGAGCCGAGATGGACCTGTACGAGCACCAGGCAAGGCAACTCTTCGAGGAACACGGCATCGTGGTGCCGAGGGCGGAGGTCACCGACTCGCCCAAGGAGGCGCGCGGGATCGCCCGCCGGCTGGGCGGTCGTGTGGTGGTGAAAGCGCAGGTGAAGACCGGTGGCCGGGGCAAGGCGGGCGGGGTCAAGGTCGCCGCCGACCCGGCCGCCGCCGAGATCACGGCCCGTCAGATCCTGGGCATGGACATCAAGGGGCACACGGTCGGCACGGTGATGCTGGCCGAACCCGTCGACATCGAGACCGAGTTCTACGTCTCCTATGTACTGGACCGCGCGGACGGCCGGTTCCTCGCGATCGCCTCCGCCGAGGGCGGCATGGACATCGAGGAGGTCGCCGCCACCCGGCCCGAGGCCGTCGCCCGGATCCCCATCGACCCCGCGGAGGGCGTCACCCCGTCGAAGGCGGCCGAGATCGCCGCGGCGGCCGGCCTTCCGGCGCAGACCGTCGACGTCCTGGTCCGCCTCTGGCAGGTGCTGGTCCGCGAGGACGCCCTGCTCGTCGAGGTCAACCCGCTCGTGCGCACCGCGCGGGGCCGGATCCTCGCCCTCGACGGCAAGGTCACCCTCGACGACAACGCGTCCTTCCGGCAGGCCCGTTGGGGCGCCGACGTGGCCGGGCACGCCGACCCGCTGGAGGCGGTGGCCGCCGCCAAGGGCCTCACCTACGTGAAGCTCGACGGCGAGGTCGGCGTCATCGGCAACGGCGCGGGCCTGGTCATGTCGACCCTCGACGTGGTGGCCGGCTGCGGCGCCCGGCCCGCCAACTTCCTCGACATCGGTGGCGGGGCGTCCGCGCAGATCATGGCCGACGGCCTCTCCGTCATCCTGTCCGACCCGGCCGTGCGGTCGGTCTTCGTCAACGTCTTCGGCGGCATCACCGCCTGTGACGCCGTCGCCGAGGGCATCGTGCGGGCCCTGGACACCGTACGGCTGACCAGACCGCTCGTCGTCCGGCTCGACGGCAACAACGCGGCCCGGGGGCGGGCGATCCTCGACGCCCAAGGGCATCCCCTGGTCGAGCAGGCCACCACCATGGACGGCGCCGCCCGCCGTGCCGCCCACCTCGCCACCGCAGCCTGAGGAGACCGCAGACCATGGCCATCTACCTCACCCAGGAGAGCAGGGTCCTCGTCCAGGGCATGACCGGCGGCGAGGGCATGAAGCACACCCGGCGCATGCTCGCGGCCGGCACGAACGTCGTCGGCGGCGTCAACCCGCGCAAGGCGGGCCGCACCGTCGACTTCGGTGACCGCGCCGTCCCCGTCCTCGGATCCGTCGCCGAGGGCATCGAGACGACCGGCGCCGACGTGAGCGTCGTCTTCGTCCCGCCCGCCTTCGTCCGGGCGGCGGTGACCGAGGCGGCCGACGCCGGCATCGGGCTCGCCGTCGTCATCACCGAGGGCGTCCCGGTCCACGACTCCGTCGCGTTCACGGCGTACGCGCGGGCACGCGGCACGCGGGTCATCGGCCCCAACTGCCCCGGCCTGATCACCCCCGGCCGGTCCAACGCGGGCATCATCCCGGCCGACATCACCAAGCCGGGCCGGATCGGCCTGGTCTCCAAGTCCGGCACGCTCACCTACCAGCTCATGTACGAGCTGCGGGACATCGGGTTCTCCACCTGTGTCGGCATCGGCGGCGACCCGGTCGTCGGCACCAGCCACATCGACTGCCTGGCCGCCTTCCAGGACGACCCCGAGACCGAACTGATCGTCCTCATCGGCGAGATCGGCGGCGACGCCGAGGAACGCGCGGCCGCCTTCGTCCGCGACCACGTCAGCAAGCCCGTCGTCGGCTACATCGCCGGGTTCACCGCGCCCGAGGGCAGGACGATGGGACACGCCGGCGCGATCGTGTCGGGCTCCTCCGGGACCGCGCGGGCGAAGAAGGCCGCGCTGGAAGCGGTGGGCGTCCGGGTGGGCGGCACACCGACGGAGACCGCGCGCCTCGCCCTTGCCGTACTGGAGGGAGAGGCCTGACCTGGGCGGGGCCCGAGGCCGCCCGCCCGGGCCCTCCCGTCCCGCCGACCGACGCGCGTCTCCCCTCGAACACCCTCTCCCTTCGAACGTCCTTTCCCATCGACTTCCTCTCGACTCGATTCCTCTCGACTCGATTCCTCTCCACTCGATTCCCTCGACTCGATTCCTCTCGACCGTGCACCGAGAGCGGAGCATCCCCATGGCCACCACCCTCACCCTCAAGTCCGGCACCTCCTGGACCGACGCCTGGCGCCGCTGCCTCGCCGTCGCCCCGGAGGCCTTCCGGGACGACCGGGTCCTCAACCTCTGGAACGCCGGCTGGCAGGCGGACGGCCGTCCGCTGCCCGCCACCAGCCCGGTCGACGGCGGCCCCGTCGCGGGCCCGCCGCGCCTCGACGGGGCCACGGCGCACCGGGCCGTCCGGGCTGCCCTCGACCAGCACCGCGCCTGGCGGCACGTGCCGCCGGCCGAACGCCGGGCCCGGGTCGCCGCCACCCTCGACGCCCTCGCCGAACACCGCGAACTCCTCGCCCTGCTGCTCGTCTGGGAGATCGGCAAGCCCTGGCGGTCGGCCCAGGCCGATGTCGACCGGGCCGTCGACGGGGTGCGCTGGTACGTCGACGGCATCGAGGCGATGACGGCCGGCCGGGCCCCGCTGGACGGCCCGGTCTCCAACATCGCGAGCTGGAACTACCCGATGAGCGTGCTCGTGCACGCGATGCTGGTGCAGGCCCTGGCCGGCAACGCGGTCATCGCCAAGGCCCCCACCGACGGCGGGGTCGCCTGTCTGACCCTGGCCTGCGCGCTCGCCGCCCGCGAGGGCGTCCCGGTCACCCTCGTCAGCGGCAGCGGCGGCGAACTGTCCGAGGCGCTGGTGCGGGCGCCCGAGATCGGCTGCGTCTCCTTCGTCGGCGGCCGGGACACCGGCGCCGCCGTGGCCACCGCCGTCGCCGACCTCGGCAAACGGCACGTCCTCGAACAGGAGGGACTCAACACCTGGGGCATCTGGAACTACTCGGACTGGGACACCCTCGGGGCGGTGATCCCCAAGCTCTTCGACTACGGCAAGCAGCGCTGCACGGCGTACCCGCGCTTCGTCGTCCAGCGCACTCTGTTCGACGCCTTCCTCGCGGCCTACCTCCCGGCGGTGCGCACCCTGACGGTCGGCCACCCGCTGGCCGTCGAACAGCGCGCGGACCCCTACCCACGGCTGGACCTCGGGCCGGTGATCAACGCGGCCAAGGCGAAGGAGCTGCACGACCAGGTCGCCGAGGCCATCGACCGCGGCGCGGTCCCGCTGTACCGCGGCAGCCTGGCCGACGCCCGCTTCCTGCCGGGCCAGGACACCTCGGCGTACGTCCAGCCGGTCATGCTGCTCAATCCGCCGCCGTCCTCGCCGCTGCACCACGCGGAGCCGTTCGGTCCGGTCGACACCATCGTCCTGGTCGACACGGAGGCGGAGCTGCTGGCCGCGATGAACGCGTCCAACGGCGCCCTGGTCGCCACGCTCTCCACGGACGACCGGGCCACCTACGACCGACTGGCCCCGCACATCCGCGTCTTCAAGGTCGGCCACGGCCGGCCCCGCTCGCGCGGCGACCGCGACGAGCTGTTCGGCGGCTTCGGCGCGTCCTGGCGGGGCGCGTTCGTCGGCGGCGAGCTGCTGGTCCGCGCGGTCACCCGGGGCCCGGCGGGGGAGCGGCTGCCGGGGAACTTCCCGGAGTACCAGCTGATGCCCTGACCCCACGCCCACCGGCCGGAACCGTGACGAGGTGACCGCCCGGTCACCCACGGTGATCCCCCGACCCACCGGGCGACGGGGGTCCCGGCAGGCGGATATGCAGGTGAAACGCACTCCGAAACCTTGGTATTGTTGTCCATGTCGCCGCGGGGGAACCCGCACGACAGACACCTTGTCCGGGTGGCGGAATGGCAGACGCGCTAGCTTGAGGTGCTAGTGCCCTTTATCGGGCGTGGGGGTTCAAGTCCCCCCTCGGACACTCTCACTCTCCGTGTCGAGCGATTCCGCTCGGTGAGTGCTCGATACCCGCATTCGGCGTTCCGCCGGATGCGGGTTTTGTCGTTCCCGGTATGCATCGATTGCTCTGTTGTCGCCCGAATGTACCGGAAGGCCGTTTATCGGTTGCCCTGTCGCATGTCCTCTCGGCGGCCTCGGGAACTCCTCCTCGGGTGCGACTGACGGACCGTCAATGTTCATCAGTGTCCCCGCTCTTGACGGTCTGTGATCCGTTCTTGTGGTGATACGATCACGCTCGCTTGTAGAGCGGGCGGATGGGTGCAAGACGACATCTCCGACTACGGGGACAGTCCGGGCGGCAACCCAGGTACGGGCGGTCCGCCGGTCCACCCGCAATTGACGGGAATTCAGCAACTGGCCGTCAGTCGCCTGAAGAGAGTCTTATGACTGATTACATACAGAACCCGGTACTCTGGGCTCTCCTCGTCGCCGTACTCGTCGCCGTCGCCCTCATTGTTCGTCAGCGCAGGGCGGCGCGGACGTTAAGGCAGGAGTTCGCAGATCTCCGGGCTCGTCACACCGAGCTCGAGAACGGGTACGCGAAATCCGTCGAGGCAGCTCAGGAAAGAGCCGACGAGGCTACGAAAACGGTCCTGAAGTCCGCGATGCGGACGCTTCAGGGTCTCGCCGCGGAACAGCAGTTGATTGTCTCGCGGCTCCAGAACAAATACGGCGAGTCGGTGATTCTCCAGGACCTCCTGGAGATCGACCACACGAACTCCCAGTTCGGCCGTCGCGCCCAGTCCATCGCCGTGCTCTGCGACGGCTGGCTGGGACGTCAGCGCGATGTCGCGTCGGTGTACGACGTGGTGCGCAGCGCGCAGGGCAGGGTCCGTCACTACCGGCGGGTGGAGATTCTCTCGCAGGTGGACTTCGGTATCACCAGCCGTGCCGTGGAACCCGTGGCACTGGCCCTCGCGGAACTGCTGGACAACGCGACGAGCTATTCCAGCCCCGACACCGTCGTCGAAATCAACATTCGTACCGTGCCCAAGGGAATCTGCATCGTCGTCGACGACGCGGGTGTCGGTATGAACGACGAAGAGCGGGCCCGCGCCGAGAAGCTGCTCACCAGTGACCGCGTCTCGGGCGTCTCCGCACTCGGCAACCCGCCGCAGTTCGGCTTCGCGGTGATCGGCGTCCTCAGCGAACGCTTCGGCTTCGAGGTGTCCGTGGACTCCAGCTCCCCCTACGGAGGTGTCCGCGCCGTCCTGCTCCTGCCGCACGACCTGCTCACCAGCGCTCCCGAGCAGAAGGAGCCGGCCCCGGTCGTCCCCGCCGTGGCACCTCAGGGCCGCGGTGGTCCCGAGTCCGCCATGCCTATGACCACCACCTCCGACGGCCTGCCGAAGCGCCGCCGCAAGCGGCCGATGGCCATCGTGCCCGGCACGGCGTCCAACGGTTCCGGCCCCGCCACCCGCTCGGGCGCGGAGACGGCCGCCATCATGGGCGCCTTCCAGCGAGGCACCAAGTCGGGCCGGGCCACGCAGACGGATCCCGCGGAACAGTCGAGCAGCACCCGTGGTGCAAGCAGCGAAGGGCATGAGTTCTCGTGAACGACGATCTGTCATGGATGCTTGACAGCGCCCTGGAGATTCCCGGGGCCCTGCACGCCGTCCTGATCTCCGCCGACGGCCTGCTGATGGCACGGACGCAGGACTTCGGCAAGGACGACGCGGACCGGGTGGCCGCGGCGATGAGCGGTGTGCAGTCGCTCAGCCGCTCGCTCGCCTTCTTCTGCGAGGACACGAGCCAGAAGTGGCGCCAGACGCTCGTCGAGTTCGACGGCGGCTGGGTCTTCCTGATCTCCGCGGGCGAGGGTGCCTACCTCGGCGTCTCGGCGTCGCCGGACGTCGACATGCAGGACATCACCTTCCGTATGCAGCAGCTCGTCGGCCAGCTCGGCAAGGCGCTGACCACGCCGCCGCGCGAGAACCTCGGCGCCCGGTCATGACGGGCTTCGACGAACTGGAGTCGCAGACGCCGGAGTTAGTGCGTCCGTACGTCATCACCAAGGGACGCGGACTGCCCGACGAGGAACAGCTCTCCCTCATCACGCTGGTCACGGCCGCCGCCGACCACCAGCAGCGGCCCACCCGGCTGTCCCCCGAGGAACAGAGCCTGCTCGACCTGTGCTCGGCGGGCTATCTCTCGGTCGCCGAGATCGCGGGGCACACCCAACTGCCCCTCGGTGTGGTCAAGATCCTCCTCGCCGCCCTGACCGAGGGCGGCTACCTCGTCACCCGCCCGCCCGTGCAGCGGGCTCCGCTCGCCGACAGGGAGATCCTGGAGGAGGTGCTGAATGGTCTCAGGGCCAAGTTTGGATGAGCACGCGTACGTCCGTGAGGGCGCCACACAGACGGCGGTGAAGATCCTCGTGGTCGGCCACTTCGCGGTGGGCAAGACCACGTTCATCGGTGCGATCTCCGAGATCGAGCCGCTGTCCACCGAGGAGACGATGACCCGGGCCGCCGAGTCGGTCGACGACCTCAAGGGCGTCCAGGGCAAGACCACCACCACGGTCGCCATGGACTTCGGCCGGCTGACCATCAGCGACCGTGTCGTGCTCTACCTGTTCGGAACTCCGGGCCAGCAGCGCTTCGTACAGATGTGGGAGGACATGGCGCGCGGCGCGCTCGGCGCGCTGGTGCTGGTCGACCCCGAGCGACTCGCGGACTCCTTCGCCGTGATCGATCTGATCGAGCAGTACGGACTCGACTACGCCATCGCCGTCAACCACTTCGACGGCTCGCCGCTGCGCGACGAGATGGCCCTGCGCGACGCACTGGACCTGCTCGACGACACCCCCGTCGTCACCTGCGACGCACGCGACGAGAGGTCGTCGGCCGAAGCGCTGATCACTCTCGTCCGTCACCTGCAGGACCGTGCCCACTAGGAGCAGAAATGGACCAACCCACCGCCCCCGTGCCCCCGCCCGGGTGCCCGGCGCACAACAGCGGCGGCAGAGTGCCGCTGCACGGCCCGGAGTTCGCGGCTGACCCGCAGGCCTACTACGCCTTCCTGCGGCACTACGGGCCCACCGCGCCCGTCGAGCTGGCCCCGGGGGTCGAGGCCACCCTCGTCACCGACTACGCCACCGCGCTCCAGCTCCTCCAGGACTCCGGCTCCTTCCGTAAGGACGCGCGCCGCTGGCGGGACCTCAACGAGGGCCGGATTCCCCCGGACAGCCCGATCGCGCCCGTGCTCGCCTACCGGCCCAACGCCATGTTCACCGACGGCGCCGAGCATCTGCGGCTGCGTCAGGCGATCACGGACAGCATGGCACGCGTCGACTCGCGCCGGCTCAGCCAGAGCACCGAGCAGGTCTCCAACTTCCTCATCTCCCAGTTCGGTTCGCGCGGTTCGGCCGACCTGCTCGGCGACTACGCCAAGCAGCTGCCGCTGTTCGTGTTCAACGAACTCTTCGGCGTCCCCGCGGACATCGGTGACCGGATCGTGTTCGGCATCACCGGCATGTTCGACGGCATCAACGCCGAGAAGGCGATGGAGGTGCTGTTCGGGGCCATCGGCGAACTGGTGGGGCTGAAGCGGACCCGGCCCGGGGACGACGTCACCTCATGGCTGATGCAGCACCAGGCGAAGCTGACCGACGAGGAGATGGTCCACCAGCTCGCCCTGCTGATGGTCGCGGGCAACGAACCGCTGCGCAACCTCATCGGCAACACCCTGCACCGGCTGCTCACCCACGACGCGTACGCCAACCAGGGCGGTCTGATCGACGAGGCGATCGACGACACGCTGTGGGAGAACCCGCCCATGCAGAACCTCGCCGCCCACTACCCGGCCTCCGACATGGAGTTCGCCGGGCAGAAGCTCCAGGCCGGCGATCTGGTGCTGGTCAGCTTCGGCGCGGCCAACACCGGCCCGGCGCTGTCGGCGGCCCGGCAGGCGGGCAGCAACCGCGCCCATCTGTCGTGGAGCGCGGGCCCGCACGCCTGCCCGTCGAAGGAGCCCGGCCGGCAGATCACGGTGACGGCGATCGAGAACCTGCTCAACAAGCTCCCGGACGTTGAACTCGCCGTCCCGACCGAGAGCCTGACCTGGCGGCCCGGGCCGTTCAATCGCGGACTCGCCGCGCTGCCCGCCAAGTTCACCCCGGTCCAGCCGGTGCGCCGGCCCGCCCCGCAGGCCCCGGCCGCCGGTGAGGCGCAGACGCACCAGGACCGGACCGCGCGGGGTGGCAAGGCCGAACGAGGGGGTGTGTGGAGCCAGTTCCTCAACTGGCTGACGAGGTGATTCACACAACATCCGTCAACTCTGCACGACTGCATGACAGTTCAACCTCGGGGGTAGTGAGGAACGCGGCATTCCGTGTTGCTCACACATCAGAGGAGGTGTCGTGGACCACATAGTCATCGACGCCGTTTTCATACCACTCCCATCCCTCGTGCACCCCCTGATACCCGCCCCGCCAGGCGGGTATCTTCATGTCCGCCCCGTCCCGGCGGGGGAGGGACGGTGACCGCCTCCGGATACGACGCCACGGGGACGCCCGGCGTGGGTACGCTCGGCGGCCACGCGGCCCGGCAGCTGCTGCGGCTCGGGGAGATCGCGGGGCTGCCCGGAGCCGACTCCAAGGTCTACGCGCGCACCCTGGTCGAGGCGCTGGGCCCCGTCGCCGAGCGGCCGCTGCACCTACCGCCGCCCAGCGACAGCTTCATCTCCGACGACCACACCCCGGTGGAGTTCTCGCTCTCCTTCGAGCCGGGCGCGGCCCCGACCCTGCGGGTGCTGCTGGAACCGGGCGCCGATGCCGTCGGGCCGGCCGAGAACGGCCGTACCGGTCTGCGGGTCCTGCGCGAACTCGCGGGCCGCTGGGGATTCTCCACCGGCCGGCTCGACGAGCTGGAGGACCTCTTCTTCCCGCCCTCGCCCGAGGGGCCCCTGGCGCTGTGGTGCGCGCTCGAACTGCGGCCCGGAGGCGTGCCCCGGGTCAAGGCGTACCTGAACCCCGCGGCGAACGGCACGCGGCACGCGGCCAGGACGGTGCGCAAGGCCCTGAAACGCCTCGGCCACCGCCAGGCGTTCACGGCACTCCCCGACGGCGACCGTCATCTGTTCTTCGCCCTGGACCTCGGCGACTGGGACGAGCCACGGGTGAAGGTCTACCTCGCGCACCACGACCTCCCGGCCCCGCGTGTGGCCGATCTGTCCCGGATGGATGGCGGCCCCGGCCCCGCGGAGATCGAGGAGTTCCTCCGCATCGCCACCGGCAGTGACACCGGCACCGGTGCCGACGAGGGAAGGGAACCACGGCTCGTCCGCCGACCGCTCCAGACCTGTCATGCCTTCACCAACACGAGGGCCGGCCTGCCCAGCGGCTTCACCCTCTACGTACCGGTACGGGACCACGCCCCCCACGACGGAGAGGCCCTGGCCCGCGCCACGGACCTGCTCAAGCGCTACGGCATGGACCCCGCTCCGCTGCATCAGGCCCTGGCCGCCGTCACCCCGCGGCAGCCCGAGGACGGCGTGGGACTCGTCGCCTACCTGGGCCTCGCCCACCAGCAGGGCCGTCCGCCCCGGATCATGACGTACATCTCCTCGGAGGCGTACCAGGTCCGCCCGCCTGCCGCACCCCGCCCCGCCGAGGTCACGGCCGGACGGTAGTCCCCACCCCGCGCAGCCCGGAAGCGCGAGGGGAGCCGTACGCCGACGTTGTCGAACCGCTCCCCTCCCACCCACACCCACGGCCCCTGAACACGGCCCCTGACGCGTGAGCCGCCCCGGCCGCCCGGGCGGTGGCAGGGCGAAGGGTCCGGCCGCGCGGGGGGAGACCTCCGCGCACCGAACCCTCCCGCTCCACGCGCCACCGGGCGCGACGGTCACTCCGCGCGCAGTTCCTCCAGGTACGGTGCCACGTCGACCTGGATCGACGCGCTCTGCGCCTGCCCGTACTGGCCGGCGATACCGCTCAGGTAGGCGCTGATCTCCTTGCGCATGACCTCCGGCTCCGGCAGGACCGCCTTGCCCGCGAGGACCCGGGCCACCCAGCGCGCCTGGGCCTCCACCAGCCGGGTGATGGACCCGTGCGGACGGACCAGACCGAGGAAGTGCAGTCCCGGACGGTCGGGCGCGACGACCCGTTTGTACAGCTCGACCGAGCCCTGTGCCCCGAAGGGGCAGCCGTCGGGCAGGAAGGGGAACGCCATGCGGTAGCCGGTGCAGTAGACGACGGCGTCGGCTCGCACCGAGGTGCCGTCGGTGAACACCACCCGCTCGCCGTCCAGGCGCTCGATCGCGGGCTTGGGGGTGACCCCGCCATGGCGGATACGGGTGAGGATCTCGTCGGAGATGGTCACGGCCGAGGCGAAGATCCGGTGGTCCGGCTCGGGCAGGCCGTAGTCCGCGAGCTTGCCCCGGGCCACCAGCAGGGCCTGCTCGATGAACGTGCGCTGCTCGTCCAGGGACATGGTCGTCCACCACGAGGCCTCGGCCACGTCGTCCAGGGGCATGCCGAAGAGTTGCTTGGGCAGGATGTGCAGGCCCCGGCGGACGGAGAGCACGGTCTGCTCGGCGTACCGGGAGAGGTCCGCGGCGATGTCCACGGCCGAGGCGCCGAGCCCCACGACGACGACCCGACGGCCGGCGAAGTCGCTGCCGTCCCGGTAGTCCAGGGCGTGCAGAATCCTTCCTTCGAAGGTGTCGGAGCCGGGCGCGGGCGCGGGCAGCACCGGCTCGGTGTTGTGCCCCGAGGCCACGATCACCTGGTCGAAACCGCGGGTGCGGCGCACCCCTCGGGCGTCCCGGCTGACGACCGTCCACTCGCCGCCCGGCTCCTGCCGTACGGACTCGACGGCCGTCTCCAGCTCGATGTGCCCGAGGACGCCGGCCCATTCGGCGAAGGACCGCAGATAGGCGGCGAAGTCGCTGTGCCGGGGATAGACCGGGTAGGAGGCCGGCATCGGGTGGTCGGCGAAACCGGTGAGCCGCTTGTTGGTGTTGAGGTGGAGCGAGAGGTAGCCCGGGCCGCGCTCGCCGGCCTGGGGCTGCCGCCAGAGGCCACCGACGTCGGAGGCCCGCTCGAGACAGACGAAGTCGAGCCCCTCGGACTTCAGGGCGTGAGCCGCCGCGAGCCCCGACAGACCCGCACCGATGAGACACACACGCACGGCTTCCCCCACAGGAAAGACACCATCCTTTCGCGCACCCGCAGTTGACTGCCCATGCGGCACGCGCCCCACTCCTTGCCCGACGGCGACAAGGATCACAGACGTGCGGCGGGCGCACGGGTGCCGGGGCAGGTGGAGACGGGTACGGGGGACGCGACGGGACGAGTTGAACGAGTCGGGTTCGGTGGGACGAGTCGGTTTCGGCGGGACGAGTTGGGACGGCGGGGGAGCCGGGACGGCGGGAGGAGTCGAGGCGGCGGGAGGAACTGGCTTCACGGGTCGGTGTCGGGTCCGGGAACCGGTGGAGCCGGGCCGGTCATTCCCGGGCGGAGGCCCACAGCCCGCGTACATGCCCCAGATGCCGGGTCATGATCTCGTGCACGGCCCGTTCGTCGTGGGCCAGCAGGGCGTCCAGGAGCTCCAGGTGCTCCTCGGCGGAGGCCAGCAGTCGGCCGGACGCGGACAAGGCGGTGAGACCGTAGAGGCGGGCCCGGCCGCGCAGCCCGCGGACCACCTCGACGAGGTGGGCGTTGCCGGCCAGGGCGAGCAGGCCCAGGTGGAAGCGGGTGTCGGCCTCGACATAGGCGATGAGGTCGCCCGCCACCGCGGCGGCGACGATCTCCCGCGCGGCCGGGCGCAGCGCCTCCAGCGACACCGGGTCGGCGGTGGTGGCCAGTGCCACCACCGTGGGGATCTCGATGAGCGCCCGGACGTGCGTGTACTCGTCGAGCTGCCGGTCGGAGACCTCGGTGACCCGGAAGCCCTTGTTGGGGACCGCGTCGACCAGGCCCTCCTTCGCCAGGTCCAGCATCGCCTCGCGCACCGGGGTCGCCGAGACGCCGAACCGGGCGGCCAGGGTCGGTGCCGAGTACACCTCGCCGGGCCGCAGTTCGCCCGCGATCAGCGCGGCCCGCAGGGCGTCGGCGACCCGCTCGCGGTAGCTGCTGCGCCGGCCGCCGAGTACCGGCAGGGCCGGGCCGGGCTCGGCTGCGGCGGGCGGCTGGCTGCTGGGGCGCGGGGCGGCCATGGCGGGTCTCCTCGAAGGCGGGTGCCGTGCTGGGCGGTGCTGGGCTGTGTCGTGTACTGCGCTGTGCACCCGGTGCTGTGCAATGTCACGTGCCACCAGTATCCACGGCATCTCACGGCATCTCACGGCATCTCACGGCATCCACGGCCTCTACGGCGGTGGAGCGCGCGTGGGTCAGAGCACGAACCCCGCCGGGAACGGGTCCGTCGGGTCCAGCAGGTACTGGGCGGTGCCGGTGATCCAGGCGCGGCCGGTGATGCTGGGCAGCACCGCCGCACGGCCCCCGACCTCCGTCGTGCCGAGCAGCCGGCCCGTGAACCGGGTGCCGATGAAGGACTCGTTCACGAACTCGGTGTCCAGCGGGAGTTCACCCCGCGCGTGCAGCTGCGCCATCCGCGCGCTCGTCCCCGTTCCGCAGGGGGAGCGGTCGAACCAGCCGGGGTGGATGGCCATCGCGTGCCGGGAGTGGCGGGCGGTGGAGCCGGGTGCGGCCAGGTAGACGTGGTGGCAGCCGCGGATCGACGGATCCTCCGGATGCACCGGCTCGGCCTCGGAGTTGACCGCCTCCATCAGGGCCAGGCCGGCCCGCAGGATGTCGTCCTTGTGGGCGCGGTCGAAGGGCAGCCCGAACTCCTCCAGCGGCAGGACCGCGTAGAAGTTCCCGCCGAACGCCAGGTCGTACGTCACCGTACGGCCGTCGGGCAGGGTGGCCTTGCGGTCCAGGCCGACCGCGAAGGACGGCACGTTGCGCAGGGTCACGGACCGGGCGGCGCCGTCCTCGACGGCCACCTCGGCGACCACCGGCCCGGCCGGGGTGTCCAGCCGGATGGTGGTCACCGGTTCCACGACCTCGACCATGCCCGTCTCGACCAGCACGGTCGCCACCCCGATGGTGCCGTGCCCGCACATCGGGAGATAGCCGGAGACCTCGATGTACACGACGCCGAAGTCGCAGTCGGGCCGGGTGGGCGGCTGGAGGATCGCGCCGCTCATCGCGGAGTGGCCACGCGGCTCGTTCATCAGCAACTGCTTGATGTCGTCGCGGTGTTCACGGAAGTACAGCCGCCGCTCGTTCATCGTCGCGCCCGGGATCGTGCCGATCCCGCCGGTGATCACCCGGGTGGGCATGCCCTCGGTGTGCGAGTCGACGGCGTGCAGGACGAGCTTGCTGCGCATGAAGTCCCCTTCTGTGCGGGAGAGTTGTAGCCGGGTGCCGGAACGGCTCTAGGCGAGCCCCGCCGCGACGGCCTTCTCGGTGGCCGCTCGGACGGCCGCCTCCTGTTCCGGCGTCAGCGGGACGCGGGGCGGACGGCAGGGGCCGCCGGGCCGGCCCACGACGTCCATCGACAGCTTGATCGCCTGCACGAACTCCACGCGCGAGTCCCAGCGCAGCAGCGGGTGCAGCTGCCGGTAGAGCGGCAGCGCGGTGGTGAGGTCCCCGGCGACCGCGGACCGGTACAGCTCGACCGAGGCCCTCGGCAGCGCGTTGGGGTACCCGGCCACCCAGCCCTTGGCGCCCGCCACCGCCAGCTCCAGCAGTACGTCGTCGGCGCCGATCAACAGATCGAGTTCCGGGGCGAGTTCGGCGATCCGGTAAGCGCGGCGGACATCTCCCGAGAACTCCTTGACGCCCTGGATGAGCCCCTCGCCGTGCAGCCGGGCCAGCAGCTCGGGCACGAGGTCGACCTTGGTGTCGATCGGGTTGTTGTACGCCACGACCGGCAGGCCCGCCTCGGCGACCTCCGCGTAGTGCGCCATCACCGCGCGTTCGTCGGCGCGGTAGGCGTTGGGCGGCAGCAGCATGACGGCTCCACAGCCGGCCTCGCGCGCCTGCTCGGCCCAGCGCCGCGATTCCGCCGAGCCGTAGGCGGCGACTCCCGGCATCACCCGGTCCCCGCCGACCGCGGCCACCGCGGTCTCCACCACCCGGGCCCGCTCCTCGGGCGTGAGGACCTGGTACTCGCCCAGGGAACCGTTCGGTACGACGCCGTCACAGCCGTTCTCCACGAGCCAGGCGCAGTGTGCGGCGTACCGGTCGTGGTCGACGGCGAGGTCGTCGTCCAGCGGGAGCGCGGTGGCGACGAGGACACCGCGCCAGGGGCGGGACGGTTGGGGGGTGGTCATGGCAGAGGGCCTCTCTTTCAACAGTGGCGTGTGACATATCACTTGCAGCTGGTCGCCGCCCGCCCGGGCGATCACCGGGGGCCGCGCGGGGATCACTGGTCCGCCGGGGGGTCGGTGGGCGCGGCCAGGACGCCCAGCGGGACCGGGCGGGCCAGCAGTCGGCGTGCCGGGGTGGGCGCGCAGCCCGCGACGCCCGCCACACCGGGTTCGCACATCCGGCCCTGGCACCAGCCCATCCCGGCCCGGGTCAGCAGCTTCACCGTGCGCAGGTCGCCGGCCCCGAGCGAGCCGACGGCCTCCCGGACCGCGCCGGCGGTGACCTCCTCGCAGCGGCACACGACCGTCTCGTCCGTCACCCCCTCCGCCCAGGCGGCCGGGGGAGCGTACGCGCCGTTGAGTCCCGCGAAGAAGGCGCGCAGTCGGGTACGGGTCCGGGCGGCCGGGGCCCACCGCGCGGGGTCCGGGGCCGTGCCGCGCAGCCGGGCCGCCGCCGACCGTCCCGCGATGTGCCCCTCGGCCAGCGACAGGACCGCGCCGCCGATGCCCGTGGACTCGCCGGCGGCCCACACACCGGGGACGTCGGTGCGCTGCTCGTCGTCCACGGACACGGCCGGTCCGTCGAGACGGCAGCCGAGACCGTCCGCGAGATCGGTGTGCGGCAGCAGCCCGTGGCCCACGGCGAGGGTGTCGCAGGACAGGCACAGCGCGGTGCCGGGTGCCGGACGGCCGTCGGGGCCGAGCGCGGCGACGGTCACGGACTCCAGTCGTTCGGTGCCGTGCGCCTCCACCACCGTATGACGGACCTTCACCGGTACCCCGTGACGCAGGAGTTGTGCCGCGTACCCGGCGCCTTCGGCGAGTTTGTCCGGTGCTCCGGCGAGGGTGCGCGCCCGGCGGGCGAAGTCCCTCGGGGCGGCGGACTCGACCAGCGCGACGACGTCGGCGCCCGCCGCGGCGAGGCCGGTGGCGACCGGCAGCAGCAGGGGGCCGGTGCCGGCCACGACCGCCGTACGGCCGGGCAGCGCGAGTCCGCCCTTCAGCAGGGCCTGGGCGCCGCCGGCGGTGACCACGCCCGGCAGGGTCCAGCCGGGGAAGGGCAGGACCTTCTCGTAGGCGCCGGTCGCCAGCAGCACCCCGTCGGCGTGGATCGCGACGGACTCGCGTTGCTCGGGGCCGAGCAACGCGTGGACCGTGAAGGCGGGAGACGTGGTCGGGCTTTCGGCCGACCGCCGTTCCACGCACCACACATGACGATCGCTCAGAAGGGCGACGCGGCCCGTGGCGAGGTGGGTGTCGAGGCCGGTACGCAGACGTTCCCAGGTGCGCCACCGGTGGTGGAGCGCCTGCGGGCGACGGGCGCCGAGGCCCTGGGCGGGCTGCCGGTAGAACTGGCCGCCCGGCTGCGCGGCGGAGTCGATGAGCGTCACGCGCACGCCCCGCGCGGCCGCCGCCAGGGTGGCCGCGAGCCCGGCCGGGCCGGCGCCGATCACCGCGAGGACCGGGCGGCGCTCACTCATCGTGGCCCGTTCCCGTTCCCGTTCCCGTCCCTGTCCCGTGGCCCGTCCCCTGTTGCGTCCGGATGTCGGCGCCCGGGGCGGCGGGAACCAGGCACGCGCGCTGGTTGGGCCGGCCGTCCACGGTGACGAGGCAGTCGAAGCACACCCCGATCCCGCAGAAGACCCCGCGCGGCAGCCCCTCGCCCCGCGTGGTGCGCCAGGCCGTGACCCCCGCCGACCACAGCGCGGCGGCCACCGTCTGGCCGGGCAGTGCCTCGATCTCCCGGCCGTCGAACCGGACGGTGAACGGGGCTCCGGGGCGGGCCCGGACCAGGTCCAGGGGGTTCACGGGGCGGCCTCCTCGGCGAAGCGGTCGGGGCGGAACGGGGTGAGGTCCAGCTCGGGCGTCCTGCCGGTCAGCGCCTGGGCGATGAGATGCCCGGTGCCGGTGGCGAGCCCGATGCCCGCGCCCTCGTGCCCGCACGCGTGGTACAGGCCCGGCACGCGTGGATCCGGGCCGAGGGCGGGCAGATGGTCGGGCATGTAGGGGCGGAAGCCGAGGTACGTGCGCATCACCCGTACGTGTTCCAGGAAGGGGAACAGGCGCGTCGCCCCGGCCGCGAGGGCGCGGACGACGGGCAGGGAGAAGGAGCGGTCGAAGCCGATCCGTTCGCGGCTCGCGCCGATCAGGACCGGACCGCCGGCGGTGCCCTCGACGACCGGCGAGGTCTGGAGGGCGGCGGAGTCGCTGGCCACGTCGGCCACGTAGTCGGCGGCGTACACCTTGTGCCGTACGCGGCGCGGCAGCGGCTCGGTGACCAGGACGAAGCCGCGGCGGGGGAGCACCGGCAGGGAGACCCCGGCGAGCGCGGCGACCTCGCCGCCCCAGGTTCCGGCCGCGTTCACCACGGCCGGGGCGAGGAGGTCGCCCCGGTCGGTGCGGACCCCGCGCACGGCACCGTCGGCGCCGCGCAGCACCCGCGTCACCGTCCGGCCGGTCTCCAGACGGGCCCCGGAGGCCCGGGCGAGGTGGGCGGCGGCCAGGGTGGGCATCACCTGGGCGTCCTGGGGATACAGCACACCGCCCGCCAGACCGGGCGCCAAGTCGGGTTCCAGGGAGGGGAGTTCGGCCGCGTCGACGGGGACCGCCGCCACTCCGGCCGCGCGCTGTCCGGCGGCGAGTCCGGCGAGGGCGGTGAGCCCTTCGGGGGTGGACGCCACGACGATCCCGCCCTTGGGTTCGTACTCGACCGCCGTGCCCAGCTCTTCGGCGAGTTCACCCCACAACCGGCCGGACAGCAGGGCCAGTCGGAGTTCGGGCCCCGGTTCCTTGTCGGAGACGAGGAGGTTGCCCTCGCCCGCTCCCGTCGTGCCGCCGGCCACCGGGCCCCGGTCCACCAGGATCACGTCGAGCCCGGCACGGGCCGCGTACAGCGCACAGGCGGCGCCCACCATGCCGGCGCCGACGACCACCACGTCACCGCTGGGTCCGTTGGTCACGCCAGTAATATGTCACATGGCGCTGTGCGGGGGAACAGGGCGGGAGCGCGGCGCATTCGGGGGAACGGGACGGGCGCGGGCGCGGGGCGGAGGGCCCGTGGCACGCGGGACGTACCGCACGTCGAATGCCGAACAACGAACAACGAACACCGAACAACGAACACCGAACGCCAAACACGGCGTACGACGTGCCGCGTACGCCGTGCTGAGCAGGGCGCCGGAGCCGGCGGCTACCCCGGCACGCGGGTCGGCCGGAGCGGGCCCGGCGGGCCTGACGGGCCGGACGGGCGAGCCGGGGACGGCGGCCGTGACGGCCCGGACGGACGGGGGCCGCGCGATGCGCGGGGCGCACGGGGTGGGCGAGGAGCGGGCAAGGTTTCCTCCCAGGAGCGGGACGGCCGGCGGGCCGGGCCGGCCCTGTCCCTCCACGGCACCACCGGCCCGCCCGCGTGACCAGCCGACTGAGCCGTACGGGTGAGCGGGTCCGCCCCACCGGGCCCACCCCGCAGGCCCCCCCGCAGGCCTCCGCGTGCCCGCGCGGGCCCGGAAAATGTGAGGTGGACGGCCCGCACACCGGGGCATCATGGCGGTCCGTCGCCCCTCCGCCGGGACGGCGACCACCACCACCTGGAGCCCACCGGCACGCACGAGGGCGTGCGGGCGGGAGCGCGGCACCACCAACGGGGGCACCTGTGACCGTCACCAACATCCTGCTGTCCGGCATCGTCGGCTCGACCGCCTACGGGCTCGCCCGTCCGGGCTCCGACGTGGACCGGCTCGGCATGTTCGCCGCCCCCACGGAGGAACTGCACGGCCTGCGCCGCCCCCAGGACTCGCACGTCACCACGGCCCCCGACCGCACCCTGCACGAGGCCGCGAAGTGGTGTCGGCTCGCCCTCGGCGGCAACCCGACGGTGATGGAACTCGTCTGGCTGCCCGAGGAGTTGTACGAGGTCCGCACCCCGCTCGGCGACGAACTCATCGCGATCCGGGCGACCCTGCCGAGCGCCCGCCGGGTCCGCGACGCCTACCTCGGCTACGCCACCCAGCAGTTCCGCAAGATACGCAACCGGGGCGAGGGCGGCCTCTCCGCGGACATCCCCAAGCGGACCGCCAAGCACGCCCGGCACCTCAAGCGGCTGTGCACCCAGGGCTACGAGCTGTACGCCACGGGCCGGCTGACGATCCGCGTCGAGGACCCGGAGAGCTACCACACCTTCGGCGAGCAGGTGGCCGCCGACCCCGAGGCCGCGCTGCCGCTGCTGCGCGACTTCGAGGAGAAGTTCGGCACGACGCGCAGTGTCCTGCCCGAACAGCCCGACGAGACGGCCGCCGACGCGTGGCTGCGCCGGGTGCGACGCCACTTCTACACGCCGCGGGACACGCCCGCCTGACCGCGAGACCCGGGGGCGCGCCGCACGGTCCGGATAAATCCCGTGCGGGGCGGCCCCGTTCGCCTCTACACTCACCGAAGATCACGCGCCGCCCACGACAGGGGGCCGCGCGACACCTGACGAACGAGGGGAGCCGGCCATGCGTGACCACACCGCTGCCGTCGCTCCCCGTGCCCGCTACGAGGTGATCCTCGTGTCTCGGGCCGTCCGGTGTCCGCTGCGCGGCCGGCACCGGATGTCCTGACGACCGCCTGAGCGCACCGAACCACCGTCCCGCACCCAACAGCAGGTGACGGTGTGTCCTTTTCGTGCTGATCCTCATGCCGTCGTCCGGTCAATCGCGCTGCCCGTTCACCGGAACACCCGAAAGGCCAAGGGCCGTGCGCAACCACCTCGACACCCTCGACCGTCAGCTCGCCGCCGTGCGCAACCTGGGCATCCTCGCCCACGTCGACGCGGGGAAGACCACCGTCACCGAGCGGATCCTGTACGCCACCGGGACCACGCACAAGCGCGGCGAGGTCCACGAGGGCACCACCATCACCGACTTCGACCCCCAGGAACGCGACCGGGGCATCACCATCTTCGCGGCGGCCGTGAGCTGCGACTGGGACGGTCACCGCGTCAACCTCATCGACACGCCCGGGCACGTCGACTTCGCCGACGAGGTCGAGCGGGCGCTGCGCGTGCTCGACGGCGCGGTGGCGGTGTTCGACGCCGTCGCGGGCGTGGAGCCGCAGAGCGAGTCCGTGTGGCGGCAGGCCGACCGGTACGGCGTGCCGAGGATCGCGTTCGTCAACAAGCTGGACCGGGCGGGCGCCGACCTCGACACCGCCGTGGCGTCGATCCGTGACCGCCTCCACCCGGTCCCGCTGGTCGTCCAGCTGCCGATCGGCTCCGAGGACGGCTTCACCGGCGTGGTCGACCTGCTTCGCATGCGGGCCCTGACCTGGGGCGACGATGGTGACACCGCCGTCGAGGGCGTCGTACCGGAGGAACTGCGGGAGGAGGCGCTGCGTCGGCGCCGACTGCTGGAGGAGAGCGTCGCGGAGCGTCACCCGGCCGCGCTGGAGGAGTTCTGCGACCGGGAGACCCTCTCCGCCGGCACGCTCGCGGCAGCCCTGCGCGACCTGACCCGCACCGGTGACGGTGTGGTCGTGCTGTGCGGCTCGGCGTACCGCAACCGCGGGATCGAACCGCTCCTCGACGCCGTCGTGGCCTACCTCCCGTCCCCGCTGGACGTGCCCGCCGTGCGGGGCACCCACGAGGGGGCGGAGCAGGAACGGGCGGCCGATCCGGCGGCCCCGCTGGCGGCGCTGGCGTTCAAGGTGAGCGCCACACCGACGGGACGCCTCACGTATCTGCGGGTGTACTCGGGAACGATCGAGAAGGGAGACGCGGTATGGGAGTCCGGCTCGCGGCGCACCGAGCGGATCGGCCGGATCCTGCGCGTCCAGGCCGACCGGCACGCCCAGCTGGACCGGGCGGTGGCCGGGGACATCGTGGCCGTCGTGGGGCTGAAGTCGGCCCGCGCGGGCTCGACCCTGTGCGCGCCGCAGGCGCCGCTCGTCCTCGAACCGCCCGGTGTCCCCGACCCGGTGGTCTCCGTGGCGGTCGAGGCACGCCGCGGCACCGACACCGACCGGCTGGCCTCGGCGCTCGCCCGGCTGGCCGAGGAGGACCCCTCGCTGGTCGTGCGGACCGACCCCGAGACCGGTCAGACGGTCCTGTCGGGCATGGGTGAACTGCACCTGGAGGTCGCGGTGGAGAAGATCCGCCGCAGCCTCGGACTGGACGTCAACGTCGGCCGCCCCAGGGTGACCTACCGCGAGACCGTCGGCCGGGGCGTGACCGGTCTGGTCTTCCGGCACGTCAAACAGGACGGCGGGGCAGGGCAGTTCGCGCACGTCGTGCTCGATGTGGAGGCGCTGGAGGACGGGTTCGACTTCCGGTCCGCCGTCGTCGGCGGTCGGGTGCCGCAGGAGTACGTCCGGGCCGTCGAGGCCGGCTGCCGGGACGCGCTCGCCGAGGGTCCCCTGGGCGGGCACCCGGTGACCGGGCTGCGGGTCACCCTGACGGACGGGGCGACCCATGTGAAGGACTCCTCCGAGATGGCCTTCCGCACGGCCGGTCGGCTCGCGCTCCGAGAGGCGCTGCGGGCCTGCGCGATGGTCCTGCTGGAGCCGGTGGTCGAGGTCACGGTCACCGTGCCCGAGGACGCCGTCGGCGGGGTCCTCGGCGACCTCGCGGCCCGGCGCGGCCGGGTCACCGACTCGGGTGTGCGCGGCGGCTCGGCCGTGGTCACCGCGACCGTGCCGCTGGCGGAGCTGTTCGGTTACGCGACCCGGCTGCGCAGCCGCACCCAGGGCCGCGGCACCTTCACGGCCCGGCCGACGGGGTACGCCCCGGCACCGGCGGTGGCGGCGACGCCGTAGCACGGTGAGGGAAGGGTGAGCGAACGGTGCGGGCGGGCGGTACGCCCGCCCGCACCTGACGCACCTGACGCACCTGACGCACCTGACGCACCTGACGCACCTGACGCACCTGACGCACCTGACGCACCTGACGCACCTGACGCACCTGACGCACCT
>NZ_JBVJAB010000003.1:189593-358292 GCF_055591025.1 Streptomyces sp. NPDC041784
CGCACCGGGCGCACCGGGCGCACCGTGCGCGCCCGGCGTCACGTCCGGCAGCGAGTGGACCAGCCGCCCGCCGGCGTCAGCCGCTCTCCGCCGGCCCGTACGACGACGAGCCCGCCGTCCTCGAAGCCGATGCGGTCACCGGCGGCCAGGAAGAGCGGGCTCGCCAGTTCGAAGGCGTGGCCGTCGTCGGTCTCGAGGTCCTCCACCAGGACCGACCGCGAGAGCGGAGTGGTCCCGTCGGCTGTCAGGCGCATGCCGAGATGGTCCCACGCGGCCCGGCGCTCGCGTCGGCCCGTCGGCTCAGGGGTACGACACCACCGTCGACGGCACCGTGGAGGTTCCCGACGTAGGGGTGCCGGTGTCGTTGATGACGGCCTCGTACTGGCCGTTGCCGCCGAGGGAGACCACCAGCAGGTCGTGGAACTTCACGCCCGGCGTGTTCGGGGCGGCGAAGCCGTGGTGCTGCACGATCGTCGGGTCGACGTTGTAGTAGCAGTAGCTGCCCAGCCCCCAGCCCTCGTGGCTGGTCACCCCGTCGCCGACCCGGTAGGCGGCGTAGCCCTTGACCGCGCCGTTCTGGATCGCGGCCTGGTTCGGGGCGTCGTACGCCTTCTCGTTCTGGAAGAGGGGCGACCGACTTGCGCGAGCATCGTCGAAACCCTTGACGCGGTCGCGTTCCGAGGTTTAACTCACGTCCTAAATTAAGCCCTGATGACACAACCGGGAGCCGACCCATGCGCACCATCCGAGCCGCGGCCGCTGGAGCCGTCGTCCTGTCACTCGCGCTGGCCGCGACGGCCTGCGGAGGCGGAACCTCGACCGACGGCGAGGGCTCCAACAACTCGCCGAAGACGCTGACGTACTGGGCCTCCAACCAGGGCGCGAGCATAGAGATCGACAAGAAGGTGCTCCAGCCGGAGCTGGACAAGTTCGAGAAGCAGACCGGGATCGAGGTGAAACTGGAGGTCGTCCCGTGGTCCGACCTGCTCAACCGGATCCTCACGGCGACGACGTCCGGCCAGGGACCCGACGTGCTGAACATCGGCAACACCTGGTCGGCCTCCCTCCAGGCCACCGGCGCGCTGCTGCCGTGGGGCGAGGCGAACTTCGCCAAGCTCGGCGGCAAGGACCGCTTCGTCGCCTCCGCGCTCGGCTCCACCGGCGCCGAGGGCAAGGACCCGGCCGCGGTGCCGCTGTACTCGATGGCGTACGCGCTCTACTACAACAAGGAGATCTTCGCGGACGCCGGCATCGCGAAGCCGCCGGCCACCTGGGACGAGCTGGTCGCCGACGGCAAGAAGATCCAGGCCAAGGGCAAGCAGGTGCTGGGCGCCGAGGGCGCGAACGTCTCCGAGAACGTCCACCACGTCTTCACCTTCGCCAAGCAGCACGGCGCCGACTTCTTCACCGCCGACGGCAAGCCCGACTTCACCTCCGACGGCGCGGTCACCGCCGTCAAGCAGTACGTCGACCTGATGGCGAAGGACAAGGCGATCCCGCAGGGCAACGCCGAGTACGCCCAGAACCAGTCCGTCAGCGACTTCGCCAAGGGCAGGACGGCGATGCTGCTGTGGCAGTCCGCCTCCGCCAACCTGAAGTCCCAGGGCATGAGCGACGACGCCTACGGGATCGCGCCCGTCCCCGTGCAGTCCGGCGTCCCCGGCACCGGCGAGCAGGTCAACTCCATGGTCGCGGGCATCAACATGGCCGTCTTCAAGAACACCGACAACCTCGACGGGGCCACGGAGTTCGTGAAGTTCATGACCAGCGACGAGGAGCAGAAGATCCTCAACACGGCCTACAGCTCGATCCCGCCGGTCGCGGCCGCCCAGTCCGACGCCGCGTTCAACACCCCCGCCACCGTCGTCCTGAAGGACACCCTCGCCAAGAGCGCCGCGGCGCTGCCCCAGGTCGCCGACGAGTCACAGTTCGAGACCGCCGTCGGTACGGCCGTCAAGGAGCTGTTCGCCGAGGCCGCCGCCGGGCGCCCGGTGACCACGGAGTCGGTGAAGTCCCGCCTCGAGAAGGCCCAGCAGCAGATGCCGGCGGCGTGATGACGACCACGATCGAACGCGGCCGGCCGGGCGTGAGCCCGGTCAAGGCCGCGCCGCCCCGCCGCCGCCCCGGCCGGATCCGCCGGATCGGACTGCCCTATCTGCTGCTCCTGCCCGCCCTGGTCCTGGAACTCCTCGTCCATCTGGTGCCGATGGTGATCGGCATCGTGATGAGCTTCAAGGTGCTCACCCAGTTCTACATCCGGGACTGGGGCACGGCCCCCTGGGCGGGCTTCGACAACTACTCGCTGGCGGTGGACTTCAACGCCCCCGTCGGCGAGGCCCTGCTGCACTCGTTCCTCGTCACGGTCGCCTTCACGCTGCTCTCCGTCGCCCTGTGCTGGCTGATCGGCACCGCGGCCGCGATCTTCATGCAGGACACCTTCCGCGGCCGCGGACTGCTGCGGGCCCTCTTCCTGGTGCCGTACGCGCTGCCGGTCTACGCGGCCGTGATCACCTGGGTGTTCATGTTCCAGCACGACAACGGCCTGGTGAACCACGTCCTGCACGACCAGCTGGGCGTCACCGACAAGCCGTCCTTCTGGCTGATCGGCGACAACAGCTTCTGGGCGCTGCTGACCGTGTCGGTGTGGAAGGGCTGGCCGTTCGCCTTCTTGATCGTGATGGCCGGCCTCCAGAACATCCCCCGGGAGCTGTACGAGGCGGCGGCCCTGGACGGCGCCGGGGTGTGGCAGCAGATCCGCCGCATCACCCTGCCGTCGCTCGGCCCCGTCAACCAGGTGCTGGTGCTGGTGCTGTTCCTGTGGACGTTCAACGACTTCAACACGCCGTACGTCCTGTTCGGCAGGGCGGCGCCCGAGGCGGCGGACCTCATCTCGGTCCACATCTACCAGGCGTCCTTCGTCACCTGGAACTTCGGCTCCGGGTCCGCGATGTCCGTCCTGCTGCTGCTCTTCCTGCTGACCGTGACCGGGGTGTACCTCGCGGTCACCTCGCGCGGACGGAGGCCCGCCGATGCCTGACACCTCCACGGCGCCCGTGGCGCGCAACTCGCCCATGGCGCCCCCGCGTTCGTTCCTGTGGTCGCGGCGGATCTTCCTCACCCTGCTCACCGGCTTCGTCCTGGTGCCGGTGTACGTGATGATCTCCAGCTCGCTGAAGCCCCTGGCGGACGTCACGGGGAAGTTCCGCTGGCTGCCGAGCGAACTGACGATCCGTCCGTACATCGACATCTGGTCGACCGTCCCGCTCGCCCGGTACTTCGTGAACTCGCTGATCGTGGCGGGCGCGGCGACGGTCTGCTCGGTGGTGATCGCGGTCTTCAGCGCCTACGCCGTCAGCCGCTACAGCTTCCGGGGCAAGCGCGTCTTCACGGTGACCGTGCTGTCCACGCAGATGTTCCCCGGCATCCTCTTCCTCCTGCCGCTCTTCCTCCTCTACGTCAACATCGGCAACGCCACCGGCATCGCCCTGTTCGGCTCGCGCGGCGGGCTGATCCTGACGTATCTGACGTTCTCCCTCCCCTTCTCCATCTGGATGCTGATCGGATACT
Organism: Streptomyces sp. NPDC041784; assembly: GCF_055591025.1. NCBI lineage: Bacteria > Bacillati > Actinomycetota > Actinomycetes > Kitasatosporales > Streptomycetaceae > Streptomyces > Streptomyces sp. NPDC041784. Next base: position 193,161 of record NZ_JBVJAB010000003.1, read on the forward strand.
TCGACTCGGTGCCGCGCGACCTGGACGAGGCGGCGCTGGTCGACGGCTGCGGGCCGCTCGGCGCGCTGTTCCGGGTCGTGGTGCCGGCCGCGATCCCCGGGATCGTCGCCGTCGCCGTCTACGCCTTCATGACGGCCTGGGGCGAGGTGCTGTTCGCCTCCGTCATGACCAACGAGACCACCCGCACGCTCGCCGTCGGACTCCAGGGCTACTCCACCCTCAACGACGTCTACTGGAACCAGATCATGGCCGCCTCGCTGGTCGTCAGCGTGCCCGTGGTGGCCGGCTTCCTGCTGCTCCAGCGCTATCTCGTGGCCGGGCTGACGGCCGGAGCCGTCAAGTGACCAACTCCCTTGAACACGAAGGAACTCACGTGAGCATCGACCTCGCCGCACTCCCGCACGACTTCCTGTGGGGCACGGCCACCTCGGCGTACCAGATCGAGGGAGCCGTGGCGGAGGACGGCCGTTCCCCGTCGATCTGGGACACCTTCGCGCACACCCCGGGCAAGACCGCGGGCGGCGACCACGGCGACCTCGCCTGCGACCACTACCACCGCTGGCGCGAGGACATCGCCGTGATGCGCGAACTCGGCGTGAACGCCTACCGGTTGTCGGTGGCCTGGCCCCGGGTGGTGCCGGGCGGCGACGGCCCGGTCAACGCCAAGGGCCTCGCCTTCTACGACGAGTTGACCGACGCGCTGCTCGCGGCGGGCATCACGCCCTCCGTCACCCTCTACCACTGGGACCTGCCGCAGGTCCTCCAGGACCGCGGCGGCTGGCCCGAGCGGGACACGGCGGAGCACTTCGCCGCGTACGCCTCGGCCGTCGCCGAGCGGCTCGGCGACCGGGTCGGCCACTGGGCCACCCTGAACGAGCCCCTGTGCTCGGCGTGGATCGGCCATCTGGAAGGGCTGATGGCACCCGGCCTGACCGACCTCACGGCGGCGGTCCGCGCCTCCTACCACCTGCTGCTCGGCCACGGCCTCGCCGCGCAGGCCATCCGTGCGGCGGCCCCGCGCGCGGAGGTCGGCATCGTCAACAACCTCTCGACCGTGCACGCGGCGACCGACCGGCCCGAGGACCTCGCCGCCGCCCGCCGCATGGACGGCCACACCAACCGCTGGTGGCTCGACCCGGTCCACGGCCGCGGCTTCCCGGCGGACATGCGGGAGCTGTACGGCGTCGAACTCCCGGAGAAGCCGGGCGACCTGGAGACCATCGCCCAGCCGCTCGACTGGCTGGGCCTGAACTACTACTTCCCGGTGACGGTGGCCGACGACCCCGACGGCCCGGTCCCGCACGCCCGTTCCCTCCGCAAGCCCGATGTCCCGCGCACCGGCATGGACTGGGAGGTCGACGCGAGCGGCATCGAGACGCTGCTGCTGCGGCTGACCGACGAGTACGGCGCGCGCCGGCTGTACGTCACCGAGAACGGCTCCTCCTACCCGGACGCCGTACGCCCCGACGGCACGGTCGACGACCCGGAACGCCAGGCCTATCTGACCGCCCACCTCGCCGCCTGCGCCTCCGCCGCCCGCAAGGGCGCCCCGCTGGCCGGCTACTTCGCCTGGTCGCTGCTGGACAACTTCGAGTGGGCGTACGGCTACGAGAAGCGGTTCGGGCTCGTCCACGTCGACTACGCGACGCAGGCCCGGACGATCAAGGGAAGCGGGCGGCACTACGCGGACATCGTCCGCAGGCATCGGGAGGGGGTGCGCAAGGTGGCCTGAGGCTGCCGGAAGCGCCCTTGAGGTGACGAGGCCGACTGCGGCCGCCCGAGAAACGGCCTCCGTGGCCGGTGGGTGCGGGAGCCCGCCGGTCACGGAGGCGCCAGCCTGCCCGTTCACCCCCTGAAGTGTCAGGATCACGTCATCTCGGATCAAGGAGAGCCGCATGCCCGACCCCACCCGCCGCATGCCCACCCGCGCCCTGGTGAGTGCCCTCGCGACCCTGTCCCTGCTGGCCGGTGCCGGGTTCGGGTGGAGCAGAAGGGGTGAACGGCTGAGGGGCCCGCGCCGGCCGCGGGCCCCTTCAGCACATCTGCGAGCCGTACGGTGTCGAAGAGCCGTCAGTTGGCCAGACCGACCCGCTCGACGTGGGCGACCTTCACGGACTCGATGTCGGACAGCGTGTGGTCGCCCTCCAGCTCGACGTATTCGTCGAACTCCCCGGTGTCGGCGTCGGTCTTGCCGGGGCGCAGGTGCGTCGCGCTGACGTACGCCTGGCCGACGAAGTCGCCGTCCTCGTCGAAGCCGTTCACGATCACGGCGTAGTTGGCCGGCTCGTCACCCTTGTTCGTGATCTTGTAGACGAACTCGTACGCCGTGGTGGCGTCGCAGTCGTTGTACGTGAACTCGTCGGTGTCGTCGCACTCCTCGCCCTCGTCGAGCAGGCTGTTCTCGCTCTCCGTGAGCTTGCCGCCCGACACCTCGACATGGCTCATCGCGTCGTCGCCGTCGGCCAGCGCCCACCAGGCGACCCCTCCACCGGCGAGGAGGGTCAGGACGACGCCGGTGGCGATGAGGACCCCCTTGCGGGAGCGACGCTGCGGGACGGCGGCCGCGGGGAACGGGGGCGGGGGAGCGGCGGGGTACGCGGGGTGGGGCGCGGCCTGGTAGCCGGCGGGCGGCCCAGGGGCAGGGGCAGGGGTCGGCTCAGGGGTCGGGGCCGGGGCCGGCTCGGGGGACGGCACCGGGGTCGGTGTCGCGGGCGATGCCGGAGGGGCGGCATCCGGGTTCGGTCTGTCGGGCGTGTTCTCTGTCATGCGGCGGTTCCTTTGTCGGGAGGGCGGTCAGACGGAGGAGGCGGAGCCCTTGTCCTGGGCGTCCTGTGGGGGGTTCAGGCGGTGGCCGGTTCCGGCCAGCAGCAGGAGGACGGCGAGGACGGCGGCGACACAGGCGGCGACGATGGCGTCGGACTCCTCGGCCGCGAACATGCCGGCGGCGATGAGGGAGAGGAACACCCCAGAAGCCTGATATCCCGTCCCCCGGGGCATCGCTCCGGCGGTCCGCCACCGTCTGCGCGGGATCCACAGACGCAGCAGGTCCGCGGTGGCCGCCAGGGCGAGGAGCGGTGAGGTGACCCTGAGCCACAAAGGAGCCGTCTCGTCCCCCAGCTCGCCCACGCCGACGACGGCCACCAGGCCGAAGCCGATGACGGGCAGCAGCCAGCCGAGGTGCGCGCGGAAGCCGGGGGCGGCGGTGGACGCGGGTGTCGAACCGCTGCTCTCGGCTTTGTCGACGGACGGGCGGGCCGGCTCGTACGGTGTGCGCGCCGTGCGCGGTGTACGCGGTGTACGCGGCTCCTGGGGCGTGCGGGGAGCGGGGACGCCGGGCAGGGCGGGGGCCGGTCGGAGCGCGCGGGTCTGGGCGCGGCGGAGGCGGAGGCCCGCGTCGCCGTACCCGTCCATGTGGGAGGCCAGTTCCGCCTGGAGCACGAGGAGTTGTTCCGCCATGGCGTCGAACTCGGCTCGGCGTTCCGCGGCGAGGCGGGCGGCTTCCTGTTCGGCCGCGGTGAGACGCTCGACGGCCTCGGCGTGCAGGCGCACGGCTTCGGCACGGGCGCCTTCGGCCGTGAGCGGCGCCTGCGCCAGCTCCGCACGGAGACGGGTGCGCTCGGCCTCGATGATCTCGGCGATACGGTGGCGTTCGTCCGGGGGCAACTCGCGCGGGGCGCGGGCCTCGGCCCGGGCGAGGGCCGCCCGGCGCCACTCCATCAAGGGGCGGCCTCGATGTTCGCCGATGCCGTTGATGTGGACCTTGCCGCCGCGGACGCGGTGGATGTAGAGGACCTCGCCGCCCTTGCCGTTGGGGGCCTTGCCCCAGCTGACGCGTTTGAAGTCGGCGGCCGTGCTGATGCCTTGTGCCCCGAGATCGCGGATCAGCCCGCCGCCGATGCCGTTCACCTCGCTCGTGGTGAGGCGCGTGCTGTTGAGGCTGCGCTCGATGGACTCACGGCGCAGGACGGCGAGGGCATGCCGTTCCTGGCTCTCGCGCTTGCCGTCCAGGCCGTTCAGCCGACGAGTGAGGGAACGCTCCTCGCGGGCCAGCCTCTCGTGGATGCGTTGCAGAGCCTTGCCCTCGGTGTCCTCCGCGCGGCGGCGGTCCCGCGCCTCGCGGTTCAGCCGGCGCCGGTCGGCCACCTCGAAGGCGCGGCGCTTGTCGAGGAGGCGACGCAGGGCGCGGACGGCCTCGATCAGGCGGCGGCGTTCGGTGCGTATTTCGGCCGGGTCGGGCGGGAGGTCGGTGGGACCGTCCCGGTGTGCGGTGGTGCTGTCGATCAAGTGGGTCTCGCTCAGGCCGAATCGTGGGACGAGGCGGCCCGATGGGCCGACCGGTCCGGGAGGTCCGCGTACATGTAGACGCGGACTCCTCCGATGTGAAAAAGGTTGCACAAAAGCGTGAAGAAATTGTGCCGTCCCGTGCGGGTGGGACCCGTGGTGCCCGAACTCGGTCGCACCGTCGGGGATGAGCGGCGTGCTCACACGATCGGATGACAATGCTGTCGGCGGGCACGCGGGTGGGCCGCGGTCCGTTGGCTCTTGTGACGGGGGGCTTTCGGCGCTTCCCGCCGACGACGACCACGGGGGTCCAGATGAGCCTGAGGTTCCAGCGCGACGACGACGGCACACTCACCGGTCGCAACACGGAGACGGGCTTCACCGTCACCTCGGCCGACGAGGAGGAGGTGCGGCGGCTGGTGCACGAGGACGCCGGGTGGGAGTACACCCCGCCACCACCCCCGCCGGCGCCCGGCTTCCACCGTTTCGCCCTACTGCACGACGAGTTCGGTGACGGCGCCTTCGGCCACGAGCGGTACGAGGCCCTGCGCCTGCGACCGCCCAGCGGCTGCGAACCGGTCGACTGGGGCGGCTTCGCCCTGAAGTGCGAGCGGCCCGGGCGGACGCTCCTCGAAGCCGTGTCCGACACCGTCACGGAGATCCGCCGTGAGCACGGCCTGGTGATGAACAGCCTGGGCGTCGAGGACCCGGGCGAATGGCTGGGCGACGACAGGAACGGCTACGAGGCCCAGATCGTCGCCCACCTGATGCTGACGGCTGCTCACCGTGCGGCCCTCCTCGGCTACGGGAGGAAGGACCTGGTGCGCCTCCTCGACGCGGCGGGCGCCGCGTAGCGGCCCAGGTACACGAGGACATCGGTACCCACCTGGTCGAACCCCGGACCCCGGCCGCGCGGCACGGACGAGACTCGGGTGCCCGGTGACTGGCCGATGACCTCGACGACATAAGGATCACCTGGACAAGCAGGTCAGGCGAATGACGCGATCGTCGACCGTAACGAGGCGGGTTGGCGAGGACCGGCGGCGACGGCGTACCGCGGGTTCCACCGGGCGGCGGCCGAGGACGCCGTGCGCATCCGCGAAGTGATCCGGTACGACAGCAGCCGCACCCCGCCGTTCACCGCCATGACGTCGATGCCCTCCAAGTCCTGGCTAGCGCCACGCCGAGAAAGGCCAGCACCACATGTCCGTCGACCAAGTCTCTTGGGAAGCCGCGGTACGCCACCTGTTCGAGGACGCGTACCCGTACGACGCCACGGGTCCCCGTCGCCACGAGGACTGGGTCCTCGACGTCCTCGTGCTGATGGCCCGGGCCGTCCCGGATCCGCGGGGCTGGACCGGTCTCGACGACGCGGCGCAGATGCCGGAGCGCGAGGGGTCCCCCACCTACCCGTTCGCCGTCCACCCCCCGGAGTACATCGCCCAGCGTCTCTACGAGATCGACCGGGCCAGCGCCGAGAACCTGCTGCTGGCCCTCACGGACGACTGCTGCACCCTGTCCAACCTGAAGCGCTTCACGGAGAGCGAGGAGGAATTGCGGGCGATGGCCCGCACGATCCTCGCGCGGTACGGGGACGCGGCCACCTGTCACACCAACGTCACCAGGCGCGGCCCTGTGCCCGGCACGCTCGACTTCACGACGTCGCACTGGGGGTACAACCCGCTGAGCGACGTCTACTCGGAGGACTGCGGCCTGATCGTCGTCTCCGACACCGAGGTGGGCATGTTCTGGAACTTCTCCGACTACTGATCCGGCTGCATCGCGGAGGCGGAGCGCCAGCTGCGCGAGTGCAGCCGCAACCCACCGGGCCGCATCCGTCACCAGCTGGGCGAGTTCTACGCGATCCCGGACACCGGGATGCCCCAGTCCGAGATCGGCAGCTGCTCGCCCTTCCCCTGGACGAGGGGGACTACGCCTTGGCGGCCCCGACCTCGGTATGGAGGTCGGCCCGCCCGAGCCGTTTTGTTAGGTCCAGCCCGTGAGGTCCCCGACGAAGTCCGCGTACGAGCGGTTGCTGCCGCGCGGGGAGGGGATCAGCCGGTCTCCTGGGGCGTCAGCAGTCCCGCAGCTCCGCCGACTGGTTCAGCACCTGTGCCCGCAGGGAGGTGAACCGGGCGTAGGTCTCGCCGTCCCGGGAGGCCGGGCGGAAGGCGGCCACGCGGTGGCAGTTCTGGAAGGCCAGGGCGATGCCGAAGTGGCGTTCCAGGCTGCCCCGGATGGCGTCGCTGGCCAGGGCGCGCAGCAGTTGGCCGCGCTCCAGCTCGGAGGGCGGCGGGGTCTGGTTGTCGGCGAACTCGGCGATTCCGGCGTGGAGCCGGGTGGCGAGGGTCTCGACGAGTTCGTAGGCGTACGGGAGGGACGTGCGGACCGTGTCCACGAAGTCCGCCTCGCGAATGTCACCGGCTTCGGCCTCGGCGAGGAGCTTCGGGGAGACGTCGAGAGACATGGATGTCCTGTTCTTGTGGAGAGAGAAGGGGAGGTGAGGTCACGTCAGTGACTGCGGCCCCGGTACGAAGTCCGGGTCCACCTGGGTGGTCAGGTCCTGGCCGGTCGCCGTGTTCGCCCAGGCGTGCGCGTTGCGGAGGTGGAAGTCGACGGCGTGGCGGTGGAGTGTCGCCCAGTCCTTGGTCCGGGCGTCCACGGTCTCGCGCAGGACGGAGAGGGCGTGCCGGTTGGACGACTCCAACGTGCCCTGGGGGCGACCCTGTTCGGCCGAGCGGACCCAGGGGGAGTGGACGAGGTGGGTGAGGAGGTCGTCGCCCACCTCCTCCTTGAGGAAGAGCAGATCGTCCTCGCCGGTCACCTTGTTGCCGACCACGGCGAGCGGGATGCCGAACTCGCGGGCGTGGTCGCGGTACTGGCGGTAGACGGAGACGCCCTTGCGGGTGGGTTCGGCCACCAGGAACGTCATGTCGAAGCGGGCGAACAGCCCGGAGGCAAAGGCGTCGGCGCCGGCGGTCATGTCGACGACGACGTACTCGCCGGGGCCGTCCACCAGGTGCCCGAGGTACAGCTCGACGGCGCCGAGCTTGGAGTGGTAGCAGGCCACCCCCAGGTCGCTCTCGTCGAACGTGCCGGTGACCATCAGCGGTACGCCGCCCACCCGTTGGACGTGGCGGATGTGCAGCTCGTCGTCGCCGAGCAGGCGCAGCAGGTGTGAGCCCCGGCCCGGCGGGGTGGTCTTGGTCATCGCCTCGCGGGAGGCGATCCGCGGGTTGGTGCCGCGCAGCAGGTCCTTGATCTCGCCCAGGTGAGCGGCCAGCGGCGGGGCGGTGAAGGGGCCGGCGGTGGGGTCGAGGGCCTCGGCCAGGTGCTGGTTGATGTCACCGTCGACGGCCAGCACGGGGGCGCCGTCGGCCGCCAGCCCGCGGCAGAACAGGGCCGACAGGGTGGTCTTGCCGCTGCCGCCCTTGCCGACGAACGCGATGCGCATCTATCGGCCCGCCCTTCGGCAGCCCGCCTTGTTGAAAATGAATGTCATGTGGCAAGGTTTAGGCGGAGGTCATGATCGCTGTCAAGTTGAGCCGCGGGGTGGGCGGGAGGGGGTGGAGTGCGTGATGATCAAATGGTTGACGCTTAATGCATATGATGCGCAAGTGCATGACTACCGCGTGAGGCCCGCGGGGCCAGACGACCTCGACGGCGCCCGTGCCGTCATGCTCGACACCGTCTACCGGGACTTCGGCACCGGGTATGTGCCGCGCTGGCACGGCGACATCATCGACCTGGCCGCCGCCTACCTCGCCCCGGTCCGGCACACCCTGCTGGTCGCGCTCGACGGGCCCGACGGCGAGGTGGTCGCCACGGCCGCCCTGGACTCCCGCGGCCCCGCGCACCCGCCGAACCCCCGCCATGTCGCCGAGCGCTTCCCCTCCGGGGTGACCGCCCAACTGCGGCGCGTCTACGTCCGCCCCGAGCACCGCAGGCGCGGTCTGGCCCGGCGGCTGGTCGCCGACCTGCTGGCGTTCGCCGCGGCGGACGGCGGCTACCGCTCCGTCTATCTGCACACCGACCCGGCCGTCGAAGGAGCCGAGGGCTTCTGGCGCTCGCTCGGCGAGGTCGTGCACGACGAGCGCGCCGACCCCGGCGGCGGCCAGGGGATCGTCCACTTCGAAGTCCCCCTCCACGCCCTCGCTCCCACCCCACCCCTCACCATCGCCCCGTCCCCGACCCGCTAGGCCGGTCCCCCATGCGCACTCCCCGCCGTCCGCGGCTCCTCGCCGCCCTCCTGCTCACTCCGCTGCTGACCCCGCTGCTCGCCGGCTGCTTCGCCTCCGGCGGCGACGGCGGTGAGCCGTCCGACGGCAAGGCCGGCTCCCGGCTGCGGGTCGCCCTCGCCTTCCCGCCCGCCGAGCAGCTCTCCCCGTACGGCGCCGACGCCACGATCCTCAGCCGACTCGGTGTCACCGAGGGGCTGACGGCCCTGGACGCCAATGGCGCGGCCGCGCCCGCGCTCGCCGCGTCCTGGCGCCGGGAGGACGACCGCACCTGGCTGTTCACCCTGCGCGAGGCGGTCTTCCAGGACGGCACCGGCCTCACACCCGCCGCGGTCGTCACCGCCCTCGGCCGGGCCACCGAGGCCGAGCCCGCCCCCGCCGCCCTCTCCGGCGTCACCCTCACGGCCGAGGCCGAGGGCACCACGGGCGTACGGATCACCACCGCCGACCCCGATCCGGTTCTGCCGCTGCGGCTGTCCAGCCCGAGCCTGGCGATCCTCGCGCCGAAGGCGTACACGAAGAAGGACGCCGTCGACCCGGTCGGCACCGCCACCGGCCCCTTCGAACTGACCAAGGTCACCGGCACCACCTCCGCCGGCCTCGACCGCTTCGACGACTACTGGGGCGGGCGCGCCCAGTCCGCCGGGATCGACGCGCGCTTCATCGCCGACGGCACCGCCCGCGCCAACGCCCTGCGCACCGGCCAGGTCGACCTCGCCGAGGCGATCCCCGTCGCCCAGGCCGCCACCCTCGACACGGACACCCGCCGGGAGACCGCGACCACCCGCACCACCAGCCTGCTCCTCAACACGAAGTCGGACGTGTTCAAGGACGCCTCGCTGCGCGCCGCCGCCCGCGCCGCCGTCGACCCCTCCGCCCTCGCCAAGGGTGTCTACGAGGGACACGCCGACGCGGGAGCCGGCATCTACGGCCCCGCCGTCACCTGGGCCGAGGGCAAGCGGAAGGCACCCGCCGGGCGGGCGAAGGCCGGTGACCCCGACGGCGCCTCGATCACCCTCGCGACCTACGACAACCGGCCCGAACTCCCGGAGGTCGCCCAGGTGCTGAAGCAGCAGCTGGAGAAGGCCGGGTTCGCGGTGAAGCTGGAGGTGCGCGAGTACGCGCGGCTGGAGAGCGACGCCCTGGCCGGGAAGTTCGACGCCTTCGTCGGCGCCCGCAACAGCCTCCTCGACACCGGGGACCCCGTCTCCCTCCTCGCCAGTGACTTCACCTGCGACGGCGGCTACAACCTCGCCCTGCTCTGCGACAAGGACGTCGACAGGGCCGTGGCCAAGGCACAGTCGGTCTCCGACACCGACCGGCGCCAGGACGCCGCCATGACCGCCGAGGCGGCGATCCTCGGCACCGACGCCGTGGTCCCGCTGGTCCACCAGAGGGTCGTCACCGGCGTCGGCGCGACGGTCGGCGGCGCGCTCCTCGACCCGTACGAGCGCACCCTCGTCGGCACCGGCACCAGGCGCTGACGCATGGGGAACAGGGTGGGCGCGCTGCTGTGGCGCGCCGGACTGGCCGCGCTGCTGGTGTGCGGGATCGGGCTGCTGCCCTGGCTCTCGCACACCGACCCGGCGCTGACCGTCCTCAAAGCGCGCTCCGCCGACCGGGATCCCACCCCCGAGGCGCTCGCCGCCGTCCGGGCCGGACTCGGCCTGGACGACGGCCCCTTGCACCTTCTCGCGCAGTGGCTCGGCGGGCTGCCGCGCGGGGACGCCGGGCGGTCGTGGATCTCCGGCGCCGAGGTCACGCCCGCCGTGCTCCACGCCCTGGGCGTCTCCCTGCTGCTGGTGACGGTGGCCCTCGTCGTGGCCGCCGGCACGGCCGCCGCGGTCTGCGCCCGCACCCTGTACCTCGGCGCGCACCGGCGCCTGGACGGACGGCCGCCCGGCGGCAGCGGATCCGCCGCGCTCGCCGCGCTGCCCGAGTTCCTCACCGCGTCCGTCCTCGCCACCGTCGTGGGCGTGCAGCTCGGCTGGCTGCCCGCCCTCGGCTGGTACGGGCCGCAGTGGACCGTCCTGCCCGCGCTCGCCCTCGGCCTGCCCGCCGGAGCGGTGCTCGGACGGCTCCTCGACGACCAACTGCCCGCCGCCTTCACCGAACCCTGGGCACTGGCCGCCGCCGCGCGCGGACTGCCCGGCCGCACCATCGCCCGCCAGGCACTGCGCCGCAGCGTGCCCGGACTCCTGCCCAACCTCGGGCTGTTCGTCGTCGGCCTGGCCGGCGGATCCGTCGCCGTGGAACAGATCTTCGACATCCCCGGCCTCGGCCGCACCACCCTCCAGGCCGCGCTCGCCCAGGACCTGCCCGTCCTCCAGGCCGGCACCCTCGCCCTCGTGCTGCTCGCCGCCGCCGCGACCGGCGCCGCACGTCTCGCCGCCCGGCTGCTCATCGGCCCCGCCCTGCGCGACGGAGCCCTCGCGAGCCTGCACCGCCCGGCCCCGCCCGCCGGCACGGTCCTGCCGCTCGTCCACGGCGCCCTGCTGCTCGCCGTCGTCGCCGCCGGTCTGCCCCGGGACCCGCTCGCCCTCGACACCGGCGCCCGGCTCCAAAGCCCGTCCGCCGCCCACCCGTTCGGCACCGACGCGCTCGGCCGGGACATGCTCGCGCGGGTCGCCCACGGCGCCCTCGACACCCTCCTCCTCGCCCTGGCCATCACCGCGATCGCGCTCACGGCCGGGGTCCTGCTGGGGCTGCTGCCACGGCTGTCGGAGCCGCTCGTCGACACCGTCAACGCGGTGCCGCCCGTGCTCGCCGCCCTCCTCGTCACCGCGCTCTGGGGCAGCGGGGCCACGACACCCGTGGTCGCCGTGTCCGTCGTCGCCTGGGCGCCGCTCGCCGCGCACACCTGCGCACTGCTGAGCCAGGAGCGGGCCACCGTCCACCTCACCGCCACCCGCGCGCTCGGCGCCGGCCGCTGGTACCTGCTGCGGAGCGAACTCCTGCCCGCCGTCCTGCCGCCCGTCGCCCGCCACGCCCTGCTGCGCCTTCCCGGCATCGCCCTCGCCCTCGCCTCCCTCGGCTTCCTCGGCCTGGGCGCCCAGCCGCCGTCCCCCGAATGGGGCCTGCTGCTCGCCGAGAACCAGCCCTACGCCGAGCGCGCCCCCTGGGCCGTCCTCGCCCCCGCCACCGTCCTCGCCCTGCTCGGCGCCCTCGCGGTCACCGCGGCCGGCGGACTCAAGCGCCCCAGCCGCGGACAGGCGCCACGGCCCGTCACCGCACCGGAACCGGTGGGCGCCCGATGACCACCCTCGCCCCGCGCCGCACCACCGAGGCCCGGCTCTCACCGCTGCTCAGACTGCTGATCCTCACTCAGCTCGCCTTCAACATCGGCTTCTTCGCCGTGCTGCCCTTCCTCGCCGAGCACCTGGGCGGCGCGGTCGGCCTCGCGGGCTGGCTCGTCGGGTTCGTGCTGGGGCTGCGCACCTTCAGCCAGCAGGGGCTGTTCGTGGTCGGCGGGGCGCTGGCCGACCGGTACGGCATCCGGCCCGTCGTCCTCGCCGGCTGCGCGCTGCGCGTCGCCGGATTCGGCTGGCTCGGGTACGCCGAACAGGCCTGGTCGGTGATCGGCGCGGTGCTGCTCATCGGCTTCGCGGCCGCGCTGTTCTCGCCCGCCGTCGAGTCCGAGGTGGCCCGGCAGGCCGTCGTGCGGGAGGAGTCCGGCGGCGGATCACGGACCCGGGTGCTGGCGCTGTTCACGGTCGCCGGACAGGCCGGCGCGTTCGTCGGACCGCTGCTCGGCGCGGTGCTGCTGTCGGTCGACTTCCGGGCGGTGTGCCTCACCGGAGCCGGGATCTTCGTCCTCGTCCTCGCCGGGCACGCCCGGCTGCTGCCGCAGCACATACCCGGCCGGGAACCGGTCCGCGTCCGCGGCGGCCTCGGCCCGCTGCTGCGCAACCGCCGCTTCCTCGCCCTGTGCTGCGCGTACGGCGCCTACCTCCTCGCCTACAACCAGCTCTATCTCGCCCTGCCCGCCGAGGTGGAGCGCGCCGTCGGCTCGCAGGCGCCGCTGGCCTGGCTGTTCGCGCTGTCCTCGCTGCTGGTGGTGACCGCGCAGCTGCCCGTCACCCGCCGGGTGGGCGAACGGCTCAGCCCGCGCCGCTCCATGGCGGCCGGGCTGGCGCTGATCGCCGCCGGATTCGCGGTCGTGGCCGCCGCCCTGCCCGCCGGCCGGACCGGCACGGCCGCGCTGGCGCCCGCGGCCGGTTTCGTCGTGCTGCTCACCCTCGGCCAGATGCTCGTCGCGCCCGCCGCCCGCGCCTGGGTCCCCGACCTCGCCGAGGACGGCCGGCTCGGCCTCTACACCGGCGCCCTGTCCTCGGTCTCCGGGATCGTCGTGCTGCTCGGCAGCGCGGCCACCGGCACCCTCCTCGACACCGGGCTGCCCGCCGCCGTGCCCTGGCTGCTGCTGGCCGCCGTACCGGCCGCCGCGATCGCCCTGCTGCCCCGGGACCCCGCGAGGGCGTGAACGGGGGAGCGGCAGAACCCCGCCAACGTCCTGGAACTCCTGAAACTCCTGAAACTCACCGCGACGAGCGACACCGACAGCGCCTCCGCACCGGCCGACTCACGTGACTCCACCGCCCGCGGCCTCGGGATCGCGGCCGCCGCCTTCGCCGTCGTACGGACGCGGCCGGCGCGGGCGTAGCGGCACGCGGAAGGGCCCGTACCGTCCGCTGACGGTGCGGGCCCTTTCCTCCGTGACGGCCTGACGGCCTGACGGCCTGACGGTTCTGACGGCCTGACGGCGTGCGGTCAGACGAGTTCCAGCACCCGTTCCGCCGGGACCGTCTCCGTGACCCGCGAGGTCCGCCACAGCCACAGCACGTCACGGCCGAACGACCAGAGCAGGGATCCCAGGGCCAGCAGAGCGACGGCGAAGTTGCCCGCGTACGGCAGCAGATCGGCACCCGCCACCAGGAGGCAGATGCCCTGGAGCGCGGCGACGGTCTTGCGGGCCATGCTCGGCGGGAGCGGGTTGTTCAGCCACGGCGCGACCCGGGCCGCCGCGACGAACCCGTAGCGCATCCCGCCGATCAGCAGGACCCACGGGCCCAGGTCCATCGAGACGTACACGCTGAGCACCAGGATCAGGAACGCGTCGACCTCCATGTCGAACCGCGCGCCGAGGGCCGTCGAGGTGCCCGTGCGCCGGGCGACCTTGCCGTCGACGCCGTCCAGCAGCAGGGCCACGGCGGTCAGACCGACCAGCAGGGTCACCGGCGGGGTGCTCTCGAAGGAGTCGGCGACCAGCGCGGTCACCCCGCCGACCAGCGTGGCGCGGCCCAGGGTGACCCGGTTGGCCGGGCCGAAGGAGCGCAGCTGCGAGCGGTGCAGAGCCCGGGAGAGCGATGCCCACAGGGCGACGGCGAAGACGAGGCCGGTGATCCAGCCCGCCGTCCCCATGCCGATCGCCGAGCCGAGCAGGGCCAGCACCAGGATCTGTACGCCCGCTCCCACAGCGGTCTCCTGCTGGACCAGCCTTGCGTCGTAAGTGTTGTTCAGGGCCACCGCACATCCTCCGGCCAGGTGACAGAGTCGATCAAGGCCGCGTACTGTGCGCGACCTGTGCACACCTCGGTACGTGCACCACTGGCGGAGCGTTCAGGAGGACGTCGATGAACCGTGCGGCACGCGCGTTCTGGCTCGGCTCGCCGGGCCGGGGCGAGATACGGGACGTCGTCCTGCCGGACCCGGCCGAGGGCGAGGTCGTGGTCCGTTCGCTGTACTCCGGCGTGAGCCGCGGCACGGAGACGCTCGTCTTCCGCGGCGGGGTGCCGGAGAGTCAGCACGCGGTGATGCGGGCGCCCTTCCAGGAGGGCGACTTCCCGGCACCCGTGAAGTACGGCTACCTCAACGTCGGTCTGGTGGAGGAGGGGCCGCGCGACCTCGTCGGGCGGACCGTCTTCTGTCTCTACCCGCACCAGACGCGGTACGTCGTGCCCGCCACCGCCGTGACGCCCGTGCCCGACTCGGTGCCCGCCGCGCGCGCCGTTCTCGCCGGCACCGTGGAGACGGCCGTCAACGCGCTCTGGGACGCGCGGCCGCTGATCGGCGACCGGATCGCGGTGGTCGGCGGCGGCATGGTCGGCTGCTCGGTGGCCGCGCTGCTGGCCCGCTTCCCGGGGGTGCGCGTCCAGTTGGTGGACGCCGATCCGGCGCGGGCGAAGGTCGCCGAGGCGCTCGGGGTCGGCTTCGCCTCCCCGGCGGACGCGCTCGGCGGCTGCGACCTCGTCGTCCACGCCAGCGCCACCGAGCAGGGCCTCGCCCGCTCCCTGGAACTGCTGAGCGCCGAGGGCACCGTCCTCGAACTCAGCTGGTACGGCGACCGGCGGGTGAGCCTCCCGCTCGGCGAGGCGTTCCACTCCCGCCGGCTGGTCATCCGCAGCAGCCAGGTCGGCACCGTCTCCCCACACCGCGCGAACCGCTCCTACGCCGACCGGCTCGCCCTCGCCCTGGAGCTGCTCGCCGATCCGGCGCTCGACGCCCTCGTCACCGGGGAAAGCGCCTTCGAGGAGTTGCCGGAGGTGATGCCGAGGCTCGCGTCGGGGGAGGTCCCCGCGCTGTGTCACCGGGTCAGGTACAGCGCGAGCGCCTGACCTGAGAAAAGAGTGAGATCCGGCTGAACACGGAGCGGCGGAGGGCCGTACTACACGGCATCCCCCGGCGGTCCCGTGCCGGAGGACCAGACGTGCCGCACCTGGAGGGTCGTCCGTTGTTCAGTGTCACCGTCCGCGATCACATCATGATCGCCCACAGCTTCCGCGGCGAGGTCTTCGGACCCGCGCAGCGCCTCCACGGAGCGACGTTCCTGGTGGACGCCACGTTTCGCCGCGAGCAGCTGGACGACGACAACATCGTCGTCGACATCGGCCTGGCCACCCAGGAACTCGGCGCCGTCGTGAGCGAGCTGAACTACCGCAACCTCGACAACGAGCCCGACTTCGCCGGGGTCAACACCTCGACCGAGTTCCTGGCGAAGGTCATCGCCGACCGGCTCGCCGAGCGGATCGACAAGGGCGCGCTCGGCGAGGGCGCCCGGGGCATCTCCGCCCTCTCCGTCACCCTGCACGAGTCGCACATCGCCTGGGCGAGTTACGAGCGTGCGCTGTGACCGACGTGACCCTGGAGAAGACGCCGCTGGCGTACGTCCCCGCCCAGACGGCCGTTCCCAAGATGGGCGACCTCATCCCCATGTCCTTGCGCTCCGTGCACTTCGTGATGCCCGGCGGTGTCGACGACACGGCGAACCCCAGCGGCGGCAACGCCTACGACCGCCGCGTCTGCCTGGATCTGCCCGGCTTCGGCTGGCAGGTCCACAAGCACCTGGTGGCCGGTGACTGGCCGCGGCCGGAGGCCGACGCCCGCGCCGAACTCGCCCGCACCCTGCGCGAGCTGCCCGACGGCACCGCGGTCCTGCTGGACGGGCTCGTGGCCTGCGGCGTCCCCGAGATCGTGGTCCCCGAGGCGGAGCGGCTGCGGCTGGCCGTCCTCGTGCACCTCCCGCTCGGCGACGAGACCGGGCTCGCCCGTGACGTGGCGGCCGAGCTGGACGCCAAGGAGCGTGAGGTGCTGCGGGCGGTCCCGGCCGTGATCGCCACCAGCGACTGGGCGGTGCGCCGCCTCGTCTCCCACCACGGACTCGCCCCGGAGAAGGTGCACGTCGCCGCCCCCGGCGCCGACATCGCCCCGCTCGCCTCGGGCACCGACGGCGTCTCCCGGCTGCTGTGCGTGGCCGCCGTGACCCCACGCAAGGGCCAGCACCGGCTGGTGGAGGCGCTGGCCACGGTCACCGACCTGCCGTGGAGCTGTGTCTGCGTCGGCGGCCTCGGCCAGGACCCGGAGTACGTCGCCCATCTGCGCCGCCTCATCCGGAAGTACGGCCTCCAGGACCGGCTGGAGCTGGCCGGTCCCCAGGCCGGCGCCGAGCTGGACGCCAGCTACGCCGCCGCCGACCTGATGGTCCTCACCTCCTACGCCGAGACCTACGGCATGGCGGTCACCGAGGCGCTCGCCCGGGGCATCCCGGTCCTCGCCACGGACGTCGGCGGGCTCCCCGAGGCCGTCGGCCGCGCCCCCGACGGCGGGGTCCCCGGCATCCTCGTCCCGCCGGAGGACCCGGCCGCCCTCGCCGCCGAACTGCGCGGCTGGTTCGGCGAGGCGGACGTCCGACGGCGGCTCAAGGCCGCCGCGCGCGGCCGCCGGGCAGCCCTGAACGGCTGGGCGTCGACCGCCCAGAGCCTGGCCGGCGTCCTGAGCCGGCTCCCCAGCGAGCCCCGGAGGGCGGCATGAGGAAGACCACCGCGACCCCGGCGGACGTAGCCCGTCAGATCGGCCGCATCCCGGCCCAGCCCGGCCCGCAGGACCCCGACGGCGTGATCGCCGGCGCCGGTCCCGTGGCCCGCCCCGGCGAGCGGCCCACCGTCCGGCTGCGCGACACGGGCGACGAGGAGCAGCCCCGCTACGCGCCCGAGTGGCTCGAACTGCGCGAGCCCGCCGACGCGGCCGCGCGCGCCCTGGACCTGCTGGACCCGCTGCGCATCCGGCTCGCCAACCTGCCCGGCCGCACCGGCGGTCTGGCCATCCACGACCTGGGCTGCGGCACCGGCTCGATGGGCCGCTGGCTGGCCCCGCGCCTGGACGGCGCCCAGCACTGGATCCTGCACGACCGCGATCCCTACCTGCTGCACTTCGCGGCCGTCGCCTCCCCCCGGGCGGCCGCCGACGGCAGCCGGGTCACCGTCGAGACGCGGCGCGGCGACGTCGCCCGGCTCACCCCGGACGCCCTGGTCGGCGCCTCGCTGGTGACCGCGTCGGCGCTGCTCGACGTCCTCACCCGCGAGGAGGTCGAGACGCTCGCCGCGGCCTGCGCGGGCGCCGGCTGCCCGGCGCTGCTGACGCTCTCGGTCGCCGGACGCGTCGAGTTCGGCACGCCGGACCCGCTGGACGACGAGCTGGCCGCCGCCTTCAACGACCACCAGCGGCGCGGCGGCCTGCTCGGCCCGGACTCGGTGGGCGTCGCCGTCGAGGCGTTCGGCGAGCACGGCGCCACCGTCAAGGTCCACCCCAGCGCCTGGCGGCTCGGCCCGGAGAACGTCGGCCTGACCGCCCAGTGGCTGCGCGGCTGGGTCGGCGCGGCCGTCGAGCAGCGCCCCGAACTGACCGAGCGCGCCGAGGCGTATCTGGAGGCCAGGCTGGCGGCCTGCGCGGCGGGTGAGCTGCGGGTCACCGTCCACCACAGCGACCTGCTGGCGCTGGCCAGGCCGACGGGCGGCGTGTGATGAGTGCGGAGACGGTGGGCGCCCGGGTGGAGCCGGCGATGCCCGTGGTGTGGGCCGACGCGGCGCCGGCCGTACGGCTGCCGCCGCGCGCGCCCGCGGTGAACCGCACCGGACCCGCCGTGTCCGACGCCCGGATCGGCGTCATCGTGACCGAGTCGCACGGCGGGCCGTCCGCGCTGCGCCGGCTGCTCGCCTCCCGTGCCCTGCGCACCCACGCCGGGACCGTCGCCGGGGTCGTCATCCTCGCCGTCCTGCTGTGGCGCATGGGCACCGGCGTCTTCCTGGACGGGCTGCGCCGGATCGACGCCCCGACGCTGCTGGTGGCGCTCGGCATCGGCGCCGTCACCACCGTGTTCAGCGCCTGGCGGTGGGCGCTGGTCGCCCGCGGGCTGCGGATCCGGCTGCCGCTGGGCGCGGCCGTCGCCGACTACTACCGCTCGCTGTTCCTGAACGCGGCCCTGCCCGGCGGCATCCTCGGCGATGTGCACCGCGCGGTGCGGCACGGGCAGAGCGCCGGTGACGTCGGCCGCGGTGTCCGGGCCGTGGTCCTGGAGCGCACGGCGGGCCAGATCGCGCTGGCCGTGGCCGGAGTAACGGTCCTGCTCACGTTGCCGTCCCCGGTCATGGACGACGTACGCCACCTCGCCCCGCTCGTCCTGCTCGCCGGGGTGGGCGCGCTCGCCGTGGTCCTCGCGGTCCGGATGAACAGGTCCTCGGCGCCCGCCCGGGGCGGCCGGGCGCGGGCGATCCTCGCCGAGGCGCGCGAGGGACTGCTGTCCCGCCGCAACGGACCCGGTGTCGCGCTGTCGTCCCTGGTCGTGCTCGCCGGGCACCTCGGGATGTTCGTCGTGGCCGCCCGGGTCGCCGGCTCCACCGCCTCCGTGCTCGCCCTGCTGCCGATCGCGGTCCTCGCCCTGCTCGCGATGGGCCTGCCGCTGAACGTCGGCGGCTGGGGCCCCCGCGAGGGCGTCACCGCCTGGGCGTTCGGCGCCGCCGGCCTCGGCGCGGGCACCGGCTTCGCGGTCTCCGTGGTGTACGGGGTGCTGAGCTTCGTGGCGGCACTGCCGGGCCTGGTCGTCCTGGTCGTCCGCTGGTACGCCGCCCTGCGCGCCGGTGCGGCCGGGGCCGGCGCGACCGGCCCCGACGCCGCCTACTCGGAGTCGGAGCCAGCAGCCCCGGCGTCCGAGGTGAGCAATTCGACATACGCCCCGAAGGAATCCGCCAGGCTCGCCAGGAGTTCCTTCCCCTTTTCCGCGGACCCCAGGGAGGGACGGCCGATGACGCCCGAATCGGTATAGGCGGACATTCCCAGTGTGAGCAGATGGCGACGGTCGTCCGCGACGAAATCGGCGGACTCATGACCGGGCCGTACGAGTTCGGGATGGGCGTGCAGCAGGATCGAGGTCTCGATCTCCCCGGCGTGCATGTCCGTCAGGAGCGAGGTCTCCACCCCGGACCGTTCCCGCGCCGCCTCCCAGTCCTCCGGGGCCGGGAAGAGCGCCATCCGCTCACCGCGGGCGGAGGACTCCTGGACCACGTTGCCCAGGACGTAGTTCCCGCCGTGTCCGTTGACCAGCACCAGGGCCTCGACGCCCGAGCGGCGCAGCGACGCCGCGATGTCCCGTACCACCGCGTGAAGGGTCACGGAGGAGATGCTGACGGTCCCAGGCCAGGCCGCGTGCTCGTGCGAGCAGGCGATGGTCACCGGCGGAAGGAGATGCACCGGGTATGCCTCGGCGATCTCCCGCGCGATGGCGCAGGCGACCAGGGTGTCGGTGGCCAACGGCAGGTACGGACCGTGCTGTTCGAAGCTTCCGACGGGCAGGACCGCCACCTGCGTGGCGACGGCGGCCCCGCGGGCCCGGACGTCCAGCGTGGTGTCCGTGGGCAGCAGACCGTACGCCGCCGTCCGAATCTCCGAACCACTCATCTTTTCCCGGCCTTTCGTCTCCGCTTAGGAATCAGATCATGACAGAGAAAATAGGCGTACTCGGCACGAAGACCTCGCAGCGCACCGGCGTGGAACGCGTCGTGAATGCGCCGCTGCCCACCGTGTACGGGAATTTCCAGGCGGTGGGATACCTCGACCACGACCGCGGTGACGAACAAGTGGCCCTGGTCTACGGCGAGATCGGCAGCGAGGACGTCCTGACCCGGCTGCACTCCGAGTGCCTCACCGGCGACGCCTTCGGCTCGCAGCACTGCGAGTGCGGCGACCAGCTGGCGTCCGCGCTGCGGTCCGTCGTCGCCGAGGGCAGCGGGATCATCGTCTACCTGCGCGGGCACGAGGGCCGGGGCATCGGACTGCTCGGCAAGCTGCGGGCGATGGCCCTGCAGGCCGAGGGCCTGGACACCGTCGAGGCGAACGTCGCGCTCGGCTTCCCGGTGGACGCCCGCGACTACAAGGTGGCCGCCGACATGCTGCGCGACCTGGGCGTGCGCTCGGTCCGTCTGATGTCGAACAACCCGCGCAAGCGCGAGGCGCTGGTGGACAACGGCATCCAGGTCGCCGAGGAGGTGCCGCTGCTGATCGAGCCCTGCGAGAACAACATCACCTACCTGCGCACCAAGCGGGAGCGCCTGGACCACCGGCTGCCGCACCTGGACGCGGTCGCACACTGGTCCTGAGCGCGCTTCGAGCCGTCGTCCCGGTGTGTGCGGATCGCAGCCCGCACGGGTAGGGATCACGACGGTCACGGCACGCGACAGCCCCGGCCTCGGTACCTGGGCCGGGGCCGCCGCCGAAAGGAGCCGCCCGCGTGAACACGCACGCCTCGGTCGTCGTCATCGGCGGCGGAGTCATGGGCACGAGCATCGCCTACCATCTGGCCGCCGCCGGCGTCCCTGACGTCCTGCTGGTGGAACGGGACGAACTCGCCGCCGGGTCGACCTCGAAGGCCGCGGGCGGGGTGCGCGCCCAGTTCTCCGACGAACTGAACATCCAGCTGGGGGCACGCAGCCTGGAGGCGTTCGCACGGTTCGGGGAGGAGATCGGGGCCGACATCGCACTGCGCCGCGTCGGCTATCTCTTCCTTCTGTCCACGCCGCAGGAGGTCGCCTCCTTCGAGGCGGGCGTCCGGCTCCAGAACGCGCTCGGCGTGCCCAGCCGCATGACCGACCCCGCCGAGGCCCGCCGCCTCTCCCCGCTGATCCGCACCGACGGACTGCTGGCCGCCGCGTTCTCACCCGACGACGGCCACTGCACCCCCGAGGCGGTCGTCCACGGCTACGCGGCCGCCGCCCGCCGACGCGGCGCCCGTATCCTGCGGCACACCGCGGTCACCGGCATCGAGACGCGCGGCGACACCATCACCGCGGTGACCACCACCCTGGGCCGCATCACCACCGACACGGTGATCTGCGCGGCCGGCGCCTGGTCCCGGGCCGTCGGCGCGATGGCCGGCGTGGACCTGCCGGTACAGCCGCTGCGCCGGCAGATCGCGGTCACCGAGCCCGTCCCCGGCCTCCCACCGGACCTGCCGATGACCATCGACTTCACCAGCACCCTGTACTTCCACGCCGAGGGCCCCGGTCTCCTGGTCGGCATGTCCGACCCCGACGAGCGCCCCGGCTTCGCCACCGACACCCACGACCGGTGGATCCCCCGCCTCGCCGCCGCCATGGAGCGGCGCGCCCCCTCCCTCCTCGACCTGCGCCGCACCGGCGGCTGGGCGGGCCTGTACGAGGTCACCCCGGACCACAACGCCCTGATCGGCGAGGCCACTTCGGTCTCCCGCTTCCTGTACGCGACCGGCTTCTCCGGCCACGGTTTCCTCCAGGGACCCGCCGTCGGCGAGGTCGTCCGCGACCTGTACCTCGGCCGCGTACCCTTCGTGGACGTCACCCCCCTGAGCGCCGGCCGGTTCGCGGCCGACGCCCCGCGTCCGGAGGCCAACCGCGTATGACCGACCTGCATCTGTGGCTGCGCCACGAGGTCCGTTCCACCGAACGCCGCACCCCGGTCGTCCCCGACGACGCCCGCCGCCTGATCGAGGCCGGGATCCGGCTGACGGTCGAGGAGTCCCCCCAGCGGATCTTCCCGGCCGAGGAGTACGAGGCCGTCGGCGCCCGTATCGCCCCCGCGGGCTCCTGGGTGTCGGCGCCGCGCGACGCCGTGATCCTCGGCCTGAAGGAACTCCCCGACGAACCCGCCCGTTTGACGCACAGTCATGTCTTCTTCGGGCACGCCTACAAGCAGCAGCCCGGCGCGGCGGACCTGCTGCGCCGCTTCGCGGCCGGCGGCGGAGCCCTGCTCGACCTGGAGTACCTCGTCGACGACCAGGGCCGGCGCCTCGCCGCCTTCGGCTTCTGGGCGGGCTACCTCGGCGCGGCCCTCGCGGTGCTCCGGCAGCGGGACCGGCTGACCG
The DNA here is from genome assembly GCF_055591025.1 of Streptomyces sp. NPDC041784. NCBI lineage: Bacteria > Bacillati > Actinomycetota > Actinomycetes > Kitasatosporales > Streptomycetaceae > Streptomyces > Streptomyces sp. NPDC041784. The sequence goes on from NZ_JBVJAB010000003.1 coordinate 215,340, forward strand.
CGCCCCTGCGCCCCACGGACAAGGACGAGCTGGACCGGATCCTGCGCCCGCTCCCCGGCGACCAGGAGTTCACCGCCCTCGTCGTCGGCGCCCTGGGCCGCAGCGGCCGGGGTGCCCGGGCCGCCCTCGCCACGGCCGGCGTCGAGCCGACCTGCTGGGACCTCGCCGAGACCCGCGACCTGGACCGGCGCGCCCTGCTGGACCACGACGTGATGGTCAACTGCGTCCTCGCCACCACCCCGGTGCCGCCGTTCGTCCGCGAGGAGGACCTCGACGACCCGGCCCGCCGGCTGCGCACCCTGTCCGACGTCACCTGCGACGTGGGCTCGCCCCTCAACGTGCTGCCGGTGTACGACCGGACGACCGAGTGGACGGACCCGGTGCGCCGGCTGGCCAAGGAGCCCCCGCTCGACCTGATCGCCATCGACAACCTGCCGTCCCTGCTGCCGCGCGAGGCCGCCACGGACTTCTCGCGGGCCTTGCTGCCGCAGCTGCTCGACTTCGCCGGCGCCCCGTGGGAGCGCTGTCTGGAACGCTTCCGTCAGGCGTGCGCCGGACTCGGCGTCGAGGAAGGGACGTCCGGCCGTGTCTGATCACGTCCCCGCCAGCGGCACCGTCCACTGGGTCGGCGCCGGACTGTCCACCGGCAGCGGTCTGGCCGACCTCTGCGCACGCGCCGGCCGGGTACGGCTGTGGCACCGCACGGCCGAGCGGGCCGCCGGGGCCCTGGCCGCGCTGGGCCTGACCGGGCGCGCCGAGCCGCGCGCGTACACCCTCGAGGCGCTCACCGCCGAACTGGCGCCCGGGGACGTCGTGGTGTCGATGCTGCCCGCGCCCGAGCACGGCCCGCTGCTCGCCGCGTGCGTGGCCGGGCGGGCCCACTTCGCGTGCTCCAGCTATGTCTCGGACGCGGTGCTGGAGCAGGTGCCGGCCGCCGAGCGGGCCGGGATCACCGTCCTCACCGAGGCCGGACTCGACCCCGGCATCGACCATCTCTTCGCGCACGTCCTCGTCGCCCGCGCCCGGGCGGCGGTCGGCGCCGGCACGGCGGCCTCGTACCGTCTGACCTCGTACTGCGGGGGCGTCCCGGCCGTACCGAACGACTTCCGCTACCGCTTCAGCTGGGCTCCCCTCGGGGTGCTGAACGCCCTGCGCTCGCCCGCCCGTTACGTCGAGGACGGCACCGAGACGGTCGCCGGGCGGCCCTGGGAGGCGACGAGCCGGCACGTCGTCGACGGGGAGACCTTCGAGGTCTACCCCAACCGGGACAGCGTGCCGTTCATCGAGCAGTACGGGCTGCCCGCGGCCTGGAAGCCGGAGACCTTCGTCCGCGGCACCCTCCGGCTCGACGGCTGGCTGCGGGCCTGGGGCCCGGTGTTCGAGGAGCTGACGGCGGGCGACGACGACCGGATCGCCGCGCTGGCCCGTGAACTGGCGGACACCTACCCGACGACGGACGCCGACCGGGACCGGGTGGTGCTCGCGGTGTCGTTGGACGTCGACGCGGGAGGCGGCCCGGTGTGGTCCGGGAGCTATCTCCTGGACCTGGTGGGCGACGAGGAGGAGAGCGCGATGGCGCGGTGCGTGTCCCGCACCCTCGCGCTCGGCGTCCGGCACATCCTGGACGGCGGTCTGCCGCCGGGCCTGCACCGGGCGGCCGAGACCCCGGAGCGCTCCGCCGAGTGGCTGGGCGAACTCGCCCGGGAGGGACTGGAGTTCACCCTGCGCGAGAACGGCTGACCGGTCGGTCCGGCACCGCCTCTCAGTCCGTCACCGCCTCGTGGACGAGCCGCTTGAGGTCGGGGTAGAGCTTCAGCGACCGCCTCGGCCTCAGCTGGGTCAGGAACTGCACGCTCAGATCACGGCTCGGGTCGATCCAGAAGGTGGTGGTGGCGACCCCGCTCCAGCCGTAGGTGCCCAGGCCGGACGGGGCCTGGGTGCGCTCCGGGTCGATGACCACGGAGACGCCCAGGCCGAAGCCGACCCCGTCGTTGCCGGGTTCGTCGTGGGCGGGGCGGCTGCCGAAGGCCCGTAGATCGGCGTTGCCCGGCAGGTGGTTGCGGGTCATGAGGTCCACCGTCTGCGGGGTGAGCAGCCGGACGCCGTCGACTTCGCCGCGGCGGCGCAGCAGTTCGCTGAAGCGGTGGATGTCGTAGGCGGTCGCCACCATGCCGCCGCTGCCCGACAGGAAGCGGGGGCGGCCGGTCAGCGGCAGCCCGGCGATCGGCTCGATACCGCCGCGGTCGGTGTCGCCGTACAGCTCGGCCAGCCGGGGGGCCTGTGCGCCGGTGACCTGGAAGCCGGCGTCGGGCATGCCCAGCGGGCGGAAGATCCGCTCGGCGAGGAACGTGTCGAGGGGCTGCCCGGAGACGACCTCGATGATCCGGCCCAGCACATTGGTGGCCACCGAGTAGTTCCACTGCGTGCCCGGCTCGAACTGGAGCGGCAGCCGCGCGTACGCGTCGACGGTCTCGGCGAGGTTCGAGCCGGGCAGCACCGCCGACTCCAGACCGGCCTCGCGGTACAGGGCGTCGACGGGGTGACAGTGGTAGAAGGCGAAGGTCAGGCCCGCGGTGTGGGTCAGCAGATGCCGCACGAGCAGGGGCCGCTCGGCCGGGCGGGTCCGCAGATCCCTGCCGGAGCCGCCGACGTGGACCCGCCGGTCGGCGAAGGCCGGGAGGTGGTCGGCGACCGGGTCGTCCAGCCGCAGCCGCCCCTCCTCCATCAGTATCAGGGCGGCGACCGACGTGACCGGCTTGGTCATCGAGTAGATCCGGTACAGGGTGTCGGCCTCGACCGGGAGCCCCTTGGCGAGGTCGCGGCGGCCGTGCGTGGTGAGGTGCGCGACCCGGCCGCCCCGCGAGACGGCCAGCAGGAACCCCGGCAGCCGTCCCTCGTCGACGAAGTGGGCGACATGCTGGTCGAGACGGTCCAGCGCCTTCGCGTCCAGTCCGACCTCGCTCGGGTCGACCTCTTGTCGCAGCAGTGCCATCGTTCTCCTCCGGTGCGCTCGTGCGAGGTACGGTCCGGCCGGTCACTCCGGACGACCTCAGTGCTCATCGTTGCCTAGGGAACGGGCGTACGGACCCGTTTCGCGGCCGTGCCGGGTGTGGGGTGTGTCGCTTCCCTCGGCCGGACGACCTGCCGGGACGTGCGGGGAACGGCCCGGCAGGGCCCGGCAGACCGGCAGGGCCGCCACCGCCGCGACCGCCAGCAGCACCAGGGGCGAGCGGTCCGCGCCGGTGCCCATGAGGACGGTCGCCGAGGCCACGCCCAGCACCGGGCCGATGTTCATCGCCGTCTGCTGCAGCCCGCCCGCGACCCCGGCCGACGCCACGGGGGCCTGCCGTACGACTACATGGGTGGCGGCGACCATCACGGTCCCGAACCCGGCGCCGACCAGCGCGAACCCGGCGCAGAACGCGGCCTGGCCGGGGGCGACGGCCAGGACGAGGAGGCCGGTGGCGAGCACCGCCGTCGCCCCCGCGACCGTGCCGCGGGCACCGGTCCGGCGCAGCAGTACGGCCGACACCGGCGCGGCGGCGATCAGCAGCACCGCCAGCGGCAGCGCGAGCAGGGCGCTGTGCAGCGGGGTCAGACCGAGGCCGTCCTGGAGGACGTAGACGCAGGCGAACAGTCCGCCGTTGAGCGCGGCCGACACCGTGACCAGCAGCGCGAGGGCGGCGCCGACGCCCGGGGAGCCGATCACGTCCGCCGGCAGCAACGGCGCGGGGGCGCGGCGCTCGTGCCGGACGAAGGCGGCCCCGGTGAGCAGGGCCACCGGCGCCGACCAGGTCAGGGCCGGGAGGGTCACGAGGGTGTGCACCAGGCAGGCCAGCGCCGCTCCGAGCAGCAGGGCGCCGGGGACGTCCAGCGGGCCGTCGGCCGCCGGCCGGGGTTCCTCCCGGGAGGCGAGGGCGAGCACCCCGAAGAGCAGGGCGGGCACGATGTTGAGCAGGAACACCGACCGCCAGCCGAACTCCGTGGCGAGGGCCCCGCCCACCACCGGACCGGCGGCCGCCGCCACCCCGATGGCCGCCGTCCGCACGGCGATCGGGGTGCGCAGCCGCTCCGGCGGGAACGCGGCGCGCAGCATCCCGAGCGTGGCGGGTTGCAGCAGCGCCCCGAACACCCCCTGCACCACCCGCAGTCCGATCACCCAGGCCACGTCCGGCGCCAGCGCGATGCCCGCCGACGCGGCGCCGAAGCCGAGCATGCCGACGGCGAAGACCCGGCGGTGCCCGAACCGGTCGCCGAGCCGTCCCGCGAACACCAGCAGGGCGGCCACGGCGACGAGATAGCCGGTGCCAGTCCACTGGACCTGCCCGACCGAGGCGTGCAGATCGTGCCGCAGGGTGGGCTGGGCGACGGTGAGCACGGTGCCGTCGAGGGCGACGATCACGGCGCCCGCCACACTGCTCGCCAGCGTCAGGGGGCGGTTCACCGGCCGTCCTCCGGGCCGAGGTGCGCGTCCAGGGCGGTGCGCAGCAGCGGGGTGAAGTCGTCGGCTCCCGTGGCGAGTTGGAGGCTGCCCCAACCCCACAGCTGGGCGATGCCGTGCAGGTTCGCCCAGAGCGCGGCCGCGACCGCGCGGGCGTCGGCGGCGCGACCCGGGCGGACCCGTCCGACCAGGTCCACCAGGACGCCGAACAGCGGCAGACTGGTGTCCCGCAGCCGCAGATGGCCGCTCTCCAGCAGGTCGTGACGGAACATCAGCTCGTACATGCCGGGGTTGTCCAGCGCGAACTCCAGGTACGTACGCCCCAGTTCGGAGAGCTGGGTGCGCGGGCCGGCGCTGCCGTCGCCGAGGGTCGTGGTCACCCGTACGGACAGTTCGGTGAAGCCGCGGCGGGCGATCGCCGACAGCAGCTCCAGGTGCGTGGGGAAGTAGCGGCGGGGCGCCCCGTGCGAGACGCCGGCCCGGCGGGCGATCTCCCGCAGGGTCAGCGCGCCGACCCCCTCCAGGGCCACCAGGTCCACGCCGACGTCGACGAGACGGGTCCGAAGGTCGGGATCGGGCTTCTCGGGAGCACTCATAGACACTGTCTACCAGGGTGAGTAGACAGTGTCTACTCATCTGCCGCGGGAATGCGCCCCGGGCGGCGCTCGGTTGTGCGGGACATGACTCAGGACTCGACGCGCAACGCACTGCTCGCGCTGCTCTCCGAGAGCCGCACCGGCGTGCTGGTCACCCTCAAGCGCGACGGACGGCCCCAGCTGTCGAACGTCAGCCACCACTACTATCCGGACGAGGGCGTCATCCGGATCTCCGTCACGGACGACCGCGCCAAGACCCGCAACCTGCGCCGCGATCCGCGCGCGTCGTACCACGTCACCACCCCCGGCCACCGCGCCTACACGGTCGTCGAGGCCACCGCCGACCTGACGCCGGTCGCCGAGGACCCCTACGACGCCACCGTCGAGGAACTCGTCCGCCTCTACCGCGACGTCGGGGGCGAGCACCCCGACTGGGAGGACTACCGCGCCGCCATGGTCCGCGACCGCCGTCTGGTGCTGCGGCTGCGGGTGGAGCGCGCGTACGGCATCCCCCGGGGGAGCAACGAGGGGTGACCCGGCCCGAGGACGACCCGCGCCCCGTGCTGCGCACGGCCCACGAGCTGCTCGGCCGCTGGCTCGACCTCGTGGAGGAGGTGGAGGATGGCTACGGGTGGAGCGCGCCCGAACTGGCGAACGACCTCGGGTGCCGGACCCGCCTGGCCGGGCTCTGGCGCCGGCTGCCGGAGGAGGTGCGGGCCGCTCGGCGGCCCGAGCTGGACGCGCTCGACGAGCGGTTCCGGGCGGCGACGATTCCCTGGCCGGGGCACGAGGAGATCACCGGGCAGTGGTGGACGTGGCGGATCCCCCGAGTCCTGGGGGCCGAACCGGGGGAGCCCCGCACGAAGGGGTGGCCCCTGGGCTGGGACATGCTGCCCTTTCCCCGGCCCGACACCGTCGACGTCGTCGAGTGAGCCTCCCGCCGGACAGGCCCGAGCCCCCGGCGCCGCGAGGGCGGCCGGGGGCTCGGGCACCCGGGGGACGGGGTCAGGCGGTGACCGTCTCGCGCGCCGAGGACTCCGGCGCGGACCGCTCGCCCAGCCGCTCGGTCGGGACCTTCGCGGTCTCCCGGGCGGACAGGGCCGCGATCACCGGCGGCACGCACAGCGCCGCCGTGAAGAGCGCCACGGACGACCAGTCGTCACCGTTCGGGCCCGCGATCTCGGCGGCGAAGGTGACCGCGAAACCGGCCACGGCGAAGCCGATCTGGGTGCCGATCGCCATCCCGGACAGCCGGACCCGGGTCGTGAACATCTCGCCGTAGAAGGAGGGCCACACGCCGTTCGCGGCGCTGTAGACCACACCGAAGGTGACGATGCCCAGGACGAGGATCAGCGGGTAGGAGCCGGTGGAGATCGCCCACAGGTAGAGGAACATCAGCACCGCGCTGCCGGCCGCGCCGATCAGGAACACCGGACGGCGGCCGATGCGGTCGGAGAGCGTGGCCCAGGCCGGGATGGCCGCCAGCGCGACCAGGTTGGCCAGCGCGCCCACCCACAGCATCGAGGAACGGCTCATCCCGACCGAGTCGCTGGTCGCGTACGCCAGCGCCCACACCGTGAAGATGGTGCTGACCGAGGCGACCAGCGCACCGGCCACCACCCGCAGGACGTCCGCCCAGTGCTCGCGCAGCAGCACCGCCAGCGGCAGCCTGACGACCTCGCCGGTGGCCTGCTGCGCGGCGAAGGCCGGGGTCTCGTCCAACTTGCGGCGGATCACGAAGCCGACGACGGCGACCGCGACGCTCAGCCAGAACGGCACCCGCCAGCCCCACGACAGCAGCTGGTCCTCGGGCAGGGCCGCGACCGGCAGGAAGACCAGGGTGGCCAGGAGCTGTCCGCCCTGGGTGCCGCTCAGGGTGAAGCTGGTGAAGAAGCCGCGCCGCTGCGGTGGCGCGTGTTCGAGGGTCATGGAGTTGGCGCTGGCCTGCTCGCCGGCCGCGGAGATGCCCTGGAGGACCCGGCAGGCGACCAGCAGGACCGGCGCCAGGGTGCCGACCTGGTCGCGGGTGGGCAGACAGCCGATGAGGAACGTCGAGACGCCCATCAGGATCAGCGTGAAGACCATGATCTTCTTGCGGCCGACGCGGTCGCCGAAGTGGCCGAGGAAGAGCGCGCCGACGGGGCGGGCCGCGTAGGCGACACCGAAGGTGGCCAGCGACAGCAGGGTCGCGGTGGCCGGGTCCGACTCGTCGAAGAAGACCTTCGGGAAGATCAGTGCGGCGGCGCTGCCGTAGATGAAGAAGTCGTAGTACTCCAGCGCGCTGCCGATCCACGCCGCCGTGGCGGCTTTCTTCGGCTGGCCGGGGGGTGCGGCGGGGACGGACACGGCGTGCTCCTTCGAGGGAACTCCAACGTAGGTGGAGTGAGCGGAGGAAGGGGAGGGGTGCGGGGGGAGAGGGGGGAGGAAGGTGTGGCGCCGGATCGCGGCTAATTAACCCACTGGATAGTTAGTCCCGGTGGGAAGGGATGTTGCGCCTAGGTTTCCCGGGTGTCAAGAGGTCGTGCCGTACGGCCGCCGACGCGGCCGCCGGTCTCCCGCGGCCCTCAGCCCGTGCCCCCGGTCCGCCCTCAGCCCGTCGTCCGCTCCGTCGTCCGCTCCGCGGTCAGATACGCGATCACCATGTCGCCGAGCATGGTCCGGTAGTGCTCGCGCCGGCCCGGATCCACCAGGTCACGGCCGAACAGGGCGCCGAAGGTGTGCCGGTTGGCCACCCGGAAGAAGCAGAACGAGCTGATCATCGCGTGCAGGTCGACGGCGTCCACCTCGGCCGTGAACAGGCCGGACTCCTGGCCGGCGGCGAGGATGCGGCGGATGACGTCGAGCGCCGGGGAGCCGATCCGCCCGAGCTTCTCGGAGGCGGCGATGTGCTCGGCCTCGTGGATGTTCTCGATGCTCACCAGGCGGATGAAGTCCGGGTGCTGCTCATGGTGGTCGAAGGTCACCTCGGCCAGGCGCCGGATGGCCGCCACCGGGTCCAGGTGCTCCACGTCCAGCCGCTGCTCGGCCTCGCGGATCACGCCGTACGCCCGTTCCAGGACGGCGGTGAACAACTGCTCCTTGCCACCGAAGTAGTAGTAGATCATCCGCTTCGTGGTGCTGGTGCGGGCCGCGATGTCGTCGACCCGGGCCCCGGCGTAACCGGCCCGCGCGAACTCCTCGGTCGCCACGTCGAGGATCTCGGCCTGGGTGCGGGCGGCGTCACGGGTGCGCCCGTTCGGTCGTGCCGGTTCGTCGGCGCTGGTCATCGGGTTCCTTAGGGCGGCGTGGGCGGCGTGGGTGCAGTGCAGAGATTCTAGGAGCCCGCCCCCGGCCCGCGCCGTGAGAGGGCTTCCCTCGCCGCCCGGCTTGGTGTTATGACTAACTCACCAGTTCGTACATTAGCCAGCCGCTCAGGAGGTCCGCCGTGACCAAGGACGTGACCGCAGACGTCGCCCAGGACTCGTATCTCGTCGGACTGATCGGTTCCGGCATCGGACCCTCGCTCAGTCCGGCGCTGCACGAGCGCGAGGCCGACCGGCAGGGCCTGCGCTGCCTGTACCGGCTGATCGACATCGACGTCCTCGGAGTCGGCCCCGAGGCGGTCGGCGATCTGGTGCGCGCCGCACGCGACCTCGGCTTCGACGGGCTCAACATCACGCACCCGTGCAAGCAGCTGGTCATCCGCCACCTCGACGCGCTCGCCCCGCAGGCCGAGGCGCTCGGCGCCGTCAACACCGTCGTCTTCGAGGACGGCCGCGCCGTCGGCCACAACACCGACGTCACCGGTTTCGCCGCGTCCTTCGCCCGCGGTCTGCCCGACGCCCCGCTGGAGCGGGTGGTGCAGCTCGGCGCGGGCGGCGCGGGCGCGGCCGTCGCGCACGCCACGCTCACCCTCGGCGCCGGTCGGGTCACCGTCGTCGACGCGCTGCCCGAGCGGGCCGCCGCCCTCGCCGGCTCCCTGAACCGGCACTTCGGCGACGGCCGGGCCGCGGCCGCGGGCCTCGACCGGCTGCCGGAGCTGCTCGCACACACCGACGGCATCGTGCACGCCACCCCCACCGGCATGGCCGCCCACCCCGGCCTGCCCTTCCCGGCCGAGCTGCTGCACCCCGGCCTGTGGGTCGCCGAGGTCGTCTACCGGCCCCTGGAGACCGAGCTGCTGCGCACCGCCCGCGCGGTGGGCTGCGCCACGCTCGACGGCGGCGGCATGGCCGTCTTCCAGGCCGTGGACGCGTTCCGCCTGTTCACCGGCCGGGAACCGGACAGCACCGCCATGCTCGCGCACTTCGCCGAACTGGCCGGGGCCGTGCCCGCACCGAAGTAGAGAGGTCCCCCCCCGATGCGTACGTCCATCGCCACCGTCTCCCTGAGCGGATCCCTCACCGAGAAGCTCACCGCCGCCGCCCGCGCCGGGTTCGACGGCGTCGAGATCTTCGAGAACGACCTGCTCGCCAGCCCCCGCACCCCCGAGGAGATCCGGGCCCGCTGCGCCGACCTCGGCCTCACCGTCGACCTCTACCAGCCGATGCGGGACATCGAGGCGGTGCCTAAGGAGCAGTTCGCCCGCAACCTGCGCCGCGCCCGGCACAAGTTCGAGCTGATGGGCCGGCTCGGCGCGGACACCGTCCTGGTCTGCTCCAGCGTCTCCCCGCTCGCCGAGGACGACGACGCGCTCGCCGCCGAGCAGCTGAGCCGGCTGGCCGATCTGGCCCAGGACTTCGGCGTCCGCGTCGCCTACGAGGCGCTCGCCTGGGGACGGCACGTCAGCACGTACGACCACGCCTGGCGCATCGTCGAGTCCGCCGGGCACCCGGCGCTCGGCACCTGCCTGGACAGCTTCCACATCCTCTCCCGGGGCTCCGACCCGAAGGGCATCGAGGACATCCCCGGCGAGAAGATCTTCTTCCTCCAGCTGGCCGACGCCCCGCTGCTCGGCATGGACGTCCTCCAGTGGAGCCGCCACCACCGCTGCTTCCCCGGGCAGGGCGGCTTCGACGTCGCCGGACTCGTCCGGCACGTGCTGCGCACCGGATACGCGGGGCCCCTCTCCCTGGAGGTCTTCAACGACGTGTTCCGGCAGGCCGAGGCCGGTCCGACCGCCGTCGACGCCCGCCGGTCCCTGCTCGTCCTCCAGGAGGAGGCCGGTGTCGCGGACCTGCCCGCGCCCACCGCGCCGACCGGGATCGCCTTCACCGAGCTGCTCACCCAGGACGCCGAACCCGTGTCCGCGCTGCTCGGCCCGCTCGGCTTCGCCCGGACCGCCCGGCACCGCGGCAAGCCCGTCGAGCTGTGGGAGCAGGGCGACGCCCGGATCCTGGTCAACACCGGCCCGGCCGCCCTCCCCCACACTCGGCTCCGCCCGCGCGGGGGGACCCCCACCGATGGCACCACCCTCGCGGCGATCGGCCTGGAGTCACCCGACCCGGCCGCCGCCGCCCGGCGCGCCGAGGCACTGCTCGCCCCCGTGCTGCCCCGCCGCCGCGCCGCCGAGGACGTCCCGCTCGACGCGGTCGCCGCCCCCGACGGCACCGAACTCTTCCTCTGCGCGACCCGCCGCCCTCCCCTGCCCGACTGGCGCGCCGACTTCGAGGACCTGCCCCACACCCCCGCCGGCCCCCGTGACCTGCGCATCGACCATGTGGCGCTCACCCAGCCCTGGCACCACTTCGACGAGGCCGTCCTCTTCCACCGCGGCGTCCTCGGTCTGGACGCCCAGGAGAGCGTCGACGTCGCCGACCCCTACGGGCTGCTGCGCAGCCGGGCGGTCACCAACGCCGACGGCAGCGTCCGCTTCCCGCTCACCGTCGGCGCGGCCCCCGGCGACGACACGGCCCACGCCCGGCACATCGCGCTGGCCACCGACGACGTGGTCGCCGCCGCCCGCCGCTTCACCGAGGCCGGCGGCCGGCTGCTGCCGATCCCCGCGAACTACTACGACGACCTCGCGGCCCGCTTCCCCTTCGAGGACGGCGAGCTGGAGACCTACCGCGCGCTCGGCATCCTCTACGACCGGGACGCGCACGGTGTCTTCCGGCACTGCTACACGCACACCGTCGGCCGTGTCTTCTTCGAGCTCGTCCAGCGCGACGGCGGCTACCAGGGCTACGGCGCCGCCAACGCGCCGGTGCGGCTGGCGGCCCAGCACGCCGTGCGCTGACCTACTGCCGGCTGACCGTCCTGGTCACGCCCGCGACGACGGTCGTGGCCAGGATCCAGCCGGTGACGATGAGGACGTACGCCAGCGTCTGGTACCCGCCGGTCGGGGCGAACGCGCTCTCCTGCCCGAAGGAGATCACCGGCAGCAGCAGGTCGAGGGTGTAGAAGACCGGGTCGAACTCGGGCGCCTCGGCCGCCTTGAGCGGCGGCGGATGGTGTCCGGCGTACGCGATCGAACCGACGGCCAGCAGCGACAGCAGCCAGACGGCGGCCCGCAGCGGGCGGAAGCCGTAGCCGACGGCCGCGTCCTGGAGGTGGCCCCACATCCGCCCGTACCAGGGGAGCGTGGAGCGGCGGCGGCGCTGCTTGGCGAGCTGGACCAGCCGGGCGGCCTGGTCGTCGCCGATCCGTCGGTACGCGGCCGTCAACTGCTCGTAGGCGTGCGGGTCGAAGCCCTCGCCGTCGCGCTCCAGCATCGGCAGCCGACGCTCGGCGGGCTCGTGCGGGGTGAGGAAGGTGTACGTGAGGTCCAGCAGCCGCACCTGGTCGGGCAGCATCTCCGGCTCCACGTCCAGCTGGTTGATCTCGGCCCGCCGCAGGTTCAGCAGCCCCTCGACCCGGGGGCCCCGGCGCAGCCAGAACTCGCCGATCACACAGCTGCTGGCCCGCAGCGCGGTGCCGCCCGGGTTGGACAGCTGTGCGTCCAGCAGATCCACCCGGCCGGGTATCCGGGCGCCGCGCAGATCGATCCGGCCCTCGGCGCGCAGCCGGCGGGCGAGCAGATTGGCGCCGACCTCGACGGCCTCCGCCGCCACGACGAACCCGCCGGGGTGGGACAGCTCGGCGTCCTCCAGATCGAGCGAGCCGGCGACGGTGGCGCCGTCCAGCCGGATCAGCCCCTGGGCGCGCAGGCCGCGGGCGCACAGGTCGTCGTCGACGGAGATCTGGTGGAGCTGGAGCACCGGCTGCGAGGGGTCCGTCGCGGTGACCGTCGCGCCGTCCAGCAGCAGCGCACCCGAGATCTGCGCTCCGCCGAGGTGCACCAGGCCCGCGATCCGGCAGCGGGTCAGCCGCAGACCACCGTCGACCCGGATGTGCGGTGCCTCCAGCCCGGGCAGTTCGGACTCGCGCAGGCTGACGTAGCTGAACTGGGCGCCGGTCAGCCGAGGGGTCTCCTCGAAGCGGCAGTGCCGCAGACGGATCACGCTGTCGAAGCTCGCGAACCGCAGGTCCAGTACGCCGGTGATCCTGGCACCCAGCAGCTTCAGGGCCGCCACTTCGCCCGGTTCGCGGGGGCCGTTGAGCAGCAGCGTCCGCAACACCGTTGCCCGCACCGCTCCTTCGCCGCCGTCCCGGAAGTCGACGGTCGTACCCGTGGCGAAGGCCCGCCAGACGCGCTGTTCGGCCGGTGTCAGATCGTTGATCTCCATCAGCCGCGACTCTGGCGGGCCCTCCGAGCCGTGTCAACCGGCCACGGGCGCACGTTCCACGCGGCGACGACGGGCCGGTCGAGGCAGTGGGGGAGGCCGGCGGACGATCCCCCACGGCCGGACTACTCCTTCGACTCCACGGCGTGGCCGCCGAACTGGTTGCGCAGCGCCGCGATCATCTTCATCTGCGGGGAGTCGTCCTGACGGGACGTGAACCGCGCGAAGAGGGAGGCGGTGATGGCGGGCAGCGGTACGGAGTTGTCGATGGCCGCCTCGACCGTCCACCGTCCCTCGCCGGAGTCCTGCGCCCAGCCGCGCAGCTTGTCGAGGTGCTCGTCCTCGTCGAGCGCGTTGACCGCGAGGTCGAGCAGCCAGGAACGGATGACCGTCCCTTCCTGCCAGGAGCGGAAGACCTCGCGCACGTCCGTGACGGAGTCGACCTTCTCCAGCAGCTCCCAGCCCTCGGCGTAGGCCTGCATCATGGCGTACTCGATGCCGTTGTGGACCATCTTCGAGAAGTGCCCGGCGCCCACCTTGCCCGCGTGGACATAGCCGTACGGGCCCTCCGGCTTGAGCGCGTCGAAGATCGGCCGGAGCCGGTCGACGTGTTCCTTCTCGCCGCCGACCATCAGGGCGTAGCCGTTCTCCAGGCCCCACACGCCGCCGGAGACACCGGCGTCGACGAAGCCGATGCCCTTGGCGCCGAGTTCGGCGGCGTGCTTCTCGTCGTCCGTCCAGCGGGAGTTGCCGCCGTCCACGACCGTGTCGCCGGCCTCCAGCAGATCGCCGAGCTCGTCGATGACGGACTGGGTGGGGGCGCCGGCCGGGACCATCACCCAGACGGTGCGCGGCGCGTCGAGCTGGGCGACCAGCTCGGGCAGGCCGCTGACGTCGGAGAGGGCGGGGTCGCGGTCGTAGCCGACGACGGTGTGCCCGGCGCGGCGGACACGCTCGCGCATGTTGCCGCCCATCTTGCCGAGACCAATCAGACCGAGCTGCATGTCAGTTCACTACTTCCTGAGTTCACGGTAGGCGGCCACGAGGGCGGCGGTGGAGGGGTCCAGACCGGGGACGTGGGCGCCTTCGGTCAGGGCGGGTTCGACGCGCTTGGCGAGGACCTTGCCCAGCTCCACGCCCCACTGGTCGAAGGAGTCGATGCCCCAGACGGCGCCCTGCACGAACACCTTGTGCTCGTATAGGGCGATGAGCTGGCCGAGGACCGACGGGGTCAGCTCACGGGCGAGAACGGTCGTCGTGGGGTGGTCGCCCTTGAACGTCTTGTGCGCGACCAGCTCCTCCGGCACGCCCTCCGCGCGGACCTCCTCCGGCGTCTTGCCGAAGGCCAGGGCCTGCGTCTGGGCGAAGAAGTTGGCCATCAACAGGTCGTGCTGCGCGGCGAGTTCACCGCTCAGCTCGGCGACCGGCCGGGCGAAGCCGATGAAGTCCGCCGGGATCAGCTTCGTGCCCTGGTGGATCAACTGGTAGTACGCGTGCTGCCCGTTGGTGCCGGGCGTGCCCCACACCACCGGACCGGTCTGCCACCCCACGGGCCGGCCCTCGCGGTCCACCGACTTGCCGTTGGACTCCATGTCGAGCTGCTGGAGGTAGGCGGTGAACTTCGACAGGTAGTGCGAGTACGGCAGCACCGCGTGCGACTGCGCGTCGAAGAAGTTGCCGTACCAGATGCCCAACAGGCCCAGCAGCAGCGGGGCGTTGGCCTCGGCGGGCGCGGTGCGGAAGTGGTCGTCGACGATGCGGAAGCCGTCCAGCAGCTCCCGGAAGTCCGCCGGGCCGATGGCGATCATCAGGGACAGGCCGATCGCCGAGTCGAACGAATAGCGGCCGCCGACCCAGTCCCAGAACTCGAACATGTTGGCCGGGTCGATGCCGAACGCGGTGACCTTCTCCTCGTTCGTCGACAGCGCGACGAAGTGCTTCGCGACGGCCTTGTCGTCCCCGCCCAGGCCCTTGACCAGCCAGGAGCGGGCGGAGGTGGCGTTGGTGATCGTCTCGATGGTGGTGAAGGTCTTGGACGCGACGATGAACAGCGTCTCCGCCGGGTCCAGGTCCCGGACCGCCTCGTGGAGATCGGCGCCGTCGACGTTCGAGACGAACCGGAAGGTCAGCGAGCGGTCCGTGTACGCCCGCAGCGCCTCGTAGGCCATCGCGGGGCCGAGGTCGGAGCCGCCGATCCCGATGTTGACGACGTTCCTGATGCGCTTGCCGGTGTGGCCGGTCCAGCGCCCGGAGCGGACCTCCTCGGCGAAGACGCTCATCTTGTCGAGGACCTGGTGCACCCGGGGCACGACGTTCTCGCCGTCGACCTCGATCACCGCGTCGCGCGGGGCGCGCAGCGCGGTGTGCAGCACCGCGCGGTCCTCGGTGATGTTGATCTTCTCGCCGCGGAACATGGCGTCCCGCAGCCCGAACACGTCGGTGGCGGTGGCGAGTTCCCGGAGCAGGGCCAGCGTCTCGTCGGTGACCAGGTTCTTGGAGTAGTCGATGCGCAGGTCACCGACGCGCACCACGTACCGCTCCGCCCGCCCGGGGTCCGCCGCGAACAGCTCGCGCAGCCGCGTCCGCCACTGGGCGCGGTGGTCCTCCAGCGCGGTCCACTCGGGCCGCCGCGTGAGCAGGGGTGACTCAGACATGGAAGGAGGTCTCCTTGGTGCCCTCGCCCCGCAGGGCGACGGCGTACATCTCGTCCGCGTCGAGGCGCCGCAGCTCCTCGGCGATGAGTTCGGAGGTGGTGCGGACCTTCAGCGCGAGGGTGCGCGAGGGCTGGCCCGGCAGGGAGAGCGTGGCCAGGGGGCCCTCGGGGCGGTCGATGACGATGTCGCCGTCCGCGGTGCCCAGGCGCACGGCCGTGACCACCGGTCCCGCGGTGACGACCCGGTCGATCGTCACGTTCAGCCGTGCCTCCAGCCAGCGGGCCAGCAGCTCGGCCGCCGGGTTGTCCGCCTCGGCCTCCACCGCGCCCGACACGATCGGCACCCGGGCCTGGTCCAGGGCCGCCGCCAGCATCGAGCGCCACGGGGTCAGCCGGGTCCAGGCGAGGTCGGTGTCGCCGGGGGCGTAGGAGCGGATGCGGTTCCGCAGCGCCTCCAGCGGGTTCTCGACGGCGTACAGGTCGGTGATCCGGCGCTGGGCCAGCGCGCCCAGCGGGTCCTTGGAGGGGTTCTCCGGCGCGTCCACCGGCCACCAGACGACGACCGGCGCGTCCGGCAGCAGCAGCGGCAGGACGACGGAGTCGGCGTGGTCGGACACCTCGCCGTAGGTCCGCAGGACGACCGTCTCGCCGGTGCCGGCCTCGGAACCCACCCGGACCTCGGCGTCCAGCCGCGACTGGGTGCGCTCCCGCGGGGTGCGGGCGTGCCGCTTGATGACGACCAGGGTGCGCGAGGGGTGCTCGTGCGAGGCCTCCTCCGCCGCCTTGATCGAGTCGTAGGCGTTCTCCTCGTCCGTGACGATCACCATCGTCAGGACCATGCCCACGGCGGGGGTGCCGATGGCGCGGCGCCCCTGCACCAGCGCCTTGTTGATCTTGCTTGCCGTGGTGTCGGTCAGGTCGATCTTCATGGCCTGCGCCAGCTCCGTCCGTCTCGTGCGAGCATCTCGTCGGCTTCCTCGGGTCCCCAGCTTCCCGACGTGTACTGCGCCGGCTTGCCGTGTGTCGCCCAGTACTCCTCGATCGGGTCGAGGATCTTCCAGGACTCTTCCACTTCCTGGTGGCGCGGGAACAGGTTGGCGTCGCCGAGCAGCACGTCCAGGATGAGGCGCTCGTACGCCTCCGGGCTGGACTCCGTGAAGGACTCGCCGTAGGCGAAGTCCATCGTGACGTCCCGGATCTCCATCGAGGTGCCCGGCACCTTGGAGCCGAAGCGCACGGTGATGCCCTCGTCGGGCTGGACGCGGATGACGATCGCGTTCTGGCCCAGTTCCTCGGTGGCGGTGGAGTCGAACGGGGAGTGCGGCGCCCGCTGGAAGACGACCGCGATCTCGGTGACCCGGCGGCCCAGCCGCTTGCCGGTGCGCAGATAGAACGGGACGCCCGCCCAGCGGCGGTTGTCGACGTTCAGCTTCACGGCGGCGAACGTGTCGGTCGTGGAGGCCGGGTCGATGCCGTCCTCCTGAAGGTAGCCGCGCACCTTCTCGCCGCCCTGCCAGGCGGCCGCGTACTGCGCCCGCACCGTGTGGTCGCCCAGGTCCTCCGGCAGCTTCACGGCCTTGAGCACCTTGAGCTTCTCGGTGAGCAGCGAGGCCGCGTCGAAGGAGGCCGGCTCCTCCATGGCGGTGAGGGCCATGAGCTGGAGCAGATGGTTCTGGATGACGTCCCGGGCCGAGCCGATGCCGTCGTAGTAGCCCGCGCGGCCGCCGATGCCGATGTCCTCGGCCATCGTGATCTGCACGTGGTCGACGTACGAGCGGTTCCAGATCGGTTCGAACATCGTGTTGGCGAAGCGCAGCGCCAGGATGTTCTGGACCGTCTCCTTGCCCAGGTAGTGGTCGATACGGAACACCTGGTCCGGCTCGAACACATCGTGCACGACCGCGTTCAGCTCGCGGGCGCTCGCCAGGTCGTGCCCGAACGGCTTCTCGATGACCGCCCGCCGCCAGGAGCCCTCCGGCGCCTTCGCCAGCCCGTGCTTCTTGAGCTGTTCGACGACCTTCGGGAAGAACTTGGGCGGCACGGAGAGGTAGAAGGCGAAGTTGCCGCCGGTGCCCTGGGAGGCGTCCAGCTCCTCGACGGCCGTCTTGAGCTGCTTGAACGCGTCGTCGTCGTCGAAGTCGCCCGGGATGAACCGCATGCCCTCGGCGAGCTGCTGCCAGACCTCCTCGCGAAACGGCGTGCGCGCGTGCTCGCGGACCGCGTCGTGGACGATCTGCGCGAAGTCCTCGTCCTCCCAGTCACGGCGGGCGAACCCGACGAGCGAGAAGCCCGGCGGCAGCAGGCCGCGGTTGGCGAGGTCGTAGACGGCCGGCATCAGCTTCTTGCGGGACAGGTCGCCCGTCACACCGAAGATGACCAGGCCGGACGGGCCGGCGATAGGGGGCAGACGCCGGTCGCGGGCATCGCGCAGCGGGTTGTCCCACACAGGGATGGTGCTCATTCCGCGTCAGCTCCCTTGTTCACGTCGGCTGCCCTGCTCGTCAGCGATTTCGTGACCGTGTTCAGCAAGTCCTCCCACGCCACCTCGAACTTGGCGACACCCTCGTCCTCCAACCGGGTGACGACCTCGTCGTAGGAGATGCCGAGGGCCTCCACGGCGGCCAGGTCGGCGCGGGCCTGGGCATAGCCGCCGGTCACCGTGTCGCCGGTGATGTCACCGTGGTCGGCGGTGGCGTTCAGGGTGGCCTCGGGCATGGTGTTGACGGTGCCGGGGGCGACCAGCTCGTCCACGTACAGCGTGTCCTTGTAGGCGGGGTCCTTCACCCCGGTGGACGCCCACAGCGGACGCTGCCGGTTGGCCTTCGCGCCGGCCAGGGCGGTCCAGCGGTCGCCCGCGAAGACCTCCTCGTAGGCCTCGTAGGCCAGCCGCGCGTTGGCGAGCGCGGCCTTCCCCTTGAGCGCGAGGGCCCGGTCGGTGCCGAGGGCGGTCAGCCGCCCGTCGATCTCGGCGTCCACGCGGGAGACGAAGAAGGACGCCACGGAGTGGACGGTGGAGAGGTCGACACCGTTCTCCAGGGCCTTCTCGAGCCCCGCCAGGTAGGCGGCCATGACCTCGCGGTAGCGCTCCAGCGAGAAGATCAGCGTGACGTTGACGCTGATGCCGAGGCCGATGACCTCGGTGATCGCCGGGAGACCGGCCTTCGTCGCCGGGATCTTGATCATGACGTTGGGGCGGTCGACGAGCCAGGCGAGCTGCTTGGCCTCGGCGACGGTGGCCGCCGTGTCGTGGGCGAGCCGCGGGTCGACCTCGATGGAGACCCGGCCGTCGCGGCCGTCCGTGGCGGTGTAGGTGGCGTCCAGGATGTCGGCGGCGGCCCGCACGTCCGCGGTCGTCATCATCCGGACGGCCTCGTCCACCGTCACGCCGCGCACGGCCAGGTCGGCGAGCTGGTCCTCGTAGCCCTCACCGGTGCCGATGGCGGCCTGGAAGATGGACGGGTTGGTGGTGACACCGACGACGTGGCGCGTGGCGAGAAGTTCGGCGAGGTTGCCGGACCGGATCCGCTCGCGCGACAGGTCGTCCAGCCAGATGGAGACGCCTTCGTCGGAGAGGCGCTTCAGGGCTTCCGCGGGCGCGGTTGCTTCGGTCACTGTGATCATCTTCTTTCTGGCGTTCGGATCAACCACGCGCTGCGGCGAGGGATTCCCTCGCCGCCGCGGCGACGTTCTCGGGCGTGAACCCGTACTCGGCGAACAGGGTGTCGGCGTCGGCGGAGGCACCGAAGTGCTCCAGGGAGACGATGCGTCCGGCGTCGCCCACGAAGCGGTGCCAGGTCAGGCCGATGCCCGCCTCGACCGCGACCCGGGCCTTCACGGCCGGCGGCAGCACGCTCTCGCGGTACTCCCGCGGCTGCTCCTCGAACCACTCCACGGACGGCATCGACACCACGCGCGTGCCGATCCCCTCGGCCTCCAGCGCCTCCCGGGCGGCGACCGCGAGCCGCACCTCGGAGCCGGTGGCGATGAGGACGACGTCCGGCGTCCCGGTGGAGGAGTCGACGAGGACGTAACCGCCCTTCGCCGCATCGGGGTTGGGCGCGTAGACCGGGACGCCCTGGCGGGTGAGGGCCAGTCCGTGCGGGGCCGGGCGGGTGGCGTGCCGCTCGAGGATCTCGGCCCAGGCGATCGCCGTCTCGTTGGCGTCGGCGGGGCGGACGAGGTTCAGGCCGGGGATGGCGCGCAGCGAGGCCAGGTGCTCGACCGGCTGATGGGTCGGGCCGTCCTCGCCGAGGCCGATCGAGTCGTGCGTCCACACGTACGTCACCGGCAGCTGCATCAGCGCCGACATGCGCACCGCGTTGCGCATGTAGTCGGAGAACACGAGGAACGTGCCGCCGTAGACACGGGTGTTGCCGTGCAGGGCGATGCCGTTCATCTCTGCGGCCATCGAGAACTCGCGGATGCCGAAGTGGATCGTGCGGCCGTAGGGGTCGGCCTCGGGCAGCGGGTTGCCCTCGGGGAGGAAGGACGACGTCTTGTCGATGGTGGTGTTGTTGGAGCCGGCCAGGTCGGCGGAGCCGCCCCACAGCTCCGGGATCACCGCGCCCAGCGACTGGAGCACCTTGCCGGAGGCCGCGCGGGTGGCGACCGACGTGCCGGGCTCGAACACCGGCAGCGCGTCCTGCCAGCCCTCGGGGAGCTGCCCGGCGACGATCCGGTCGAAGAGGCTCGCCCGCTCGGGCCGCGCGCCGCGCCACTCGGCGAGCCGCTTGTCCCAGGCCGCGTGGGCCTCGGCGCCCCGGTCCAGGGCGGCGCGGGTGTGGGCGAGGACGTCGGCGTCCACCTGGAAGGACCGCTCGGGGTCGAAGCCCAGGACGCGCTTGGTGGCGGCGATCTCCTCCGCGCCGAGCGCCGAGCCGTGGGAGGCCTCGGTGTTCTGCGCGGTGGGCGCGGGCCAGGCGATGATCGTGCGCATCGCGATGATCGAGGGGCGGGAGGTCTCGTCCCGTGCCGTCCGGAGGGCCGCGTACAGGGCGGAAACGTCGATGTCACCGCTCTCCGCGGGTTCCACGCGCTGCACGTGCCAGCCGTACGCCTCGTACCGCTTCAGCACGTCCTCGGAGAACGCGGTGGCGGTGTCGCCCTCGATGGAGATGTGGTTGTCGTCGTAGAGGAAGACCAGGTTGCCGAGCTTCTGGTGGCCGGCGAGCGAGGATGCCTCGGCGGAGACGCCCTCCTCCAGGTCGCCGTCGGAGACGATCGCCCAGATCGTGTGGTCGAACGGGGACTCTCCCCGCGGGGCCTCGGGGTCGAACAGACCACGCTCGTAGCGGGCGGCCATCGCCATGCCGACGGCGTTGGCGACACCCTGGCCGAGCGGTCCGGTGGTGGTCTCGACGCCGGCGGTGTGCCCGTACTCGGGGTGGCCCGGGGTCTTCGAGCCGTGGGTGCGGAAGCTCTTCAGGTCGTCCAGCTCCAGCTCGTAGCCGGAGAGGAACAGCTGGGTGTACAGGGTCAGCGAGGTGTGGCCGGGGGAGAGGACGAAGCGGTCACGGCCGGTCCACTCCGGGTCCGCCGGATCGTGACGCATCACCTTCTGAAAGATCGTGTACGCGGCCGGGGCCAGGCTCATCGCGGTGCCGGGATGGCCGTTGCCCACCTGCTGCACGGCGTCCGCCGCCAGAAGACGGGCGGTGTCGACGGCACGCCGGTCGAGGTCGGTCCACTCGAAGCTGTTCGGAGTCTGCGTGCTCATCTTCAAGAAGTCCTCGGTGTGAGGGGGATAGCTGCTCGGACGCGTTCAAAAGTAAAAGTCTGACTTTTACGGGGGAAGGTCTTCCTGTGTCAGCCTGTGGTGAAAGTGGGACACCGGCAGCGGCGGCGGGACGGCACGAGAAGGACATGGCGGACAGACACCCTCAAGAGCACCCCCGGGACGGGGACGGCATCAGGACCTTCCCCTTCCCCGTCGAGCTGAGCGTCGGCGGTGTCGGCATGCAGGTCGGGCCCATGGGCACCGGGCGTACCTGGCACGCCGACGCACCGCTGCACCGCGTCCACCGCATCGACTTCCACGTGGTGATGCTGTTCGACGACGGCCCCGTCCACCACATGATCGACTTCGCGGAGTACGAGGCGAGCGCCGGCGATCTGCTGTGGATCCGCCCCGGGCAGGTCCACCGCTTCTCGGAGCCGAGCGCGTACCGCGGAACCGTGCTGACCATGCAGCCCGGCTTCCTGCCCCGCGCCACCGTCGAGGCCACCGGCCTGTACCGCTACGACCTGCCGCCCCTGCTCCGCCCCGACCCCGCGCAACACGCCGCCCTGCGGGCCGCGCTGACCCATCTGCGCCAGGAGTACGAGGACGCGGCGACCCTGCCGCCGAGCCTGCACACGGCGGTGCTGCGGCACTCCCTCACCGTGTTCCTGCTGCGCCTCGCGCACCTCGCGGCCAGCTCGGCGGAGGCCGGACGGCGCACCGAGTCCACGTTCACCCGCTTCCGGGACGCCGTGGAGAAGGACTTCGCCGTCAACCACAGCGTCAGCGCCTACGCCGACGCCCTCGGCTACTCGCGCCGTACCCTGGTACGCGCGGTCCGCGCCGCGACCGGTGAGACGCCCAAGGGCTTC
Source organism: Streptomyces sp. NPDC041784 (assembly GCF_055591025.1). Classification (NCBI taxonomy): domain Bacteria; kingdom Bacillati; phylum Actinomycetota; class Actinomycetes; order Kitasatosporales; family Streptomycetaceae; genus Streptomyces; species Streptomyces sp. NPDC041784. Next base: position 237,204 of record NZ_JBVJAB010000003.1, read on the forward strand.
ATCGACAAACGGGTCGTGCTGGAGGCGAAGCGGCTGCTGGCCCACACCCGGCTGCCGATCGGCCGCGTGGGCGCGGCGGTGGGCTTCCCCGACCCGGCGAACTTCTCCAAGTTCTTCCAGCTGCACACGGGGCGGACGCCCGCCGGGTTCCGCGCGGAGCTGAGGCTCGGCGAGGGAGAGGTACGGCAGTGATCGCACTGGTGACCGGAGCGAACCGCGGGCTGGGACACGAGGTGGCACGTCAACTCCTCGGCCTGGGACACACGGTGCTGGTCACCGCCCGGTCGGCGCGGGCCGCCGAGGAGACGGCCGCCCGGCTCGGCACCGGCGCGCACCCGCTGCGGCTGGACGTCACGAGCCCGGCCGACGCCGAGGCCGCCGCCCGGGTGCTGCGGGAGCGGTTCGGCGGCCTGGACGTGCTGGTGAACAACGCGGCGATCACCTACGACACCTGGCAGCGTGCCGTGAGCGCCGACCTGGACGTCGTTCGCGAGGCCATGGAGACCAATCTGTACGGTCCCTGGCGGCTCGCGCAGGCGCTGTCGCCGCTGCTGCGGGCGAGTGCGCACCCGCGGATCGTGAACGTCTCCAGCGAGGCCGGCTCGCTGGCCGGGATGAGCGGCGGCACACCCGCCTACTCCGTGTCCAAGGCCGGGCTCAACGCGCTCACCCGGCTGCTGGCGGGCGAGCTGCGCGCCGACGGCGTCCTGGTCAACGCGGTCTGTCCCGGCTGGGTCGCCACCGACATGGGCGGCGCGGGCGGACGGCCGGTCGCCGAGGGCGCCGCCGGGATCGTCTGGGCGGCCACGCTGCCGGACGGCGGGCCCACCGGGGGCTTCTTCAGGGACGGGCGCCCGCTGCCCTGGTGACGCACCATCGGGGTCCGGGCGGGAGAGTCGACGCCGGGAGACCGGAGGAGGCCGCCCGGCGTCGCCGTCGGGATCAGTGCCCGAAGGTGAACCAGTTGACGTTCACGAAGTCCGCCGGCTGGCCGCTGGTGAAGGTCAGGTACACGTCGTGGGTGCCGGTGACCGCGCTGATGTTCGCCGGGACCGTCCGCCAGGACTGCCAGCCCCCGGTGTTGGCCAGCGCGAAACTCCCGACCGGTGTGGCGGTACGGCTGTCCAGGCGCACCTCGACCAGTCCGCTGACCCCGCCCGCCGCACCGCTGGCGACCCGGGCGCTGAACTGGGTCGCCGCCGTGGAGCCGAAGTTCACGTTCTGGTAGAGCGCCCAGTCGCCGTTGGCGAGGGAACCGATGTTCTGGCCGCCGCCGGTGTCCGTCGTGGTCTCGGTGCTCGTGCCGCCCTGGCCGTTGTACGACTCGGCCTGGATGGTGCCGTAGGCGTCACGCGTGCCGGACGGCGGCGGTGTCGTGGTACCGCTCCCGGCGGACGACAGCACCTGCACGTAGTCGACGACCATGGGGACCCCGGAGGCCGTACCGCTGTCCAGGCCGCCGCCGAACGCGTCCGGGAAGGCGCCGCCCATCGCCACGTTGAGGATGAGGAAGAAGCCGTGGTTGGTGGCGTTGGCCCAGGTCGTCGCGTCCATCTGGCCCGCGTTGACCGAGTGGAACTGGGTGCCGTCGACGAAGAAGCGGATCGTCTCCGGGCTCACCGAGCGGTCCCACTCCATGGTGTAGGTGTGGAAGCCCGACTGACAGGTGGTGTTCGGGCAGGCGAGGGTGTTGCCGAGGCCGGTGGTCTCGTTGCACGGGCCGCCGGGGTTGACGCCGCAGTGCATCGTGGCCCACACCTGGTTGCGGCCCTGGACGTTCTCCATGATGTCCAGCTCGCCCACGGCCGGCCAGTTCTGGTAGTTGCCGCGGTAGGGCGCGCCCAGCGCCCAGAACGCCGGCCAGTAGCCCTCGGCCGCCGTGCCCGTGACGTTCGGCATCTGGATACGGCCCTCGACGCGCAGCTTGCCCCCGGCCGGGGGCTGGAAGTCGGTGCGGACGGTCTCGATCCGGCCCGAGGTCCAGTTGCCGGCGGAGTCGCGCAGCGGGGTGATGCGCAGGTTGCCGTTGCCGTCGAGCGAGACGTTGGCGGTGCTGTTCGTCATCGTCTCGACCTCGCCGGTGCCCCAGTTGGCGGGGCCGCCGGGGTAGGAAGTCCCGGTGCTGTACTGCCAGTTGCTCGTGCTGACGCCGGTGCCCGCGGTGCCGTTGAAGTCGTCGACGAAGACCTGCGTCCAGCCCGACGGGGGTGTGGGGGCGGAGGCGTTCGCGGGCAGGGTGACGGCGGTCGCGGCGGCCGCCGCCAGGCCGAGTGTGCCGAGGACGGCGATCAGCGTGCGCCGCAGCGAACGCCGTCCGAGGGGCGGGCCGGACGGGCTGCCGGAGGAGGTGCCGGAGGAAGTGCCGGAGGGTGCACTCATGGGTGGGGGCCTCTCGGTACGGGGAGTGGGGAGCGGGTGCCTTCGACAGCGCCCTCGCGTTTGAGAGCGCTCTCAAAGTGGGCCCAATGTGCTCTCGGCCACCCCGGGCGTCAAGAGGTGTAACCCGTAAATCTCTTGCTGCGCAGGTGAGTTCACCCGATGAATACAAGGAGGAGCCAGGGTCGCGGCTTTCCGGTACTGAGGGACCGTGACCCGCGAACCGCGGGTGGTTCTCCCGTCATGCCGAGCCCGCTCATGCGTTCAGGCGCGTACCGCCGCGGTGGACTCCGGCGCTGCACCGGCGCCGGGAAAGGTGAAGACCCCGGCGATGCACGCCCGCGCGTTGGTCCTCAGGCCGACGACGGCGCCGTCGGAGTCGGGTACGGCCCGGGCTTCCATTCCCGCGGGTCCCTCGGGCGTCAGGAACAGACCCCAGACGGCCCGCCAGTCCCGGGCCCGGCCGGTGAACGGGTCGACGACGGACTCCGGCCGGGGCACCGCGCGCCGCTGGGCGACGGCGCCCTCGGGGCCCACCGAGGTGAGGGCGCGGTGCCATTCCCGCTCCGAGACCTCCCACCCCGCGACGACCCCTTCGCCGCCGTACTCCGCGTTGGGCTTGAGGATCAGTTCCGTCCTGTGGACCATGCACTGATCGAGGAGGGCGGAATCCACGGCCGCGAGATTCCGGTGCAGCGCTCTCGTCCACGGGAGCACCCGGTCGATCAGCTCCAGTTCCTCGGCCGAGAGACCTGCGCGCAGCCACGGGTCGCACAGCATGGCCAGACAGCCCTTGTTGTCGATGAGACCGGACTCCATGGGTGTCCACAGCACAGCGGTGCCGGCCTCATGCGCGCGAAAGAGCGGCTCGGCCAGGATCTCCCCGTCGCTCCGGGCGAGCAGCTCCTCGATGGTGAAACCGCGCAGCACCACATCGACGGTGCGGCCGTCGAGCACGAGGTGATCGCCGCGCTGCCGGATCTCCTGCACCTCTGCGACGAGGCAGTCGAGTCCGTGGCGGCGCAGGACCGCTGCCACCGCCTGCCAGCCCGGGCCGTTCTCGGCGAGGCCACCGGGAGCCTCGAGGACGGCCACGACGGCGGCCCCTGTCCGGGCCACCGTGCCCGCCAAGGTCTTCAGCGTTTCGGCGACGCGGCGTCCCGTGTCGACGTAGCGCAGGTCGTGTTCCGCCGCGAACGGCGCGAAGCATCCCGCCTCCGCCATCACACGGGGGATCTCCCCGCCTCGCTCGACGCCGCCGATCTCACTGGTGACGTTGAACTCCAGCAACTGGAACCGCCGGCCGTCGTACGACAGATCGGCTCGTCCGTAGAGGGGCGGAGTCCCGCCGCCGAGGCGGGTGACCAGTCTCCTCTTGCGCTCACCGATGCCCAGGGCCGCGCAGTACCTGTGCAGGTCGCCGTCGAACATGCGGCGGGGCAGCGCGGTGATCAGGTCGTAGAACCGGACGAGATCTTCGGCGAAGCGCGTCATGTGATCGTCCTGGACGAACAGCGGCCGCGGCAGGAACCGTGTTCCGTAGGCGGCGGTCAGGACAGGGGGCAGCCGGGCTTCACCCAGGAGCATCGGCAGTCTGCTTCCGGGGGAGGCGGACTCCCGGACGTAGGCCTCCGTGACCCGGTCGCTCATGGCGCGGCACCGGAGCCCTCGGCGTCGCCGGGGACGTGCCCCAGCTCCCCGACCGGTGTCGACTGCCAGTCCCGCCCGGCCAGCTGTTCCAGGGTGCGGGTCCACCGGAGGAGGATGCGGTCGACATCCTCCTCCGACACCGTTCCACGACGGGCCATCGCTCCGACGCGCAGCATCGGCCGGGTCCCGTCACCGCGCGGCGGCGGATGCTCGACCATGAACAGGTCCACGTCAGCCCCCGTCGGACAGATCGACACCGCGGCCCTGGTCGCCCGCGCACCGCCCAGATACGCGTCGCGCTGCGAGCCGCCGCTCAGCGTGCCGGGCAGGAAGAGCAGGGAGAAGGAGACGCCCGTCGAGGCGGCCGAGCGGTCCAGCGCGTCCTCGATCCGCTCGTACGGCACGCGCTGATCGAGAAGGGCTGCGAAGATCTGGTCCCGGATCGCCGTCAGATGTTCCCTGACGGTGCCGATCCGGGTCGGCACGACGAGCACCGCGTCGTTGGACAACCGGCCCACCACCGCCTCTTCCGCGGGAAGGCGCGCCGCGAGCGTCGTGGTGAGGGCCAGTGGGACGTCCGGCCGGGCGACGGCGCTCAGCGCCAGGGCCTGCGCACCCACGGCCAGCATGGTGCCGCGCACTTGGCGGACACGGTCCCGCAGCGCGGTCGCGACGCCATCCTCCAGGTCAATCACCTGCTCGACGACGGTGGGACTCCTGGTGGACGCGCCCCTTGCCACGGGCCAGTGGCGCAGGGCACCGGCCACGTCGTTGCGCCGGCGGGCTGTCGTCTCCGCTCCCTCGGCGCCACCGAGCCACTCCTGCCTGGCCCGCCGTACGCGTTCGTAGCCGTCGGGCTCCGGCTCGTCCCCGTCGGCCAGGAGCTGCTCCACCACCAGGTTGGCCGACCATGCGTCGCAGACGAGCGGGTCGATCCCGACCACCAGCAGGTGGCGATCGGGAGCGGCGCTGAACAGGACCCCCCGGATGCGGGGCATCAGTTCTTCGGGGAAGGGCTTGTGCGCCTCCTGCCGGGCGAGTTCATGGGCCCGCTGCCACCGCCGCTCGGGAGTGGGGGCCTCGACGGTGACCCGGATCAGCTCAGGCTCGGCGCAGTCGACCGGCTGATGCGATCCATCGGCGTCGATGCGCGCGCGCAGCGCGGGACGCCGGAGGGCGACTCGGTGGAGCCGCGCCCGGATCACGGACTCCTCCGCCGGGCCACTGATCTCCAGGGCGGCGGTCAGGCAGTGCGAGGAGGCCGCCACACCGCCCCCGCCCAGGTCACCGAGCGCGGCCTGTCGTGCCGAACCGTCACGGAGCACCGTGTCCGCACCCTGCCGTACCGAGCTCAAGGCCACGCTCCTGGATGGGGTCCCGTCATTGAGGGGCAGACGCTACGCAGACGGCGGGGGACGGGCAACGTCCCTTCTGTGAGTCAGCTTTTGGCTGACCATCAGAGTCCGGACACCGCCGTCACCACCGGAGCGACCGTGCTTTCGTCGACTGTCCCGGGCCGGTGCGGCGCGCGATACTCGACAGGCCGTCCCCTCAGTACGGCGAGAGGGAGTGAGGGTGAGCCCGTCGAGTGTGGTGGGAGCCGGGGAGGCAGGCTCAACTGTGGTTGCTCAGGAGTCCCATGTCCATGGCGACCCTGGTGAGCCCCGCCTTGTTGAAGGCCCCCACCTTCTGCCTGATGCGATGCACATACGTGTCCACCGTGGCCTTGGACAGGGTCAGCCGGGTGCCGATCTGTTTGTGCGTCAGCCCCCGCGCCACCATGGTGAGCACGTCCTGCTCACGGGGGGTCAGGTCGGTGCCCTTCAACGGTTCGCCGAAATCGGGCGGCGGCCCTCCGCCCCACTCCTGCATCAGTACGTCGGCGACCGAGAGCCCGAGGTACACCCCTCCGATTCCGACCGCTTGTACGGCGGTGACGAGTGTCGAGGAGTCGATGTCCTTGCTGACGTATCCGTGGGCCCCGGACTGCAGGGCGCGGCGGACGTTCTGGTGCCCCGTGTGTGCGGACATCACCAGGACCGGATGTCTCTTCGTCACCTCGGAGAGCGCGTCCGGGAACGGGGCGCCGTCGAGGTAGGGATCGACCACCAGCACGCAGCCGTCCGACGCTTCCTGGCTTTCGGTCAGTTCATCGATTCCCCCAAGGCTGCCGACGAACCGGCAGCCGGAGGCGCTTCGAAGTATTCCGATCGCCCCCAGCATGGCGAGTGATCCGTCATCCACCACGGTGACATGGACTGTCATCCCCCTGACTCTCCCCCCGTTTTGCCGACACGGCCTCAACGGATGTTGTCCGTTCGGCTTGTTCGATGGGGCCGGCGTGGTCATTGCGGCCCATCGTGCGACTTGTGACTCCACAGTAGGTGAGATGTTCTTGAGGCGAACACATATTCGCCAACTTCTTTGCGCCATAGGCCTGGTGAGCGTGAGGTGAACGTGTCCGACGACGATCGACTGCGGCTCGGCAGTACCGGGTGGAAGGTGTGGCCGGGATTCGTCCTCCGCAGCACCGCGTTTCCCCTGGCAGATCTGACCGAGGCCGTCGGCGGGGAGCGTCCCGCGAAGGGGCCTCCCGGCCCCGAAACCCTCGGCCCGGCTCTGGACTTGGCGCGCGCGGACGCCTTCACCAAGGCGCTGCTGTGGCAGAACCCCCGGGCTCTCGATGAAGTCGTGGGCTCCCTGCTGCGGCACACCAGGGGCGAGTCGTCGACGGCGGGCGCCACCGGTCGGACGGCGCGGCGGGCGGAACGCGGACGCCGGTTCAAGACGCGTATGCTCGGCCAGTACCTCCAGCGCTACTACACCAGGAACGAGAGCGTCGGCTTCTTCGGGCCGGTGGCCTGGGGAACATTCCAGGACGGGCCCCCGATGACGCTGAAGGCCGGCCCCGGGCTCACCGACCAGCGGCACGTCATGTTCGAGGACTGGGCCGTCCACGAGCTGGGCCTGAGCCTGTCCCGGCCCATGGAGATACGGCGCCGGCTACCGCCCGCCCTCGTCGTGGGCGTCGCCCGCATGGGCCGGACGCTCCTGCGCGGCGGTGAGCGCCCGAGACGGCTGAGCCGGGCGGAGGCCGCCCTGGCCGGGCTGGTCGACGGCCGGCGCACGGCGGCCGACATCGGCACGGCGCTGGGGGACGAGGCGGCCGCGCTCGACATGCTCGACGTGCTCGAGGACGAGGGCTACATCACCTGGACCTTCGACATACCGCTGGACCTGGAACCGGAGAAGGCGCTGCTGAACCAGCTCGCGGCGCTGGAGCCGACGCCGGCCGTCGACACGGCCCTCTCCGGGCTGGGGCAGTTGATCGCCGCGCGCGACGCCGTGGCCGGGGCGGCAACGGCCGAAACCCTCTCGCGCACCCTGGAAGAGGCCGAGCGCCTGTACTCCGAGATGGCGCGGCGGCCCGCCGCCCGCTCCCGGCGGGACACCGGGAAGGGCTTCGGTCTGCTGGTCAGCGCCGAGCGCCGCGCCGTGGACCTGACCGTCGGGACCGGCCTCCTGGACGAGCTGGCACCACCACTGGGGCTGCTCCTCGACAGTGCGCGCTGGTTCTGCCGACGGATCGGGGAGGAGGCCACGGGCTGGCTCACCGTGGGTCACCGCGAACTCGCCACCCTGTACGGGAAGGACGACGTACCGCTCGACGCGCTGATCGGCCGGGTGGACGCCAGGCTGTGGGACGAGGCGAGCTGCGCTGCCGTCCGGGAGGAGCTCAGCAGCCGGTGGGAGGAGATCCTGGCTCCCGACCCGGCGGCCCGGCGCCTCGCCTACAGCACGGCCGAGCTGGCCGCCGCGGTCGCCGAGAAGTTCGCGGGGCCGGCACCCGTCTGGTACGGCGGGCGCCATCACAGCCCGGACGTGATGATTGCCGCGGAGAGCGTCGAGGCGATCAACCGCGGTGAGTACCAGGCGGTCATGGGCGAACTGCACCCCGGTATGACCACGTTCGACTGCGACAGCATGACCTGCTGCGCCGCCGATCCGCGCGAGGTGGTGGTGCGCCCGGCGGAGGCGGCGCTCGCGGACGGCCCGCCCCGGTTCGTGCCCCTCCACCACCGTGCGGCCGGCGGGGCGACGGGCTTCGACTACCCGCCCCCCGACACCTACTCGTCCCGATACACCTATCTGTCCCTCGGGGAGCGGGCGGGGGCGCGGCAGGTGCCCTCGGACCCGGTCGAGGCGTCCTCGGTCAAGGTGGCGGAGACCGCGGACGGGCTGGTGGCACGGTTTCTCGACGGCACGGTGCTGCCGCTCCTGACGGTGCTGGGGGAGTACCTCATCTACCAGACCGGCACAGGATTCCGTGTGCTGCCCGCACGACCGCACACCCCGCGGGTGACCGTGGACCGCCTCGTGATCGCACGGGAGTGCTGGCGCATACCGGTGGAGGAGTTCCTGCCGCGCCGGGGCATGTCCCCGGAGCAGTTGTACGCGCAAGTCCAGGCGGTGGCCGCCGCGCACGGTCTGCCCCGGCACTGCTTCTGGAGGACGGCCCGTGCCCAGAAGCCGCTCTACCTCGACCTGCACAGTCCCCTGCTCACTCATGTTCTTGTCCACACCCTGGCAGAGGGCAAGACCCAACGAACCCTCACCTTCACGGAGATGCTGCCCACTCCGGACGAGCTCTGGCTCCCGGACGGGGAGGACAAGCGGTACACGAGCGAACTGAGGATCACTGTCTCGGACGGTTGAGCGCCGTCGCATCGGATGAAGCGGCCCCGCGCGGGCTCTGTAGGGGGATCGGGAATATGGCGGTGTGTTCGTCCGGCGTGGACTGCGGTGAAGGAGAACAGGCATACCTCGCGGGTGCCGATGTGGTCCGCGATGCGCCGTGGGGCCTTCCCGGCCTGGTGCGCTCCGTCCGGCTCCGACAGCCGGACGCGATCGCCTGCGAGAGCGAGCGGCGCGTGCTCACGTACGCGCAACTCGACGCGCTCAGCGATGCCTTCGCCGACGACGTCCTGGGTGCGACAGGAGGCAGGCGGGGCGTCGTCGCCATGGTCCTGCCGCGTGGCATCGACATGGTGGTGGCCATGCTGGGGGTGCTCAAGGCAGGCTGCTGGTACCTTCCCATCGCGCTGGACGAGCCGGACGACCGCCTCCGTTCGATGCTGGAGGTCGCCCGCCCGCTGGCCGTGCTCGGTGCGCCCGGACACGTGCGGGAAGCTTTCGCGGGGATCCCCCGGTTGTCCGTCCGCCGCCGCCTGCCGCCCTCCCCGCCCGACCGGCCGCTTCCCCTGGCCGGACCGGACCAGCCGATGTATCTGATCTTCACCTCCGGATCGAGCGGAAAGCCCAAAGGCGTCCTTCAGGGCGGCGCCGGAGTCGTCAATCGCATCCTGTGGCAGAACCAGCGGTTCGGACTGACGCCCGAGGACCGCGTTCTGCAGAAGACGCCCTACACCTTCGACGTCTCCGGGTGGGAGTTCTACTGCCCACTCACCGTCGGCGCCCGCATCGTGTTCCTGCCCGAGGGCGATCACCGTGATCCGGTCCGGCTGGCACGGTTCGTCCGCAGGCATCGGATCACCGCCTGTCACTTCGTGCCCTCGATGCTGACGGAGTTCCTGCGTACGGTGACGGCCGCCGATGTCCGGTCCGTACGCCTGGTGTTCACCACCGGAGAAGCGCTGCCGGCCCCGCTCTGCGTCGCGTTCCACGAGATCTTCTCCGCCGAACTGACCAACCTGTACGGCCCCACCGAGGCGGCCATCGAGGTGTCGTACTGGCCGGTGCCGAAGTCGATCGAGGCGACGGACCGGATTCTCATCGGGCGTCCGGTCGACAACACCACCCTGCACGTCATGGACGACGAGGGGCGGCCCCTGCCCGTCGGCGCCATGGGCGAACTGTGGATCGGCGGGGTGCAGGTCGCCCTGGGGTACGTCAGCCGGCCGGAGCTGACGGCCCAGGCGTTCCCGGAGATCGAGGGGCGCCGCTTCTACCGGACCGGCGACCTCGTACGGATCGTCGACGGGGAGCTGGAGTTCCACGGGCGCGCCGACCATCAGTTCAAGGTCCGGGGTGTGCGGATCGAGGCAGCGGAGGTGGAGCGTGCCCTCACCCGGCATCCGGCGGTCGAGGAGGCGATCGTCGTCGCCGTCGAGGACGGGCGAGGCAGCACGGAACTTCTCGCGGCTCTCACTCCGGCCGCTTCCGCAGAGCCGCCCGGTGACGGCGCGCTGCGCGCACACCTGCGGCCGCTGCTGCCACCGGCCTACGCCCCCAGCGGCTACCACTGGCTCACAGCGATGCCCACACTCACCTCCGGCAAGGCCGACCGGAACGCCGTCCACGCGATCACGGCCGCGTGGTGGGCCGGCAGGACGCGGTCCGATGAGGCGGACGACGGCACCGACCCGCTGAGGCGCATCTGGTGGGGGACCCTGCCCACACCCCCCGGCGGCCGCGTCGAGGACCTGGGATTCCTCAGCGCGGGCGGCCACTCCCTGCTCGCCGTCCGGATGCTCGGCCGCATCCGCGCGGAGCTCGGAGCCGACCTGCCCCTGTCCGTGCTCCTCAGGGACGACGCCTCGCTGGCCGGTGTGCGTGCGCTCGTACGTGCCTCGGCGCCGTCGTCGCGGCCCGGAGCACAGCCCGCCGCGCCGGCGCCCGAGGGGCCGGTGCCGCTCACTCCCGGCCAGCGTGCGCTGTGGCTCCTGAGCCGACTCCACGACCCGGCAGCGGCGGCGTACAACGTGGTGGCCGCGTTGAGACTGAGCGGCCGGGTGGAGCCTTCGCTGCTCGCTGCGGCGCTCGACGACGTGGTGGGCCGCCACCAGGCGCTGCGGCTGCGGATCACGGAGCGGGACGACGACCGGCCCTGCTACGAGCAGGTACCGGACGCGCGTATCGTCCTGGACCTTCCGGTCACCGACGAGGAGCTTTCCGACAGCAGGGTCGAGGAGTTCGTCCGGGAGTTCGCGAAGCGACCGCACAGGATGTCCGAGGCACCGCTGGCGGCGGCCGCACTGCTGCGTGGCCGGGCACCCGACGAGGCCTGCCTGGTCGTCTCCCTGCACCATGTGATCGCGGACCAGCACACGATGGACGTGGTCCTCTCGGACCTGGCCACCGCGTACTCGGCACGGGCCCAGGGACGCGATCCGGAGCTCGGCCGTGCCCCGGACTTCCTCGACCACGTCCGGGAGGTCAACGCGTCCGACGGCTCACCCCGCCGAAGCCACGACCTCCGCTACTGGACCGGTCTGCTCGCCGACGCGCCGACGGAGACCACGCTGCCCTTCCGGTACTCGGCGCAGGGGGCACCGAGCTTCGAGGGCCGCAGCGTCCTGGCAGGGTTCGACGCCCTGGAGACGCAACGCATCGACGACGTGTGCCGTGCGCTCGCCGTCACGCCCTTCACGCTGTTCCTCACCGGCCTGAGCCTCGTCCTGCGCAGGTGGCTCGGGCGCGACACCGTGGTCCTCGGCGTCCCGGTCTCCCAGCGCCGTACGGCCGGGCACGACGACATGGCCGGCTTCATGCTGGGCACGCTGCCCCTCCGTGTCGACGTGGACCCGGACAACGACGTCGCCACCGTGCTGCGGCACGTCCGCGAGCGGTGCGCGGATGCGGTGGACCACTGCGCACCGGACTTCGAGTCCATCGTCCGGGCGCTGGACCTGCCCACCCGGCCGGGCGTGAACCCGGTGTTCGGGATATGGGTGAACGACCTCTCCCACGCCGCCCCGGCCCCGGAATTCCGCGGACTCGACACGGCCTTCCACACGACCGGACACGCGGCGCTCTTCGACGTCAACCTCTACGTGCGCCGGGAAGAGCGCTACACGTTGCAGCTGACCGTCGCGACGGACCGGGTGCCGTTCGATGCCGCCCCGCACCTCTTGGACCAGGTACGGCACGTGATCCGCCGCATCCTCGACGACCCGTCCCGGTCCGTGGACGAGGTCGGACCCGGTACCGAGGCGGCGGCTCCGCCGATGCTCCCCGCCTCCCCGGCCGCCCCGCTCGTCGGCGTCCTGGACCGGATCAGAGCCGTCGCCGCGCGTACCCCGTCGGCCGTCGCCGTCCGCGAGGCCGGGCGGAGCCTCACGTACGCGGAGCTGATGGACGGCGCGGACACCGTGGCGGCCCAGCTGGCCGCCGCCGGGGTGACGGCGGGCGCCCCCGTGCAGGTCCACGGCCGTCGCCGGGCCTCGTGGGTGGGAGCCGTGCTCGGCACCTGGTCGGCCGGCGCCGTACCGGCCCTCGTGGACGCGGGGCTGCCACGCGAACTGCTGGCCCACTACCGGAACATGGTGCGTCCGGCCGCCGATGTGACCGTCGGCCCCTCCGGCGAGGTCGGTGTGGCCGGCGTGGTCGGCACCGTCGCCGAAGCGCTTGTGCCGGGGCACATCCTGTTCACCTCCGGTACCGGAGGCGCGCCCGCGGCCGTCCTCGCCCCGCACTCCGCGCTCGACCACGCCATGGACTGGTATCACGGCCACGTCCGGCCCACTCCCGAGGACAGGACCGCACTCATCGGCGGCCTGGGACACGACCCGGTCCTCCGGGACATGCTGGTGCCCCTCGGCGCCGGCGGCACCTTGGTGGTCCCGCAGGCCGGTGTCCTGCGTACGCCGACCGCGCTGTTCGACTTCCTGCACGAGGAGGGGATCACCCTCCTGCACGCCACCCCGGCCCTTCTGGAGATGATCGCGGCGGGCCACGGCGACAGACCGGGCCGACGGCTCGGGCGACTGCGCCTGGTGATGTCGGGCGGGGCCCCGCTCACCGCAGGACTGGCCCGACGGGTCCGTATGTTCTGCGACGCCCGGATCGTCAACGCGTACGGCACCACCGAGACCCCCCAGGTCGCGTCCTGCCAGGTGGTCGCGGAGGCCGGCGAGCCGGTGGACCCCGCGCTCCCCCAGGACGCGACACTGCCGTTCGGCCGGGGCGTGGCCGGCACCGAACTCCTGGTCGTCGACGAGCGCGGGGAGCCGTGCGCCGTGGGCCAACGCGGTGAGATCGTCGTCCGCGGCCACCATCTCGCCGTCGGATACCTGGGAACGGACCGGGGGAACAGCGCCTTCTCGGGGTCCGGGACACCGTCGGGTGCGCGGACCTTTCGTACCGGTGACCTCGGCCGGCTGGACCCCTGGGGAGGGGTGCTCCTGGACGGCCGCCGGGACCGTCAGGTGCTGGTCAACGGGTTTCGGGTGTCACTGGAGCACGTGGAGGCCGCCGCGTTGCGGCACGGACGGATCCGGCAGGCGCGCGCGGAGATGACGGCGGCCGGGATCGGCGACCGTCTGACACTGCGGGTGGTGCCCGAGGCGGCGGGCCGCCCACCGGGGGAACAGGAGGTGCGCACCCACCTCACCGCCCTCCTGCCCGGGTATGCGGTACCGGCGCGCATCGACGTGGTGCGCCGACTGGGGACCAACCACAACCACAAGGCCGTCGGGGGCCCGGCCGGGCCCGGGGCCGGGCACGCCCCCCACTCCCCGGAGCCGACGGCGGCGTCACCAGTCCTCGACCGGATGGGCAGGGTCGCCGAGGAGGCACTCGGCCGGCCCATGAACGCGGACGGCAACTTCTTCGACGAGGGCCTCGATTCGATCGGGCTGCTGCGGTTCCACCGGATGCTGGTCAGGCGACTGGGCCAGGAGATTCCTGTGTCCGCCCTCTTCGCCCACCCGACCCTGCGGGCACTGTCGCGGTTCCTGGGCGCCGACGGCGGCTCGGCGGAGGGCGGTGCACCGCGAGCGCGGCCGAGGGCGCGGCCGGCCGCGCAACGGGGCGACGCGGCGGAGCGCCGTCGCGCGCTGCGGTCCCGGCTCACCCCGCCGGACGGGGAGTGAGCCGGGACGGACGCACGGGAGGGCCGGCCCACTCGGCTGCATCGACACCCGCACCCGCCCCGAACGACAACGTCGGCCTTCAAGACCACAACCAGGTCTTGAAGGCCGACGTCACACGACCCCGGAATTCGACCGACAGCGTCGCGATGCCCTGCGGAGGCCGTCCTTCGGGACGTCTCAGGACGCCGACCCGTAGGCCGCCTCCACGGTGCTGATGAAGTCCTCGTCGGTTCCCGGCATGGGGGAGGGCACCGGGACGCAGCCCGCCTCGCGGTACTCCGCCAGCCGCTCCCGCACCCGGGACGCCGGGCCGATCAGGGAGAACTCCTCCGGCTGCGGATCGCCGTAGGCGTTCAGCACGTGCCGGTAGTAGGGCAGCATTCGGTACGACGCGGCCGACCTCGCCCACCGCGACCGCTGCTCCACCTCGTCCGTCCCGGTGTACGCGGGCAGGATCGTCAGCACCGTGAAGTCCTTCTCGTCCTTGCCGAACTTCGCGCAGGCCTCGCGCACGACCGGCATCACCTGCTCGCGGACGTATCGGAGGGACGACAACCAGATCACGATGCCCTCGCCGAGCTCCACGGCGAGACGGATCATCTGGGGCCGGAGCGCTGCGAGGTAGATCGGCACATGGCCCGGCGGGTCGGTGTACTGGGCGTGGGCGGTGAAGTGCCGGCCCTCGGCGTTCACCTCGCCGGTGCCCGTCAGGCGCCGGACGATGTCCACGTACTCGCGCATCACCCCGATGGGCGGCCCCTGCCGCAGGCCGAGCACGTACTCGTTGACGAACTTGTGGCTGTAGCCGAGGCCCAGCACGAAGCGTCCGGACGACAGCTCGGACAGGGACGCCGCGGCCTGTGCCATGGCCACGGGATGCCGGGCGTAGACGGGGAGCACGGCTGTGCCGACCGAGATCGACGGGGCCGCGTGGAGGTAGGCCGACGCGGTGATCAGTGCGTCCCGTTGGTCCGGCTGCTGTTCGAGCCAGACCTGGTCCACGCCGAGCCGCTCGGCGAGCTGCACCCTTTTGACGAGTTCGTCCGTGCTCTGGTAGCGAGGTGATATCACCAGAGGTCTCTGGGCCCGCTTCATGACGTCACTCCGGTGGCGTGTGTGGGGACGGCGTCGTCGCCGATGGTGATCCGGATGTAGTCGGCCGGGTCCTGGATGCGCCGGAGATCGGACTTCAGCAGCAGCGCGGTGCCGTCCCGGCTCACTTCGGTGAATCCGGCGAAGGCGTAGGTGATCTGCATCATCCGGTTCCGGCCCGTCTCCACGAAGTCGGCGCACAGCGCCTCGGCGCCCGCCTCCTTGGCGGTGCGCATCACGTGGTTGAGCAGGATGGTGCCCACCCCGCGCGACATCGTGCGGCAGGACATCAGGAGCAGTCGCAGATGCCAGTGCGGCCGGCCGCGCTCCGCGAGGGCGAGGCCGATCGTGCCGTAGCTGCCGTAGCGGTCTGTCAGTTCGGCGACCAGCAGGACATGGTCGGGGCTGGTGCTGAGCCCGGCCAGCTCTTCGTAGGAGTAGGTGCGGCCCGTGGAGTTGAGCTGGTTGGTGCGTACGGTCAGTTCCTCGGCGCGCTGGAGGTCGTCCAGTCCGGCCCTGCGGATGGTGAACTCCATCTTCAGCTCGGCGAGGAACTCCTCGGGGGTACCCGCGAACGTGCGTTCCTGCTCCTCCCGGACAGTCTGGCTCCGGTACATCTCTCTGCGCCTGGCCGACTCGTCGGTGACGAAGCGCGGGGTGAGCTCGGGCAGGTCCGGTGCGTCGGCCAGGTCCTCCGGCGCGAGGCAGAGCACTCCGGGCAGGGCGTGGGCCACCTCGGCGCGCTCGAACGGCTCGTCGTCGACGAAGGCCAGTGCGTCGATGCCCACGTTGAGGGACCGGGCGACCTCCCGCAGCGAACTCGACTTCGGGTTCCAGCCGATCTGCGGGTAGACGAACATGTCGTCGAGGCCGAGCTCACCGAGCCGTTCCATGGCGGCCTGCCGGTCGTTGCGGCTGGCGATGGAGTGCAGGATGCCCCGGCGGTCGAGCCGGCGGATGAGGTCGACGACCTCGGCGCGTGGAACGACCGCGCCGGACTCTTCGAGCAGGACGCCGTCCCAGAGTGTGTTGTCGAGGTCCCAGACCACGCACTTGACGCGCCCGCGGCGCGCTGCGGATTCTTCGGTGGATGTCGTCGTCATGTCCTCAGGCAGCAATCCGGTAGGCCGCGTCGGCGATGGTCAGCTGCTGGATCTCGGAGCTTCCTTCGATGATCTCCATGACCTTGGCGTCGCGGTAGTAGCGGGCGACGGAGCTCTCGGGAGCGCAGCCGTTCGCCCCGTGGATCTGGACGGCCTCGTTGGCGTGCCGGGCCGCGCGCGTCGACGCGAAGTACTTCGCGATCATGGTCGCCATGATGGTCCCCGAGTCGTTGGCGTCCTTGAGCCGGCCGGCTTCCTCGTACAGCAGCCGGGCAGCGGCGGTGTCCGTGACCATGTCGGAGATCCTGGCCCGGATGAGCGGCAGTTCACGCAGCGGAACGCCGCCCACCCGTCGCTCGGTGGTGTAGGAGGCGCAGGCGTCGATGCAGGCCTGCAGAATGCCGACGGAGCCCGCCGCGACGCTCAGCCTGCCGATGTCGAGCACTCCGGTGAGCAGCATCCCCGGCGCGAAGGCCTCCGGGCCGAGCAGCGCCTCGGAGCCGAGGGCCACCTCGCGCAGGTGGACGGTGGCCAGCATCCCGGCCCTGGTGCCCAGCATGCCCTCGATCGGTTCCACCTCGACACCGTTCGCGTCCGCGGGTACGAGGAAGGCCGCCACACCGCCCGGGGCGCGGGCGAAGACGAGGAAGAGCCGGGAGAGCTGCCCTCCGGTGATCCAGGTCTTGGTCCCCCGCAGCACCCACCTCGTGCCTTCGCGCACCGCCGTCGTGGTGAGCTCGGTGGTGGCGTTGCTGCCGCTCCCGGGTTCGCTGACGCAGAGGGAGCCCAGCGTGGATCCGTCGGCGAGCCCGGGCAGCCAGCGCGTACGCTGCTCGGCGGTGCCCCAGCGGTGCACCGCGAAGGAGACCATGCTGTGCACGGTCAACAGGCTGCGCATCGAGGAGCAGCCGCGCCCGACCTCCTCGTGGATCCGGCCCAGCGTGGTGAACGACACTCCCGCCCCGCCCGCCTCCACGGGCAGGAAGGGGGCCCACAGCCCCGCTTCCGAGGCCGCCTTGAGGAGACCGTCGGGCACGCGCCCCGCGCTGTCGTAGACGTCGGCGACGGGCCGGATGTACGTGTCGGTGAACCGCTTGGCCGAGCCCCGGTCGGTGACGGCCGCCGGCGCGTCGGTCACGGGCTCGTCCGGGGGCGACTGCGGCTGCCTGCTCATCGGGGCGCCTGCGATGCGGTGACGGAGGCGGGCCGGTTCCTGTCGACCAGTGCCGCTATGGAGGCGACGGTCCGGAAGTTGTCGAACCGGAGTTCCTCGTTGGGGATGGTGAAGGCGAACGCCTTTTCGATGAACATCACCAACTCCATGGCGAAGAGGGAGTTGATGAACCCGAGGGCGAAGATGTCGTCCTCGTGGGTGATGCCGATGTCGGGGAAGCGGCTCGTGATGAACCGGTGGATCTGCTCGCGGGTGTCGTCCGCCATGGTCATACCTCCGTGGGGGCGTAGGAGTAGAACCCGTGCCCGGTCTTCCGTCCGTGAAGGCCTGCCTCGGTCATCTGCTTGAGGAGGGGGCACGGACGGTACTTGCTGTCGGCGAAGCTCTCGTAGAGGACCTCGATGCTCTGCAGGATGGTGTCGACACCGATGAGATCGGCGGTCTCCAGCGGGCCCATGGGGTGGTCGAAGCAGCCGCGGAACACCTCGTCCACCGTCTGCGCGGACGCGACGCCCTCGTGGACGAGGAAGGCGGCCTCGTTGATGGTCAGCATGAGGACACGGTTGGAGACGAAGCCACTCGCGTCCCTGACCTGGATGGGCTTCTTGCCCATGGTGGCCAGGAGGTCCCTGGTACGCCGGAGGGTCTCCTCCGACGTGTGGTGCCCGGGGATGAGCTCCACCACGTGCTTGAGCGGTACCGGATTCATGAAATGCACGCCGACGACCCGGGCCGGCCGGTCCGTCGCGGAGGCGATCCGCGTGACCGGTATGGCCGAGGTGTTGGCTATGAAAACGCATTCCGGATCGCAGACGGCGTCCAGTCTCGGATACAGCGCCCGCTTGAGATCCCAGCTTTCCGTGATGTTCTCGACCAGGAAATCGGCAGATGCGAGGGATTTGATGTCCGTCTCGAAGGAGATGGCCCCCAGGACGGCATCCGCATCCACCGCGGGACCGCCCAGCAGGCGACTTGTTCTGCAGTTCTGCCGGATCTGATCCTTTGCTCGCCGGAGAATCGTGGCATTCAGGTCGTTCAGGACGACGTGGTGTCCCGACTGCGCAGCCGACTGCGCCACCCCGACTCCCATGACCCCTGCACCCACGACACCGATCACAGCCATAGTCCACTCCGTCCTGTCATCGCGGCCCAGCCTTGGCTCGCCGTCGTGCCGAGGTCAAGTGCCCTTGACGCAGGGGGCCTCCGGATGCGGTGGCAGCTTGTGGACGGCAGGAACCTGCCACTGTGAACGCCTGGACAGTCCCACGGCCCGCGCACCCACACTGAGGGGCAATCACGCTTGTTGACGGGGTGCGGTGGAGGGGAACCTTGAAGCTGGAACAACCGATACGTGACCATGACATCGCGGTGATCGGCATGTCGGGCCGTTTTCCTGGTGCATCGAATGTTGCCGGCTTCTGGGAGAATCTCGCGAACGGGGTGGAATCGTTCGCGCAGCTCACCGACGATGAATTGCGTGCCGCACTGGTCGACGAGCGACTCATCGCACATCCCGACTACGTCAAGGTGCGTCCCGTACTCGACGACATCCGCGGCTTCGACGCGCGGTTCTTCGGGTACAGCCCCCGCGAGGCCGAGATAGCCGATCCTCAGCAGCGCATCTTTCTGGAATGCGTGTGGGAGGCTCTGGAGGGCGCGGGGTACGGCAGGGCCGACACGCGGGGCCGGGTCGGTCTCTTCGCGGGCGCCAACTTCAGTATGTACATGATCAATCGGTTCGCCGGTCCCGCGGGCATCGCGCACATGGACCCGTACGAGCTGATGATCGGCAACGACAAGGACGCGCTCGCGACCGTCATCGCCTACCGCCTCGACCTGACCGGCCCAGCGGTCTCCGTGCAGACCTTCTGCTCGACCTCGGCGACCGCCATGCACCTCGCCTGCCAGAGCATCAGGCGCGGGGAGAGCGACATCGCCCTGGCGGGTGGCGTCTGCGTGCGCGTTCCCGACCGGGTGGGGCACCTGCACTTCGAGGGCGGGATGGAGTCGCCCGACGGCCATATCCGCACGTTCGACGCCGAAGCGCGCGGGGGCGTCTTCGGCGACGGCGCGGGCGTCGTCGTCCTCAAGTCGATGCGGCAGGCGGTCGCCGACCGTGACACCGTGCTCGCGGTGATCCGCGGCAGCGCGATGAACAACGACGGTGCCTCCAAGTTCAGTTACACCGCGCCGAGCATCGTCGGGCAGGCCCGCGCGGTGGAGGACGCGCTGCGGGACGCCGACGTCTCACCGAGAGACATCTCCTACGTCGAGGCGCACGGCACCGCCACCGAGCTGGGGGACCCGATCGAGGTCGCGGCCCTCTCCCGGGCCTTCAAGGCCGCGGAACGCGGCCGCACCGGGGAAGAGCTGGACGAACGCGGCTACTGCGCCATCGGTTCGGTGAAGACCAACGTCGGCCACCTCGACCGCGCTGCCACGGTGACCGGGATGATCAAGGTGGTCGAGGCGCTCCGGCACGAGCACATTCCGCAGTCCCTGCACTTCGAGAACCCCAACCCGGAGATCGACTTCGCCCGCAGCCCGTTCTACGTCGCCGGCAAGCCGGTCCGCTGGAGCCGGCAGCCGGGCCGGCCTCGACTGGCGGGACTCAACGGCCTCGGCATGGGCGGCACCAATGTGCACATGATCGTGCAGGAGGCGCCGGCCCCGCGGAACCGGCCCGCCGACCCCAGGCGCTGGCATCTCCTGCCGCTGTCGGCGCAGGTGAAGGAGGCGGGCGAGGAGCAGCGCACCGATCTGGCTCGTCATCTGAGGACGCAGCCCGACACCGCGCTCGGGGACGTCGGTTTCACCCTGCACATGGGGCGCTCGCTGTTCTCGCACCGCCAGGTGTGCGTCGCCGGTTCGACGGACGGCGCCGCGGCGGCGCTGTCGGGCGAGAAGGCACCCGACGCGACGCTGCTGGTCCGGCACGATCCCGCGCGCAGCCGGCGGGTGGGCCTGGTCTTCGCGGGCGTCGGCGAGCACTACACCGGGATGGTCGGCGAGCTGTACAGGACGGAACCCGTCTTCCGTAAGCACCTGGACCACGGCCGGGGGCTCCTCGCCGAGTACACCTCCATCGACGTCGTCACGCCGCTCACCGCCGAGCGCTCCGCGCAGGGCGGCGGCCTGGCCGCTCTGATGGGACGGGACTCCGGGCCCGCGGACGATCCGTTCGCCGACACACGTGTCGCGCAGCCGGCGGTGTTCCTGGCCGAGTACGCGCTCGCGGCGACGCTGATGGAGTGGGGGTTGAAGCCGGCCGCCGTGCTCGGGTACAGCGTCGGTGAGTACGTGGCGGCCTGCCTCGCGGGGGTCCTCTCGCTCCCCGACGCGCTGCGTCTGGTGGCCCACCGGGCCGAACTGATCGCGGAGCTACCCGCGGGGGCGATGCTGGCCGTGGGGCTCACCCGGCAGGAACTGTTCGCCAAGGTGCCGGACCTGGAGGCGCGGGGGCTGGACCTCAGCGCGGTCGTACCGGGGCAAGCCGTGGTGGCGGGTCCCGTGGACGCCGTACGCGATCTGGCCGCGTTCCTGCGGGACGAGGAGATCGCGTGCCGCGAACTGCAGACCACCCACGCCTTCCACTCCCGCATGCTGGCCCCCAAGGCGGACGAGCTCACCCGCTGGATCGCCGAGCACATCACCCTGTCCGCACCCGTCCTGCCCTGCCTGTCGAACGTCACGGGCGGGGAGATGGACGCGGACCTGGTCACCGAACCCGCGTACTGGGCGCGGCACATGTGCTCTCCCGTGCGGTTCGAGGAAGGCCTCGGCGAGATGCTGGGCCAGGACGACATGACGCTGATCGAGATCGGGCCGGGCAGGTCGCTGGGCGCGATGGCGCGGGCCCACGCGGCCTGCGACCGTTCCCGCTGGCCGCTGATCGTCTCCACACTGCCCGCCGCGAGCGAGGACACGGGGGACGACCGCACTCTCGCCGAGTGCCTCGGTGAACTGTGGCTGTGCGGTGTCGACATCGACTGGGACGCCTACCACCGCAACGCACGCGACTTCGCGCCGGGCCGCGTACAGCTGCCGACCTATCCGTTCCAGCGTCAGGAGTACTGGTACGAGTCCGGCTGGACACCCCCGTCGCAGGTCGTCGGCGGCCTGCCGGAGGGCGCCGAACAGGCCGGCGGGTACGAGGAGCTGCCCCTGCTCCCCGAGTCGCGGTGGATGCATCTGCCCGTCTGGCGGCAGCGCCTCCCGCAGCCTGCGCTGAGCGATCAGGGCAACGAGTGGACCGTCTTCACGGACAGCGGTGAAGGCGACCGGATCGTCGAGGAACTCCGCAGGCGAGGTCCGGCGAGCGGGCGCAGGATCGTCGAGGTGCGCCCCGGCGATGCCTTCGCCCGCGACGGCGACACCTACCGGATCCGGCCGGGCAACACGCAGGACACGCTGGAGCTGTTCGCCGCCCTGAGCGAGCGCGGGCAGCTGCCCGACCGCGTCCTGCACCTGTGGAACCTGGGGGACGCCGAGGCCGAGGAGACGGTGCGCCGCGGTACCCACACCCTCATCGCGCTGGCCCGCGCCGCGCACGAGATGGTCTTCGGGTCGTGGAAGCTCGACGTCGTCACTTCTGGCGTCCACCAGATCACGGGCAGCGAAGTCATCCGTCCCGAACGGGCGACGGTGCTCGGTCCCTGCACGATCATCCCGGTGGAGTGCCCGGGCGTCACCCTGCGCTCCGTCGACCTGCTGGACGGCGCTCCCGCGCCGGTGGCGGAGGTCGTCGAGGAACTGCGTTCCGAACCCGGGAACCAGGTGGTGGCGCTGCGGGGCGGAAAGACCTGGACGCTCGACTACGAGGCGCTCGAACTTCCCGCGGGACAGGACCTCACCGAGCCCGCCGCCACGGTACGCCCGGAAGGGGTGTACATGATCACCGGCGGTCTGGGCGGCATCGGCCTGGCCATGGCGTCACGGCTGGCCGACGAGTACAAGGCCAAGGTGGTACTGCTCGGGCGCACTCCGGTGCCGCCCCGTGAGCAGTGGGACGCGGTCCTCTCCGATCCGTCGGCGAGCGACGAGGTACGCCGCCGCATCGACGCGCTGCGCGAACTGTCCGCCAAGGGTGCCGAGTTCATGGTGGTGCAGGCCGATGTGTCGGTCCCTGCCGAGGTGGAGCGGGCGGTGGCAGCGGCGACGGAGCGGTTCGGTGCGCTCCACGGCGTCCTCCACGCGGCGGGAGTGCCCGGCAGGGGCATGATGCAGTTCAAGTCCGCGGAGGACGTCGACCGCGTGCTCGCCCCCAAGGTGGCGGGGACCCTGGCGCTCGCCCAGGCGCTCAAGGACGTACCCCTCGACTTCCTGGCGCTCTTCTCCTCGGTCTCCTCGGTCACCGGGGCGCTGGGACAGGCCGACTACTCCGCGGCCAACGCCTTCCTCGACGCCTTCGCGAGCAGCGGCCTGCTGCCGCAGGCGAGGATCGTCTCGATCGGCTGGGGCGAGTGGGAGTGGAACGGCTGGAAGTCCGGCCTCGACGGTTACGAGCCGGTGCTGCGCGAGTTCTACGAACAGCACCGGGACCGGTTCGGTATCGGCTTCGACGCGGGATGGCGCCACCTGCTGCGGGCGCTGGCCCGCCCCGAGCCCCATCTGTTCGTCTCCACGCAGGACTTCTCCATGATGGTGCGGGGCAGCCGGAGCCACACCATGGAGGACATCCAGGAAGGTGCCCGGCGCGGCCGGGGCGAGAAGCGCCATCCGCGGCCGGAGCTGTCCACCCTGTACGTTCCGGCACGCACGGAGACCGAGACCCTGATCGCCGAGGTCTGGGCGGACGCACTGGGGATGGAGCAGGTCGGCATCCACGACAACTTCTTCGACCTGGGCGGCAATTCGCTCCTCGGGGTGGGGATCGTGGCGGCCATCCGCAGGGGGCTGGAGCTCGACAGGCTTCCGGCTCATGTCATCTACCAGGCGCCCACAGTCGCCGCACTGGCGGCGCTGGCCGTCCCCGACGCCGCGCCGGAGGGCGGGCCGGAGAGCGACCACTCGGCGCACGTGAAGGATCGCGCACTACAGCGGCACGAGCGTCTGGCTCGCAGGCGCGCCGGACAGCGGGGAGGTTCCGAGTAATGACTGACGTCGACTACGACGCCGCCGTTGCCGTCATCGGCATGTCCGGGCGTTTTCCCGGGTCCACGAACGTGGAGGAGTTCTGGTCCGCCCTGATGGCGGGCCGGCCGGGGCTGCGCGAGCTGGACGAGGAGGAACTCGTCGCCGCGGGTGTCGGCCCGGCGCAGCTGGCGAATCCGTCGTACGTGCGCACCGGCGCCCCGCTCGAGGGGACGGACCTGTTCGACGCGGGCATGTTCGGCTTCAGCCGGCACGAAGCCGAACTGATGGACCCGCAGCACAGGCTTCTCCTGGAGTGCTCCTGGGAGGCCCTGGAGTACGCCGGCTACCAGCCCACCGCGATGCCGGGGCGGGTCGGTGTCTTCGCGGGATGCGGCCACCCCGACTACCTGTACAACGTGGGGCAGAAGGCGATGGCCGAACCAGGCGGAGCGCTGCTGATGGCGATCGGCAACGAACGCGACTCGCTCGCCTCCCTGGTCTCGTACAAACTGGGACTGACCGGCCCCAGCGTCACGGTGCAGACCTTCTGTTCCACCTCCCTGGTGGCCGTGCACATGGCCGCGCAGAGCCTGCTGAACTTCGAGTGCGATGCCGCCCTCGCCGGCGGCGCCTTCATCCCGCTGCCGCAGAACGTGGGCTATGTGTACGAGGAGGGCGGGATCCTCTCCCCCGACGGGCAGGTTCATGCCTTCGGAGCGGGCGCTCGCGGCAGCGTCATCGGGTCCGGGGTCTCCGTGGTCGTCCTGAAGCGACTCGCCGACGCGCTCGAGGACGGCGACCACATCGAGGCGGTGATTCTGGGCTCGGCCGTCAACAACGACGGGAGGGCCTGCGCCGGCTACACCGCTCCCGGGGTCGACGGGCAGGCCGAGGTGATGGAACAGGCGATCTCCTTCTCCGGCGTACGGCCCGAGACCATCGGATACGTGGAGTGCCACGCCACCGGGACCCCACTGGGCGACTCCATCGAACTGGCCGCGTTGGCCCGGGCGTTCCCCAAGGACATGGGCCGCAGGGTCGTCCTGGGCTCGCTCAAGCCGAGCATCGGGCACCTGGACCGGGCCTCCGGCACCGCAGGCCTGATCAAGGCCGCGATGGCGCTCTCCCGGCGGGTGCTCCCCGCCACCCTGCACTACGAGAACCCCAATCCGGTGCTCGCCACCGAGCGGGACCGCTTCACCGTCCTGGACAAACACCAGGACTGGCCCGAGGAACCGCAGCCCCGGCGTGCCGGTGTCAGCTCCTTCGGGCTCGGCGGCACCAACGCCCATGTCGTACTCGAAGAACCTCCGCACCGCCCGCGCGAACCGCGGGTCGCGGGTCCCCAGCTGCTGGTCCTCTCCGCGCGGGACGCCACCGCCCTGGACGAGGCGACCCGCGCCCTGGCCGAGTACCTCGACGCACACCGGGCGGCGGACCTGGCCGACGTGGCGTTCACGCTCCAGCGCTCGCGTGCGCAGTTCCCTGTCAGACGCGCCCTCGTCTGCACGGACACCGCACAGGCGCTCGCGGTGCTCTCGGACCCCGCGCAGTGGCCCGAGGCCGCACAGGAGCGGCACCAACCGGTCGCCGAGCTGGCGGACGCCGGTACCTGGACCGTGTCCGGCCAGTGGCGGGAAGAGCTGCGTGAGGCGGTCCTGCGTCTGCTCGGGGACGGCGGATCGGCGGAGGCGGCCGGGGGCTCCCCGACGGCCGGGGCGGCACACGAGGCGTTCGTGCGCGGCATGGCTCGCCTCGGCTGCCGGGTCGTCGCGCCGGCCGACGGCGCGGAAGAAGCCGACGCCGCGCGCATATGCCTGGAACCCTCGGACGAGGTCCCGGCGGAGCAGTGGCTGCTGAACGTCCTCGGGCGGCTGTGGACGGGCGGGGCGACCGTGGAGTGGACGGCCACCGACCGCGCCGATGCCAGGCGGATCCCCCTGCCCACGTATCCCTTCCAACGTCGCAGCTACTGGGTCAACCCTCCCGAGACGCCGTACCTGCTGGGCGCGGCCGAGGAGGAGAGCCGGGTGGGCGACATCGGACGGTGGACGTACGCACCCGCCTGGCGCCGTCGGCACGCCGCACCGGCCGATCTCCCCGAGCTGGTCCGCGCCGCGGGGCCCTGGCTGGTCCTCGCCTCGGAGGAGTGGGGTGAGGCGCTCGCCGCGCAGGCGCGGTCGGCGGGCGGCGAGGTCGTCGTGGCCCGGCCGGGCCCCGCTTTCGGCGGCGACCGGGAACAGGGCTTCACTTTCAGGCCCGCCGACTCCGAGGACACCCACCGGCTCCTGGGCGCGCTCGGCACGCCGCCCCGGACCGTGGTGTACGCGCTCGGTCTCGGCAGCCTCGGCCGGTCCTTCGAGGAACAGCAGAACGTCGGATTCGACGCGGCCCGTGCGCTGGCGGGCGCGCTGGCGCTGCACGCCCCCTCTCAGGCGATCGACGTCCTGTGCCTGACCAGGGAGTCCGTGCAGATCGCGGGCTCGGTCCCGCGTGATCCCGCGCAGGCCGCGCTGGCCGCGCTCATGCCGGTGCTCGCGCAGGAGAACCCCGGCTGGACATGCCGGCACATCGACCTCGGCCGGGCGGCCGGCGGACTCTCGGTTCCCGCCCAGGTGGCCGCCGTCCTCGGTGAGGCGGGTGCCGTGTACGAGGGTCCGGTCGCCCTGCGTGGTACCGAGCGCTGGGTCCGGGAACACGAGCCGCTGCCGCTCGCCGCCGTGTCCGAGCCGGACGGCCCGCTCGCACCGGGCTCGACCGTGCTGATCACCGGCGGGCTGGGCCATGTCGGGCTGATTCTGGCCCGGCACCTGGCCGTGGCGCGCGGCTGCCGGGTGGTCCTCACCGGGCGTACGGCCCTGCCCGCGCGGGAGCGGTGGAAGGACTACCTCGAGCAGGAGGCCGATCCGTCGTCCAAGATCCAGCGCTGTGTCAAGGCGCTGGTGGAGATCGAGGAGGCCGGCGGCCGCGTGCTGGTGGCCGCGGCCGACGCCTCCGACGCGGCGCAGATGCGCGCGGTGGTGGAGAACGCCGAGGAGCACTTCGGAGGGCTCGACCTCGTGGTGCACGGGGCGGGCGTCTCCGACGCCGCGGCCTTCGGTCCCGCGCACATGGTGGACGCCGCGGGGAGCCGTTCCCACTTCACCGCGAAGATCGACGGCTTCCGCAGCCTCCAGCAGGCCCTGGGGGACAGGCCCGTCCCGGGGATCACGATGTCCTCGCTCTCGGCGGTGCTCGGCGGCCTGGCGCTCGGCCCCTACGCCGCGGCCAACGCGGCGCTGGACGCCTGCGCCCTGGGCGAGCGGGCCTCCGGCGGCAGGACATGGCTCACGGTGAACTGGGACACCTGGCGTCCCTATGCCCAGGACCCCACGCACAGCGGTGAGTTCGACATGGCACCCCAGGAGGCCGTGGAGGTCTTCGAGCGCGCCGTCGGTGCCCTCGACCGCGTCGACCACCTGGTGATCTCGACCGGCTCGCTGTCGGCACGCCACGACCGGTGGGTCGTGCGCCACGGCCGCGACGAGGACACCGGGGCGGACGAGGACATACGTGACCCCCGTCCCGATCTCTCCATCCCTTACGTGGCTCCCGAACGGGGAACCGAACAGGAGCTGGCGGCCATGTGGGCCGCGGTCCTGCGGCTGGACAAGGTCGGCGCCGACGACGACTTCTTCCGCCTCGGCGGTACGTCGGTGGTGGCCATCCAGCTGATCGCCCGGGTGCGTAGGGAGCTGGGCATCCCGGTCCCCACCACCGCGCTGCTCGGATACCCCACGGTGCGCGGTCTGGCCGGGCAGATCGACGCGGCGCGGGGCGAGGCGTAGCAGCGGAGCGGGGGGACCGCCGGGAGCGGGTGTCAGGCGACGGGCGGCGCGGACTGCTGCGCCGCCCCCACCCGCACACCGGCCTGGAACCTGCTGACGGCATCCAGATCGCGCAGCACCGCGGCGATGTGCCGGCGGCAGGTACGCACGGAGATGCCGAGCCTGCGCGCCACCGCCTCGTCGGTGAGGCCGTCGGTCAGCAACTGGACGATGGTGAGGTGGAGGCTGTCCGTCACCGTCCGGTAGCCGCTCTCCTCGGCCGAGTACTGCTGCGCGCCGGACCAGGCACATTCGACGAGGTCGAGGAGAAGGCCCACGGCTGAGCGGCTCCGGATCAGCACGCCCGCGGGCTCGTCCGCCCCGCCTCCCTCGTTGAGGAGGAAGGCGACCTCCTCGTCGAACACCATGAGCTGACGGCCGAGTTCACCGGTGGTGCGGACCTCCGCCCCGTTGACGTGGAGCTCGGTGAGGACCTTGCGCGCGCGGATGTCGGCGCGTACAGCGTGCTGGAGGAGCAGCCGGACCCGGACTTTGCGGGCGAGGAGGCCCAGCGCGCCGCCCGCCATGCGGGCGGAAGCCTCGTCCCCCGTTGACAGCAGTCCGTTGGGCAGGAAGGCGACGTACGCGCCGGAGCAGTGTTCCGCCGCCTGGTACAGGTGCCCGGCGAGCTCTTCGGCGTCCCGCAGTTCCACCAGGGAGGGATCGCCGTCGCCCTCGATCCTGCGGGTCTCCAGATAGTGCGGCCGGAAGTCGTTCAGGCGGCGTCGGAGCTGACTGATCGTGGCTCGGCGGCGGTACACCTCCTCGTCGATCGGCAGGATCAGCGACGCCTGGGCGACATCCGGATCGACGGGGAAGAGGACGGACGGTCCCTCTGTTCCCCTCTCCTCGCGCAGCAGGTGGAGCTCCTTGAGCTGGGCCACCGCGGCGCGGACCCCGGCGGTGTCCAGCCCGAGCTCCGCCGCGAACAGCTCGTCGTCCTCGACGAGGCTGCCGCGGCGCAGCGCGTGTGCGTACACGAGGTCCGGCCCGGAGCCGGGCGCGTCTCCGCTCGCCGTACCGAGGCCGGCGAATCCGTCTGACAGCGACATCTGTGTCCTTTGCATACGACTGGCCTTCCGTCACCGCTGCTGAGCCGCGTCGGGCTGCTGGAGTGCCTCGTCGACACGGCGCGCGAGGTCCCGGACGGTCGGGTACTCCAGAACGGCGACCCCCGGCACGCTGACGCCGAGGGAGTCCCGGATGCGCACAGCCAGCTGCACGGCCACGAGGGAATTCCCGCCGAGGTCGAAGAAGTCCTCGTCGAGGCCGATACGGGGGAGTCCGAAGGCGTCCTGCCACAGCTCGACGAGACGCCCCTGCGTGGTCGTCACGGCCTCCGCGGCGACCGGGGAGGCGCGTTCCGTACGCTTGGCGACCCCGGCGAGCTCTCCGCTTCCCGCCGCCTCGATGGACGCGGCCATCCCGGAAATGCGCCGGACCCGCTCGGTCAGGGGCTCACGGCTGACGACGTACTGCGCCTCACCATGAGTGTTGAGCACCCGCCACAACAGGGCGAGCCCCTCGTCCGGAGTGATCAGCAGCTCACCCGAGGGGGAGACGGACGAATCCCCGGACGCCGCGGCGGGAGCGGCCCGAGGGGTTTCCCGGTCCCGGCCCGGCGCGGGTGCGGAGGTGGTCGGCGCGCCGTCCGTGGCGGAGGGCGCGTCTGCCGGGCCGTGTCCGTCGCCGAGCGCCGCCACATCGAGGATGCGCACCTTGAAGCCTTCGACGGTGGCCACCTCGCGGCCCCGCTCGTCCAGGATGCCGATGTCATGGGTGGCGCTCGAACGGTCCTCGGCGACCTCGAAGGACCTGATGTGGCTGTGCAGGCGCGCGGGCAGGGCCTCACGCACGATCAGCTTGTCGAACCCGATGGGCAGGAAACTCGTGCCGCCGCCCACGAGATCCGGGATGAACAGGCTGAGCGACGTGGCCCCGTCGAGCAGGGAGGGGTGCACGACGAACTCGCCGAGGTCCTCGCCCCGGCCTTCCCGCAGTCCCAGAGTGACGAGGTGCTCGCCCCTGCCGACCTCGAAGATCTCCATGGTGGGCCAGTGCGGCCCGAACTGGACCAGGTGCTCGTCGGCGCCCGGTTCGGGGGCCCAGGTCAGCTCGTCGCAGCGGGACCTGATGCTCCCCAGATCGTGCCGCTCCGGCTCGGCGGGTCCCGCGTACCGGGTGATCGTGGCCCGCGCGTGGTGGTTCCACGGTGCCTCGGGAGCGTCCACGGCCCGGCTGCGCACGGTGAAGTCGTAGGCTCCGGAGCCGGTGCGCTGCCCGCGCACCTGGACTTCGCGCCGATGGTCGACGGCGAGCGGGCGGCTGAAGAGCACGTCCCGCACCTCGACCGGCCCGTCCTCGACACCGCCCTGGTACGCGGCGCACATCATCTCGATGAACGACGTGCCGGGAAAGACGGCCGAGCCGCCCATGCGGTGATCGGTGAGCACCCAGTGGAAGTCCGCGTCGACCAGGGCGGAATACGTCACCTCCGCGCCGTCCCCGGTCTCCAGCCGGCGGCCGAGCAGGGGGTGCCGGACCTGGGTGTAGGAGATTCCCTGTTCCAGCTCGCGGAAGGCCCGGGGCGCGCTGGTACGGGTGTCACCGATCATGCCGACCTCGGTCCAGCCGCACCAGTTGACCGCGACCGTGCGGCACCGGCTCCGGGTGCGCCGCGCCTGTGCGTAGGCGTCCAGGAAGGCGTTGGCCGAGCAGTAGTCGACCATCCCGTAGTCACCGGACACCGAGACGATCGAGGAGAACAGCACGAGGAGTTCCAGCTCCTCACCCAGCAGCCGGTCGAGTACCAGGGTCCCCTCGACCTTGGGGGCGAGCACCTCGCGTGCCTGTTCCTCGGTCCGCAGTGCGGCGAGACCGCCGCCCGGCACGCCGGCCGCGTGGAACACGCCGTGGATGCGGCCGAAGCGTTCCTTCGCCGTGTCGACGACCTTCCGCATCGCCGCCTCGTCCGTGACGTCGGCGCAGACGACGAGGACCTCGCCGCCCAGCTCCTCCACCTCCCGGACCCCGAGGATCCGCCTGCTCGTCCGGTCGTCCGGACCGTGCGCGGCCAGGTGGGCGTCCCACTCCGCCCGCTCGGGCAGAGCGCTGCGGTTCACCAGGACGAGCCTGGCGCCGGCCGTGCGCGCGAGCTCCTTGGCGGTTTCGAGGCCGATGCCCCCCATACCGCCCGTGATGAGGTAGACCCCGCGGCGTCGCAGCGTCCTCGGAAGTTCGGCCCGCTGTGGCAGGGCGACTCGCTCGTGGTCCGACACCCACCTGCGGCCCGCCCGGTAGGCGACCAGCGGATCGGAGACCGGCGTACCCAGTTCCTCGGCCAGTTGCCCGAGGACTCCGGCGTCCGTCAGGGCGGCCGGGTCGACGTCGACCAGCTGGAAGGTGAGAGCGGGCGACTCGTGGGGGATCACCAGACAGGGCCCGATCAGCAGCGCCTTGGCCGGTTCCACGGGGTCGCTGCCCGAAACGTCGAAGGAACCGGTCGTCAGGACCCGTATGTCCGCGTGGCTGTCCGGCCACCGCTCCAGCAGCGCCTGGGAGAGGTGGAGCAGGCTGAGAAAGCCCGTCTCGCGCACCCGGTCGGTCTCGGCCGTACCGACGGCACCGCCCGCCGCGGGCGCGGCGCTCCAGCCGTGGAGTACGTGCGCGGGGCGCCCGGGACCGGTGTCGAGCGCCGTGCAGAGCGCGTCGTAGTCGGAGCGTCGCGAGGGGTTCATCGTGAAACGCCCCTCGCCCAGGTCGGCGAAGGTCTCGCCCGCCACCACGTGAATCATGCGGACTCCGCGCTCGACCAGGCCGCGGACCAGGGCGCTCGTGGTTCCGGCAGCATCCTCCAGGACCAGCCAGAGCCCGCCGTCGGCCTCCTCGGACCTGATGGCTGCCGGGTCCAGCGGCCGCCTGCGCCAGGTCGGCAGGAACGTGGAGTCCTCGGCGGGCAGGACCAGCGGCTCGGCGGCGGGACGCTGCTCCTCGGCCTCCGGGTCCGGTTCGATCCAGTGCCGTACGCGTTCGTACGGATAGGTGGGAAGGACGACCCGGCGGCGGGTGCCCGGGTGCAGCCGGGCCCAGTCGATGCCGACGCCGTGTGACCACAGAGCGCCGACGGCCTCGGCGAGGCAACGGCTGTCCGAGCGCTCGGAGTTCGCCCTCCGAAGGGAGGGCACCACCGCGGTGCCGCGGGACAGGGTCTGGCGCGCCAGGGTGGTGAGGCTCTGCCCGGGTCCCGTCTCCAGCAGGACCGTCGCCCTCTCCGCGACGGTGGCACAGGCTTCCGCGAAGCGGACGGTGCCGCGGAGCTGGTCGGCCCAGTAGCCGGGGTCCGTTGCCTGCTCGTCGGTGATCCAGGTACCGGTGAGGGTGGAGACGAAAGGAAGCCGCGGCGGCTGCGGGTTCGCCTCGGCCACCGCCTCGCGGAACGGCGGCATCACCGGGTCCAGCATGGAGGAGTGGAACGCGTGCGAGGTCTGGAGCCGCTGGCTGCGTATCCCGTTCGAGGCCAGCCAGTCGCCCAGCAGCTCCAGTTCGGACTCGGGGCCCGAGACCACGCAGCTCTTGGGGCTGTTGACCGCGGCCAGACTCAGCTCGTCGGGGAGCAGAGGGGCGAGGTCGCTCTCGGAGAGCGGCACGGCCAGCATGCCGCCGCTCGGCATGGCCTGGGTGAGTCGGCCGCGGACGGCGACGAGGCGCAGCGCGTCGTGAAGGGTGAAGACGCCCGCGAGGCAGGCCGCGGTGTACTCGCCGATGCTGTGGCCGACCATCGCGGCGGGTTCGACGCCCCGATCCATCCACAGCCGGGCCAGGGCGTATTCGGTGACGAACAGGGCGGGTTGGGCGAGATCGGTCCGGTTCAGGCGCTCGCTCGCACCGTCGGCGTCCTGCTCCTCTCCCGTCCCGCACAGCAGCGGGCGCAGGTCCAGGCCGAGGTACTCGCGCAGGACATCGGCGCATTCGTCGACGATCTCGCGGAACAGGGGCTCCGAGGCGTACAGTTCGGCCGCCATGCCGACCCGCTGGGTTCCCTGGCCGGGGAAGAGGAGAGCGGGCTTCGGATCCTTTCCCGCCTCCGTACGGGGGGAGTTCTCACGCTCCAGCGCGGCGATCGCCTCGTCGGTGTCCCGGCACGTGAAGGCCGCCCGGTGCGGCAGCTCCCGGCGGCCGATCTGCAGGGTGTGGGCGACGTCCTCGAGGGCGAGGCCGGGGTGCTCGCGCAGATGTGCGGCGAGCTCGGAACAGAGGGTGGCCAGCGCCGTCCCGGTCCTCGCCGAAAGCGGCAGGATCTGGTGGGACAGGTCGCGCTCCGCCGCCCCACGGGGCTCCTGCTTCGGTGCTTCCTCCACGATGACATGGGCGTTGGTGCCGCCGATGCCGAAGGAGCTCACCCCTGCACGCTTCGGGCCGCCGCGTTCGGGCCAGGGGGAGCGCTCGACATTGACGTAGAACGGCGTTTCGGAGAAGCCGATACGCGGATTGGGGGTCGTGAAGTTGATGGCGGGCGGAATCACGTCGTGCTGCATCGACAGCACCGTCTTGATCAGCCCCGCGACCCCGGCCGCGGGGCCCAGGTGTCCGATGTTCGCCTTGAGCGACCCGATGGGACACGCCTGCTTCCGCGTCGCTCCCGCTGCGCGGTACGCCGTCGACAGTGCCGACACCTCGGTGGGGTCGCCGACGGCGGTCGCCGTGCCGTGCGCCTCGACGTAGCCGATGGTGTCGGGGGAGAGGCCGCCGGCGGCGGCGAGCGCCTGGGTGATGACGGCGGCCTGCCCGTCGTGGCTCGGTGCGGCGAAACCGTTCCTGCGCGCGCCGTCGTTGTTGACGGCGGTGCCGATCAGTACGGCTTCGATGTGGTCGCCGTCGGCGAGGGCGTCCTCGTACCGCTTGAGGACGACCGCGCCCGCGCCGGTGCCGAAGTTGGTGCCGGCCGCGTCCGCGTCGAAGACCCGCACATGGCCGTCGAGGGCGTAGATGCTGTTCTCCGCCCACTTCTGCCCCGCGTAGTAGGGGAGAAGGATGTTGACGCCCCCGGCGATCGCCATGCTGCAGTCGCCGCTCGCCAGCGCCTGGCACGCCGAGTGGATGGCCACGAGGGACGTGGAGCACGCGGTGACCATGGAGACGGCGGGACCCTCCAGGCCGAGGGCGTGCGCGACATGGGTCGCGAGGTAGTCGAGGTTGTTGTTGGTCTCGATGGCCATGTCGCCGACCGCGGCACGGACCCGGCTGTTCTCGTAGACGTTCCTGAAGTGGTACGCCACCGGGCCGCTGCCGCCGTACACGCCGATCGCGCCGTCGTACCGCGCGGGATCGTATCCGGCGTGTTGGAGCGCCGTGTGGCAGACCTCCAGGAAGACCCGCTGCTGCGGGTCGGCGATGTCGGCCTCACGCGGGCGGTAGCCGAAGAAGCCGGCGTCGAAGCCCTCGACGTCGTCCATGAGAGGTCGCCGCCGGATGTAGTGCGGGCTGCCGATGGTCTCCTCGGACACGTCGCTCAGGCGCAGTTGCTCATCGGTGAGCTCCGTGAGGGACTCCACGCCCTCCACCAGGTTCGCCCACAGCTGCTTGACGTCCCGCGCCCCGGGAAACCGGCCGGCGAGTCCGATGACGGCGATGCGCCGCGCCGCCGATTGCCCGCCTGCGTGTGCCGTACTCATGTACTTCCCCCTACAAAGCTGGCTGGGGTGGCTGAACCTACTGGCTGGAGGTGATCGCGAACCACGTCAGTTTTGGGTGATGGCGCAAGGACCCGCATCGGCTCGGCCGGTCGCGGCGCCGAGCCGCTGGAAGAGGGGATCTTTGCGGTGCACGGCCTGATGGACAGATAAATGTGACGTTGTTCCGTCCGAACGCCGTTCCTAGGCTGAGCCGCCAGTCGACACAGCGGTGCAGGGGGAACAGATGGCGGAAGAGCCGCGAGCGGACCACATCGCGATCGTGGGGATGGCCTGCCGCTTTCCGGGGGCGAACACTCCGGAGGAGTTCTGGGCGAATCTCGCCGCCGGCACCGAGTCCATCACCCGTCTTTCGGAGGACGACCTGCTCGCGGCGGGGGTCGAGTCGCGCGAATTCCGGCACCCGCGCTTCGTCAACGCCGCGCCCCTCATCGACGACGTGGCGGGGTTCGACGCACGGTTCTTCGGATACACGCCACGAGAGGCCGAGGTTCGCGACCCCCAGGGACGGCTCTTCCTCGAGACCTGCCACGCCGCCATCGAGGACAGCGGATACGACGTCTCCCGTATGGAGGGCCAGGTGGGCGTCTTCGGGGGAATGGCGAACAACTACTACGGCGAGCGGAACGTGGCCCGCAACGCCGCGATGAAGGCCGCCGTGGGCAACATGGCCATCGAGGTCAGCAACAGCCCCGACTACCTCGCCACCACTGTCTCCTACCGGCTCGGCCTGCGCGGCCCGAGCATCAATGTCCAGACAGCGTGTTCCACCGCTCTGGTGGCCGTCCACCTGGCGGCCCAGTCACTGCGCGACGGCGAATGCGACTACGCCCTGGCCG
The DNA here is from genome assembly GCF_055591025.1 of Streptomyces sp. NPDC041784. Lineage (NCBI taxonomy): Bacteria > Bacillati > Actinomycetota > Actinomycetes > Kitasatosporales > Streptomycetaceae > Streptomyces > Streptomyces sp. NPDC041784. Next base: position 271,901 of record NZ_JBVJAB010000003.1, read on the forward strand.
GCGGGGTCGAGGTGGAACTGCCCTACGGCACCGGCTACACATGGTCCGAGGGCGACATCTACTCCCGCAGCGGCCACATCCGGCCGTTCGACGCCGATGCCGACGGGACCATGTTCGGGACGGGCTCCGGGACCATCGCGCTGAAGCGCCTCGACGACGCGATCCGCGATCACGACCACATCTACGGTGTGATCAGGGGGTCCGCCGTCAACAACGACGGGGGCGACCGTGCGGGCTTCACAGCCCCGGGCGTGCAGGGGCAGGTCCAGCTCATCGCCGAGGCACTGGCGGTCGCCGAGGTGCACCCGGACACCATCGGCTTCGTCGAGGCCCACGCGACCGGAACCCTGGTGGGTGACCCGATCGAGGTCGCCGGCCTCACCCAGGCGTTCCGCACCGCAGGAGCCGGCGGCCTCCAGAGCTGTCCGATCGGCTCCGTCAAGGCGAACGTCGGCCATCTCGGGCCGGCGGCCGGTGTCGCGGGTCTGATCAAGGTGTGCATGGCCCTGCGGCACGAGGCCATCCCACCGAACATCAACTTCGACACACCCAACCCGAGCCTCCAGCTCGACACCAGCCCCTTCTACGTCCCCACCGAGCTCACCCCCTGGAAGGCGGGGGAGACCCCCCGGCGCGCGGGCGTCAGCTCTTTCGGGATCGGCGGGACCAACGCCCATGTGGTGATCGAGGAAGCCCCGGTCCGCCCCGCCCCCATGCCCCGGGGGCGCCGCTGGTTCACGCTGCCCGTGTCGGCCCGCACCGGCACGGCGGCCGAGGAGGCGGCACGCAGGTACGGCACGTTCCTCGGCACGCACCCTGAGACCGACGTGGCGGACGTGGCGTTCACCCTGCAGACCGGAAGGACCGCCCATCCGCAACGGCGGGTGGTGGTGGCGGACTCCACGGCCACGGCCGCGTCGGCTCTGCAGGCCACCCGTTCGAGCAAGCAGATCTCGGCCCCGGCGGCCGCGACCACCCGGCAGCCGGTGATGATGTTTCCCGGACAGGGGGCGCAGCACGTCGGCATGGGACGTGACCTCTATACGAGCGAGCCGGTCTTCCGGTCGGCGCTCGATACGTGCGCCGACCTGCTCCGGCCCCATCTGGGGTGTGACCTGCGGGACCTCCTGTACCCGGAGAGCGGGCACGAGGAGGAGGCCCGGACGCGTCTTCGCGAGACCCGGTTCAGCCAGCCAGCGCTGTTCGCCGTCTCCTACGCGCAGGCGAAGCTGCTGGAGGCCGCGGGGGTCAGGCCCACGGCGATGATGGGGCACTCGGTGGGCGAGTACGTGGCAGCGCACCTCGCGGGCGTCTTCACTCTCCCCGACGCGCTCGGTGTCGTCGCCGCACGGGGCCGGGTGATGAACGCGATGGCGCCCGGCGGGATGATCGCCGTCGCCGCCCCGGAGGCGCAGGTCGCGCAGCTGCTGACCGAGACGGTGGAGATCGCCGCAGCCAACGGGCCCAGAAGCACGGTCGTGGCCGGCCCGTTCGAAGCGCTGGAGGCCATGACCCGGTCATGTGAGGCGAACGGTCTGACGGTCACCGCTCTGCAGACCTCGCACGCTTTCCACACCGCGTCGATGGAGCCGTGCCTGGACGAGTTCGCGGCCGAGCTGGCCGGGATTCCCCTCGCGGCACCCCAGCTGCCGTTCGTCTCCAACGTCAGCGGCACCTGGATCACGGCCGAGCAGGCCCAGGACCCCGCCTACTGGACCACCCATCTGCGCTCCACCGTGCGGTTCGCGGCGGGCGTCGAGACGCTCGCCGCAGGCGACGACCGCATCCTGGTGGAGGCAGGTCCCGGAGACACACTGACGCGTCTGGCGCGTCAGTGCGTCGGGTACGACGCCGTACCGATCGTGCCGACGATGCGTCATCCGCGGCGGGACCGCCCGGACGACGCGGTGTTCGCCGAGGCCGTCGGCACCCTGTGGGTCAATGGCGTGGCCGTCGACTGGCAGGCCTGGTCGGGGGAGGGACAGCGGCTTCCGCTGCCGACGTACCCCTTCGAACGGCGCCCCTACTGGGTCGACCCGGACCCCGTGGTCCCGGGCGGGACCGAGGCCGTGGAGGAGCAGGGCACGCTCCCCGCGGAGCGATGCGCCTTCGCGCAGAACTGGCAGGAGGCGCCGCTGCCCGACCAGGGGCCGCCGACGGCCGAGGGGCACTGGCTGGTGTTCGACTCCGGCCATCCGGTCGTGCACCAGGTGATCGAGGAGCTCTCGGCCGCGGGAGCGAGCGTGACGGTGGTGCGCGCCGGGACGGAATTCGCCCGGCAGGCGGAAGGGCGATACACCCTCAGGCCCGACGCCGCCGAAGACCTGGACCTGCTGATGACGGCGCTCGCGGAGAACCCGCCGGGAGCTGTCGTGCACGCCTTCACGCTGACGGACCCCGAGGCGGATCCGCTGGCCGGCGAAACGGTGGCCGACGCCCTGGCCAAGGGCTTCTACAGCCTGCTCCACCTGGGGCAGCAGCTGGACAGGGCCGACCTGGGCAAGGACGTCAAGGTGTTCGTCGTCTCCAGCAACGTCCAGGAGGTCTCGGGCACGGAGCGTCTGGAGCCGCCCAAGGCGACACTCCTCGGCCCCGTGCTGCTCATGGAGCGAGAGATCGCGGGCGTCACATCCCGCAGCATCGACCTCGCCCTGCCGGCCGACCAGTCCGCAGAGGTGCTCGCCCGCCGACTGATCGCGGAGTTCGGCACGCCCACGGCGGACCGCCAGGTCGCCTGGCGGGGCCGCAAGCGGTGGCGTCTGGACTACCGGACCGTGCAGCTGGACGAGCCCCGGACCGACGCGCCGGCGATCCGGCCCGACGGCACGTACCTGATCACCGGCGGATTCGGCGGGATCGGCCTCGCGGTCGCCGAGGACCTGGCCCGGACCGGACCCGTCACGCTCGTGCTGATGGGCAGGTCGTCGCTGCCGCCCAAGGAGCGGTGGCAGGGGCTGGCGGACTCCCCGGAGACCGAGGAGGCTCTGCGGGCCAAGCTGCTCAAACTGCTGGCGATCGAGGAGCGCGGAGCCACCGTCGTGCCCGTACGGTGCGATGTGTCCGACGAGGCAGCGCTGGGGGAAGCGCTCGCTGCCGTGCACGCGGAACACGGCGCCATCCACGGGGTCTTCCACTCGGCGGGCATCGCGGGCGGCGGCATGATGGCCGTACGGAGCGACGAGGACGCGGCCCGTGTCCTCGCGCCGAAGGTCGCGGGCACACTCGGGCTGTACCGGCTGCTCGGTGGCGGGCTGGACTTCATGATGCTGTTCTCCTCCGAGATCGCCGTCACCGGCGCCTTCGGCCAGGTCGACTACTGCGCGGCCAACAACTTCCTGGACCGGTTCGCCTCGTGGTCCTGCCAGCAAGGGCTCCCCGTGGTCTCCATCGGCTGGGCCGGGTGGAGCGAGTTCGGCATGGCGGCCGACACCGAGACGGCGGCGCCTCAGGCGTTCCGCAGGCTGGAGACCGGAGTCAGGTCCGAAGCCGCTCGGCATCCCCTTCTCGACCGCGTGACGCGCAAGAAGGATGTGATCGAGTTCCGCACCGTGCTGGAGCCCGGAGGCCACTGGATCGCCAGTGAACACCGCATGGGCGGCTCGGACGTGGTGGTGGGAACGGCACTGCTGGAGATGGTGGAGGGCGGCTACCGCGAGGGCGTCGGAGGCACTGCCGCGATCAGCGACGTGGTCTTCCTCGGACCCATCGGTGTGCAGGAACCGACCGAGCTGCGCGTCTCCCTGACCCCGGACGGCACCGCTCACACGGCCTCCGTCGCCGTCACGGCGGTGGGGCCCGAGCCGCGGATCTGGACGGAGCGGATGAAGTGCCGCCTGGAGCCGGTCGCCGCGGAGCCGGTCCCGCGGTGGGACCTGCAAGAGATCGCCGCCCGGTGCGAGAAGTTCTCCGTCAGCCAGGAGATGCTCTCCGAGCCGGGCCGGTTGGTCCGATTCGGACCGCACTGGACCGGGGCGGTCAAGAGCATCTCGGTGGGAGCGGGCGAGGAACTGGCCCGTGTCGAGCTCGCCGAGGAGTACCGGCCCGAGACGGCTCTCTACCGTCTGCATCCCGCCCTGCTCGACACCGCGGTCAACGCGAAGGACGACGCCGCGCGGCGGGTGCGCGGTGACGCCTATCTCCCCCTGGGATACCAGCGCATCCGCGTGCACGAGCCGGTCCCGTCCGAGTTCTGGGTCCACATCCGGCACACCTCCGACAGCGACGTGGAGGTGGACACCACGGATGTGGCCATCCTCGACGACGACGGCCGCGTGGCCGTCGAGATCACCGGCTACGCGGAGCGCCGCGTCGACCCGGCGGCCATCCGGGCCGTCGTGAGTGACGTGACCGACGAGCGGGTGGCCACCGAAACCGGCACGTACGGCGACGCGCTGGCCGAGGTCGGGATCTCGGCCGAGCTCGGCCTGGACGTGCTGCGGCGCATACTCCAGCGACGCCCCGAACCGCATCTCGTCGTCTGCCCCGAGGGCCTCCGGCGCGCACTGCGGCGTTCGGGTGCGCTGAGCCTGGACGTGGTGCAGCGCGAACTGGAAGACACCCGGCTGGCCGATGGCTTCACGGCCACCGAGGACAGGCCGCTCGACACACCGTACGCACCGCCGGAGACCGAACTCCAGAAGAAGCTCGCGGAGCTGTGGAACGGCACCCTCGGTGTCAGCGTCATCGGCCTCGACGACGACTTCTTCGAGCTGGGAGGCAACTCCCTGGTCGCGGTGCAGCTGGCGGCACGTATGCGCGACGGCCTGTCGCTCACGCTGCCGATCGCGGGACTCTTCGACCACCCGACGCTCAGGGAACTCGCCGCGCACATCACGAGCACGGGCGCCCAGTCCGGAGCCGGCAAGTGAGCCGCGTCCTGCGCGCGGGCGCATCCGCGCTGGAACCGTGGATCAGATTCGCCGCGCGCCCGGCCGGGCCGCCACGGCTCCGGCTGCTGTGCTTCCACCACGCGGGCGGAGGCGCCACGCTGTTCAGAGAGTGGCCGGGCGTCCTCGCACCCCGAGGCATCGAGGTGTGGCCCGTCCAACTACCCGGCAGGGAAACCCGGATCGGCGAGCCGAAGCCGACGGACCTGGCGGAGCTCACCTCTGAACTGGCCGACGTTCTGGCCGGTCCCCTGAAGGGCGTCCCGTACGCCGTCTACGGGCACAGTGTCGGCGCCTATGTGGGCAGCGCCTTCGCCCTCCGTATGTCCGAACGGGGACTGCCCGGGCCCCGGTACATCGTCACCGGCGCCGCACGTCCCCCCGGGCACCCGGATCCCGACGCCCCGATCCACCTGATGGGCGACAAGGAACTGCTCGCGAAGTTGGAGACCTACGGCGGGATACCTCCGCTGCTGCGCTCCTCGCCCGAGCTGATGGAGATGGCCGTCGACATCGCCCGGGCGGACCTCCGCCTCGTGGAGACCGCTTCCTGGCCCGACATGCCGTGGTTCACCTGCCCGTTGACCGCTGTGGGCGGTGAGCGGGACGCCACCGTGCCCGTGGCGCTCCTGCCGCTCTGGGACGCGACGACGAGCGGCCGGACCGGAGTCCTCACCCTCCCGGGCGGGCACTTCCCCGACTCCCGGGCCGCACGAAGGCTCATGGAGGTGATCTGCCATGAGACGGACAGGAGCGAAGAAGGAGTCGGCGGCATCCGTGGCTGATCCCGCGGCTGATTCCGTGGCCGATCCCTTTCCCGACCGCGTGGCGCCCTCCGTCGAGTACGTCATCGAATTGCAGCAGCTGACCAAGTTCTACCCCCACCGCAAGGACGCGGAGGGCAACCCCTTGGCGGCGGTCCAGGGCATCGACCTGCGGGTACCCGCGGGACAGGTCTTCGGGCTGCTCGGCCGCAACGGCGCGGGCAAGTCGACCCTCATCCGGATGATCGCCACACTGCTGGAGCCGACCTCGGGCACCATCCGAGTCTGCGGTCTCGACGCGGGCCGGCACCGCCGCCGGGTGAGATCGCTGCTGGGCGTGGCCCTGGGCGGAGAGAGAAGCGTCTACTGGAAGCTCACGGCGCGTCAGAACCTGGAGTACTTCGCCGCTCTGCACGGCACCTCGCGCAGGCGGGCCAGGAGCCGTATCGGCGAAGTACTGGAGGAGATGGACCTCGCCGACCGCGCCGACGACTACGTGGAGCGGTACTCCACGGGGATGCGCCAGCGTCTGGTGATCGCCAGAGCACTACTGAACCGGCCCGGTGTACTGCTTCTCGACGAACCCGCCAGCGGACTCGACCCGCACGCCGCCAACAACCTCCACGACCACATACGCAGGCTGCGCGAAGCAGGCCACACCATCCTGGTCACCACCCACGACATGGCCGAGGCCGATCTGCTCTCCGATCGCGTGGGGATCATCGACAAGGGCCGCCTGGTGGCCACCGGAACGCCCGAGGAACTGAAGCGCGCGGTGGGCGCCGCACGGCTCCTGCACCTCCAGTTCCGCGATCCCGGCCCGGACCGGCTGCGACTCCTGGTGTCGGAGCTGGAGGAGAAGGCGACCGTACGGGTGAACGCCCGCCCCGACGGGCAGCCCGGCGACCTCGTGTCCTTGACCTTGTCCAGTTCCCATCGGGAGGACCTGGGGCCCTGGCTCTTCTCGGTATCGGCCCGTCACGGGACAACGATCCTGCGGATGGAGAACGAGTTGGTCACGCTCAGAGACGCGTTCCTGTCCCTGACGGGAGGAGCGCCGGACGATGAGTCCGCTACGGACTGAGGCCGTCTCCTTCGCCGCGACGGTACGCAAGGAGTGGCAGGTACTGATCCGCTATCCCAGCAACCTGGTGATGGTCGTGGTGATGGCGGTGATCGTGCCGGCCTCCTTCGTCGCGCAGGCCAGCGGTTTTTCCGGGGGCGGCGACGACGACGCGGTCAGCGCCTTCGCCGCACGGTCGGGTACGACGCAGTGGGCCGGCTTCATCTACCTGGGCTGGGCGGTCTACCTGTGGATCTCGATGATCCTCTGGGGGCCCGGTTCGGCCCTGCGCACGGAACGCATGCAGGGATCGCTGGAGATGGTGCACCTCACGCCCGTCTCCCGCTTCACCGTCCTCTTCGGACCGGCAGTCGTCGAAATGGTCCCGGCCGCACTGCTGTTCAGCGCGATCGGCGTGATGCTGAAGTTCGTGTTCGGCGTCCCCATCGGCTTCGGGCAGCTCCTGGCGGGACTCCTCGTGGTCCTCGCGTCGATACCGGCGCTGTTCTCCCTCGGCGGGCTGATGGCAGTCGTGGCGCTCCGGTTCCGTGATGCCGAAGGCGTCACGGAGGCCCTGCGGGGGACGCTCGGGGTGGTCTGCGGTGTCACCTACCCCATCGCTGTACTCCCCGGCTGGGTGCAGCCGGTCAGCGAACGCCTGCCACCCACGCAGGTACTGGACCTGCTGCGGGACGCCGTGCTCCGGCCCTCACTGCCCGACGGCACGGGGACACGGCTGCTGGCGCTGCTCGCGGTGGGCGCCGTGCTCGGTGCGGTGGCCATCCTCGCGCTCGGCCGGGCGCTGAAGAGCGCACGGCTCACCGGACAGATGGGGCAGTTTTGATACAGGCGTCCGGCGCAGTGGTGCTGCGCGAGCTCCGCGTCCAGTGGCGCTATCCACTGAGCATGATCAACTTGGTCCTGCTGACTCCGCTCTACGAGATGGCGATCCCCACCCTGCTTCTGGGGACGGCCTTCATGGTGGACAGCTCGGCGGTCGGCCTCACCCGCATGGTCGGCACCGAGGATCTCGCGGCATGGGTCGGCCTCGGAGTCCTGGTGGCTTCCGTGCTGACGGGCGCGGTGCGAGGTGTGTCGGGGATGCTCCAGGCCGACCGGCAGACCGGGGCCCTGGAGCACTCCTGGGCCAGTCCGGCCTCGCGCGAGGCATTCGTCCTCGGCGCGGTGGGGGCGGGAACGATCTTCACGGCGGCGGCGAGCACGCTGCTGCTCGCCTTCGCCATCTGTGTGCTCGGTGCCGACTACGATCCCACCGGTGTGCTTCTGAGCCTGCCGGTCGCCGTGGCGCTGCTGGTCGGCAATTGCGGCTTCGGCTATCTCGCGGCTGCCGCCGCGCTGGTGCTGCGCCGCCCCGGGCCCCTGCTCGACCCGCTCACGGGCCTGGTGGCCGCGTTCTCCGGGGTTGCCTTCCCGCTCACGGTGCTGCCCGAGCCCGTGCGCTGGCTGACGTATGTGCTGCCCTCGACCTGGTCCCTGGACCTCATGCGCTGTCTGACCCTGGACACACGGACCCTGGTCCCGATGCCCTACGAGGTGACCGCGCTGTCGGTGACCTCGCTGGGCTTCCTCCTCTTCGGCCGTCGGGTCTTCCGGCGGGCTGAGCGAAAGGTGCAGACGACGGGGGCGCTGACCCAGTTCTGAAGGGTGGCCGCGCTCGGAGGCCCGGGCCTCCGTCTCAGCGCGGGTCGGTGATCTCCGGGGCGAACACCAGGCTGAGCGGTTCCGGGCCGACGTACTGCTGGCAATTGCACGGCCGGGATTCGTACTGGAGCGGCTTGCGGTCGGCGTCCCACAGCGTCGGCGCCTCGACCGTCTCATGGCAGACACCGGCCTTGTCATGCTTGGCAAGGTGGTGGGTGCAGCCGCACACGGGCTCTGGTGGTTGGTGTGCGGCGACCAGTGCCTGCTGTTGCCGCTCGGTGGCTTTGATCAGTTCCAGCTTGCGCTTGTGCCGGGTCTTCAGCGCGCTGCGAGCGGCTTCGGTGATCCGTCCCCCGCCGATGATCACCGCTGGGATCAGCAGCCAGAGCCAGCCGTCCATGCGGAACCCCCCTAAGCAGCAGTCGAATTGAATCGTACCGCCCTCACACCTTCCCTCCCAGACGGAGGCGACTAGAGCGCGCTGCCCGCCTTCCAGTCCGCCCAGGACAGGTTCCAGCCATTGAGGCCGTTGGCCGGGTCGACGGTCTTCTCGCCCGAGTTCTTCACGACGACCACGTCCCCCAGCATCGAGGCGGCGTAGAACGTGTAGCCCGGTACCGAGGAGTCGTTCGCGCCCTTGGCGTCGTGCAGGCCGACACAGCCGTGACTGGTGTTCTGGCTGCCGAACACCGAGGTCGAGGCCCAGTAGTTGCCGTGGATGAAGGTGCCGGAGGTGGTCAGCCGCTGGGCGTGCGGCACGTCGGAGATGTCGTACTCGTCGCCGAGACCGACCGTGGAGGACTCCATCCGGGTCTCCTTGAACCGCTCGCTGATCACCATGATCCCGGACCAGGTGGTGTGCTCGGCGTCGCCGCCGGAGACCGGGTAGGTGGCGAGGGTGGCGCCGTCCCGCCGCACCGTCATCCGCTTGGCGGACAGGTCGACGGTGCTGATCTGCTCACGGCCGATGTGGAAGGTGACGTCCTTCGACTGGGTGCCGTAGACGCCGTCCGTCCCCTCGACGTCCTTCAGCCGCAGGGCGAGCGTGACCGTCGTGCCCGCCGCCCAGTACGTCTCCGGCCGGAAGTCCAGCCGGGTGTCGCTGAACCAGTGGCCGACGACCTCCACGGCGGGCTCCGCGGTCACCGTGATCGCCTTCTCCACGGCGGCCCGGTCGGACACGGCGTGCGTGAAGTTGATCGACACGGGCATGCCGACGCCGGAGGTGGAGTTCGCCTCCGGGGTGAAGTAGCCGACGAAGGTCTCGCCGGGGGACTTGGTGGTGAAGGTGGTGGGCTGGGCCGCGCCGGCGTCCTCGGCCTGTGCCGTGACCGTGTACTTGGTTCCCGAGTACGGGTTCCCGGTCGACGTCCAGGTGGTCCTCGCGTCGTCGAGGGAGCCCTCCAGGGTGGAGCCGTCGTTGCCCGTCACCTGGACGGAGGCGAGGGTGCCGTCGGTCACCGTGACCTCGACCGGGCTGGTGAAGGCGGCCTTCTTCGTGCCGTCGGCGGGGGTGACCGAGATCACCGGCTGGGGGGCGGCCGCGGAGGCCTTCGCCGCCCCGGACGCCTGCGCGCCCGTTTGCTCCGTGGCGTCCGCCGAACCGGAACTGCACCCGGTCAGCGCGACGGCCGGTACGGCGGCGCCGAGCACGGCCAGGACCCCGCGCCGGGACCACCCCTGCGGCCGCGACTGCTGCTCGGACCGGTTCGATATGTGCGAGACGCCCACGACAGGCCTTCCTGAGTTGTCCACCTTTGCGCCTGCATCCTGCGCCCCGTAGATGGGTCGTTCCTTTGAATGGCCGGGCCGTCGGCTGAGATTTCGGTGAGGACGGTCCGGGAGGGGGCGGGGCCGGCCTTGCGCGTGTGACGGAAACAACGGCGCTGCGGGCGGTGTTGATCACGAACGGACAGCATGTTTCCGACCGGCGATCCCCCTAGGAGCCCCCTATGTCCGACACCGACGTGCCCGCGGTCCGTGAACTTCGACTGGTGGTCACCGCCGACGACTACGACGAGGCCCTGCGCTTCTACCGGGACGTCCTCGGACTGCCCGAGCAGGCCGCGTTCTCCTCGCCCGGCGGCCGGGTCAGCATCCTCGACGCGGGCCGCGCCACCCTGGAGCTGACCGACCCGAACCACGCCGCCTTCATCGACGACGTCGAGGTCGGCCGGCGGGTGGCCGGGCACATCAGGGTCGCCTTCCAGGTGGGCGACTCCACCGCCGCCACCGCCCGGCTCGCCGCCGCCGGTGCCGAGGTGGTCGCCGAGCCGACCCGCACCCCGTGGAACTCGCTCAACGCCCGCCTCGAGGCACCGGGCGCCCTCCAGCTCACCCTCTTCGAGGAGCTGGGCGAGCGGGAGGAACCCGGCGGGACGGGTACGGCGGGTCGAAACACCTAGTCACAGGAACGCAGAGCCCCCGCGTCCGGTTCGTCGTCCTCCGTCCCGGCTCAGGGGCGCGCTACGAGATCGGTTTCCCCGTGTTGCAGTACCGCGGGCTGCTCGACGAGGTGATCCCGGCCGAGACCGCCCGCGTCACCCGGCAGGCCTACTGCGCGGCGGGGATCCCGACCGAGTGGACCTCGTACGCCGCCGACCATCTGCTCGGGGACGCCATGGCGGTGCACGACACGGTCACCTGGCTCACCGCCCGTTTCGAGGGCCGGACGGCGACGGACGACTGCTGAGCGACGCGGGCTGTCGGGTGACGCCGGCTGTCGGGTGACGCAGGCCGTCGGGTGACGCCGGCTGCTGGGCAGCCGCCTCGCCGAGCCGCCCCACCGAGCCGCCCCCACCGAAACGTCCCCGCGCCGGAGCCCCACGGCGCGGGGACTTCGCTTCCGCGGGGGACGTCCGTGAGGGGCGGGGTGCCGTGCCCCCTCAATCCCCCCGCCCCTCCGGCCGCCACCCCAAGGCTCGGGAGATGCCGCGCGCGGCGACCCGGATCGCCGGGGCCAGGACCGGGACCCGGGCGTCGGCCTGAGGGACGACGACCGACACCGCGGCGACCACCGCGCCGCCGGGCCCGCGTACCGGTGCGGCCACCGACAGGGCGTCGTCGGTGACCTGACGGCTGCTCACCGCCACGCCTGTGCGGCGCACTTCGGCCAGGACCCGGCGCAACCGGGCCGGATCGGTGAGGGTGTGGGCGGTGTAGGACGCCAACGGACCGGCGCAGTAGGCCTCTTGGAGGTCGGGGCCGCCGTGGGCGAGGAGCACCAGCCCGACGCCGGTGACATGCAGGGGCCAGCGCGCGCCGACGCGGATGTGCACGCCGACCGCGGACCGCCCGGAGAGCCACTCGGTGTAGACGACCTCGGACCCGTCGCGGACCGCCAGCTGCACGTTCTCGTGCGTGGCCTCGTACAGGTCCTCCAGATACGGCAGCGCGACCTGCCGCAGGGCCAGGCCGCGCGGCGCCAGCGCGGCGATCTCCCACAGCCGCAGTCCCACGTGGTAGACCCCCGACTCGTCCCGTTCCAGCGCGCCCCACCCGGTCAGCGCGCCGACCAGTCGGTGCGCGGTGGTGAGGGTGAGCCCGGCCCGCCGGCTGATGTCGGTCAGGGACAGCGCCGGGTGGGTGTGGTCGAACGCGGCGAGCACGGCCAGCAGCCGGTCGGGCGCGGAACGGGAGGTCACGGCGAGGGCGCCCCGGTCCATACGGTCCTCCTCAGGGCATCAGGCGAGCCCGTCCTCCGCGACCCGCAGCAGCAGCGCGTGCAGCGTCTCGCGGTCGGCCGGGTCCAGCGGGGCGAGCAGGTCGTTCGTCACGCGCAGTCCCGCCTCGTCGGTGCCGCGCAGGAAGGCGCGCCCGTCCTCGGTGAGGACGACGATCCGGCTGCGGCGGTCGTCCGGCGCCGGACGGCGCTCGGCGAAGCCCAGCTTCTCCAGGTCGTCGACCAGGCCGACGATCGCGCTGGGGTCGTAGCCGAGCCGGGCGCTCAGCTCCCGCTGGAGCGCTCCCTCGGCGGTGGCCAGGAACCGCAGCACCGCGTAGTGGCGCAGCCGCACCCCCGACTCCTGGAGGAACGTGTTGAACAACTGCCCCGAGCGCAGGCCCAGCCGGTAGAGCAGATAACCCGTGTCCGCGTGCAGCGCGCGCATCCACGGTTCGTCCGCGTCGATCGGGCTCGGGTTCGTGGCGTGCTGGCGGGTGATGGCGGGCTCCCTGGTCTCGGCCCCGGCGGGGGCGGTGCTGCGTCCTGATTTCAGCATGCCGCACCCGTAGGTCGCCAACAACTATTGACGACAACAATTATTGCTCTTAGCTTCGATCTCGTACCCGCACCCCGCAGTGAACCCATCCGAAGGGACCGCTCGTGCCCAGCATCGATCTCACCGGCAAGGTCGCCGTCGTCACCGGCAGCGGCCGGGGCCTCGGCCTCGCGTACGCCCAGGCTTTGGCCGCCCACGGCGCCCGTGTGGTGGTCAACGACGTCGACGAGGCGGTGGCCGAGGCGGCCGTGAAGTCGATCACCGAGGCCGGCGGCACCGCCGTCGCCGAGGTCGTCCCGGTCGGCACCACCGAGGCCGCGGACCGGCTCGTCGGCCGCGCGGTCGAGGAGTTCGGGCGGCTCGACATCCTGGTCACCAACGCCGGCATCCTGCGCGACAAGGTGCTGTGGAAGATGACCGACGACGACTTCGACGCGGTGATCACCACCCATCTCAAGGGCACCTTCACCTGCGCCCGCGCCGCCGCCGTACGGATGCGCGAGCAGGGCGAGGGCGGCACCCTGATCCTGGTCGGCTCCCCGGCCGGGCAGCGCGGCAACTTCGGCCAGACCAACTACGCCGCCGCCAAGGCCGGCATCGCCGCCTTCGCCCGCACCTGGTCGATGGAGCTGGGCCGCGCGCACATCACCGTGAACGCGATCGTCCCGGTCGCCGCGACCGCGATGACCGAGACGATCCCCGCCTTCGCCCCGTACGTCGAGGCGCTGAAGAACGGCGAGCCCTTCCCGGACTTCCTGCGCAAGGGCGAGGGTTTCGGCACCCCCGAGGACTGCGCCGCGCTCGTGCCCTTCCTGGCCTCCGAGGCCGCCCGCGGCATCACCGGCCAGGCCATCGGCATCGGCGGCGACAAGGTGGCACTCTGGTCGCATCCGCAGGAGATCCGCGCGGCCTACGCCGACGGCGGCTGGACCCCGGCGACCCTGGCCGACGCCTTCCCCACCTCGGTCGGAGCCGAGCTGCAGACGGTCGGCATTCCGGCGCCCGCGTTCCCGGAGGCCTGACCATGGCGACCATCGACGTCGAGGAACTCGTCGCGATCGACGTCCACACCCACGCGGAGGTGTCCTCCCAGGGGCATTCCTCCCTGGACGACGACCTGCACGACGCGTCCTCCGCCTACTTCAAGGTGGAGGGCAAGCGGAAGCCCACGATCGAGGAGACGGCCGCCTACTACCGCGAGCGGAGGATGGCCGCCGTGATCTTCACGGTGGACGCCGAGTCCGCCACCGGCACGGCACCCGTCCCCAACGAGGAGGTCGCCGAGGCGGCCGCCGCCCACCCGGACGTCCTCATCCCCTTCGCCTCCATCGACCCCTTCCGGGGAAAGGCGGGCGTGCGGCAGGCCCGCCGTCTGGTCGAGGAGTACGGGGTGAAGGGCTTCAAGTTCCACCCCAGCATCCAGGGCTTCTTCCCCGACGACCGCTCGGTGGCCTACGACCTGTACGAGGTCATCGAGGAAACCGGTTCCATCGCCCTCTTCCACACGGGCCAGACGGGCATCGGCGCCGGCGTCCCCGGGGGCGGCGGCATCCGCCTGAAGTACTCCAACCCGCTGCACGTGGACGACGTCGCCGCCGACTTCCCACACCTGAAGATCATCCTGGCGCATCCGTCGTTCCCCTGGCAGGACGAGGCCCTGGCCGTCGCCACCCACAAGCCGGGCGTGCACATCGACCTCTCCGGCTGGTCGCCGAAGTACTTCCCGCCGCAGCTCGTGCAGTACGCCAACACGCTGCTGAAGGACAAGGTCCTCTTCGGCTCCGACTTCCCCGTCCTCACCCCCGACCGCTGGCTCGCCGACTTCGACAAGCTGACGATCAAGGACGAGGTGAAGCCGAAGATCCTCAAGGACAACGCCGCCCGTCTGCTCGGGCTGACCACACCGTAAGGGGCGTACCCCATGCGCAACGAGGGACTGGGGTCCTGGCCAGCACGCCGGGCCCGCAAGACCCCGCACCGTACCGCCCTGGTCCACGGCGAGCGGTCGACGGACTACGGCACGCTGTACGCGCGCGTCACGCGGCTGGCCCACGCGCTCCGCGCCCGGGGCGTCCGTCGCGGCGACCGCGTCGCCTACCTCGGCCCGAACCACCCCTCCTACCTGGAGACCCTGTTCGCGGCCGGTACCCTCGGCGCGGTCTTCGTCCCGCTCAACACCCGCCTCGCCGGCCCCGAGATCGCCTACCAGCTCGCCGACTCCGGCGCCAAGGCCCTCCTGTACGGCGCCTCCCACGCGGGCCTGGTCGCGGGCCTGCCCGGCAGCACGGACGTCCGGACCTACGTCGAGGTCGGCGCCGAGTACGAGGCGGCGCTGGCGGCGGCCCCCGACGAGCCGATCGACGAGCCCGTCACCCCCGACGACACCTGCGTCATCATGTACACCTCGGGCACGACCGGCCGGCCCAAGGGCGCCATGCTCACGCACGGCAACCTCACCTGGAACGCGATCAACGTCCTGGTCGACAGCGACCTGATCGCCGACGAACGGGCCCTGGTCTCCGCCCCGTTGTTCCACACGGCCGGCCTGAACATGCTGACCCTGCCGGTGTTCCTCAAGGGCGGCACCTGCGTCCTGGTCGAGGCCTTCGACCCGGAGGCCACTTTCGACCTGATCGAACGGCACCGGATCACCTTCATGTTCGGCGTGCCGACCATGTTCGACCAGATCGCCCGGCATCCGCGCTGGGCCGGCGCCGACCTGTCCAGCCTGCGCATCCTGACCTGCGGCGGCTCCCCGGTCCCCACCACGCTGATCGCCGCCTACCAGGAACGCGGACTCACCTTCCTCCAGGGCTACGGGATGACCGAGGCGTCCCCCGGCACCCTGTTCCTGGACGCCGAGCACGCGATCGGCAAGGCGGGCTCGGCCGGCGTCCCGCACTTCTTCAGCGACGTACGCGTCCTGCGCCCCGACCTCGCACCGGTCGAGCCGGGCGAGACCGGTGAAGTGGTGGTGCGCGGACCGCATGTCATGCCCGGCTACTGGGGGCTGCCCGAGGAGACGGCCGCCTCCTTCGCCGACGGCTGGTTCCGCAGCGGGGACGCCGCCCGTGTCGACGACGACGGTTACGTGTACATCGTCGACCGCATCAAGGACATGATCATCTCCGGTGGGGAGAACGTCTATCCCGCCGAGATCGAGGACCTGCTCCTCGCCCACCCCGACATCGCCGAGTGCGCGGTGATCGGTGTGGCCGACGACAAGTGGGGCGAGGTGCCGCGCGCGGTCGTCGTGCCCCGCGAGGGCGCCGTGCTCGACCCCGACGAGGTGCTGGCGTCCCTGTCCGGCCGGCTCGCCAAGTACAAGATCCCCAAGTCGGTGGTGGTCGCGGACGAACTCCCGCGCACCGCCTCCGGAAAGCTCCTCAAGGCCCGGGTGCGCAAGCGCTTCGGCTCCGACTCGTAGCAAAGGCAACCATATGAGCGTCACCGTCAACGGCCTGGACGAGCTGAAGAAGCTCGCGGGCAGCGACCTCGGCACCAGCGAGTGGATCGAGGTCACCCAGGAACGCATCGACACCTTCGCCGACGCGACCGGGGACCACCAGTGGATCCATGTGGATCCCGAGCGGGCCGCCACCGGCCCCTTCGGGGCCCCGATCGCCCACGGCTACCTGACCCTCTCCCTGTTCATCCCGCTGTTCACCGAACTCCTGGACGTCCAGGGCGTCACCACGAAGGTCAACTACGGGCTGAACAAGGTCCGTTTCCCCTCGCCCGTGAAGGTCGGCTCCCGCATCCGCCTGGCCGCGAAGCTGACCGAGGTGGAGGAGGTGCCGGGCGGGGTGCAGATCACCGTCGACGGGGCGATCGAGATCGAGGGCGGGGCGAAGCCGGCGGCGGTACTGCAGAGCCTGTCGCGCTTCTACGCATAGCGAGTGGGGAACCGCGGGACCGTCGTGGCCGGTCGCGCAGTTCCCCGCGCCCCTTTCAGCGGCGCCTTCAGCGCACGACGTCCACGAAGATCGGGTTCGAGTAGAACCACGTGTCGGCCCACGGGTCGCCGTCGCCCGGAGCGTGGGTGAGCGGGCCGTGCGGGTCGATCGACGCGCCGAGGTAACCGGTCCCGTGACGGTTGCCGTCGCTGCCGCGCAGCCGGACGTAGAAGGACTCCGCGCCGACCGTCACCGGGACGCGCAGGGTGTACGTCCCCTTCCGGCCGCTCACGTCCTTGGACCAGGCGACCTTGGTGTCCGGCGCCTTCCAGGTGTCCCGGTCGGAGACGGGACCGCGCACCGCGCCGCGGATGACGTCCACGTGCGCCAGCTCCGGCAGGATCCCCTGGGGGTTGCGGCGGGACGCGGAGGTCACGGTGATCTCCAGCGTGAGCCTCTCGCCGCGGCGGACCCGCAGCCGGCCGCCCAGCGTGACACCCCGCCCGTTGCCGTGCTCCCGCCGCAGCCGCACCTCCAGCCCGTCGACCAGATGCCCGTGGTCGACCCAGACCCGGCCCTCGCGCAGGCCCGTCATCACCGCCCGGTAGCCGTAGCGGGTCACGCCCACGTGGGTGCGGCTGAACTGGCCCGGCCAGAAGTCGCTGCCCGGCTGCGGGGTGTCGGTGTTCACCGGGTCCGGCAGCCTGCCGTTGGTGTCGAAGTTCTGCCCGGCCGGCCAGTCGCCGTTCTTCCACGTGTCGAAGACGGTCCGGTGGTTGTCGGAGTTCGTGGTGATCGAGAACAGGCGGCCTTCGGCCAGCATGGAGTCCCACAGCCCGCCGACCGTCGCGGTCGCCCAGTCGAAGCCGCCGTACGTGAGGTAGGCGTCCGCCGGGTAGCCCGCGTGCGACTGGGCGGTCGGCTTGTTCTCGTACTCGCCCCGGATCGACGTGGTGCCGCGCCAGCCGGGGATCGCCGCGCCCTGGGCGCCGGGCGCACCCTCCATGCCGATCACGATCTCGGGGGCCGCGTCGCGCCAGTTGCGCATCTCGTGCGGTGAGTCGATGCCGAGGCGCAGCGGGTGGTTGGCGAGGACGAGGACGTCGTCGACATAGCCCGTGCGGCGCTGCTCGGCCAGCCACTTGACGGCCTGCACGGCGTGCGCCTCGTTGCGGGCGGTGTCGGCCGCGCCGGCGGCGCCCTCGGTGTAGCCGAGCAGCTTGCCGTCGTAGGCCAGCTCGAACCGGGTGAGCAGGTCGACCTCGTGCGGGCCGGGCGCCGCGAACACCGTGCAGTGCTCGGCCGCCGGGATGTACCACTCCAGGCCCTGGAAGATCAGCTGGCGTGGGTTCTCGGCGCGGGCCGCGAGGATCTCCTGGTGCTCCAGCGCGGCGCCGTGGCGGGCGTGCCCGAAGTTGGAGTGCTCGTTGAACACCATCCAGTCCAGGCCGTACCGGGCGGCGGCCCGGGCCTGCTGGGAGAAGGTGTACTTCGCGTCGTGGCTGTAGACGGAGTGGACGTGGTGGTCGCCGACCAGGTAGGCGAGACGGGGGTCCTCACCGCCGTGGTCCCGACCGGCGGCGGCGACGGCCGGGGTGGCCGCCCCGCCCAGCGCGAACGCGGCCCCGAACAGGCCCGCGCGGCGCAGGAGTCCGCGCCGGGACACGCCCTGGTCGTCGAGGTCGGCGGGGGAGACGGACGGATCTGCCCAGGCGGGCAGCTGCTGCTCGGTCACGATGATCCTCGAAACGGTGGTCAGTGGTTCATGAAGGACGTCACGGGCAGCGCGCGTTCGACGATCCGGACGTCGCCGAGGCGGCCGTGCAGGATCTGGTCGATCGTGCCGCCGTACTCGTAGCCGCCGAGCAGCCACGGCAGCCCGACGGAGGTGATGCCGGCCGAGGCCGCCTTCGGGTTGCGCACGACCGGGCAGCCCTCGACGTACAGCGTGGTGTGCCTGCCGTCGTTGACGACGGCGAGGTGCCACCAGGTCTCCAGCGGCGTCTCCTGGCCCCAGTTGGTGGCGATGCCCTCCTGGTTCAGCGGGCGCATCGCCCACTGCGGCTCCCGGTCGTTGGAGAGGGAGAGCGTGGCGAGCGGCTCGTCGGGGTCGTCGCCAGTCTTGCCCGCGGCGCCACCCGTGCCCGTACGGCTGACCAGTCCCGACCAGGCGTGGTGCGCGGGGTCCCAGTCGGCCGGCAGGCGGTAGAACGCCTCGATGGTGTAACCCGCCCCGAATGTCGCCGAGTTGAGCGGCGCGCCGTCGACCGTGCGCAGATACGCCCCCGTCAGCGGCGACTTGAACCCCTGGAACTCCAGGCTGCCGTGGCCCGGCTGGTCGGGGTGGTGGTCCGGCGACCAGCCGAGCGCGCCGCCGCCGACCGTGACGACGGTGAGGTCGTTGCCCCGTCCGGACAGGTCGCGGACGGTGCCGGAGGAGACGGCCGCGTCGAACCGCCAGTACGCCATCGTGCCCGGGACGACGACCTTCGACGCGGGACGGGCGGGACGCGCCGGCACCGGGTCGAAGCCGGAGAAGCGCTCGGCGAAGTCGATGTCGACGGAGAACCGGTCGGCGTCGCCGCTGAGTTCGATCTCCTGCCGCTCCAGCGCGTTGATCCCCTTGGCGGCCCGGCCGAGGATCCACGGCGAGACCGTCTCGATGTCGATGACGCCGCGGTCGAGGTCGAAGCGGTAGAGGCGGATCATCGCCGCACCGCCGAAGTAGCGGTTCTGGTAGTTCGTCAGGTGCAGATGGACGTCATGTCCCGCCGCGTTCTTGCGGGTCGCCCGCCCGGCCGGCCAGTAGTGGCCGTTGAGGGTCAGGAAGATCTGGTCGTGGTCCTCGATCAGCCGGTCCCACAGCTGCTGCCCGTAGCCCGACAACGTGTCGTCCTCGACGACCAGTTCGTGCGTGGTGAGGACGACCGGGGTCCTCGGATGCGCGGCGAGGACGTCCTTCGCCCAGGCGTACCCCTGCGCCGACAGCCGCCAGTCCAGCGCCAGCACCATCCAGTCGCGCCCGGCCGCCCGGAACAGGTGGAAGGTGTTGTAGCCGTCCGGGGAGGCCCCGCCGAAGGTGGACTTCCCCTTCAGCCGCCGCGGTCCGAAGGTGTCCAGGTACGCCGACGCGCCGCGCTGGTCGGTCGTCGACGACTTCACGTCGTGGTTGCCGGCCAGCACGCTGTAGCCCACCCCGCGCCGGTCCAGCAGCTCGAACGCCTCGCCGATGGCGGCGAACTCGGCGACGGCGCCGTTCTGCGTGAGATCGCCGAGGTGGGACAGGAACACGATGTTCTCGGCGTTCTCGCCCCCATGCTCCAGCAGATGGCGCAGCGACGCCTCCACGGGCGCCTTGTCGATGCTCGGCCCGTCGAAGAGGTACTGCGTGTCGGGCATCACGGCGAGCGTGAAGCGACGGCTGTCGGGATCGGGACGCCACCGGGACACGGTCGCCTCGGCGGTGGCCGGCAGCGCGACCGTGGCCGTGGCGGCGGCGCCCAGCAGCGCGGTGGCCCGCAGGAAACCGCGGCGTCCGGCACCGGCCTGCGCGGCCTCGCCCGGTTCATGGGCATGCGAAGTACACACGTGTGCTCCGTAGGAAGCTCTGGGGAAGTCCGTGGGTGGGAAGCGGTCACAGCACGCGCAGGGTCCAGCTCCAGCGGTGGACGCCCGGTGCGACGAGGTAGGAGGGGAAGGTGTCGGGGCCGCACGAGGCCGTGCCCAGGCCCCGGTGGACCGCGTCGAGGTGCACCACGCACCCGGCGCGCGGCACGAGTTGGTCATGGTGGGCGACGGCGGTCAGGTCCTCGGCGCGGTACCGCGTGACGGACACCTGCCGCGGCTCGTCCAGCGCGACCGCGAGACCGGTGGCGTCCGGCGCGGACAGCGTGAAGCGCCGTACGCCGTGCCGGCCGCCGCTCTCCTGCGGGCGTAGATACGGGGTGAACAGCTCGTCGACGGCAAGCGCGTGATGGCCCACCGGCGCACCGCCGCTGCGGTCGGGGTACGACTCCCAGGGCCCCTGCCCGAACCACTCCAGCAGGTCCAGCCCCGCGACCGTCTCGAAGACCGTCCCGACCCGGGCCACGTCGTCGAACTCTTCGGGCAGCTCGGCCTGTTCGTCGATCCGCACACCGCCCTCGACGGGGGTGAGGACCTGCCGGTGCCGGACCACGCCCGTGGTGCCCGCGTACTCCGCGAGCACGGTCACCGACGGGCCGTCGCGCCGGACCGACACGACCTTGCGCACGAGCGCGTCCAGCCCCCAGGCCCGCCAGCGCGGCGCCATGCCGCCCAGTTCGTCGTTGTCGGTGGGTGCCCGCCACAGCGACAGCGTGGGAGCGGCGGTCAGCAGCGGATGGACCAGCAGTCCGTCCGCGTCGACCTCGACCGGGCCGCCGGCCACCGGGTCCTTCGCCCGTACGGCCGCCCGC
Source organism: Streptomyces sp. NPDC041784 (assembly GCF_055591025.1). Classification (NCBI taxonomy): domain Bacteria; kingdom Bacillati; phylum Actinomycetota; class Actinomycetes; order Kitasatosporales; family Streptomycetaceae; genus Streptomyces; species Streptomyces sp. NPDC041784. Next base: position 292,828 of record NZ_JBVJAB010000003.1, read on the forward strand.
AGCAGCACCTGCGGCGCGCACACCTCCGTGCCGCGCGGCGCCCACGCCAGGTCCTGCGCGGTCGTCACCCGCAGCGTCAGCCACGCCTCGCCGCCGTCCTCCGGCAACGCGAGGGGAAGCGGTATCACGGCTGTCTCCCCCGGCAGCAGCGAGGGGATCTCGGCGGCGGCGGTCAGCGTACGGCCGTCCGCCAGCGCCAGCTCCCAGGTGCCCGCGAGCCAGTCCAGGCCCCGGAAGTGCTGGTGGTTGGAGACGACCAGCCCCTCGTGCCGGTACAGCTTCAGCCGCAGCGGCGCCGCGATCTCCCGGTGCTCGTACATCACGGGCTTCGGGGTGCGGTCGGGGAAGACCACGCCGTCCGCGATGAACGCGCCGTCGTGGTCCTTCTCGCCGAAGTCGCCGCCGTACGCCCACCGGTACCCGGGTGCGGCGACACCGTTGTCGTAGAGCCCGGCACCCCCACGCCCGACCGGTCTTCCGTCGTTCACGCTCTGGAGGATTCCGTGGTCCCAGAACTCCCAGATGAACCCGCCCTGAAGACCGGGGGTGGCCTCGATGGCAGCCCAGTGGTCGGCCAGCGTGCCGTTGCTGTTGCCCATCGCGTGCGAGTACTCGCACTGGATCAGCGGCTTGGTCTGCTCCCCGGACAGCGCGTGCGCCACGCACTCGTCCAGCGGCGCGTACATCGGGCAGGCGATGTCGGAGGCCAGGTCCGGGTCCGCCCAGCCGCGCTTGGCCGCCCCCTCGTACTGCAGCGGCCGGGTCGGGTCGTGCCGGCGCACCCAGCCGGCGGCCGCGTCGTGGTTGGCCCCGTAGTCCGACTCGTTGCCCAGCGACCAGATGATGACCGACGGATGGTTCTTGTCCCGCAGCACCATGCGCGAGACCCGGTCCACGAAGGCGTTCAGATAGCGTGGGTCGTCGGCGATCTCGTGGGCGTGGTCGTGCGACTCGAGATCCGCCTCGTCGACGACGTAGAAGCCCAGCTCGTCGGCCAGGTCGTACAGCGTCGGGTCGTTCGGATAGTGCGCGGTGCGGATCGCGTTGAAGCCGAACCGCTTCAGCAGGACCAGGTCCGCGCGCATGTCGTCGTACGACACCGTCCGCCCCGTCAGCGGATGGAAGTCGTGCCGGTTCACGCCCCGGATGTAGACGCGCTCCCCGTTGACCAGCAGGTCACGGCCCACGACCTCGACGTCCCGGAAGCCGATCCGGTGGTGCGAGGTGTCGGCGACCGTGCCGTCGGCGCGGTGCAGCCGGACCGTCAGCCCGTACAGCTCGGGTGTCTCCGCGGTCCAGGGCCGCACCTCGGGCACGCGCGCGTGCAGCCGCGCCTCGCCGAGGAAGGCGGAGACCCGTTCCTCCTCGGCGTTGGCCAGGTCGAACGCGGCGTCCTGGGTGAGCGCCAGCCCGTCCAGCTCCCCGCTCAGGTACCACCCCTCGGGCAGCGCCCCGCCCGCGTCCCGCACGAGGCAGTCGACCCGCAGCTCCCCGTCGAGCCCGGCCCGCACGCTCACGTCGGCCAGATGCAGCGGGTCGGTGGCGTACAGCAGCACCGGGCGGGTGATCCCGCCGTGCCACCAGTGGTCCTGGTCCTCGATGTGCGAGGCGTCCGACCACTTGACGACGGTCAGCCGCAGCACGGCCCGCCCGCCGGGGTGGACCAGCGCCGTCAGATCGAACTCGGCGGCCAGATGGGAGTCCTTGGACACGCCGACGGGCCGCCCGTCCACGTGCACCAGCAGCACGCTCTCGGCGGCCCCGACCTGGAGCACGATCCGCCGGCCGGCCCAGTCGGCGGGGACGTCGACCTCCCGCTCGTACACGCCCGTCGGGTTGTGGCCGGCCGGTGCGTGCGGCGGGAACTCGGCGAACGGCATCCGGATGTTCAGGTACCGCGGCAGGTCGTCCGTGTCCTGCATGGTCCACACGCCGGGCACGGCCGCGGTCGACCACGCACCGCCGGCCGGCGCGTGCGGAGCGGGCAGCAACCGGAAGCGCCAGTCGCCGTCCAGGGAGTGTGCTCCGGCGCGCCGGTCGACGGCGTTCATGGGCAACCGCCCCCAGGAGGTCACCTCCGGTGACTCCCAGGGGCGGAGCGCCAGCAGGGGATCCGTCACTTGATGGCTCCCTTGGCGAGATCCCCGATGATCTGGCGGGCACCGATCGCGAACACGATCAGCAGCGGGATCAGCGCGAGCAGTGCGCCGGTCATGACCATTCCGTAGTCCGTCGTTCCGTGGGTGCCGTTGAGCTGGGACAACGCCACCTGGAGGGTGACGTTGTCCGGGTCGGTGAGGGCGATCAGGGGCCAGGCGTAGTCGTTCCACTGGCCCATGAAGGTGAAGATGCCGAGGAAGGCCAGGCCCGGCCGGACCACCGGGAGGGCCACGTGCCAGTACTGGCGCAGGAAGTTCGCCCCGTCGATCCGCGAGGCGTCCAGCAGCTCGTCGTGGATGGCGCTCTTCATGTACTGGCGCATCCAGAAGATGCCGAACGCGTTGGCCGCCGCCGGCACGATCAGCGAGGTCATCGAGCCGATCCAGCCGAGCTTCGCCATGATCACGAACTGCGGGATGGCCGCGAGCTGCGCCGGCACCATGAAGATGACCATGAGCAGAGCGAACAGCGCGTTCTTGCCCGGGAACTCGAACTTGGCGAAGACGAAGGCCGCCAGCGAGTCGAAGAGCAGGACCAGGAAGGTCACCGAGCCCGCCACCAGCAGCGAGTTGGCCATCGAGCCGAAGAAGTCGATGTTGTCGAAGAGACTGCGGGCGTTCTGCAGGAAGTGCGTACCGGGCAGCAGCTTCGGCGGGTAGGAGAAGATCTCGCTCGACGTGTGCGTCGACATGATGACGGCCCAGTAGAACGGGAAGGCCGAGAGCAGCAGTCCGACGACCAGGACGGCGTGCAGGGCGATGCCCCGGCCGCGCGTTCCCTTGATGGCCTTCGGCCGGCGTGTGCCGTGGATGGATGCCATGGTGAGCGGCCTCCCTAGTCTTCGCCCCGGCGCTGCACCAGGCGCCAGTTGATGATCGAGAAGAGGATGACGACGAGGAAGATGCCCCAGGCCACGGCGGCGCCGTAGCCGAAGTCGTTGTTGTCGAAGGTCTGCTGGAAGAAGTAGAGGACCATCGTCCGGCCGGCGTGGCCCGGACCGCCCGAGAACGTCGAGTCGTTGGCGGTCGTCTGGAGCAGCACCTGCGGTTCGGAGAAGCTCTGCAGACCGGTGACCGTGGAGACCACGAGCACGAACAGCAGCACCGGCCGCATCATCGGCAGCGTGATCCGGAAGAAGGTCTGCACGGGACCGGCACCGTCCATCCGGGCCGCCTCGTACAGCTCGCCCGGGATGGTCTGGAGCCCGGCGAGGAAGATGATCGCGTTGTAGCCGGTCCACTGCCAGGTCATCAGCGTGGCGATGGCGACCTTGATGCCCCACGGCGTGTTCAGCCAGGCGATCTGGTCGATGCCCACCGCCTGCAACAGGGCGTTCACCAGGCCGAAGTTGGTGGAGAACACCGAGCCGAAGATGATCGCGACGGCCACCACCGAGGTGACGTTCGGCAGGAAGTAGGCGAAGCGGTAGACGTTCTTGAAGCGGACCGCCGAGTTGAGCAGCACGGCCGTCACCATCGCCAGGAAGATCATGGGGAAGGTGGCCAGCGCCCAGATGACGATGGTGTTCCCGACCGAGCTCCAGAAGTCGCTGTCGCCCAGCAGGTACTGGTACTGCGACAGCCCCGCCCACTCCATGGTGCCGAGCCCGTCCCAGCGGTGCAGGGAGACGTAGAGCGAGAAGCCGACCGGGATCAGGCCGAAGCAGAGGAAGAGGAGGTAGAAGGGCGAGATCGCGGCGTAGAGGTGCCAGTACCTGCGCAGACCCTTCCTGGGCTGCGGGGCGGCCGGCTGCCGGGTGGCCGCCGGGGGCGTCTCCAGCGTGGTGGCCATCAGTAGCTCACCCCCAGGTGCTTCGCGATGCGCCGGCACTTGCTCATGGCGTCACTCCAGGCCTTCTCCGGGTCCTTGCCGAGGACGCCGACGTTCTTGATCTCGTCCTTGAGGGGCTGCCCGAGCGCCACGTCGTACGGGCTGTTGTAGGCGACCGTGATCTTCTGCGCGGCGGGCCCGAAGACGTCCATCGTGACCTGCCCGCCGAAGAACGGGTCGGGCTCACGGAGCGTCTTGAGGCTGTAGGAGGCGGGGGTGGACGGGAACAGGCCCGCGTCCACGAAACCCTGTGCCTGGTTCGCCGCGTCGAGGATCCAGGTGATGATCCGGAAGGCCTGTTCGGGCTCGCGGCAGGCCTTGGTGATCGACAGGAACGACCCGCCGTTGTTGGCGGGCCGAACCGGCATCTGGGCCACCCGCCAGCGGCCCTTGGTCTTCGGTACGCCGTTCTTGAGGTCGCCGGTGTTCCACGAGGCGTTGAGCTGGCTGGGCAGCTTGCCGTCCTGGACGGCGGAGAGCTGGTCCGGAGTGCCGCTCACCAGGTCGGAGACGATTCCGCGCCGCTTCGCCTCCACGGCCAGTGCCCAGGCGTCGCGCACATGCTCCTGGTCACCGATGAAGTGGCGGTCCTTGTCGACGTAACGCCTGCTGCCCTGCTGCACCACGTTCTCGAAGACCACGTTGACGTCGGTGAGCAGATAGGTCCCCGGAACGCGCTTGCGCAACTGTTCCCCGGCCGCGAAGAACTTCTCCCAGGTGTCCAGCTCCGCCGACACGTCGTCGGGCTCGTACGCCAGCCCGGCCTTGCGGAAGATCTCGTACTGGTAGTAGTGCGCGACCGGACCGCAGTCGATCGGGAAGCCGACCATCGTGCCGTCGTCGGCGATGCCCTGGTCCCACTTCCAGGACAGGTACCGGCTGCGGTACTTCTCCGCGCCCAGCGTCCGCAGATCCACGAACTGGTCCGCGTTGGGCAGGTAGGACGCCATGTCCTCGCCCTTGAGGCCCGCGATGTCGGGCACGTGGGCCCGGCCGGCCATGGTGGTGATCAGCTTCGAGCGGTAGTAGCCGCCGATCTTGATGGCACGGAGGTCGACCGTGCCGCCGTAGCGGGCTCTGGCCTTCTCGACGACCGTGTCGCCCAGGCCGCCGTCCCAGTACCACAGGACCATGTTCCGGCCGGTGGAACCGGTCGGAACGGCACAGCCGGACGCCAGGCCGCCGAGTGCCGTGGCGGCCGTACCGGCCAGGCCCGCGCGCAGCAGGCCTCTTCGTGAGAGCCGCACAGCTCCCACCGCCTTTCGGATCTGTTCGGGACTTCGCAATGGTTGCGTGGGGGGAGGTCAGTGCTGCCGGGCGGGCGGGGTGACCGGCGCGTACCGGACCGGGGGGCCGGGGTCGGCCGGGAGGCGGTCCGCGAGGAAGCCGTACGCCCGCCGCAGACCGGGATCGGTGAGCGAGCGCCACCAGGCGTCGACGCCGTACCAGCCGGGCGCGGCCAGCGCGCCGCCGTGGTGCCGGACGGAGAGTCCGGCGGCGAGGACGGCGAAGCGCAGCCGTTCCTCCAGCGGCCAGCCGCCGAGCGAGGCCGCGACGAAGCTCGCGCCGAAGACGTCACCGGCGCCCGTCGCGTCCAGGACATCGATGTCAAGGGCCGGTACGTCCGCGTACTCCCCGGTGATCTGGTCGACGGCGAGGGCGCCGTCCCCGCCCCGGGTCACCACGGCGACCGGCACCAGCTCGGAGAGCGTGCCGAGGGCCGCGACCGCGCTCTCGGTGCGGGTGTAGGCCATCGCCTCGGTCTCGTTGGGGAGGAAGGCATGGCACAGGGCGAGCTGTTCGAGGAGGTCGGCGGACCACTGCCGGGTGGGGTCCCAGCCGACGTCCGCGAAGATCCGGGTGCCGTTCGCGGCGGCCTTGGCGAGCCAGGCCCGCGGCTCGGCCTCCAGGTGGACGAGTGCGGTGCGCGCCTCGGGAGGGTCGCCCATCAGCGTGTCCTGCGAGTACGGGGGCTCCTGGCCGTGGGTGACCAGGGCCCGGTCCTGCCCCTGGGCCAGGGCGACGGTGACCGGGGTGGGCCAGTCGTCCGCGACCCGGGAGAGCGAGAGGTCGACGCCTTCCTGGCCGGCCAGGACCTGCCGGCAGTAGCCGCCGTAGAAATCGTCTCCGAAGACGGTCGCCAGCGAGGTCCGCAGGCCGAAGCGGGAGGCGGCCACCGCCAGGTTGGCGATCCCGCCGGGGCCGCAGCCCATGCCGGCCGTCCAGATCTCCTCGCCCGGCGTGGGCGGGCCGCCCAGCCCCGTGAGGACGAGGTCGTAGAAGAGCAGCCCGGTCAGCAGCACATCGGGCCGGTCGTCGTCCACGTGCGCACTTCCTCTCGTCGGGAGAGTCCGTTCCAGTCGGAGCTCGTCAAAACTCTTCATTTCGGTGACCGGAATCGTGCGCTGCTCGCCGCCATTGGTCAATACCCGAGCAGAACTGAGCATGGAAATGATTGAAGATGACGAGTAGTGTTCATGGCGTGCTGGCAGAACGACGACATCAACTCATCCTGCGGGCCCTGCGCTCCGGCGGTCCCGCGGCCGTGACCGATCTCTCCGAACAGCTGGGCGTGAGCCCGGCCACGATCAGGCGTGACCTGGTCAAACTCGAGGAGGACGGCCTGCTGACCCGGGTCCACGGCGGCGCCGTCGTCGACGAGGGCGACCAGCCCTTCGCCGAGGTCGCCGAGATGCGCGTGGCCGAGAAGGACGCCATAGCCGCGCACGCGGCGGCGATGGTCGCGGACGGCCAGTCGGTGCTGCTCGACATCGGCACCACCGCCTACCGGCTGGCCCGCCAGCTGCACGGGCGCCGGCTCACCGTGATCACCAGCAACCTGGTGGTCTACGAGGAGCTGGCCGACGACGAGGGCATCGAGCTGGTGCTGCTCGGCGGCATGGTCCGCCGCGAGTACCGCTCCCTGGTCGGCTTCCTCACCGAGGACAACCTGCGCCAGCTCCACGCGGACTGGCTCTTCCTCGGCACCAGTGGAGTGCGCCCGGGCGGGCAGGTGATGGACACGACGGTCGTCGAGGTCCCGGTGAAGCGGGCCATGATCAAGGCCGGCGACCGGGTCGTCCTGCTCGCCGACGCGGCGAAGTTCCCGGGCACGGGCATGGCGAAGGTCTGCGGTCCCGAGGACCTGGACGTGGTGGTGACGAACGCGCCGGTCGACCCGGTGACCCGCTCCTCGCTGGAGGAGGCGGGCGTCGAGGTGACCGTGGCAGGAAAGGTGCAGACGTGAAGCTGACGATTCTGGGCGGCGGCGGGTTCCGGGTGCCGCTCGTGTATGGCGCGCTCCTCACGGACCGCGCCGAGGGGCGGGTCACGGACGTCGTCCTGCACGATCTGGACGAGGGCCGGCTCCACGCGGTCGCCCGGGTCCTGGCCGAACAGGCGGCCGGTGTCCCGGGCGCCCCCGCCGTGACGGCCACCACCGATCTGGACGAGGCCCTGCGCGGCGCCGACTTCATCTTCTCCGCGATCCGGGTCGGCGGCCTGGAGGGCCGCGCGAACGACGAGCGGGTGGCCTTGGCGGAGGGCGTCCTCGGCCAGGAGACGGTCGGCGCCGGGGGCATCGCCTACGGACTGCGCACCGTCCCGGTCGCCGTGGAGATCGCCCGGCGGGTGGCCCGGCTCGCCCCCGACGCCTGGTTGATCAACTTCACCAACCCGGCCGGCCTCGTCACCGAGGCGATGTCCCGCCACCTCGGCGACCGGGTCATCGGCATCTGCGACTCGCCGGTCGGCCTCGGCCGCCGGATCGCCCGGGTGCTCGGCGCGGACCCGAAGGAGGCGTGGATCGACTACGTCGGCCTCAACCACCTCGGCTGGGTCCGCGGCCTGCGGGTCGCCGGCCGCGACGAACTGCCCCGCCTGCTGGCCGACCCCGACCTGCTCGGCTCCTTCGAGGAGGGCAAGCTCTTCGGCGTCGACTGGCTGAAGTCCCTCGGCGCGATCCCCAACGAGTACCTGCACTACTACTACTTCAACCGCGAGGCCGTGCGCGCCTACCAGCAGGCCGAGAAGACCCGCGGCGCCTTCCTCGCCGACCAGCAGGCCCGCTTCTACGAGGAGATGCGCGACCCCGGCGCGGCGGCCCTGACCGCCTGGGACCGCACCCGCGCCGAGCGCGAGGCCACCTACATGTCCGAGAACCGGGAGACGGCCGGCGCGGGCGAACGCGACGCCGACGACCTCTCGGGCGGCTACGAGAAGGTGGCCCTCGCCCTGATGCGGGCCATCGCCCGCGACGAGCGCGCCACGCTCATCCTCAACGTGCGCAACCGCTCCACCCTCTCCACGCTCGACACGGACGCCGTGATCGAGGTCCCGTGCCTGGTCGACGCCAACGGCGCGCACCCGGTGGCCGTCGCCCCGCTGCCCGACCACGCCACCGGACTGGTGTGCGCGGTCAAGGCGGTGGAGCGCGAGGTGCTGGCCGCCGCCGAGTCCGGGTCCCGGGCGAGCGCGGTGAAGGCCTTCGCGCTGCACCCGCTCGTCGACTCCGTGAACGTCGCCCGCCGACTGGTCGAGGGCTACACCGAGGTCCACCCCGGGCTGGCGTACCTTAGGTAGCGCTGTTTCAGAAAGCGCTTTCCCCCTGCTTCTCCCAGCTCAGCTCGCACTCTCCCGCACTGGAGACCCTTCATGCACGACGAACGCCGCCGGATCGAGGAGCGCGTCGAGCGCGTCCACAACCAGCGCATCAAGCCCGCGATCTACGCGGCCGCCGTTCCCTTCGAGGTCGAGGCCTGGCAGGCGCCCGGGGAGCCCGTCCCCTTCCAGGAGGCCGCCGCCGCGACCTACGCGCCCTTCGCGATGGACACGCCCTGGGGACCGCCCTGGGGGACGACCTGGTTCCGGATGCGCGGTGAGGTGCCCGCCGAGTGGGCGGGGCGGCGCGTCGAGGCCGTCGTCGACCTCGGCTTCGTCGGCGACTGGCCCGGCAACCAGGCCGAGGCGCTGGTCCACCTGATGGACGGGACCCCGCTGAAGGCGGTCAACCCGCTCAACCAGTACGTGCCGGTCGGCAACCCGGCGCAGGGCGGCGAGCGCGTCGACTACCTGGTCGAGGCGGCCTCCAACCCGGACATCCTGGCGAACGACTTCGCGGGGCCGACCCCGCTCGGCGACGTCCTCACGGCGGGCGACAAGCCGCTGTACACCTTCAAGCGCGCCGACCTCGCCGTCCTCGACGAGAACGTCTGGCACCTCGACCTCGACCTCCAGGTGCTGCGCGAGCTGATGGTCCACCTCGGCGAGCACGAGCCGCGCCGCCACGAGATCATGCACGCCCTCGACCGGGCCATGGACGCCCTCGACCTGGACGACATCTCCGGCAGCGCCGCCGCCGTCCGCGAGGTGCTCGCCCCCGTCCTGGCCCGCCCCGCCCACGCCAGCGCCCACACCCTCTCCGGCGTCGGCCACGCCCATATCGACTCCGCCTGGCTCTGGCCGATCCGGGAGACCAAGCGCAAGACCTCCCGCACCTTCTCCAACGTCACGTCCCTGGCCGACGAGTACGAGGACTTCATCTTCGCCTGCTCCCAGGCCCAGCAGTACGAGTGGGTGCGCGACAACTACCCGCACGTGTGGGCCCGCATCCAGGACTCGGTGAAGAAGGGCCAGTGGGCCCCGGTCGGCGGCATGTGGGTGGAGGCCGACGGCAACCTGCCCGGCGGCGAGGCCATCGCCCGCCAGCTGATCCACGGCAAGCGGTTCTTCATCGAGCACTTCGGCATCGAGACCAAGGGCGTCTGGCTGCCGGACTCCTTCGGCTACACCGCCGCCTACCCGCAGCTCGCCAAGCTCGCCGGCAACGACTGGTTCCTCACCCAGAAGATCTCCTGGAACCAGACCAACAAGTTCCCCCACCACACCTTCTGGTGGGAGGGCATCGACGGCACCCGCATCTTCACCCACTTCCCGCCGATCGACACCTACAACGCCCGCTTCAGCGGCGAGGAGATGGAGCGCGCCGTCCGCAACTACTCGGAGAAGGGCGGCGGCACCCGCTCCCTCGCCCCCTTCGGCTGGGGCGACGGCGGTGGCGGACCCACCCGCGAGATCATGGAACGCGCGCGCCGCCTCGCCGACCTGGAGGGCTCGCCCAAGGTCGTCGTCGAGCACCCCGACGCGTTCTTCGCCAAGGCCCGCGAGGAGTACCCGGACGCCCCGGTCTGGGTCGGCGAGCTGTACCTGGAGCTGCACCGCGCCACGTACACCTCCCAGGCCCGCACCAAGCAGGGCAACCGGCGCAGCGAACACAAGCTGCGCGAGGCCGAGTTGTGGGCGACGACCGCCGCACTGCACGCGCCGGGCTACGCCTACCCGTACGAGAAGCTGGACCGGCTCTGGAAGACGGTGCTGCTGCACCAGTTCCACGACATCCTGCCCGGCTCGTCGATCGCCTGGGTGCACCGCGAGGCCGAGGCCGAGTACGCCCGGGTGGCGGGGGAGCTGGAGGAGCTGACCGCCGAGGCCCTCGCGGCGCTGGGCGGCGGCTCCGCCCGGGTCTTCAACACCAGCCCGTACGACCGCGCCGAGGTGGTCCGTACGGCCGACGGCGCGCCGGCGTACGTCGAGGTGCCCGCGAGCGGCAGCGCGCCCCTGGCCGCGGCACGGCCCGAGCACCCGGTGACGGTCTCCGGCCGGACCCTCGACAACGGCCTGGTCCGTGTGGAGGTCGCCGAGGACGGCACCCTGGCCTCGGTGTACGACCTGCGGGCGGGCCGCGAGGTCCTGGCCGGCCCCGGCAACCTGCTGCGCCTGCACACCGACCTGCCCAACTACTGGGACGCCTGGGACATCGACAAGCACTACCGCAACCGCTTCACGGACCTCCTGGAGCCGGACGCGGTGACGGTCGTCGAGGAGGACCCGCTGGTCGGCGCGGTCCGCGTCACCCGCTCCTTCGGCAAGGGCTCGACGCTCACCCAGACGATCACCGTCCGGGCCGGCAGCCCGCGCGTCGACTTCGAGACCGACATCGACTGGCACGAGGCCGAGAAGATCCTCAAGGCCGGCTTCCCGGTGGACGTCCGGGCCGCGCACTCCTCCGCCGAGATCCAGTTCGGCCACGTCCAGCGCCCCACGCACACCAACACCAGCTGGGAGGCGGCCCGCTTCGAGGTCTCCGGCCACCGCTGGGTGCACATCGCCGAGCCCGGCTACGGCGTCGCGGTCCTCAACGACTCGACGTACGGCCACGACGTCACCCGCACGGTCCGCGAGGACGGCGGGACGACCACCACGGTCGCCCTCAGCCTGGTCCGGGCCCCGCGTGTGCCGGACCCCGAGGCCGACCAGGGCCGGCACCGGTTCACGTACTCCCTGCTGCCCGGTGCCACGATCGGGGACGCGGTCGCCGAGGGCTACGCCCTCAACCTGCCGCTGCGGGTGGCGGACGCGGCCGGCGCCCCGGAGCCGGTCGTCTCCGTGGCCGGCGACGGCGTGACCGTCGAGGCGGTCAAGCTCGCCGACGACGCGTCCGGCGACGTGGTGGTCCGGCTGTACGAGTCCCGCGGCGGCCGCGCCCGGGGCGTCCTGCGCACCGGCTTCCCGCTGGCCGGCGCCGAGGTCACCGACCTGCTGGAGCGCCCGCTCGAGGCCGCGGAGATCACCGGGGACGGCACGGTCGCCGTCGCCCTGCGCCCCTTCCAGGTGCTGACGCTGCGGCTGCGGCGCGGCGGCCGGTAGGGCGGCGACGCACCGGGGCGGGCACGTCACTCGTGCCCGCCCCCGCCCGAAGTCCCTCTTACCGTCGAGGAGTTCAGCCGTGCCCATGCAACCCTGGTTCACCGAAGCCAAGTTGGGGATCTTCGTCCACTGGGGGATCTACGCCGTGGACGGTGTCCAGGAGTCCTGGTCGTTCTACGACGACATCGTCCCGTACGACCGGTACATGTCCCAGCTCGACCGCTTCACCGGCGCCCGCTACGACCCGAAGGCCTGGGCCGACCTCTTCGCCCGCGCGGGCGCGAGGTACGCCGTGCTGACGAGCCGTCACCATGACGGCGTCGCCCTGTGGGACACGGAGTACGGCGAGCTCAACCTGGGCCGCGACTACCTGACCGGGTACGCCGACGCCCTGCGCGAGCAGGGGCTCAAGGTCGGCCTGTACTACTCGCACTCCGACTGGAGCCATCCCGACTACGCCTCGACGCGCAAGCCGGGCCGGCCGCCCGAGCAGGAGGACAACCGCTACTCCGAGGTCGCGGCCGAGTTCGAGGACCTCGACGCCTGGGAGCGGTTCCTCGCCTACCGCGACGGCCAGATCCGTGAGCTGGCCTCCCGCTACCGGCCCGACCTGATGTGGTTCGACGGCGAGTGGGACCGCAGCGAGGAGCAGTGGCGGATCCCCGAACTCGCGGCGCTGATCCGCTCGTACTCCCCGGACGTCGTCTTCAACGCGCGCATGCTCGGCGAGGGCGACTACGCCACCCCCGAACAGGGCGCCCCCATCGAACCGCCGGACGGTCCCTGGGAGCTGTGTCTCACCATCAACGACTCGTGGGGCCACCAGCACCACGACCACAACCACAAGTCGCTCGCCCAGCTGATCCGCTACTTCACCGAGACCATCGGCGGGGGCGGCAACCTGCTGCTCGACGTCGGCCCCAGGGAGGACGGCACCATCCCGCGGCCGCAGGCCGAGCGCCTGGAGGGGCTGGGGGAGTGGATCCGCCGGCACGCCGACGCGGTGTACGGGACGGTGCGCGGGCTGCCGGCCGGGCACCACTACGGGCCCAGCACGCTCTCCGCCGACCGCCGCACGCTCTATCTGACCCTGTTCGACATCCCGCGCGCCGAGATCGGTCTGCGGGGCCTGGTCACCCCGGTGCGCCGGGTCACTGTGCTCGGCACCGGTACCCCGCTCGGCCACCGGGTCGTCGGCGGGCTGCACGAGGCGGTCGGTGTGGTCTGGATCGATCCGCCGGCCGCGTCCGACCTCGACCCGTACGCCACGGTGCTGGCCGTGGAACTGGACGGTGAGCTGGAGCTCTACCGGGGATCGGGCCGTTTCTGAGCCCGTCGGCCGGGCGGCTCCCAGGGAAAACCCAGACACTTCATATGAAGAATTAAGGAGCAGGTAAGAGCCCTGGTCACGGGCGGAATAGGGCGTTCCGTGACCAGGGCTGTTTCCTTGCGCGACACCTGGAGTTCGCCCGGGGCCCTGGGATGCGGGCGCACAGCGCGAGAGAAAGGTGTCACCGTGAGGGATCCGCGCATATCCGCGATCGGCCGGGGGCTGAAGCGCCGGGGACGGCTGATGAAGGAGGCCGTCAGCCCGCCGCGGCGCACCCTGGACGCCATCCCCTCCCCCCGCTCCGAGCCCGGGGCCGGCACCGTCTCGTACACGGCCCCGCCGACGCCCCGGCTGGTGGAGTCCCCGGTGTTCGTGCTCTCGTCGGTGCGCTCCGGGTCGACCCTGCTGCGGGTGCTGCTCAACAGCCACAGCCGGATCCGCGCCCCGCACGAGATGCATCCGCGCACCCTGCACGTCCGGCTGAGCCGGGACTTCACCGGGGAGGCGATGAAGGCGCTGGAACTCGACCGGACCGAGCTGGAACACCTGCTCTGGGACCGGGTGCTGCACCTCGAACTCGTCCGCAGCGGCAAGGACGTCATCGTCGACAAGACCCCGCCCAACACCCTCATCTGGCCCCGGCTGCGCCGATGTTGGCCCCAGGCGCGCCACATCCTGCTGCTGCGCCACCCCGGCGCGGTGATCGCCTCCCTGACCGACCGCCGCAAGGACCCCGACCACGCGGCGATCCGTGCCGAGGTGCTGGGCTACGCCGAGAAGCTGGAGGAGGCCCGGCAGAGCCTCGACGCGTACGTGGTGACGTACGAGGATCTGACCGGCGACCCGGAGCGCACGACCCGGGGGCTGTGCGAGTACCTCGGGGTGCCGTGGGAGCCCGGCATGCTGGAGTACGGCAGCCGCGACCACGGCGCCTTCCGGCCGCAGCTGGGCGACTGGTCCCGCACCATCAGGTCGGGCCGCATCCAGCCGGCCCGCGCCGCGGACCCGGGACGGGAACTGCCGCCCCGGCTGGTGGAGATCGCGCGGGCCTGGGGGTACCCGGCCGGCTGAGGTGGGACGAGCGGGCGGCCGCTCCCCGTGACAGCGGCCGACCGACCCGATCCCCCGTGCCCGGAGATCCCCCATGATCCCCGGATTCCCCCGTCGTCCCCGTGGTGCTTCCCCCTGAAGCACCGTGTTCCCGCAGACCCGCCGGGGCTTCCCCCGTCGTTCCCCCGACGTCCCCGGCGGGCCTTCACGGTTACACCCTTAAGAGCAGGCCCCCGGGCCCCTGATACACCCCTCAGGAAAAAAAGTCCCCCGGACCGGAATCCGGGGGACCTTCGGGTGTGGGTACGGGTGTGGGTCAGCCGGTGAAGCCGGCCGTGATGGAGGTGAACTGCCAGGTGCTCTGGCTGATGCCGGAGCAGTTGCTGGTCACCCCGCCGCCGGGGCAGGGCCGGTCCCGGTTGACGGACCAGTAGGCGAGCCGGGCGAGGTGGTGGGAGTTGGCCCAGTCACGGATCTGCGTCCAGATCGCCGGCGTGGTGTTCTCCTGCTGGTCGGACAGACCGTTCATGCCGGAGATGCCGATGTGCGCGTAGGCGGTGGCGTCGTCCCAGCCGAAGGTGGACTTCAGCTTGTTCTTCAGCCCCTCCGTCGCGTTCACCGTGTTGCCGTACATGTCGGCGCCGCCGCCGAAGTCGAACGGCATGATCGTGAACACGTCGATGCCGGCGTTCAGCGACTTGGCCTGCTCGATCAGCCGGTTGCCGTAGTACGTCGGCCCGGTGGTCGAGGTCCCGAAGGTGACGATCGTCTTCAGGCCGGGGTTGTTGGCCTTGACGGTCTTCAGCGCGGTGAGGATCCGCGCCTGCACGGCCTCGTTCTCGAACTCGTCCGTGTTCTCGATGTCCATGTCGATCGCCTTGAGCGAGTAGGCGTCGATCACCTTCTGCAGCGCGGCCGCGAGCGCGCTCGCCGAGGAGCAGTTGGCCCCGAGCTTGCTGCCCGACCAGCCGCCGAACGACGGCACGATGTCGCCGCCCGCCGAGCGGATCTGGTTGATGACGCTCTGGTCGACCCCGCCGGTGAGCGGACGGCTGCTGTCCCACAGCGGGTTGCAGCCGCCGCCGTCCAGCATGAACGCCATCGTGAACCACTTGATCCCGGTCGCGCTCATCACCGTGGACACGTTCGGCGGGTCGCCCCAGCCCTCGTACAGATAGGGCGCGGCCTGTTTGAACCCGGTCCCGCCACCGCCCGCGTCGGTGGTGACGGACACGGAGCCGGAGGCGCCGGAGGTGTTCCCGGCGGCGTCCCGGGCCCGCACGGTGAACGTGTACGCCGTGCTCGGCGACAGCCCGCTGACCGTCGCCGACGTGCCGGACACGCTCAGCACCTGCGCGGAGCCGCTGTAGACGTCGTACGCGGTGACGCCGACGTTGTCCGTGGCGGCGTTCCAGGACAGCGACACGCTGGAGGAGGTCTTGCCGGTCGAGGTCAGTCCGGTGGGCGTGCTCGGCGCCTGGGTGTCCGAGCCGCCGCCCCCGCCCGGCCCGTCCAGGCTGATGTCGTCGGCCTGGTAGGTGCCCTGGGCGTACCAGCCGTGCACATAGATCGTGGCACTGGTCTGCGCGGCCCCGGTGGTGAAGGACACCGCCAGCCGGCTGTACGCCGACGGCGACGACGTCCAGGTCGAGGCACCGCCGTCGACGCCGAGGTAGACATAGCTGCCCCGGACCCAGCCGCTCAGTGTGTACGCCGTGTTCGGCTGTACGGAGACGGTCTGGGAGCACTTGGCGATGTCGCTCGAACTCACCGCCCCCGCGAGGGCCTTGGAGCCGCCGTGCACGGGGGAGGAGACGATCGAGCCGAGGCCGCCGGAGCAGGACCAGGGCGAGAGCGCGCCCGACTCGAAGCCGGGGTTGGTGAGGACGTTGGCCGCCTGGGCGGTGCCGGGGAGGGCGACCGCTCCGGCGAGGGCGAGAGCGGCGGTGCCGAGCAGAGCGAGGAGACGGCGTCTGGAACGCCGGAGAAATGTGGTGCGCACGCGATCTCCCTGACGATGTGGGGTGTTCGGGAGTGTTCGGGAGTGCAGAGAGGTGCAAGAGGGTGCATCAGGATGCATGAGGGTGCGCAAACAAAAATGGTATGGACCAATCCCGCTGTCAAGGTGATGCACGGGAATTGGTCCATACCGGTGAGGAGTTGTTCTCCCCGGAGAGCTCTAGAGGGGCAGCACGGCCGCCGCGGGGCTCACCTCGACGGAGTCGGCGGGCGCGGGCACGGCAGACAGCAGCGGCTCGGTGGCGGTCTCCTCCACCCGCTGGTGCGGCAACGACACCGCCCGCAGCGGCCGCGGCCCCGACACCACGGTGTAGTCCTGCCCCAGGAACGGCGGCGTGACCTGCCCCGGATCCTCGCCCAGCGCCAACTGCACGGCCGCCCAGGGGGCGTTGACCCCGCACAGGGACAGCTGGTGCAGCCCGCCGGCCGGACGCGTGTTGACGTCCATCAGGACCGGCTGCTCACCGAACATCCGGAACTGGATGTTGGACAGGTAGTGCAGCCCGAAGCCCTCGGCGATCCGCCGGGCCGGCTCCAGCCACTGCTCGTGCAGCGTGAAACCGCGACGGCGGCCGTTCTTGGTGCGGCCGATCGCCATCCGCAGGTGGTTGTCGGGGCCGGTGAGGCAGTCCACCGACACCTCCGGCTGTTCCAGACGCGGCATCACCAGCCAGTCCACGGTCTCCTCGGCCCGCCGCAGCGCGTCCACGACCAGGTCCAGCTGGACGTACGGGGTCGGGAAGCCGCTCAGGTGCACGAGCGAGAAGGGGGTGCGCGTGATCACGCGGAAGCCCACCCCGCCCGCGCCGGACGCCGGCTTGAAGCACGCCTTGTGCCCCGCTTCCTCCAACTCCTCGACGGCGACGACGAGTTCGTCCGCCGTCCGGACCCGGTACCACGGCGGCACGGGCACGCCGATGGCCTGGACCGCCTCGTAGGCGATCACCTTGTCCTCGAAGACGGCCACGGCCTCGGGCGTCGGCGCCAGCAGCGCCGTACCGGCCGCCGCGAAGTCGGCGCGGTGCGCCACGATCGCCGCCTGGTGCAGCCGGGGCACGAACACGTCGATGCCGCGGCGTCGGCACTGGTCCAGCGCGTACTCCACGTACGCGGCGGGGGACAGGCCCTCGGGCTCCAGGTCCGCGGTGTCGGCGGCGGACAGTACGGGGGAGTCGGCGTCGCCGTGCGTCGCGTGGATCTCGACGGCGCGATCACTGGGATTTCGCCGCAGCTGATCCATGAAGAACACGTTCTCCGCGTACGTGCGGTTGAGCCAGACGCGTACGCGAGAGACCATGCGAGGCCGCCTTTCACGGTTCGCGGGCAGGGCGAAGCAGGCCCGGCCCGGGCAGGGGGAATGGAGGGTCACCAAACCGCGCTGCGTGAAGGGACGTTCATGGCGGTGGTGTTGGGGCGATCATACGGCTTCCGAGAGGTGCCGCGTGCAACGCGCGTGTTACGGATTTGCTGATCTTGTTCATGATTGTCGTGGCGTCGGGTAGGGACCTGACCGGCGGGTAACCGGACGATGGCGGGTCGTGGTCGGTGCCGCCTTGTCCGCCGGCCCCGGATATGTTGTGGTGGTGCTTTTCGAGGTTCGGAACGGGGGACGCAAGGTGACGTCGAAGGCCGGTGATGGTGCCGGACAGCTCCTGGCCATCAGTGATCTCCACATCGGCTATCCCGAGAACCGGGCCCTGGTCGAGGAGATGGCACCGGAGACGGACGACGACTGGCTCCTGGTGGCCGGGGACGTCTCGGAGAACGTGGCCGACATCCGCTGGGCGCTCAAGACCCTCGCGAGCCGTTTCCGGAAGGTGATCTGGGCCCCCGGCAACCACGAGCTGTGGACCCATCCCTCGGACCCCGTCACCCTGCGCGGGGTCGCCCGCTACGAGCACCTCGTCGAGGTCTGCCGTGACCTGGGCGTGACCACGCCCGAGGACCCCTACCCGGTGTGGGAGGGCCCCGGCGGCCCGGTCGCCGTCGCACCGCTCTTCCTCCTGTACGACTACTCGTTCCTCCCGGCCGGCTGCACGACCAAGGAGGAGGGGCTGGAGTACGCGCAGGGCACCGGGATCGTCTGCAACGACGAGTACCTGCTGCACCCCGACCCCTATCCGACCCGGGAGGCCTGGTGCCGGGCGAGGGTCGCCGAGACCGAGCGCCGGCTCGCCGAGCTGCCCGCCGACCTGCCGACCGTCCTGGTCAACCACTACCCGACGGACCGCCACCCGATGGACGTCCTGTGGTACCCGGAGTTCGCCATGTGGTGCGGCACCTCCCTGACCGCCGACTGGCACCACCGCTTCCGGGTCGCCGCGATGGTCTACGGCCATCTGCACATCCCGCGGACCACCTGGCACGACGGCGTCCGCTTCGAGGAGGTGTCGGTCGGCTACCCGCGCGAGTGGCGCAAGCGGCCGCAGCCACCGGGGCGGCTGCGGCGCGTCCTGCCGGCGGAGGTGACGGCGCCGTGATCGAGGAACTGCTGCCGGACACGGTCGTGGCCGTCGAGGCCTTCGGCGAGGAGGGCGTGCGCGAGTTCGGGGACGGGCCGCTCTTCCCCGAGGAGGAGGCGCTGGTGGCCCGGGCGGTCGCCAAACGCCGCCGCGAGTTCACCGTCGTACGGTCCTGCGCCCGGCGGGCGATGGAGAAGCTCGGCGTGGCCCCGCAGGCGGTGCTGCCCGGCGAGCGCGGTGCGCCGGGCTGGCCGGACGGCCTGACCGGCAGCATGACGCACTGCGAGGGCTACTGCGCGGCCGCGCTGGTGCGCGCCGCCGATCTGGCCTCCCTCGGCATCGACGCCGAACCGCACGCGCCGCTGCCGGAGGGAGTGCTGGAGGCCGTGGCGCTGCCCGCGGAGCAGGAGCGGCTGCGGCGGCTGGCCGCGGACCGGCCCGAGCTGCACGGCGACCGGCTGCTGTTCAGCGCCAAGGAGTCCGTCTACAAGGCGTGGTTCCCCCTCACCCGGAAGTGGCTGGACTTCAGCGAGGCCGACATCGAGATCACCCCCGGCCCCGACGGCACGTCCTCCGGCACCTTCCGGGCCCGCCTTCTCGTCCCCGGACCCGTGGTCGACGGCCACCGCGTCGACCACTTCGACGGCCACTGGACGGTGGGGCGCGGTCTGGTGGCGACGGCGATCGCCGTCCACCACTACTGACCCGCACCCCGTCCGTCAGGTCCGCCGGGGTCCCTCGCCCCGGCGGCCGGTCACGCCCCCGGGCACCAGCTGTTCAGCAGCCGGAAGAACTCCTCCTCGTTTCCCGTGAGGCCCGCCTCCGCCAGGGCGCGGTCAGCCTCGGCGAGGACGGCGGGCGGGACCATCGGCGGCAGCCGGTCGTGCGGCGGGCCGGAGGTCTCGTCGCCGAAGGCGGCCCGGACCGTGTGGAGGAGGCGCAGATAGGCCTGGACGGCGGTGCGCTCGCGGTCGGTCAGTACGGCTGTGGGCATCGGTCGGCTCTCCCCGTGTCGGCGTCGCTCCCACGCGCCCGGACGGCGCGTACGCCGCCACACGACGGCGCACCTCCCAGCTTGCCGCCCACCACTGACAATCCGGCCGCGCCCCCCATCGGTTCGCCCGCTTAGCGGAGGTGAAACCTCCTCGAAATCCCCTGGGGAAAACCCTCCCTACGCTGGAGTGAAGGGCTCTCGGCCGACCGCCGGGGGCCAGGGAGCACGGGAGGCGAGCGAGTGGTCGACGTCCCGCGCCGGCGCCCCGCGCGCGCCGCACGGCTGCGCCCGGTGGGCGACGGGGAACTGGAACTTCGGTACCGGGTCGTGCACGGCTACCGCCGTGCCTACCGCATGGCCGGCGAGGGCCCCGCACTGGTCCTGATCCACGGCATCGGGGACTCCTCGGCCACCTGGGCCGAGCTGATCCCCGACCTCGCCCGCACCCACACCGTCATCGCCCCCGACCTGCTCGGCCACGGCGCCTCCGACAAACCCCGCGCCGACTACTCGGTGGCCGCGTACGCCAACGGCCTGCGCGATCTGCTCACCACGCTCGGCGTCGAGTCGGCGACCCTGGTCGGACACTCGCTCGGCGGGGGAGTGGCGATGCAGTTCGCCTACCAGTTCCCCGAGCGCACCGAACGGCTCGTCCTGGTCAGCGCCGGCGGTGTGGGCCGCGAGGTCAACCCGGCACTGCGGCTCGTGTCGCTGCCCGGCGCCCATCTCGCCCTGTCCGCACTGCGGTTGCCCGGCATGCGGCTGCACGTCGGCCTCGCCGTGGGCCTGATGCGGCTCCTCGACACCGATCTGGGCCAGGACGCGCCGGAGTTGCTCACCCTTGTCGACGCCCTCCCCGACGACACCTCCCGCAACGCCTTCATCCGCACCCTGCGCGCGGTCGTCGACTGGCGCGGCCAGGTCGTGACCATGCTCGACCGCTGCTATCTGACCGCCGGCCTGCCCACCCTGCTGCTGTGGGGCGACCGGGACAGCGTGGTGCCGGTCCGGCACGCGTACGGCGCCCACGAGGCGATGCCGGGCAGCCGACTGGAGATCTTCGAGGGCGCCGGGCACTTCCCGTTCCACAGCGACCCCGCCCGGTTCCGCGACCTGGTCGAGGAGTTCACCCGCACCACGGCCCCGGCCGACTGGAGCCGCGACCACTGGCGCGCACTCCTGCGCGCGGGCCGCCCCGGGGCGCGGGACGGAGGCCTGCCGGAGGAGGCCGTACGGGACCTGCGCGAGGCGAGCGAACGCAGCGCGACCTGAGGGCCGTAGCGGACACGTGTGGCGCCGTCCGGACATGTGTACGACGGGTGCGGAGGGTCAGCCCTGCGGCCCCAGGTACCCCAGCGACGCCTCGATCCGCCCGGCCAGATGGTCCCGCTGGCCGCGCCGGGCGGACGAACCCGGCAGCAGCGCACGGCACTTGCTGGCCAGCAGCAGGCCGAAGCTCTCGGCCTCCTTCTCCTCGGCCTGGTCGAACCGGGTGCGCGCGGCGACCCGCAGGACCGTCGCCTGGAGGTCCGCCCCCTCCGTGAGGAGCCGGGCCGCGACGGCCGCGCCCCCCACGTGGTGACTGCAGTGCCCGGCCTTCATGTGCCACAGCTCGTGTCCGAGGATCACCAGCTGGTGGTCGGGCGCGGTGCGTTCCTCGATGACGACGAGGTCCTGGTCGGCCATGTCGAGCCAGAGCCCGCTGGCCGTGTCGGCCGGGAAGGCGGCCATACGGAAGTGGACGGGGCGGCCCCGGCGTCTGCTCATCCCGTCGCACAGCGCGGTGTACAGGTCGGCCGGCGCCGCGGGGGCCGGGAGGTTCAGTTCGGAGACCAGTTCGCCGCACAGGCGGCGCATTTCCTTCGCGATGCCCACAGTTCTCCCCCGGATCACGACTCGGGCCGCTTCACGCTCTCCAGGAGCATGTCCAGCCACTCGGCGACCTTGTCGCGGTGCTGGTCCGTGGGCAGTTGCGCGGCCCGCCAGGCGATCCCGCGCACGCCGTGGTCCTGCAACAGTCTCTCCAGCGGGTCCTCGGCGGCCGCGGCCGCCTCCCGCGCGGCGAGCTTCTGGAGCAGCTCCTGCTCGGTGTGCTGGAGGGCGCCCGCCAGGGCCTCGGGGTCCTCGGCCGTGAGGAAACCGGCGTGCACCCGGAAGAACCGCTGGATGGCGTCGCAGTGCTCCATGGTGGGGCGGCGGTCGCCGTTGATGAGGGCGCCCGCCTGCTGCCGGGACATGCCGGCGCCGTCGGCGATCTCCTGCTGCGTGTACTTGCGTCCGTTCGGCTTCAGCCGGGTACGGCGCAGCAGGTCCAGGCGCTGGAGGAACCGGGCCTGGACATCGGGCTCACCGGCCGGGCGGCCGCTCAGCAGGGCCTTGACCACCGGCTCGGGGACACCGGAGGCGACGGACAGCCGCCGGGTGTCGAAGACCTCCGCATGGGCCACGCCGAGCCGGTCGGCGAGTGCGGCGACACGGGCGACGACGGCCGACGGCAGTACCGTCGCGGTGGCGCTCGGAACCTCGAAGCCATCCGACACCGACAGGTCTCCTACGTCTCTCACGTCCCTCTCACAGGCACAGACGGGCGCCGTGAACTGCGTGGAGAGTAGCGGGTCTTTCGAACTCACATCCAGGTCTCGCCACAACTGTGGCCAATTTCAGCCGTCAACGAGCATGGAATGCCACGATAGTTGACACGACTCGCGTCCGGGCATCAGGATCGGCACGCCGCGTGAAGGCCGCAGAGGCAAGAGGGGTGACCGCCCGATGGCGTATCAGGCAGGAGGGCAGCGGTCCGCGCCGCGGCCCGTCCCCGAGAGTCTCGAGGCGCAGGCCTACCTCCAGGACTACGCCGGGTACCTCGAGGCCGTGCCCTTCCCGTCCGTCGTGCTGGACCACCGCTGGGACGTGGTCCTGGCCAACACCGCATTCGAGACACTTTTCCGGGGTGTGAGTCCGCATCCGACGGCGCTGCCGGGCGACAACTTCCTGCGGTTCGTCCTCTTCCACCCCGACGCGTCCACGCTGCTCGGCGACCACGAGTCCAGCTGGTGCCTGCCGATGCTCGCCTGCTTCGCCGCGGCGCTGGAGCGCCACGGCCACGACCACGGCCTCCAGTCGATCCGCCGTGACATCGCCCAGGACCCCCTCATGGAGGCCGCCTACCGGCAGGGTCTGCCGCACTGGATCCGCGCGGTCGGCGAGGGCGCCGTGGAGCACGACGGGGCGATCCGCCCGCTCCTGCACCCCGACCCGCGCCGGGGCGTCACCGAGTGCCGGATCGTGGGCGACACCCCGAGGACCCTCCAGGACATGGGCTACACCCGGCTGACGATGATCCTCCGTGAGCCCCGCCCCGCACCCGCCCCCCGCAGGACCCGCACCGCGCGCCGTACCGCGAGCCATCTGACCGTGGTCCCCGCCCCCAGGTCCTGACCGGGCACCGTCGGCGTTCAGGTCGCCGACGGCGCCTCGGTCGGCGGCTCGTCCCTCGGTTCGTCCCTACTGTTTGTCCCGGGGTTCGTCCCGCTGTTCGTCCCGGGGTGTCCCGCGCTTCGCCGCCTGGATCTGCTCGTACACGTGGGTGCGCAGTTCGGCGAAGCGTGGGGCCACCCGGGTGTGCAACTGGTCGCGGTCGTCCGGCAGATCGATCTTCAGCTGTTCCTGGACGACGGTCGGGGAGGCGGACAGGACGAGCACCCGCTCGCCCAGGTAGACGGCCTCGTCGATATCGTGCGTGACGAAGAGGATCGTGATGCCGCGCTCCCGCCACAGCCCCCGCACCAGGTCCTCCAGATCGGCGCGGGTCTGCGCGTCCACGGCCGCGAACGGCTCGTCCATCAGCAGCACCCGGGGCTCGTAGGCGAGCGCCCGGGCGATCGCCACCCGCTGCTGCATACCGCCGGACAGCTGCCACGGATAGGCGCCCGCCGCATCCGCGAGCCCCACCGACCGCAGCGCGTCGGCGACCAGCTCCCGCCGCCGCGCCCGGTCCAACCCCTTCTGCCGCAACGGCAGTTCGACGTTCTCGCCGACCCGCTTCCACGGGAAGAGGCTGCGCCCGTACTCCTGGAACACCAGCGCCATCCCGGGCGGCGGGCCGGTCACCCGCCGTCCCTCCAGGAGCACTTCGCCGGAGGTCGGGGCGAGCAGTCCGCCCATGCACTTCAGCAGGGTCGTCTTGCCGCAGCCCGACGGGCCGACGAGACAGACGAGTTCCCCCTCGTCGACGGTGAAGGTCAGGTCGCGCACCGCCTCGACCCGGCGCCCGGATCCCTCGTAGACCTTCCGCAGGCCGGATACGTCAAGAAGCGCGTGCATGGACCGCCCTTTCGCGAGGGGCACAGGGGTCATGGGGACCGCCGACTGGACGCGCGCAGTCCGTGGTACCAGCCGAGCACCCGCCGCTCGACCAGCTGGAAGAGGACCGACAGGACGAAGCCGAGCAGACCGAGCAGCAGGATCCCGGTCCACATGTCGGGGATGGCGAAACCCCGTTGGAACTGCACGATGGTGAAGCCCAGCCCGTTGCTCGCGGCGAACATCTCGCTGATGACCATCAGGATGATCCCGATCGACAGCGCCTGCCGCAGCCCCGCGAAGATCTGCGGGCTCGCCGCCGGCAGCACGAGGTCCTTCAGCCGGGCGACGCCCGTGACGCCGTACGAACGGGCGGTCTCCGCCATCACCGGGTCCACCGCACGGACGCCCTCGACCGTGTTGAGCAGGATCGGCCACACACAGCCGCTCGCGATGACCACGACCTTCATGGTGTCGCCGATGCCCGCGAACAGCATGATCACCGGGACCTGTACGGGCGGCGGCACGGCCCGCAGGAACTCCAGCACCGGCTCGCACACCGCCCGCACCCTGCGGTACGACCCGATGACCGTGCCCAGCGCGATCCCCACGACGGCCGCCGCCGCGTAGCCGCCCGTGAGCCGCAGCACGCTCGGCCGGACGTCCGTGCGCAGCCGCTCGGCCGTCCACACGTCCGGGAACGCCTCCAGGATGGTGCGCAGCGGCGGCCAGTACACGTCGGTGCTGCCGTCGGACGCCAGCCACCACAGCGTGACCAGGGTGGCGGGCAGGGCGACCGCGTACCGCAGCCGCCGCAGCAGACGCCTCACACCGCCACCTCCCCGCGCACCGACTGGTGCCAGGCGAGCGCCCACCGCTCCACCGTCCGCGCGCCCACGTTGATCAGCAGCCCGAGCACCCCGGTGACCACGATCAGCGCGTACATCTCCGGCACCGCCTGCGAGGTCTGCGCGACCGCGATCCGGGCGCCCAGCCCCGGTGCGCCGATGACGAGTTCGGCGGTGATGGCGAGGATCAGCGCGACCGCCGCCGCGAGCCGCACCCCGGTCATGACGTACGGCAGCGCGGTCGGCCACAGCACGTGCCGGATCCGCGCCCAGGTGCCGAGACCGTACGACCGCGCCGTCTCCTCGGCGACCGGGTCCACGTCCTGGACGCCGTACAGGACCTGGATGAGGACCTGCCAGAAGGAGGCGTAGACGACGAGCAGGAGGACCGAGCGCAGTTCGGTGCCGTAGAGCAGGACGGCCAGGGGGATCAGGGCGACCGACGGGATCGGACGGAGGAACTCGATCGTGGAGGCCGTGGCCTCGCGCAGATGGGGGACGACCGAGAGGAGGACGCCCGCCACGATGCCCGCGCCTACCGCGATCGCCAGCCCGATCGCCCAGCCGGTGAGGGTGTCGCCGAGCGCCGTCCAGAAGGCGGGGTCGGCGAGTTCGTCGCCGAGCGCCCCGGCGATCCGGCTGCTCGGCGGGAAGTAGGCCTCCTTGACCACGCCGAGCCGCGGCACCGCCTCGCCCAGGGCGAGGAAGGCCGCGAGCCCGGCCGCTCCGAGTGCGATGTTCTCGCCCTTCACGGCAGCAGCTTGTCCAGGTCCGGGGCCGTCTTGAAGAGACCGTCCTGGTCACCGAGCTTCTCCAGCGCCTCGATGGACGAACGGTTCGCCTCGGCGGGCCACTTGGGCAGGGTCACCTGGTCCAGCACCGACACGGGGATCTTGGTGTACGAGGTGACGATCTGCCGGACCTCGTCCGGATGGGAGTCGGCGTAGGCGAGGGACTCGGCCGTGGCCTCCTGGAACCTCTTCACCACGTCCGGGTTCGCCTGCGCGTACTGCGTCGAGGTGAAGTACATGGCGACGGTGAGGTTCGGCGCCACGTCCACCAACGGGGAGGCGATCTCCGCACCGCCCTGGCTCTTGACGGTGGCCAGCGCCGGCTCGACCACCATCGCGGCGTCGATCTGCCCGCTGTCGAGCGCGGCCGGCATCTGGTCGAAGGCCAGCTCCACGAAGTTCACCTTGTCCGGGTCGCCGCCCGCCTTGCGCACCGACTCCCGGACCGCCGTCTCGTTGATGTTCTTCAGGGTGTTGATGGCGACCTTCTTGCCCTCCAGGTCCTTCGCGGACTTCAGGGGGCTGCCCTTCTTCACCGTGATCGCCCCGAAGTCCTTGCCCGCCACGCCCGTCGACGCGATGCCGTTCGAAACGGCCTGCACGGGAACCTTGTTGGACTGGGCGACCATCAGGGAGGTCATGTTGCTGAAGCCGAACTGGAACTGGCCGCTGACCACACCCGGCACGATCGCCGCACCGCCCTGCGCGGTGGTGATGGACAGCTTCAGCCCGTGCTTCTCGTAGAAGCCCTGCTTCACTCCGAGATAGACGGGCGCGACGTCGACGATGGGGATGAGGCCGAGTTTGACGGTCGTGACGCCCCCGGACGACGAACTCCCGCCGGACGAACCGGAGTCGTCGGACGAGCCACAGGCCGCCGTGGCGAGCAGGAAGGTGCCGGCCGCGAGACCGGCGAGCAGACGACGCATGGCTCCTCCTGTGCAGTAACAACGGTGTTCCGACAGGCTGTGCGCACACCGCACAGTAGTGCTCAACTGGCGTGCAGGGAACGTAGAACCGGCCCCGTATCGGGGTCAATGGGTTTGGCTGACGAAATTGTTGACAGTTTTCCCAGGGTCGGCAGTGAGGAGACGGCGATGACCACCGCACCCCGCGCACCGCACTTCGTCAGGTCGTTCGAACGGGGGCTCGCGGTCATCCGCTGCTTCGACGCCGACCACCCCGCCCGCACCCTCAGCGACGTCGCCCGCGCCTGCGACCTCACCCGCGCCGCCGCCCGCCGGCTGCTGCTCACCCTCGCCGACCTCGGATACGTCCACTCCGACGGCCGTCACTTCCGCCTCACCCCGCGCGTCCTGGAACTCGGCTACGCCTACCTCGCCGGCCTGACGCTCCCCCAGCTCGCCCAGCCGCACCTGGAGCAACTCGTCGCGGACGTGAAGGAGTCGTCCTCGCTCTGTGTCCTCGACGGCGACGACATCGTGTACGTCGCCCGGGTGCCGACCCGGCGCATCATGTCCGCCACGATCACCGTCGGCACCCGCTTCCCCGCCCACGTCACCTCGGTCGGCCGGGTGATGCTCGCCGGCCTCCCGGACGCGGAACTCGACACCCGGCTCGCCCGGACCGAGCCGCGCCCCTACACCGCCCGGACCCTGGCCACGCCCGAGGATGTGCGATCGGAAATCCTGCGCGTACGGCGGCAGGGGTACGCCCTGGTCGACCAGGAACTGGAGGAGGGGCTGCGCTCGGTCGCCGCCCCGGTGCGGGACCGGGGCGCCGCGGTGGTGGCCGGCGTGAACATCGCGGTGCACGCCGGCCGTACGTCGGTGGAGTCGGTCCACCGGGATCTCCTGCCGCCCCTGCTGGCCGCGGTGGCCCGGATCGAGGCGGACCTGCGGATCACAGATCCAGGACCAGCCGCCGCCCCCGGCACCGGGACACACAGATCATCATCGTCTCCCCGGCCTCCCGCTCCTCGGGACTGAGCACGGAGTCCCGGTGTTCCGGAGTGCCGTCGAGCACGTCCGTCTCACAGGTGCCGCAGGTGCCCTCGGCGCAGGAGTACAGCACCTCGACCCCGGCGGCCCGCACGATGTCCAGCACGGAGACGCCCGGCGCCACGGTCAGCGTCAGCCCGCTGCGCTCCAGCTCCACCTCGAACTCCCCGTCCTCGCCCGCCGGCCGCTCCCTCGGCCGGAACCGCTCCATGTGCAGCGCACCGGCCGGACAGCGCTCCTCCACCGCGTCGAGCAGCGGGCCCGGACCGCAGCAGTAGACCAGGGTCCCCTCGGGCAGCGCGTCCAGCACCGACCCGAGGTCGAGCAGACCCGACTCGTCCTGCGGGGCCACGGTGACCCGATCGCCGTAGCGCGCCAACTCCCCGGTGAACGCCATGGAGTCACGCGTACGGCCGCCGTACAGCAGGGTCCACTCGGCGCCCGCCGCCTCGGCCGCCGCCAGCATCGGCAGCACGGGAGTGATCCCGATCCCGCCCGCGATGAAGCGGTAGCGCGCGGCCGGGCGCAGGGCGAAGTGGTTGCGCGGGCCGCGCACCCGCACCTTGTCGCCCTGGCCCACCTGCTCGTGCACATGGGCCGATCCGCCCCGGCCGTCAGGCTCCCGCAGCACCGCCACCCGCCACGCCGTACGGTCCGCCGGGTCGCCGCACAGCGAGTACTGGCGCTCCAGCCCCGGCCCGAGGAGCAGGTCGACGTGCGCGCCCGGCTCCCAGGCCGGCAGCGGCTCGCCCAGTGGGTGGCGCAGGGTGAGGGCGAGCACGCCGTCGGCGACCGACTCCCGTCGCTCGACGACGAGTTCGGCCTCGTACACGTCGTCGCTCATGAGGTGCTTCCCGGGGGCTCGTGTCCTTCGGGGTGGCCGAGCATCCACTCCCACATCTCGACCGGGTCCTGGGCGGTCCGCTCGGCGCCGCAGTGACAGGTGCCGTGCAGCACATCGGTACCCGGCAGCCAGTCGATGCGGTAGATCTCGCCGGTGGGGCCGCCGCTCACAGGACCTTCTCCACGGGCTTGTCGCCCTCCTCGACCAGCCGGGCGAGGATCCGGCGGGCCGCCAGACCGCCGGTGTCGATGTTGATGCTCAGCTCCTGGTAGCCGGTGCGCTCGGTGCCGAGGGTCTTCTGGAGCAGGTTGAGCGCGTCGACGTCCTGCATGACGACGGTGTGGTTGTTGCCCCGCAGGAACTCGGTGACCTCGTCGTCGTCCGTCGCCCAGTCCCGGGAGACCATCCAGAAGTCGTACACCTTGCCGTCGGAGGACGGCGTGATCGCGTACGTGATCTCGGTGTGGAAGCCGTTCGGGTCGCTGCCGTCGGCCTCCGGCAGCACGCCCACCGGCGCGATCCGGCTGTGCAGCAGGTACAGGCACGGGGCGTGGTACTCGATGTCCTGCCAGCGGGTGATCCGCCCCTCGATCCCGGTCGAACGGGCGTAGAACGGCGGGCACTCGGCGTCGTCCATGTGCCGGCTCACCCGGACGATCCCGGCGCCCTCGTCGACCTCCGTCGTGATCGGCGTCTCCGCGACCTCCGGGGTGCCGATGTAACCGCCATGCAGATATGTCTCGTGGGAGAGGTCGAGGAGGTTGTCGACGAGCAGACCGTAGTCGGCGTCGATCGGCTCCATGCCCCGGACGGTGGTCCAGCCCGGGGAGTCGAGGTGGCGGGCGCGCGGGACGGACCGCGGGTCGGCGAGCGCCGGGTCGCCGATCCACACCCACACCAGGGAGTCCTGCTCGACCACCGGGTAGGAGGCGACGCGGGCGGTGCGCGGGACGCGTTTCTGCCCCGGCACGTACACGCAGGCGCCGGTGGTGTCGTACGTGAAGCCGTGGTAGCCGCACACGATCCGGTCTCCGTCGAGCCGGCTCTCGGAGAGCGGGAACCTGCGGTGCACACACCGGTCGTGCAGCGCGACCGGCGTCCCGTCCTCCTCCGTCCGGTAGAAGACGAGCGGCTCACCGAGGATCGTCCGCCCGAGCAGCTCCTCCCGACCGACCTCGTGGCTGTAGGCGGCGACGTACCACTGGTTCCTGGCGAAGGCGGTCGTGTGAGGCATGGCGTTCCCGTCCCTGAGAGCGGGGCGCCGTCGCCCCGCGTGCCGTGGTTGGGATCAGCGTCGTGACGGCGACGGCCGCTGCGCAAGGCGGCTTCTGTCAGGCGGAAGGGATTCGATAAAAGGGCTGGTCAGAGCGTAGGTCAATCTTTTGATGATCACCGGTACGGCTAACGGAGTGCCGCTGTTGGTCAGTTCACGCCCGAGGAGGTCGAAGAGGACCAGCGCGGCCTGACCGCGCTGTTCTGGTCGAACGTCAACCCGTTCGGTACCTTCCGCTTGGACATGGACAAGCGCCTCGACCTGGGGCTCACGGTGCCTCGACCCCGCACCCTGGCGGACGCCACCGACCGACCGAGCACGGAAACACGATGAAGGACTACCCGTCGTCGGCTGGCCCGCTTTCTTGAGCGGCGGCGGGAGTCTTGCCGTGGACGCGGCCCGGTATCTGGCCGACGAGTCGTACCGGCGGCGAATCGCCCGGCAGCTGAACAAGGGCGAGAACCTGCACGTCCTGCGCCGGGAACTCGCCTACGTCGGCGAGGGTGCGGGTCCGGCGCCGGCACTGCGAGCAGCAACCGAGCAGATGTGGTGCCTGACGCCGGCCACCACCGCGATCGTCACCTGGACCACCGAGTACTACGGCCTCGCAGTCACCGCGCTGCGCCGGGCCGGCCGACCCGTTGATGACGACCTGCTGGCACACATCTGGCCCAGCCGCCACGCCAACGTCAACTTTTACGGCACCCAGGCCGGATTGTTCGGTCTTGCTGACGCGGTCAGGCGGTTCGGGCCGTGGTCCCTACGCCGGCGAGCGTGGTGGTGCTGGATGCGGCCGGTTTCAGGTGGGGCGGTGGATGGCCTGTACGGCGGTGTCGTAGAGGTCGAACAGATCGACCTTTCCGCCCAGGCGTACCCATTCCTCGTTGGCTGCCTGCAGGCAGACGATCGCTGCGGCTGCGATCGCGCGGGCTTGCAGGGTGCGGCGGTCGGAGTCGGGCAGTCGCGGCTCGATCTGCGGTGCGAACAGGTCCTGCCAGCGGGCTTGCTTCTCGGTGTGTCCGGCGCGTAGGGAGTCGTTGCCGAACAGCAGCGTGATGAACTCCAGGCGCCCTTCGGCTGTTATGTCGATCTCCTCGAGCACCTGGAACGCCGCGCGCAGCGCCGCCCAGGCATCCTCGTCGGCCGGGCGCTCGGCGAGGCGCGCGGCGATCAGTTCGCCCTGTTCGTCCAGGCCGCTGAGCGCGAGGTCTTCCTTGTTGCGGAAGTAATTGAACAGGGTCCGCCGTGAGACGCCCGCGGCGGCGGCGACCTCATCAAGGGTCGTGTTGTCGAAGCCCTTGGCGGCGAACAGCTCGATCGCGGTCCGGGCCAGCAGTGATCGGACCACGGAGCGGGTCTGTTCCCGGATAGGGGCCGGTTTCTGAGTCATGCACTGATGGTACGCCGTTTCATGCGACGCAGCTACTTGCACTCAGTGCAAAAGCGTGCGTAGAGTGAATGCCATGAGCGACATCGACTACCACCGTCAGACCGTCATCGTCACCGGCGCCAGCTCCGGCCTCGGCGCCGAATTCGCCCGCCAGCTGGCCCGCCGCGGCGCCAACCTCGTGCTGGTCGCCCGCCGCGCGGACAGGCTCGAGATCCTGGCCGCCGAACTCACCCGCGCCCACGGCGTCACCGTGACCGCCGTCGCCCGCGACCTCGGCCGGCCCGACGCCGGCCGCACGCTGCGCGCCGAACTCGAGTCCCGCGGTATCCACGCCACCGGACTGGTCAACAACGCCGGCTTCGGCACCCACGACGCGTTCACCGACGAGGACCCCGAACGCCTGCAAAGCATGATCGCGCTGAACATCAGCGCGCTGGTCGACCTCAGCCGCGCCTACATCGACCCGCTGACCTCCGCCGACACCGGCGTCCTGATCAACGTCGCGAGCCTGCTGGGCTTCCAGCCGACCCCCTACATGAGCGCCTACGGCGCCACCAAGGCCTTCGTCCTCAACTTCACCGAATCGCTGTGGGAGGAGACCCACGGCACCGGCCTGCGCGTCCTGGCCGTATGCCCCGGCGCCACCCGGACCGAGTTCTACGACGTCGCCGGCAGCTCCGCCGACTACGGCACGAAGCGGGCAACCCCCGAGCAGGTCGTGAAGATCGCCCTCGACACCCTCGACCGCCGATCCGCGCCCCCGTCGGTGGTCACCAACGGCCGGTCAGTCGCTTTCCTCGGAAGGCTCCTGCCGCGCCGCTCGATGGTCCGGCTCATGGGCTGGATGGACCGCCGCCAGCGCCCCCAGCACCCCGTCGCCCTTACCCACGCCCACAGCTGAGGAACACCGTCATGACCATCACCGACATCACCGCACAGCCCACCGACGCGGAGCGCTTCCATCACATCCTCCAGACTCAGCGCGCCGCCTACCTCCGCGACGGAGCGCCCTCCCTGGAGGCGCGGCGCAGCGATCTGACCAGGTTCAAGGCGGCGCTGATCGCCCGGCGCGGCGCCATCGAGGAGGCGATCGACACCGACTTCGGACATCGCTCGCGACACGAGACCGCGATGATGGAACTCGTGGGCGTCGTGCAGGGCATCGACTATCTGCGGCGCAACCTTCGCCGGTTCATGCGCCCGACCCGCCGCCACATCGAGTTGGCGCTGCGTTTCGGCAGCAATCGCATCGAGTACCAGCCGCTGGGCGTGGTGGGCGTCATCTCGCCGTGGAACTATCCGGTCAATCTGTCGCTGATGCCCGTGGTCACCGCGATCGCGGCCGGCAACCGCGTGATGCTCAAGCCGTCGAAGCTGACCCCGGCGACGAACGCGGTGCTCGCGTCGATGCTCAGCGAGCTCTTCCCGCCTGAGCAGGTCACGATGGTCAGCGGCGACGGTTCCGCGTTCTCCTCCCTGCCGTTCGACCATCTCGTCTTCACCGGCAGCACCGAGGTCGGGCGAGCCGTGATGAAGGCGGCCAGCGACCACCTCGTCCCCGTCACGCTGGAACTCGGCGGCAAGTCCCCGACCATCGTGGCCAAGGGACACGTCCGGGACCAGGCCGTGTCCGACATCGTCTTCGGCAAGCTTCTCAGCGGCGGGCAGACCTGCATCGCCCCCGACTACGCCCTGGTGCACGAATCCGAGATCGACGCCTTCATAGCCGGCTACGACAGACTGGTGAAGACCGCCTACCCCGACGGCCCCACCAGCGACGACTACACCTCGATCATCGACGACAAGCAGCACAAGATCCTCACCGACCTGATCGACGACGCCCGCGCCCACGGGGCGCGGATCATCGAGGTCGGACACCGGCCGGGCGACGCGGCCCGCCGCCCGCACACCCTCGCACCGACCGTCGTGCTCGGCGTCACGGACGACATGCGCATCGCCCACGAGGAGATCTTCGGCCCCATTCTGCCGATCTTCGGGTACCGCGACATCGACGACGCCATCGACTACGTCAACGCACGGCCGCGGCCGCTGGCGCTCTACTACTTCGGCGACGACGGCCCCGACCGGCGCAAGGTCCTCGACCGCACGACCTCAGGCAACGTCACCGTCAACGGCACCATCATGCACGTCGCGCAGGACGACCTCCCCTTCGGCGGCGTCGGCGCCAGCGGGATGGGCAAGTACCACGGCATCGAAGGCTTCCGCACGCTCAGCCACCCCAAGGGCATCCACGTACAAGGACGCTTCAACGCCACCCGCCTGCTGCGCGCCCCCTTCGGCAAGCGCACCGAAACCCTCCTCAACTTCCTGCTCCGGTAAAGGAGGCAGCACCGGCGCCCGCCGCCCCTCAGCCCCCACACAAGTGCGGCCGCCCGTTCGGCGAGACCGATCAGAGGATCGGCGGAAAGGGTGTTCACCCCGAGCGGCGTCGAACACCAGGACGCACTACCGCCCGTGCAGCGACCAGGGCCTGGCCGAGGCGCACGCCTCCGCAAGGAGGCCACCGATGGCTGATCACGACCTCGTTCTCGTCACTGTCACCGGCGGCATGGGCCGCCTCGTCACCGAGCGGCTGCGCGCCCAGAACGTGCCGGTCCGCGTGGATCCACCGCGAGGACGGCCGCGTGGCCGAGGTGCGGGCATGGGCCGCCGAGGTCGTCACCGGGGACACCTCGAACGTCACGACCATCGCCCAAGCGGGCTCCGAGCCCGCCTCGGCAGCAGATGAGCACCAGATGACGGTCGCCGACCGTCGCAAGGATTGAAAGGAGCAGGGGAAGAGGTACCCGCGAGGGCACCGTGTCCCCGACCGCCATGAACAAGATCGACTACCGCACCCAGACCACCTTGATCACCGGGGCGAGTGCCGGCCTCGGCGCGGAGTTCGCCCGTCAGTTCGCCGAGCGCGGCTCGGACCTCGTGCTGGTCGCCCGCCGTGCGGACCGGCTTCAGGCCCTGGCCGACGAGCTGTCCGCGAAGTACCAGGTCACCGTCACGGTGGTGCCGTTCGACCTCACCGTGCCGGCCGCGGGCGAAGCGCTGGCCGAGGAGGTGGCCCGGCGCGGGATCACCGTCACCAGCCTCGTCAACAACGCCGGCTTCGGCACCCACAGCCCGTTCCGCCAGGAGGATGCGGAGCGCGTCCAGCAGGAGATCGGCCTGAACGTGGCCAGCCTGGTCGACGTCACCAGGGCGTTCATCGGCCAGCTGACCGGTGTCCTGGTCAACGTCGCCAGCTCCCTCGGGTACCAGCCGTGGCCGAACGCCGCCGTCTACGGGGCGACCAAGGCCTTCGTGCTGAGTTTCACCGAGGCGCTGTGGCAGGAATCGCGAGGGACCGGGCTGCGCGTGCTCGCTCTCTCCCCGGGTCCGACCCGCACCGAGTTCTTCGACGCGGCCGGCTCCGACGACATGGCCCGCGGTGTCCGGCTGCAGACGCCCAGTCAGGTGGTCACGACCGCGCTGCGCACGCTGGACCGGCGCAACCCGCCGCCCAGCGTCGTCTCCGGCACATTCAACTGGGTGATGACCCTGACCTCGCGCTTCACCACCCGCCGAGCCAACGTTCTGGCCTTCGGCGCGCTGACCCAGTGGCAGATGCGCTCGAGCAGGCCTGGTCACTGACCTGCTCCGGACCACCGTCAATGGGAGGGCCCCGACTTCTGCCGCGTCGGCGAGACCACGACCTGACCACAGGCGACGCCGACCGATCTGCGCACGAGCACCAGTCCGCGCGAACACGGCGCTCGCGCCACCACGCGCCCCGAGCTGGAGGCCGCCGTGAAACTCGCCGGGGAGATCCGTTCCTCCGGCGTCCCGTCACCCTCGTCGTCCACGAACGCAAACGACTCGGCCGTGGCATCGAACTCGCCATGCTCGCTGAGGAGCTGAAGGCGAGCGACGTCGGCCTGGAGTTCCTCACCGGGGAGCTCAAGGGCTCGCACGACCCCTCCGGGATCGTGTTCACGGTGCTCGCCGCGATGTCCGGCATGGAGCGCGAATACATACGCGACCGCACCCTCGAAGCGGAAGCGGAGCAGACCGAGTCGTGTCAGCCGGTCCAGCCGCCTGCGGACGGAGTGCGCGCTGGTGCCCAGCGCCTCCGCGAGCGCCTGGTAGGAGGCGCGGCCGTCGAGGAACAGCGGACCCAGCAGGGCACGATCGCGCGCCGTGATCTCCTGCGGTCCCCGGACTTGGTCGCCGCCCGTCCGCTCGGACGGCGGGACGAGCCGCGCCCGCCGCGCCGGGGCCAGGGCGTCGATCTGCCAGCTCCCGCCCTCGGTGAACATGTGCGTGACGAGCCGCGAACGCACGGCGGCGATGCCCGCGACGGCCGACAGGACGTCGAGGGTGTAGTGCGCCATGGCCGCCACATCGGCGGTGGCGACGGTCGTGAGGAGCCGGTGGGTGTCCGCGGAGCGCTCGATCGTCACCGTATGCGGGTGCTCCTTCAGCGTGTCGGCCACGGCGGCGGCCGCCCCGGACACGCAGTCGATCTCGACGTACGCGATGCAGAGGCCCTCCAGAAGGGCGGGCCCCGGCGACACACCGACCCACACCTCACCCCGCTCGGCGAGCCGGCCGAAGCGGCGCGCCACGGTGACCGCGTCCACGTCCAGCGTGCGGCCCAACTCGGCCCAGGAGGCACGGGGGCGGAGCTGGAGGGCGTGGATCAGCTCCAGGTCCACTTCGGAGAGCATGAGCGACCGATCGTACGAATCCTGCGTGGACGGGCCCTGGTCCGACCGAACCCTGCGATCGATCGGCCCCCGGCCGCCCAGTGCCGCACTCTGGACGCCATACAGCACCGCACCGTATGCGAAGGGGTGTCCGCATGGCGTTCGGCGACTACCAGAACGAGATCTACCTGAACGGGCTGGGCGGAGTGCTGCCCTCGTTCCCCATGGACTTCGCGGAGCTGGAGGCCAGGGCCCGCGCCGCGCTCCCGCCGTCGGTGTGGTCCTACGTCGCCGGCGGCGCGGGCGACGAGGGAACCCAGCGGGCCAATGTCGCCGCCTTCGCCCGCTGGGGCCTGATCCCGCGCATGTTCGTCGGTGCCGCCCGACGCGATCTGACCGTCGACCTGTTCGGGACGACCCTGCCCTCGCCGGTGTTCCTCGCGCCCGTCGGCGTGATCGGCCTGTGCGCCCAGGACGGGCACGGCGACCTGGCCACGGCCCGTGCCGCCGCCCGCACCGGAGTCCCGATGATCGCCTCCACGCTGTCCGTCGACCCGCTGGAGAGCGTGGCGGACGAACTCGGTGACACGCCGGGCTTCTTCCAGCTCTACACCCCCACCGACCGGGCCGTCGCCGAGAGCCTCGTGCACCGTGCCGAGCGCGCCGGCTACCGGGGCATCGTCGTCACGCTCGACACGTGGATCACCGGGTGGCGCCCGCGCGACCTGGCGACCTCGAACTTCCCGCAGCTGCGCGGCCACTGCCTGGCGAACTACACCAGCGATCCGGCCTTCCGGGCCGGCCTGAACCGCACGCCCGAGGAGGACCCGCAGGCCGCGATCCTCCACTGGACCCAGGTCTTCGGCAACCCGCTCACCTGGAAGGACCTGGACTGGCTGCGCTCGCTCACCGACCTCCCGCTGATCGTCAAGGGCATCTGCCACCCCGAGGACGCCCGACGCGCCCGGGACGGGGGAGTGGACGCGATCTACTGCTCCAACCACGGCGGCCGGCAGGCCAACGGCGGCCTCCCGGCCCTGAACGCCCTGCCCGCCGTCGTCGAGGCCGCGGGCGGGCTGCCGGTCCTCTTCGACTCCGGCATCCGCAGCGGCGCCGACGTCGTCAAGGCCCTCGCCCTGGGCGCGACGGCGGTGGGCATCGGCCGCCCGTACGCCTACGGATGCGCACTGGGCGGCACGGACGGCATCGTCCACGTCCTGCGGTCCCTGCTCGCCGAGGCGGATCTGATCATGGCCGTGGACGGATACCCGTCCCTGGCGGACCTGGTTCCGGAAGCGCTTCAGGCCCTCTGACAGCCGGGACGGTGCGGGATCGGGCCGGGGTCAGGACTCAGGGCTCAGGGCTGAGGGCTGAGGGCTCAGGACTCAGGGCTCAGGGCTCAGCGTGTGAGGACGAACCGGATCGGGTCGCCGATCTTCCTCTCCAGTCGCGCCACGGCGTCGGCCGCCTCCGCCAGGGGGATGTGGGCGGTGATGGAAGGCGCCAGGTCGATGCGTCCGGCGGAGGTCAGGCCGATGAGCTGCTCGACGTGCTCGGGGCCGGATCCGTAGTGACCGCGGATCTGGTTGCCCAGGAAGCTGAACCCCGTGCTGTCGGCGACGACGATCGGCTCCGGGGTGAGCCCGGCCAGCACCAGGACGCCGTCGGGTGCCAGCGCGGCGGTGGCCTGCGCGCGGGCAGCGCCCACCCCGGCGAAGTCGAACGCGACGTCGATGCCCCGTCCGCCCGTGGCCTCGGCCACGGCCTCGGTGAAGTCGTCCGCGCCCGGGTCGAACGCGAAGTCCGCGCCGAAGGCGAGGGCGCGCTCACGAGCCGTGGGCAGCGGGTCGACCGCGATGACGGGGGCCGCGCCGACCATCCGGGCCAGCCGGATGCCGTGCGCCCCCAGACCGCCGGCGCCCCAGATGCCGACCGCCTGCGCCGGGCGGACCGCGCCGGTCTCGACGATGGCCGCGTACGGGGTGGAGACCGCGTCGGGGATGATCGCCGCCTGGTCGAAGGGCAGGCCGTCCGGGATCGGCAGCAGGGTGTCCTCGCGGGCCAGGGCGTACTGGGCCCAGCCGCCGTCGTAGTCCACGCCGCGCGTCAACGGCTGCCGGCACGCCGAGCGACGCCGGCAGTCGGCGCATCCGCCGCACGCCTGGCCCGCCTGGAGGACGACCCGGGTGCCCGGTGTCCAGGTCCCCGTCACCCCCGGTCCTGGCATGTGGACGACGCCCGCGACCTCGTGGCCGAGGGTGACGGCGCCTGCCGTCGCGACCGCGTCGACGGGGAAGGCGGGCGTGAGGCTGCCGTCGATGAGGTGGACGTCGGACAGGCACACCCCGGCGGCCCTGACCTCGACCAGGACCTCCCCGGGGCCGGGCACCGGCAGGGGCACCTCTTCGACGGCGAACGTGTGGCTCTCCAGGTGGAGCCGTCCGGCGAGCATCGTGTTCATGGCGGGAACCTCGCTTCACTGACCTCGATGGAGGCGACCGACGCAACCTTGTCGGCCGACAAGGTCATTTAAACAGGTCGGTCGATCGAGTCAAGTGCCCGCAGTTCGCCACCCGTTCGCTCGCCACCTGTCACCTGCTGCCACCTGTTGCTCGCCACCTGCCATCTGCCACCTGCCACCTGTCGCCACCTGCTGCTCGCCACCGCCGCCTGCCACCTACCGCCACCTGCCGCTCGCCGCCGGTCGACGCCCCTGACGCACCCAGCCCCCCTTCGGTTCTTTCGGTCGACCGTGTCGATCAACACAATCGGTCGACATTGTCGAGTGACAATGTCCGCCGTATGGTGGCCGCAGGCGACAGCCGTCGACAGCCGGTGTGCGGAATGAAAGGCATGCTCATGACCGATATGACCCTGCGGGGAACCGAGCCGATCCCCCAGCGCCCCGCCCTGCCCCTGGTCGGCCACGCGTTCGACATCCCCAGCGGTGCGGACGGCCTGCTCCACGTGATGAAGGAGGCGAAGGAGCTGGGGCCGTTGTTCAAGATCCGAATCTTCGGCAGCGAGATCAACTTCGCCTCCGGCCTCGACCTCGTCACCGAGCTGGCGGACGACAGCCGCTTCCGTAAGAGCGTGCACGCCGACCTCGTCATCCTCCGCGAGATCGGCGGCGACGGTCTGTTCACGGCCTTCAACGACGAGCCCAACTGGCGCAAGGCGCACGACGTCCTGATGCCGGCGTTCTCCCTCGGCGCGATGCGCGGCTACCACGCGACGATGCTGGGGGTCGCCCGGGAGCTGATCGGGAAGTGGGACCGGGCGGCCGGGACGGAACCCGTGGACGTCGCCGCCGACATGACCCGGCTGACCTTCGACACCATCGGCCTGTGCGGCTTCGGCTACGACTTCGAGTCGTTCGCCCGCGAGGAGACCCACCCCTTCGTCACCGCACTGTCGCGGGCGCTCGGCTTCGCCCAGGCCAAGGGGGAGTCCATCCCGGGCACGGAGCTGTTCAAGTGGCGGCAGGCCGAGCAGTTCCGCACCGACGTGACCCTGATGAAGGACCTGGTCGACGACGTGATCCGGGAGCGGCGGGCCTCCGGTGACCGGAGCACCGACGACCTGCTCGGGCGCATGCTCCACACCCTCGACGCGGTGACGGGCGAGCCCCTGGACGACGTCAACATCCGCTACCAGGCGATCACGTTCCTCATCGCCGGCCACGAGACCACCAGCGGGGCGCTGTCCTTCGCCCTGTACTACCTGACCAAGCACCCCGAGGTCCTCGCCCGCGCCCAGGCGGAGGTCGACGCGCTGTGGGGCGACGCGGACGCCCCCGAGCCCGACTACGGGGACATCGGGAAGCTGACGTACATCCGCCAGGTGCTCAACGAGGGGCTGCGGCTGTGGCCCACGGCTCCCGCGTACGCCGTCGAGCCGCTGGAGGACACCGTCATCGGCGGCAAGTACGCCGTGCGCAAGGGCGAGTCGATCCAGGTGCTCATCCCGCGGCTGCACCGGGACCCCGCCTGGGGCGAGAACGTCGAGCTGTTCGACCCCGACCGGTTCCTGCCCGAACGCGAGGAGCAGCGCCCGGTCCATCTGTTCAAACCATTCGGCAACGGCGAACGCGCCTGCATCGGCCGCCAGTTCGCGCTGCACGAGGCGACGCTGGTCCTCGCGCTGGTGATCCACCGCTACCGCCTGATCGACCACGCCGACTACCAGCTGAAGATCAAGCAGTCCCTCACCCTCAAGCCCGACGACTTCACCCTGGACCTGGCCCGGCGCACCGGCGGGGAGCGGCGCCCGCCCCGTCGGCCCGCCGCCTCGGCCGTCGTCGCGAGCGGCGCTCCCGCCGGCCGGGACCGGCCCGCCGCCCGGCGCGCCACCGGCACCACGCTGACCCTCCTGCACGGCTCCAACCTGGGAACCTGCGCCGGCATCGCCCGCGATCTGGCGGCGGACGGCGACGAGCGCGGCTTCGCCCCGTCCGTCGCCCCCCTCGACGACGCCGTGGGCAGGCTGACCGCCGGTGACGGACCGGTGGTGATCGTGGCCGCCTCCTACAACGGCAGGCCCACCGACGACGCCACGGCGTTCGTGACCTGGCTGGAGGGTCTGGAGCCGGGTTCGCTCGACGGCGTCGAGTACGCCGTTCTCGGCGTCGGCGACCGCAACTGGGCCGCCACCTACCAGCGCGTCCCCACCCTCATCGACGAGAAGCTGGCCGCGGCGGGCGCCACCTCACTGCTGGGGCGCGGCGCCGCGGACGCGTCCGGCGACTTCGCCGGCACCGTGGACCGGTGGACGGGAGACCTGTGGACTTCCCTGCTGGAGCGGTACGGCGCCGCGGCCGAAACGACCGCGGTGGAGCCGGACGCCGACGAGGAGACCGGCCTGTACGTGGTGGAGGACGCGACCGACTCCGTCACCGGTGGCCTCGCGGCACGGCACGGCGTCCAGCCGATGGAGGTGCTCGACGCGTACGAACTCGTCGACCTGGACCATGAACTCGGCCGCTCCAAGCGATTTGTCAGGCTGCGGCTGCCCGAGGGCGTCACCTACCGCACCGGCGATCACCTGGCCGTGCTCCCGAGCAACCCGGCCGCCCTCGTCCAGCGGGTGGCCGACCGCTTCGGGCTCGACCCGGACCGCACCGTACGCCTGCGCGCCCGCCGCCGCAGCCGCAACACCCTGCCCGTCGACCGCCCGCTGACTGTACGGCGCCTGCTGACCGACTTCGTGGAACTGCAGGACCCCGCCACCCAGGAGCAGGTCGCCGTGCTCGCCGAGCACACCGCCTGCCCGCCCGAGCGGCGCCCTCTGGCCGAACTCGCCGCGGCGGACGCGGAGGCCTTCCGCGAGCAGGTGACGGCCGCCGGACGCAGCGTCCTGGATCTGCTGGAGCGCCACCGCGCCTGCGAGCTGCCCTTCGAACGCTTCCTGGAACTGCTGCCGGTCCTGCGCCCGCGCCACTACTCGATCTCCTCGTCCGCCGCGGCGGCACCCGGCGAGGCGGACCTGATGGTGTCGCTGCTCGCCGCACCCCACCGCGGCGGCGAGGGCACCTTCCACGGCATCGCCTCGCACCACCTGCGGACCGTGACGGCGGGCGACACCGTCCAGGCCAGGGTGCTGCCCTGCAGCGAGGCCTTCCGTCTGCCCGAGGACGACTCCGTGCCCGTCGTCCTGGTCAGCGCCGGAACCGGCCTGGCGCCCTTCCGCGGCGCGGTCCTCGACCGCCACCACACCGGCTCCACCGGGGTGCTGCTGTGCTACTTCGGCTGCGACCACCCCGACGTCGACTATCTGCACCGCGCGGAGTTCGAGGCGGCCGAGGCCGCCGGAGCCGTCAGCATGCGCCCCACCTACAGCTGCGCCCCCGAGCACGGCGCCCGCTTCGTGCAGGACCGCATCGCGCAGGAGAGCGACGAGGTCTGGGCCGTGCTGGAGGCCGGCGGACGCGTCCACGTCTGCGGGGACGGCCGTCGCATGGCGCCGGCGGTGCGGGAGGCCTTCATGGCGATCCACCGCAGGTACACGGGCGGAGGCGACGCCGAGGCCACCGCCTGGCTGGCCGCCCTGATCGAGTCCGGCCGCTACGTGGAGGACGTCTGGGCCGGCTGACCGCCCATGGCGTGGTGGCGGACGGCCACCGCACCGCATGCCCCGTGCCCCCTGACTCGTGAGGTTCTCATGCTTGTTGCACACTCGGCGCTCCGCCGGGGAACGGCTGTCGTCCCCGACCCCTCGCAGCGGAGCGTCCGGTGAACGCGCGCGGCGGCTCCGTCCTGACCTTCGGCGTGGCGACGGCGCTGATCGCCGGCGTCACCCTCGGCAACGGCGGGGCGAACGTGATGCCCGTCTTCGTCGACGACTTCGCGTCCCGCTTCGGGCTGTCGGACTCCGGCGCCGGACTCGTGGCCGCGACCCAGCTGATGGCGACCGCGGTGGTGACCCTGCTGCTCGCCGAACGGGCCGCGCGGCCGGGGCGGGTGCGGATGACCCGCCTCGGTCTGGCCGTCGCCGGAGTCGGCTTCCTGGCGGCGACGGCGGCCATCGATCCGGTCACCCTGATCCTGGCCAACCTGGTCCTCGGGGCGGGGCTCGGCGCGGTCTACGCGGCGGCCACGGCGGCGCTCGCCGCGACCGACGACGCCGACAAGGCGTCCGCGGTCACCGTCTCCGGCACGGTCGGCGCGACCGCGCTGCTGATCATGGGCGTTCCCGCGGCCAACCACGACCTGGGCGAGGGCACCGGGTTCCTGCTCATGGCCCTGTGCTGCCTCCTCGCCTGGCCGCTGGTGCGCCGGCTCCCGGACGGCCCCGCGGGCCCCGCGGCCTCGGGAGCGGGCTCCGCCGCTACGGGAGCGGGATTCGCCGCTACGGGCGGCACATCCGCGGCGAAGCCGTCGGTGGTTCTGCTGCTCGGGACCGCGCTGCTGTGGGCCGTCACCCAGGGGGCATGGTCGTACGCATCGGTCCTGGGCCGGCAGCACACCGGGATGTCGCACTCGGCCGTGTCGGCCGTCCTCGCGGTCTCCAGCGTCGTGGCGCTCGTCGGCGCGGTGGTGGGTCCCGTGGCCGCGCGGCGCTTCGGGCGCATGCGGTCGATGGCCGTCTTCGTCACGGGGCAGGCCCTCGCGATGGCGGTCCTGATCTTCACCCACGACCCCGTGCTCTTCGTCGTCGCGGCCGTCCTGTGGCAGACCTGCCAACTGGCCGTCCTGGTACAGATGCTCGCCGCCGCCGCGCTCATCGACCCGACCGGACGCCTGGTGGCCTCCCTCAGCGGAGCGGGCGCGCTGGGCACCGGCGTCGGACCGCTGGCCGTCGGTGCCGTCCTCGACGCCGCCGGGGCGGGTGTGCTCGGCGTCGCCCTCGCGCTCGGCACGTTCATCGCCTCGCTGCCCCTGCTCCGGATGACGGTGGCCGGCACGAAGACCCTGACCGAGCGCGGACTCGCCCCCTCGTCCGCCGCGGAAACGGGGTGAGCCTTTCAGTGTGCCGAAGCTGATGTCGCCGAGAACGCCAGGTGCCGCTGGAGAAGATCTCCGGCGGCACCGGGCGTCAGGGCGCCGGCCGGGAGCCCCGCTGGTCCCCGTCTCAGGCCGTCGGTACGGCCACCAGCTCCAGCTTGCCGTCGGCCAAGGCCACGACCGCGGAGACCAGCGCCTGGAGCCGGGCCTGTTCGGTCGCCTCGTCCGGCATCGCCAGGTGCTGCATCGTCAGCCCGTCGAACGCGGCCAGGAAGAACCGCGCGATGGTCTCCGCCGGCTGGGCTAGCTCGTGCCCCGTGCGTGCGGCGGCCTCGGTGACCAGCTTCGTCGTCACCTCGGTGACCCCGCGGTAGTGGCTCTGCAAGGCCTCGCTCAGGTGGGGCGTGCGCAGCGCGAACATCGTCAGCTCGGTCAGCAGCTGGTGGCTGGTGGGCTGCTCACGCACGGTGCGCCACAGCGCGGCGGCCAGTGTGGCGACCGCCTCCTCGAACCCGGCGTGCTCGGGCGCCGCCCGCTCGACCTGGGTGACCAGGTCCTCGGTGAGCTGCTCCATGACGGCGCGGTACAGCTCCTCCTTCGTGCCGAACGTGTAGTGGACGGTGGCCTGGGCGACGCCCAGCTCGGCGGCGATGGCGCGCGTGCTCCCGGCCGCGACGCCCTCCCGGGTCATGAGGTCGATGGCCGCTTTGATCAGCTGGGGGCGGCGCTCGGCCGCGGGGACATGAGCCATGCCCTCATTGTATCGACTCAGTCCCTTGGTCAAGTCGTTCGATCCAGTCGAACTCGACCTCCTCCGACCTCCTCCGACCTCCTCCGACCTCCTCCGACCTCCTCCGACCTTCTCCGACCTCCTCCGACCTCCTCCTCCGTGACCGCGGCGGCCGGGCGCTGGCCGCTGCGGTCCCCTGTGTGGCCGCCCGGGTCAGTTCCGGCTGAAAGTCCGGTGCATAGGTTCCCGGCAACACCTTGTGAGGCGTCAGGGAAAGGAGCACCCGGTGACAGAGAACCAGGGCGACACATGCGTGATCGGGGCGGGACCCGCGGGACTGGCCGTCGCGAGAGCGCTGGCGGAGCGGGGTCTGCCGTACACGCACATC
Source organism: Streptomyces sp. NPDC041784 (assembly GCF_055591025.1). Lineage (NCBI taxonomy): Bacteria > Bacillati > Actinomycetota > Actinomycetes > Kitasatosporales > Streptomycetaceae > Streptomyces > Streptomyces sp. NPDC041784. Next base: position 337,046 of record NZ_JBVJAB010000003.1, read on the forward strand.
GAGCGCCACACGGGGCCGGGCGGGCTGTGGGACATCGACAGTCCCGGCAGCCCGATGTACGAGTCGGCCCACTTCATCTCCAGCAGGACCCTGTCCGGCTTCGGCGGGTATCCGATGCCGGACCACTTCGCGGACTATCCCCCGCACGGGCAGATCCTGTCCTATCTGACGTCGTTCGCCGAGGCGTACGGGCTGCGGGAGCGGATCGAGTTCGGCACCGAGGTCCGGGAGGTGGAGAAGAACCCGGACGGCACCTGGACGGTCACCCGGGCCGACGGGCGGGCGAGCGTGCACCGGCAGGTCGCGGTGTGCACGGGGGCGCAGTGGCACCCCGATGTCCCCGATCTGCCGGGCGACTTCACCGGCGAGGTCCGGCACACGGTCACGTACCGCAGCAGTGAGGAGCTGCGCGGCAAGCGGGTGCTGGTGGTGGGTGCGGGCAACTCCGGCCTCGACATCGCCTGCGACGCGGCCCGCGCCGCCGGCTCCGCGGCGATCAGCATGCGCCGCGGCTACTGGTTCATCCCCAAGCACCTGTTCGGGCGGCCGGTGGACACCATCGCCACGGGCGGACCGCACCTGCCGATGTGGCTTCAGCAGAGACTCTTCGGCGGGCTCCTGCGGCTCGTCAACGGCGATCCGCGCCGACTCGGTCTGCAGAAGCCCGACCACAAGCTGTTCGAGACCCACCCCGCGATCAACTCGATGCTGATCCACCACCTTCAGCACGGCGACATCACGGCCCGGCCCGGCATCGCCCGCACCGCCGGCCGGACGGTCCACTTCACCGACGGCACCAGCGACGACTTCGACCTGATCCTGCTGGCGACCGGCTACCTGCACAAAGTGCCCGTCGCGCAGCGGTACTTCGGCGACGAGCGGCACCCGGACCTGTACCTGTCGTCGTTCAGCCGTGAGCACGAGGGCCTGTTCGGCGTCGGCTTCGTGGAGACGAACTCAGGGGCCTACCGGCTCTTCGACACCCAGGCGCAGTTGATCGCCGGGTTCGTCCACGACAGCCGGCACGGGCTGCCGAGCGCACAGCGGTTCGCCCGGCTGATCCGCAGCGACCGTCCGGACCTGACCGGCGGACTGAGGTTCGTCGACTCGCCCCGCCACACCGGGTACGTCCACAGCGAGGCCATCGTGAAGCACATGGCCAAGGTCGCCGCCGCGCTGGGCTGGCGCACCGAGGGACTGCCGCCGCGGGTGACGTCCGTGCGCCGCGAGGCGGTGGCGTCATGACGTACGACTTCCGCGACAAGGTCATCGCCGTCACGGGCGGCGCGGGCGGCATCGGCAGCGCCCTGTGCCACCGGTTCGCCTCGGCGGGCGCCCGCTGTGTCGTCGTCGACATCGACGAGGCCCGGGCGGGACGGGTCGCCGGGGAACTTCCCGGCGGCGGGCATCTGGGCCTCGGCTGCGACCTGCTGGACCGTACCGCCGTGGAGCGGATGTGCGACGAGGTCGCCGCCGTCCACGGACGCCTGGACGTCCTGGTCAACAACGTCGGGATGACCAGCTCCGAGCGCTTCGACGCGCGCAGCGTCGAGAGCATCGAGCGGGAGATCGCCCTCAATCTGACCTCCCCGCTGGTCACCACCCGGCTCGCCCTCCCGCTGCTGCGGGCCTCCGGCGATCCGCGGGTGGTCACCACGGTGTCCCTGGGCGGGATCTTCCCGCTGGGCGAGACCCCGATCTACACCGCGTCGAAGTTCGGGCTGCGCGGCGCGATGCTCGCCATCGGTCTGGACCTGTGGGGCAAGGGCGTCAAGGCCGGCTCGGTGCTGCCGTCCGCGACCGATACCCGGATGCTCCGGCAGGAGGCCGTGGACGGCGGTAACTCGATGCAGTTCCAGGACACGCCGCAGCAGCCGGCCGCTGTCGTCAGGGCTGTCGTGAGCCTGCTGGACAAGCCCCGTCTGGAGGCCTACGCCCGGCCCGGCGAATCCCGTCTGGTGCGGTGCGCGATGCTGGCGCCGAACCTGCTGCCGAAGCTGTTCCCGCTGTTCCGCAGGCGCGGTGAGCGGGGCATGGCCCGCTATCTGGAGGATCTGCGCCGCAGGGGGCTGGCCCGGCGGACCGGCGGCCGGTGGGAACTGGTGGAGGAGGCATGAGCGGGACGCGTACCGACCCGGGCGACCCGCTCGACGTCGTCGGCCCGGCGACCGGAGAACTGCTCACGACGGTGCCCGCCACGAGCGCGCGCGAGGTCGCGGCGGCCGCCGAGCGGGCCCACCGTGTCTTCGAGAGCCGCGCCTGGTCGGGGCGGTCGCCGCGGGAACGGGCCGCGGTGCTGCTGCGTCTGGCGGACCTCATGGAGCGCGACGCGGAGATCCTGGCGCGGCTGGACAGCGAGGACGCGGGCAAGCCGATCACGGAGTGCCGGACGGGCGACGTGCCGTCGGCCGTCGAGTCGATCCGCTGGTTCGCGGAGGCGGCCGACAAGGTCTTCGGGCGCGTGGCCCCCACCGGATACGACGGCCTGGGGCTGGTGAGCCGGGAGCCGGTCGGGGTGGCGGCGGCGATCCTGCCCTGGAACTACCCGCTGGCCATGGCCGCCTGGAAGGTCGGTCCCTCACTGGCGGCGGGCAACAGCCTGCTCCTCAAGCCCGCCGAGGCGACCCCGCGGTCCACCCTGCACCTGGCCGGGCTCGCCGCCGAGGCGGGCCTGCCGGACGGCGTGCTCACCGTGCTCACCGGCCACGGCTCCGTCACCGGCTCCGCCCTCGCCCGCGATCCGCTGGTGCGCGCGCTGTCGTTCACCGGTTCCACCGCCACCGGGCGCCGCGTCCTGGCCGACGCGGCGGCGACCAACTTCAAGCGGGTCTCCCTGGAGATGGGCGGCAAGAGCCCCCAGGTCCTGATGCCGGACGCCCTCGCATACGGCGACGAACTCATCGACCACATGATCGAGGCCGCCTTCCTGACCATGGGCCAGAACTGCACGGCCGGCTCCCGGATCCTGGTCCACCGGGACATCGCCGACGAGGTCCTCGCCCGGTTCACCGCCGCGGCCCGGGCGCTGCGCATCGGCGATCCGGCCGAGGCGGACACCCGGATCGGCCCGCTGATCAGCCGTACGGCACGGGATCGGATCGCCGCCGCCGTGGACGAGGCGGTCGCCGCCGGCGCACGGTCGCACACCGCCGGGCTGCCCGACGGCCTGCACCCGTACGGCGCCTACTATCCGCCCACCGTCGTCACCGACGCTCCCGCCGACAGCACGATCCTCACCCAGGAGCTGTTCGGGCCGGTCGTCACCGTGCAGACCTTCACCGCCGAGGACGAGGCTGTACGCCTGGCGAACGCCACCGAATACGGGCTCGCCGCCTCCGTGTGGACCCGGGACCTCGACCTGGCCCTCCGGCTGGCACGCGGCATCCAGGCCGGCGTGGTCTCCGTCAACTCCTACAGCGAGGGCGACCTCGCGACCCCCTTCGGCGGCTGGAAGCAGTCCGGGTTCGGCGGAGCGGAGAAGTCCACGAACGCCTTCGAGCAGTGGACCAGGGAGAAGACGGTCTGGATCCGTACCCGCTGAGGCCGGCGGGGGCCGGGCTCAGACACCGCCGGGCCCCTCCCGGTCCAGAACGCTCCGGCGCAGCAGTACCGGAGCCACCCCGTGCCAGCGGCGCACCGCCCGCCGCAGGGCGCGTACGTCGGAGAAGCCAGCCTGCCGGGCGACATCGCGCAGGGTCAGTTCCGGTCGGCGCAGCAGCTGTTCGACCCGCTCGCGGCGCACGCCGTCGACGACCGCCTCGTACGTCGTGCCGCACTCGGCCAGGCGGCGGCGCAGTGTGCGCTCGCTGGAGGCATGCCGACGCGCCTGCTCGACGAAGGAGGGGACCTCGGGCAGCCCCTGCGCGATCGAGATCTCCAGCACCTCCAGCAGGTCCTGCTGGTCGCGGCGGGACGCCATCTGCTCCTCCAGCAGGTCCAGCACCGAGGCGTAGGTGACCGGGTCGCGGCCCGGCATCGGCCGCGCGGCCCAGGCGGCGGGGAACACCAGGCGGTTCTCGGCGGTGCCGAACCGCACCGGGCAGCGGAAGAGCTCGCGGAACGGTGCCGGGTCGCGCGGGCTGGAGAACGCGAACTCGACCGACCGCGGAACGAATTCGGTGCCGGCGCTCAGCCGGGTCAGCGTGACGACGCTGGCGAACGCCTCCTCGACGAGGAAGACCGCGACCGCCGGATCGAGGGCGGGGTCGGGCAGCTCGGACCGCAGCACGTACCCGGAGTCCTCCGTCGTGGCCGACCAGACGACCATGGCCCCGGACAGGTTCTGAAAGCGCAGCCCCGTCTCGATGGCGTCCCGCAGGGTGCCGGCGGCCAGCTGCGCGAAGCCGAGCAGCCCCCACGCGGTCAGATGCTGCGCGGCACCGACCCGCAGGCCCAGATCCGCGTCACCCGTCAGCTCCACGGCACGGCGGATCACGGCGCTGCCCTGCCGGTAGGACACCCGCAGCGCGGCCGAACCCATCACCGTCTCGTCCAGCCCCACCCGGGTCAGTTCGGGCCGGAGGTCGACGCCGTACCTGTCGTCGGCGACCAGGGCGAGGTAGCGCAGGATGTTCGGCGCGATGGTGGCCGACGTGCTGCGGCTGGTTCCGGGGGAGACCGCGGGGGCGGGGCTGTGGGGCATGGGGTTCCTTGTGGCCAGGGCGTCGCTCGCTGCCCACACAGTAGGCAGACGGCCGGCACGGGTCCCACGGGGCGCGGCCGGCGGTCAGCACGGCTTGCGCCACACCCCCAGCTCCAGCTTCTTCCGCATCGACGACAGCCGCAGCCGCCGTGACTCGGCGCAGAAGCTGCTCGTCGGCTCCGCGTACTCCACGTGGAACACCGCCTTCCCGGCCGCGATGAACGGGCTCAGCCGCGCGCACTCGTCGAACTGCGCGCACTCCTCGTTGACCGCGAAGTCGAAGTGCGGCAGGAGCTGGGGGATCTGGGGGAGGTCGTTCTTCAGGCCCACCGACAGGCCGCGCTCGTGCGCGATGTCCGCGATCATGCGGTTGTAGCGGAGCTGGTCGCGGGCGGTGAGCGGGAAGCCGGTGTCGTTGCCGTAGCCCTCCACCAGGTCGGGCTCCACCGCGTCGAACCCCTTGTCGGCGCACATGTCGAAGCGCCGCTCCATGATCGGCCGCAGCACGGAGACCCGCCGGATGTCGAGCCAGCGCTCGCCCGCCCAGCCGTTCTCCCTGCCGAGGACCGACCGGGGGAAGGCGTCCTTGTCGGGCCGGAAGTCCTCCCAGGCGCCGACGTTGACGTAACAGATGACCTTGCGGCCGTCCCGGTGCAGCCGGGCCACGTCCGCGGCCGTGTTCTCGAAGCCGTCGATGTCGTAGACGGGCACGTCCACCGACGGGTCGACCCGGCTGTTCAGCTGCCACTGCCAGGCCAGCCCCGGGCGGGGCTTCCAGCGCGCCCGGTCGGACGGAGCGGCCGTAGCGCCCTCGCCCGCGTCACCCGTCCCGGAACAGCCCGCCAGCGCCAGCGCGCAGGCCAGCAGGATCCCTCGTACCGTGTGCCTCATGGCTCCGTTCCGGTCAGTGCGGGGGTCAACTCTCCCCAGGGGTTGGGCAGTTCGCCGGTCACGGGGCCGCAGACCGCCGCGCCCCGCTCGCCCGCGGTGCGCACCGCGAGCGGGACCAGCGCCTGAGGGACGCCGTAGACGAGATGGCAGAGCCGCTCGGGCGGATGCCGGGCGGTCCACTCCGGCCGGCTGAACGCCGAGACGTACGTCGACCAGTGGCCCTCGAAGGTGACGGTCAGGTCGGCGAGGCGGGCGTACCCGCGCGCCGGGTGGACCCCCGGGTTCAGCACCACCGTCCCGGCGCCCTGCTTGCGCACGGTCCGCACCAGCCGCCGGCAGGCGGGCAGGGCGTCCGGCGTCGCCGTCACCTGGTCGAGGAAGCAGCCGTCGGCCGCGTACCACTCCTGGTGCCGGAGCACGTCGGCGACGACCGCGGCCCGCTCCCGCACCCCGTAGTCGGTGTCGACGTAGCCGAGGACCCGCGCACCCGCTTCCCTCAGCGCCCCGGCCGCCGCGGCGAACGCGGGGTCGGGGCGCTCACCCGGCCCGTTCGCCGGGTTGAGGATCACGCCGTACGTACGCCCGGCCGCCTGGATCAGGCGGTGCCACGCGCCCGGATCGTCGGCCGGGTGCACATACAGCGGAATCAGCAGGCTCACGGCGTGCCGTCGCCTTCCCACAGCGCGGCCAGCGCCTCGTCGAGGGTGTGGGCCGGGCGCCAGCCCAGGGCCCGCGCGGCGGCGCCGATGTCGGAGCACTGCCAGGACACGTCGCCCGAGCGGACCGAACGGCCGCCGTCCACCGTCTCCTCGACCCGGCCCCGGAAGCCGGCCCGCGCCGCCAGACCGAGCACCAGCTCGCGCACCGGGACCGCCCGGCCCGCGCTGATGTTCAAAACCGGCGGCAGCGGACCCGGGGCCGTGACCGCCAGCTCGGCGGCCCGCGCCACGTCCCGTACGTCCACGAAGTCACGGTACGCGGACAGATCGCCCAGCCGCAGCACCGCGTCCGGGCCCCGGCCCGCCTCCCGCAGCAGGGCCGCCATCCGGCCGGGCAGCCCGGCGGCCGGCGCCCCCGGGCCCACCGGGTTGCCCACCCGCAGCACCACCGCGTCCAGCCCGGACGCGGTCACCGCGGCCGTGCCCGCCAGCTTGGTCGCGCCGTACGGGCCGGCCGGAGAGGTCGCCGCGGACTCCGTGACCGGGGTGCCCCGGACACCGGGGCCGTACTCGGCGGCCGAGCCCAGGTGCACCAGACGGGCCCCCGGAGCCGCCTCGCGCAGCGCCGCGCACAGCACCGCCGGGCCGCGCGCGTTGACCTCGGCGAGGGTCACGGCGTCGCCGCCGGTCGCACCCGCGCAGTTGACCACCGCGTCGGGCGCGGCCGAGGCCAGGGTCTTCGCCAGCTCCTCCGGACGGGCCGTGGCGAGGTCGACGCCGAACGCGGCGTGGCGGGAGCGGCCGGCCCCGAGGACGAGCGCGCCCGGCAGGGCCCGCAGCCGCTCGGCGACATGGGCTCCGAGATAGCCGGTGAAGCCCAGGACGAGAATGCGCATGGGGTGCTCAGGCTCCCTTGAGCAGATGGGACTTGCGGGTGGTGAACTCGGCGTTGGCCCGGTCGTAGTCGTCGGGTCGCCCGATGTCCAGCCAGTAGCCGTCGAAATCGTAGGCGCGCGGCTGGTTCTGAGCCCTTATCAGGTCCAGCACCAACTCGTCGAAGCCCAGCGGGAGTCCGGCCGTGTAGCCCTCCAGGGTCGAGCGGGACAGGCCGTAGACGCCCATGGAGACCCGGTAGTCCATGCTGGGCTTCTCGGTGAAGGCGACCACCTTGGTCGAGTCGGTGGTCAGCACCCCGAAGTCGATGTGCACCTTGCGGGCGTACGTGGAGATGGTCAGCGGCGCCCCCGACTCCCGGTGCGTGCGCAGCACGTCCGCGTAGTCGAGGTCGGTCAGGATGTCGCCGTTCATCACCAGGAACGTCTCGGGCAGCCGCTCGCGCAGGGTGAGCAGCGGGCCCATGGTGCCCAGCGGGCTCTCCTCGGTGGCGTAGTCGATCTGCATGCCCCAGGCCGAGCCGTCGCCGACGTAAGCGCGGATGATCTCGCCGAGGTGGCCGATGGCGATGGTGACGTGGGTGAAGCCGGCCGTGGCCAGCTGGCGCAGCACGATCTCCAGGATGGCGTGCTGGTCGCCGATGGGGACGAGCGGCTTGGGCAGCGCGGTGGTGTAGGGCCGCAACCGGACGCCCTTGCCTCCCGCCAGGATCACTGCGTGCATGGGTCTCCTCCTTCTCGGATGTGCTCGCGATGTGCCGGACGGGGCTCAGATGTTGTAGATGCCGGTCTTGTAGCGGGCCAGGTTGGCGGGGTCGCGGAAGAACTCCACGGTGTGCCCGAGGCCCTCCTCCAGGGAGTGCGCGGGCTGCCAGCCGGTGGCCGCCGCGAGCCGGGTGGCGTCCGCGACCAGCCGCATCACCTCGGAGTTCGCGGGCCGGATCCGGGCGGTGTCCTCACGCACGTCGAGCGTGGTGTCCATCACCTTGCCGATCAGCTGGACCAGGTCGCCGACCGAGATCTCCCCGCCGGTCCCGGCGTTGAAGGTGCGGCCCACCACCCGCTCGGCGGGCGCGGAGCCGACGGCGAGGAACGCCTGCGCGGTGTCCTTGACGAAGGTGAAGTCCCGGGTCGGCCGCAGATCGCCGAGGGTGATCGTCCGCTCCCCGGCGGCCACCTGGCCGATCACGGTGGGGATCACCGCGCGCATCGACTGGCGCGGCCCGAAGGTGTTGAACGGCCGCAGCGTCACCACCGGGGTGTCGAAGCTCGCGTGGTAGCTGTCCGCCAGCCGGTCCCCGCCCGCCTTCGAAGCGGCGTACGGCGACTGGGTGTTGATCGGGTGGTCCTCGGTGATCGGCACGGTCTGCGCGGTGCCGTACGTCTCACTGGTGGAGGTGTGCACCAGCCGGGGCGTGCCCAGCGCGCGCACGGCCTCCAGCACGTTGAGGGTGCCGGTGACATTGGTGTCCACATAGCTGTGCGGCGCCTGGTAGGAGTACGGGATCGCGATCAGCGCGGCCAGATGGTAGGCGGTGTCGGCCCCCTCGAGCAGACCCCGGACCGAGCCCGGGTCCCGGACGTCGCCCAGGACGATCTCCACCTGCTCCAGAACGTCCGGATGCAGGGTCTCCAGCCAGCCGTACGAGGAGAAGGAGTTGTACTGGGCCATGGCGCGGACCCGGTGTCCCGAGGCGACCAGCGCCTCGGTGAGATGGGAGCCGATGAAACCCTCGGCTCCGGTGACGGCGGCGAGCGGTGTGGAGGTCAACTCCGGTGTCCTTCCAATCGGTTGGATGTGGGGGGGTTGGGTGACGAGCCGTGGGGAGGAGCGGCGGACGCGCCGGGCGGGCGCGTCGCTCAGGCGTGTGGCGCGGGGCGGCCGAGCTGCCACAGCGCACACGCCGCCAGACAGAGGGCGGCCGCGCCGCAGCACAGGGAGAGCGCGGCGGCCGGGCCCGGCGGCAGGTCGAGCAGTGTGACGGCCCCGGCACCCCCCGCCGCGGCGAGACAGATGAGGGCCGACGGCCAGGCGGCCCCGAACGCCTGGAGCAGCAGGGCGGTCCACAGGGCGGCCGCGAGCAGCAGCAGCGCGGCCGGTTCGGCGCCGGTCAGCAGGGCGGCCGGCCACAGGGGCAGCAGATAGGCGAGCAGACAGAGCCCGAGGATCCCGGCCGAGCGCAGCAGGAACCCGGCGGGCGTGGCGGTGGCCCGCAGCGCGGCGACCGACAGGCCCCGGTAGCGGTACAGCAGCCACTCCGCCGGGCCCATGCTGAGGGTCAGCACGATCACCGCGTACGGCTCCCGGCCGCCCTCCAGCAGCACGAGCACCCCGGCCGCCAGCCCGAACAGGCCGTACGGCAGGGACCACAGCGGGCTCGGCCGTACGGCGCCGGGCACCGCCGGGGCGGCGAGCGCCGTCGCCAGCGTCCGGCCGGTCACGGCGAGCGTGGCGAGCAGGGCCAGCGCCGGCAGCCCGGCCCGCGGTACGTCCCCCGGCTCCCACCACGGCAGTACGGCGGCACCGGCGATCAGCGGGGAGAGCGCGGCGAGCAGCAGCCGCTCCCGGGCCAGCACCAGCAGCACCCCGGCGGCCGCCAGGTACAGCGACTGCGCGGCGGCCACCAGCGTCACCGGGCCGCCCCCGGCGGGCACCGCACCGGCCGCCGTGGCCAGGGCCGCCCCGACGGGCGCGCCGACCAGCAGCGTACGGCCCGCCTCCCGCCGCCCGGTCGCCATCCGCAGATGGGCGCGGTGGCCGAGCGCCTGCCCCCAGGCCCAGGAGACCAGCCCCGCCACGATCAGCGCGGGGGCGTGCCGGCCGGCGTTCCACAGGGGCGCGGTGAGCAGATAGGCGAGGCCCGGCAGCGCGAACAGCACGCCCCGCAGGAGGCAGCGCACGGTGTCCGGCCGCCAGGGGTCGGGTGCCCGCGCGGGCTCCGGGAAGGTCCGCGGCACCTGCTCGTACAGCGCGGCGGCCAGCGAGAACAGGTTGGGATGGCCGTAGCGCTCCTTGATCAGCGAGGCGGACAGGCCCTCCGCCTCCAGCAGCGCGGCCACCTCGTAGGGGTGGACGGCGGGGCCGACGCGGTCGGCGAGTTCGGCGGCGAGCCGGCTGACCGCCTCCTCGTCGGGGCCGTGCCGGGGCAGCCGGATGGCGAGCGTGCTGTCGTCGGCGGCCCAGCGGGGACGGCGGCGCGGCGGCCGGGTCTCGGCCAGCCGCAGCGCCAGGGTGTCCTGTTCGGCGCCGCCGGGTTCCAGGGAGATCGGCCCGCTCATCCGGCCACCGTGCCGACCGGCGCGACGAGCGGTGCCGGCGGAGCCGGTATCGGCGCCGACGCCCGCTCCAGAGCGGGCAGTTCGCGATAGATGGAGCGGAAGGTGTCGATGGTCTGGCGCAGGGTGAACTGCTCGATCACCCTCAGCCGGGCCGCCTCGCCCATCGCCCGGCGCCGTGCCGGGTCGCCCAGCAGCTCCAGCGCGGCGGCCGCCATCGCCTCCGGGTCGCGCGGCGGCACCACGAGCCCGGTGTCGCCGACCGCCTCCCGGACCCCGCCCACATCGGTGGAGACGGTGGCCCGCCCACACGACATGGCCTCGATCAGGGTGAACGGGAAGCCCTCGCTGATGCTGGAGAGCATCACCACGTTCCCGGCCGCGTAGGCGTCCTTGATGTCGTCGACCCGGCCCTCGAAGGTGACCGCGTCCGCGTGCCCGAGTTCCGCGGCCAGCGCCTCGCAGCGCTCCCGGTACGCCTCCCCGCCGCGCGGGGTGCCCCCGAACAAGCGCAGCCGGGCGTCCGGGAGCCGCTCCCGCACCAGGGCGAAGGCCCGGATCAGGGTCTCCAGGTCCTTGATCGGGTCGACCCGGCCCGCCCAGCTGAGGGTGAGCGTGCTCGGCTCGGGCCCGGCGGGCGGGAACGCGGCCGGGTCCACGCCGTTGTAGACCGTGCGGATCGACTCCGGGTCGGCACCGCCCTCCTCCTCCCAGAGCCGGTTGTAGCGGTTGCCGGGCGTGATCAGGGCGGCCCGGCGGTAGCTCTCCTCGGCCAGCAGCCGGAAGAAGCCGAGGACGACCGCCTTCACCGGCCAGCGGTAGGGCGCGGTGCGGTAGCCGAGGTAGCGCTCGCGCAGATAGACGCCGTGCTCGGTCAGCAGCAGCGGGACGCCGTACCGGTCGAGCGCGGCCAGGCCCGGGAGGGCGGCGACGCCGCCGCTCACCGCGTGCGCGACGCCCGTGTGCGGGGGCGGCGCGGCCAGCGGGCGCAGGGCGTGTTCGAGCAGCGCGGTCGCGGTGAGCGCGTCGTGCACGGTCGGCCGGGCCTCGCGCACGGCCAGACCGGGGCGGTTCCACACCGAGGTGAGGATCGTGATCGCCCGGTCGCCGCGCAGGAACGGGCTGAGCGCTCCGTCGGCGGCGGCCCGTGCCAGCGCGTACAGGGCGGGTGCGAAGCCGTCCTCGGCGCGCGGGTCGAGCAGGGCGGTGAGGAACTCCTCGTAGGAGGCGGCGAGCCGGCTCCGGGCGCGGCCCCGCGGCGCGCGGCCCTCGGGCGGCGCGCCCCACATGGGGACGGACAGGACCTGGGAGACCTGGGCGGGCAGGTCCCAGACGACGGCCTCGCGTCCGGTGCCGGTGACGGCGATGACGTCGAAGTCGATGTCGGGCATGCCCTGGACCAGCTGGTCGCACCAGACGCTCACGCCGCCGTGACTGTGCGGGTAGGTGCCTTCGGTGAGCAGGGTGACGCGCGTCGCGCCGGGGCGTCGCGCGCCGTGGGGAACGTGCATCGATGTGCTCCACGGCCGAGGTGTGGGGTGGTTCGTGCCCGGTGGCCCGGGGTGCGGGCCACCGGTGGGTTCCGGCCGCGCGGTCGCGGCCGGTTCGGTCCTTGGGTCGGTGCGCCGTTCAGTCGCCCGCGGTGGGCGGAACCTGCTCGGTCACGCCCGCGGGGACACGGGTGTCCGGCGCGGGGCGGGTGGCCGCGAGGGTGGCGGAGGTGTCGGCGGCCGGGGCCGCGGCGGAGGCCGGCAGGGTGAACGCCAGGGGAGTGCCGGCGGCGGGCGTCCAGCCGGACACCCCGCCCGCGTACGCCGTCCCGAACGCGCCGCCGGCCAGGGTGGTGCCGGTGGGCAGGGACGCCGTGACGGCCACGCCGTCGGGCGCCTCGACGGTCACCGCGTCACCGATGCGGTAGGCGGTGACCTGGCCGGCCGCCAGGGCGGCCTGCCAGGCGGCCCTGCGCTCCAGCTCGACGCCGATGTCCTTCATCCGCAGGTTCACCACCGGGGTGTCCGTGTCGAACAGGGCGTCGTAGCCGTCGAGGACACCGTCGAGCACCGGGTAGGCGATGCGGTCCTCGGCCAGGTTCGACTGGTGGATGAAGTGGGGCCTGGGGTCGTTGGCGAGGACGTGTCCGAGGGCGATGCGGGTCTCCAGCGGCACGATGTGGCCGGTGTAGCCGGTGGCGGTGTCCAGCGGCGCCGCCAGGCAGGTGGTGGTGGCCGGGTTGTCCTCGCAGATGCCGCTGCCGCCCTGGGCGCGGCTGGTGTAGATCCAGTTGTACTCGTCGACCTGCTCGGCGGCCCGGCCCGCGTTGTAGAAGACGTTCATCGGGTAGCGCGGCACGGTCGTGGCCGATCCGAGCTGACGCTGGGCGGGCTCACGGGAGTTGTCCGAGCCGAGCCAGCCGACGGCGTTGTCGCCGAGGGCGAGCGCCAGGTTGGGGTTGTCCTCGGTCTGCTGCGGGAGCACCCTCATGCCGGAGTGCTCACCGGTGACCAACTCGTCGTTCTCCAGCGGGAGTCCGGCGCTCTGGCCCCAGACGCGGTTGTTGGCGATCTCGTCGGAGATCTCCGTGCGGCTGACCCACTTGGTGCTGCCGTCGGCATTGGTGTCGCACTTCCACGGCACCACCGTGGTGTCCTGCACACAGCCGAGGAAGGCGTGGGTGTAGGTGTGGTTGATCCAGCGGAACTGGTTCTTGTCGGTGAGCAGTTGGTCGGCGAGCGGGTCGGCGCCGTTGTTGTCCGCGCGCTGGTCGACCGTGCCGGCCGCGTTGTAGGCCAGGTCCAGGGTGAAGCCCTTGGTGTTCTGCCAGGCGGTGGCGTGGGTGACGTCCGTGGGGGTCATCCGGATCGGGTCGGGGGTGGCGTTCGGGTCGGTGCAGTCGACGTCGCCGGGCGTGCAGTTGAGGGTGGTGTTCCAGCGGTCGTCGGCGGCGAACACGTCGTCCACGTGCACCGCGAAGTAGTTCCGGGAGGCGCCGAGGTGGACCCCGCCGGTCATCCACTCCACGATGCCGCGGGCCAGCAGCCGGAACTGCTGCTGGTACTGGTTGTAGACGAACGTGACGACCAGTTCGCGCCGTCCGTCGTGCCGGTACTCGCCCACCAGCGAGCCCCGTGTCGTGCGCCCGGGGATCGGCGCGTCGACGTAGGAGGTGAAGTCGGCGCCCGCCGCGGGCGTCGACAGATAGGCGTAACTCTCGCCCACGGCCGCGTCGTTGTCCTCGAAGGGCACCGCGCCGTCCAGGTAGCCGAAGGGGCCGGCCTGTCCGGCGGCGGTCACCGAGGCCTGGACGCCGTCGAGGCTGCCGGAGTAGCCGCCGTAGACCGGGTACTGCAGACCCGCTTCCGGACGCGCGTAGGTGTAGGCGTCGACCTGGGGGATCGCGTAGGTCTGCTCGTAGGCGGCGAGCGCCGACATCTCCGCCGAACCGGCCGCGAACGGGTTGTCGTTGGGCAGGACGACCGCCTGGTACCTGGCGCGCGGCCGGCCGTCCACCGTGTCCGCGAGGAAGGCCGCGTCGATCACCGGGCGGCCGGCGTCGGTGAGGTCGATCTCGGTGTACGGGGTACCGGCCGCCGCCAGTTCCGCCGCGATGGCGTCGGTGGCCGGACCGCCGTCGCTCACCACGAGGACCCGCAGGTCGACGCGGGGTGCGGTGTCGTCGGCGTGGGCCGTGCCGGCCGGCAGGCCGAGTGCGGCGATGAGCGCGCCCACCGTGAGCACGGTGGTGCGTGTGGTCCGCTTCATGCGGTGAAGTCCCCTCCCCGGGCAGGGGTGAGCACGGCTCTCATGGAGCGGACGCACCCCCTTGCGTGACGCCGGCGTCCCCCTCAGAAGCCAGTCGTCCCGCATCCGTCGCGTCAACATAGTGGTGTGTCTGTGTAGCTTTTGTGGTCATGCTGCGAAACATGACGGAAAAGTGCAGGTGTCCCACAAGTCCATGACGGAACCTGATCATGCGATTTTCCGTCCGGGGGTCAGTGGGGCCCGATGGGCGTGAGGGCTCTGTGTGCTGGTCCGGGCGCCGAACGGCGCACCGGCGGACCGCCGGGGTCCGCCGGGCGCACTGCCAGTGGTCCAGACCACTGAGCGGGTCTGGCTTTAGATCGATTTCAGGTCATCCCTGCCCTGACCGGCCGATTTTGACGGAGAGTCAGGCGATCAGGCGCAGAGCACGCGCGTCTCGGGCGTGTAGACCGGCCCGCCGCTGATGCTCGTGCGGTCGCTGAACTCGGCGTAGAAGTACGAGTAGAACCCGATGTTGCCGTTGCAGCCGGAGTCCGCCGCGACCTGGAGGGTCAGCGTGACCGTACGGCTCTGCCCGGGCGGGATCGTGGAGCCGTAGTTGGCGCCCAGGTTGGCCGGGCCGGTCCCGGAGCAGGGGGTGCTGCCGGCGGCCGTGGTCAGGGCGCAGCCGGTGAAGCTGTACTTGAGGTCCGGACGCTGGGTGGTCAGCCAGGTCGGGTCGATGCTCTGGTACACGAACCAGATGTCGTAGGTCTTGTTGTTGGTGATCGTCATCGACAGGTTCACCGTGCCGCCGGGCGTGGCGGTCGCGCTGTTCGTGGCGAAGGTCAGCTCGGCCGGTGCCGGGTCCGCGCTCGCGCTGGGGGCCAGGCCGAACACGGCGAGGACGGCGGCGAGGAACGTGGCGAGGCCGAGGCGTCGCATCAGAGGTGATCGCATGGCCCGGGAGGCTAGGCAGGCGGCGAGAGCGCCGTCGTCCCCGTGGATCACCCGGAATGCTCATATCGGCCGGAAATATTCCATCCGTGGAGAATGTGTGGGGAACCTGTGGAGCCGTCAGAAACCCTGTGCATGCGCACTGTAGTCGGGGTGTGACGCAGCGGATCGACGGGGCGGGCGGTTCGGAGGGTATTGGCGCGTACCCGCCCCTTGGCCGTCCGTCCGCCCGGCGCCCGGGCCGCGGTTTCTCGGCCATCCCGCCGGATTCCGGCCCAACTGCGGCCTGCACGGCACCTGTCGGCACCCTTTTGGGGATCTTTGGGCTGACCTCGGATCCGTGCACACCTCGCGTACGGTCGACTTTCACACGGACGCCACCCGACCCTTCCCTGACGTTCGGTGCCCTTGGAACACTTCTGGCGCGCGCATTTCCGACATGAACCGGCCGGACGAGACACCCTTCCGTCGAGAGGTCCCTCACCCATGCCCGAAGTCAACCGGCGCCGCTTCCTCCAGCTCGCGGGCGCCACCACGGCGTTCACCGCACTCAACGGCAGCATCGAGCGTGCCGCCGCGCTGCCCGCGAACCACCGCACGGGGTCGATCGAGGACGTCGAGCACATCGTCGTCCTGATGCAGGAGAACCGCTCCTTCGACCACTACTTCGGCACCCTGAGGGGCGTGCGCGGCTTCGGCGACCCGCGCCCGGTCACGCTCGCGAACGGAAAGTCGGTCTGGCACCAGCCGGACGGCACCGGCGAACTGCTGCCCTTCCGCCCCACCGCCGACGACCTCGGCATGCAGTTCCTGGAAGGCCTGCCGCACAGCTGGCCCGACGGCCACGCCGCCTACAACGGGGGCAAGTACGACAACTGGGTGCCCGCCAAGGGCACCACCACCATGGCGTATCTCACCCGTGAGGACATCCCGTTCCACTACGCGCTCGCCGACCGGTTCACCGTCTGCGACGCCTACCACTGCTCCTTCATCGGCTCCACCGACCCGAACCGCTACTACATGTGGACGGGTCACACGGGCAACGACGGCCGGGGCGGCGGCCCCGTCCTCGGCAACGACGAACTCGGCTACGACTGGACGACCTACCCCGAGCGCCTGGAGCAGGCGGGCGTCTCCTGGAAGATCTACCAGGACATCGGCGACGGCCTCGACGCACAGGGCTCCTGGGGCTGGATCCAGGACGCCTACCGCGGCAACTACGGCGACAACTCGCTGCTGTACTTCAACAAGTACCGCAACGCGCAGCCCGGGGATCCGTTCCACGACAAGGCCCGCACCGGCACCGACGTCAAGAACGGCGACGGCTACTTCGACGTGCTGAAGGCCGACGTGAAGGTGGGCCGGCTGCCGCAGATCTCCTGGATAGCCGCCCCGGAAGCCTTCTCCGAACACTCCAACTGGCCCTCGAACTACGGCGCCTGGTACATCGCCCAGGTCCTGGACGCGCTCACCTCCAACCCGGCGGTGTGGGCGAAGACGGCCCTGTTCGTCACCTACGACGAGAACGACGGCTTCTTCGACCACGTCGTGCCGCCGCTCCCGCCGGCCTCCGACGACCGGGGCAGGTCCACGGTCGACGTCACCCTGGACCTCTACCCGGGCGACAAGAACCGCGTCGCCGGCCCCTACGGACTCGGCCCGCGGGTGCCGATGCTCGTCATCTCCCCCTGGAGCAAGGGCGGTTACGTCTGCTCCGAGACCCTCGACCACACCTCGATCGTGCGGTTCATGGAGCGCCGCTTCGGGGTGCACGAGCCCAACATCTCGCCCTGGCGGCGGGCCGTCTGCGGCGATCTGACCGCGGCCTTCGACTTCTCCCGCAAGGACACCGAGCCCGTCCCCGTCCCCGACACCGACGGCTACGAGCCCCAGGACCGCGAGCGCCACCCCGACTACAAGCCGGCCCCGCCCGCCGAGGGCGTCCTGCCCAAGCAGGAGCGCGGCTCGCGCCGCACCCGCCCACTCAAGTACACGCCGTTCGTAGACGGTTCGGCGGACGGCGCGGCCGGTGAGATCACGCTCACCTTCGCCTCCGGCGCCAAGGCCGGCGCCGCGTTCCATGTGACCTCCGGCAACCGCACCGACGGACCGTGGTTCTACACGACCGGCGCCGGCAAGACCGTCTCCGACACATGGAACTCGGCCTACTCCGGCGGCTCGTACGACCTGACCGTGCACGGCCCCAACGGCTTCCTGCGCGCTTTCAA
Source organism: Streptomyces sp. NPDC041784 (assembly GCF_055591025.1). Lineage (NCBI taxonomy): Bacteria > Bacillati > Actinomycetota > Actinomycetes > Kitasatosporales > Streptomycetaceae > Streptomyces > Streptomyces sp. NPDC041784. The sequence continues at coordinate 354,330 of NZ_JBVJAB010000003.1, forward strand.
GGGGAAGGCCGCCGGAGTCGAGGTGGTCGCCCGCCACGTCGGCGACGACGTCGAACTCACCTTCACCCACAAGGGTTCGGGTACCGCGGTGCTGAAGCTGGTGGACGGCTACCGCTCCCGCACGACGACCGTCCGGGTGCGCGCGGGTGCCGTCGTGCGGCGCACCGTCGACCTGGGCGCGAGCCGGCGCTGGTACGACCTCACCGTCACCTCGGACACCGACCCGTCCTATCTGCGGCGGTTCGCCGGACATGTCGAGAACGGGTGCCCGGGTGTGAGCGATCCGGCGATCGTCACGGAGTAGCCGTGCCGGGGTAAAAGCCGGGTGAACACCGCATGGTGGGGTCTGTTCAGGTCCCTACGGGCTCGGGATAGTGTGCCCCGGTGACCACGCATTCGAACACACCCGCAGGCTGGTACCCGGATCCGCACGGAGCCGCCCAGACCCTGCGCTACTGGGACGGCGCCCAGTGGACCGAGCACACGCACGCCGACCAGCAGGCGCAGGCCGCGCCGAAGGTGCCGCACCAGCCGGCCGGCCCCGACCAGCGCGTCCAGCAGCAGGTGCAGCAGCAGGCCGGGGTCGCCCCGAGCGGCCCCGGCGGCGGCACACTGTTCAGCGAGCCCGTCCTGGTGGTGAACCAGAAGGCGAAGCTGATCGAGCTGACCAACGAGTACAAGGTCATGGACCAGCAGGGCAATCAGCTCGGCTCGGTCGTCCAGGTCGGGCAGAGCGCGCTGAAGAAGATCCTGCGCTTCGTCGCCAGCCTCGACCAGTTCATGACGCACCGGCTGGAGATCCGCGACGCCTACGGGCAGCCGGTGCTGCTGCTGACCCGGCCCCGGAAGTTCCTCAAGTCGCGGGTGATCGTGACCCGTCCCGACGGACAGCCGGTCGGCGAGATCGCTCAGCAGAACGTCTTCGGGAAGATCAACTTTGCCATCACCGCCGGCGGCCAGAAGATCGGCGCGATCAAGGCGGAGAACTGGCGGGCGTGGAACTTCGCCATCGTCGACCACGCGGAGAACGAGGTCGCCCGGATCACCAAGACCTGGGAGGGCCTCGCCAAGACGATGTTCACCACGGCGGACAACTACGTCCTCCAGATCCACTACCAGCTGCCCGAACCGCTGCTGAGCCTGGTCGTCGCCACGGCCCTGACCGTCGACACCGCGCTCAAGCAGGACTCGCGCGGACTCGGCTGACGCCGGTCAGAGCGCGGTGAGGTGCTCCGGTCCGGTCGCGGGCCGGGGCAGCAGCGCCGGTTCGGCCGACGCCGTCCCCGGCTTCAGGGCGAGCACCGCCGCCACGGGATGCTCGTCGTCGACGGGGGCGAGGAGCACCGGAGCGGGTTCCGGTGTGGCCCGCGACAGCAGCACGACACCCCGTCCCGCGAGGCCCGCCCCGGCCAGCGCGAGCAGCACGCCCGCGGGCCCGCCCTGGAGCCGCTCGCCCAGGAGGGCCAGGCCGATCACCGCGGCGGCCACCGGGTTCGCCAGGGTCACCATGGCCAACGGGGCGCCCAGGCCGTCCCGGTAGGCGGTCTGCGACAGCAGCAGCCCGCCCGTCGCGAACGCGGCGACCAGCAGCGCCACCCCGATCACCTGCACGCTCAGCACGGGGGCCGAGCCGTCCGTCGCCGCCACCGTCACCGTCTGGGTGAGCGCCGAGGCCACCCCGGAGGCGAAGCCCGACGCGGTCGCGTGCCGCAGTCCGGGCCGGGTGCCGCGCCGGGCCAGCAGGCCGATCAGCGCCGCCGTCGCCCCGGCCACCGCGACCGCCTCGGGCGCGCTCAGCACGTCCTCGGGCGCCGGACCCGACGCGGTGACCAGGACGGCGGCCAGACCGGCCAGCGTGTAGGCGGTGCCCCGCCACTCGGCCGCGCCGACCCGTCGTCCCGCGACCCGCGCGCCCAACGGCACCGCCGCGACCAGGGTCAGCGCGCCCAGCGGCTGCACCACGGTCAGCGGGCCGTACCGCAACGCCACCACGTGCAGCAGCGCGGCCGCGGCGTTCAGTCCCACCGAGCACCACCAGGCGCCGCTGCCCAGCAGCCGCACCAGGCCCGCCCCGGGGGACCGGGAGGCCAGCCGTTCCTGGGCGACGGCCGCGGCCGCGTAGGCGACGGCGGAGAACAGCGAGAGGACGACGGCGAGCAGGGTGGCGCTCATCGGCCCGCCCCCACCAGGACCTGGTCCCCGGCCTTCGCCGGAGCCGGCCGCGGCATCCCGCGCCCCGCGGTGGTCGCGGTGCGGCGGGGCGCGTGGATCAGGGCGAGCGCGACCCCGAGCAGGGCGCCCGCCGCGATCGCGTCGAGCCAGTAGTGGTTCGCCGTGCCCACGATCACCAGCAGGGTCAGCAGCGGGTGCAGCAGCCACAGCCACCGCCATCGTGACCGGGTCGCGACGATCAGGCCGATCGCGACCATCAGCGCCCAGCCGAAGTGCAGCGAGGGCATCGCCGCGAACTGGTTCGAGAGGTGGTCGGTCTGCGGGGGCCCGTACACCGACGGGCCGTACACGCGGGCGGTGTCGACCAGCCCGGTCACCGCGAGCATCCGCGGCGGCGCGAGCGGGAACGCCAGGTGCAGCACCAGGGCGGCCGCGGTGAGCGCGGCCAGCACCCGGCGGGCCCAGACGTAGTGCGCCGGGCGTCGCAGGTAGAGCCAGACCAGGAAGGCGAGCGTGGCCGGGAAGTGGACGGTCGCGTAGTAGGTGTTCGCGACCTGGGCCGGGGTGTCGCCGTGCAGCAGCAGGGACTGCACGGCGCCCTCGCCGGGCAGACGCAGCCACCGCTCGGCGTCCCACACGTCGTGGGCGTTGCGGAAGGCCTCGGCGGTGTGGCCCGTGGCCAGCTGCCGCCCGAACTTGTAGACGAGGAAGAGTCCAGCGACGAGCAGGAGCTCGCGGACTATCGGCGGCCGCGCCGGCGTGACCGGCTCCGCTTCTCCAGGCTCGGTGCGGGCATTCATCCCCCGGCCCCTTCACTGACGGTGGTGCGTTTGATCGATCGATACGATGTCGTACCGATACGGCAGTGTACCGATACGCGGGAGTACCGGTACACTGGCGTATCGATTGACATACGCCACACTGGAATCAGGCTCGGACTCGGAAGAGGAGCCGGGAGGAGAAGAGACGATGACGTCGCAGGCCGCGGACGGACCGGAGCCGGTCACCGCCACGCGCCGCTCCAAGCTCACGCCCCAGCGCGAGCAGGAGTTCTTCGACGCCGTCCTCGAACAGATCCGCGAGTGCGGATACGAAGCGGTCACCATGGAGGGCGTCGCCGCCACCACCCGGTGCAGCAAGTCCACGCTCTACCGGCAGTGGAAGACCAAGCCCCAGTTCGTCGTCGCCGCCCTGCGCTCGCGCCGCACCGCGCGGCTGGCCGGCATCGACACCGGATCACTCGCCGACGACCTGCGCGAGGCCGCGCGGGCCACCGGCCGCTGGTCGACGAACGACTCCAAGCTGCTCCAGGCCCTCGGTCACGCCGTCACCGGGGACCAGGACCTCGCGCTGGCGCTGCGCGAGGCGCTGGTCGACCCCGAGATCGAGGCCCTGCGGGAGATCCTGCGGCGCGGCGTCGAACGCGGTGAGATCGCCGCCGACCATCCCGCGCTGGAGTACGTCCCGGCCCAGATGTTCGGCGTGGTCCGCGCCCGTCCCGTGGTGGACGGGGAATACGCCGACCAGGACTACTTGCTGCGCTTTGTGGAGGCCGCCGTACTTCCGGTGCTCGGGCTCCATGACCGCGACAGACCCAGGCCGCCGTCCACGGGATGACTGGACGGTGACCTGACCGCGCCGCACCGTGGGGACGGGGGCGGCGCGCACCCCCCGGCCGGGTGGGGCTCCCCTTTGAGCGGAGGGGGCGCCCCACCCGGCCGGCCCCCTCTTCCCGGCCGGGCCTTTTTCCGCGGCTTCGACCTCCTTTCCCCCTCCGCCCCCCCTCCCCAC